>NC_017954.1:0-678159 GCF_000264495.1 Thermogladius calderae 1633 | reverse complement strand
ATAGCTGTCGCGGGCGTTGTCGACATAACCGAGGTTGCCGCCTCAAGCCTCGCGGGCGGGTTGAGCGGTCTTCTGCTCTCTATAAGCATCGCGAACCTCCTGGGAGGAAGCGAGGTGTCCTACATTTTGTCGGGAGTAGGCGTCGCAAGCGTTTTCTCGGGTGCTTCATTCCTGTTGTCATACTACATACTTGAGAAACAGCCCTACGCTCAAGCACTCCTATTGGGCTCCTTTGTCACCCCTTCAAGAGAGTACATGCCGTACCTGATAGCAGCAACAGCGGTCGTTTTAGTGAGCTATGTTCTACTCGCCAAGAGGTTGAACGTGCTCCTACTCGGCGACATTTACTCCAGGCAACTCGGCGTTGAGCCGTCTATCACTCGACTCCTGTCAACCCTCATAGCGGGGGGTGTAGCCAGTGTTGTTGTCGGTTTCTTCGGTACGATCGGGTTCGTGGGTCTTATAACACCGAACCTCACAAGGCTTTTGACAAAGACGAGCGACAACAGAGTCGTCATAATGTACTCGTCAGTGACGTCTGGTACTTTGCTTCTGGCAACAGATCTGATCGCGAGGAAAGCTCTGGTAGCCAGCGTGGGCGAGGTGCCAGCAGGGGGCGTTGTCTCGGCACTAGGGGGGCTATTCTTCCTCGGGCTACTGATCCGTGAAGTGCGTGGTTCGAGATGATAGTAGTCGACGTAACAAGCCTCACCGTGGAATACGGTGGCGTGACCGCGCTGAAAGTCGACAAGCTGAGGTTCCAGAACGGTGTGGTTAACTGTGTTCTAGGCCCAAACGGGGCGGGCAAAAGCAGCCTGTTGAGGGCTGTCGCCGGCATCGTGAACTATAAGGGCAACATATCGATCACCGCGGGAGGTGTTAAGATCGATAAGCGGGACATCCACAGGTTCGTAAGTTACGTCACGGACATTCGACCAAGCTCCATAAAGCTAAGAGTGAGAGAGGCTCTGTTGAGTGCGAGGTACCCCTGCTCGCCGGGCTTTTTCTACACCGAAAAAGACTTCGAGTATGTCGAGAAGGTGAGCCGGATATTAGGTGTTACAGACCTGCTCGACAGAGCACTTAACGAGTTGAGTAGCGGCGAGCTCCAAAAAGTATTACTGGCAATGGCCCTCGTCAAAGACCCTCTCGTTGTCCTCTTAGACGAGCCAGACACTCATTTAGACCTCTACAACAAGTCCCGCCTATCCATACTAGTCAAGAGTATCGCGGTGGATAAACTAGTCACCGTGTCTACCCACGACCCAGTCTTCGCCTCACTAGTGTGCGACAGGATTGTACTGCTCGACAAGGGTATCGTACTAAGAGACTTCAAAGCCGAAGAACTAACCGAGCATGTAAGTACCCTCGAAAGAGTTTTCAAGACACGGCTGGTCGCGACCACCCTTTCGGGTAGGAGCATGTTAATACCAGACTACTCGACTACCCTGTCTTGACACAGTAACCCTTACACAGGTTTGACAGACTGACCAAGACGGACGCTTCGTCTACCAATGAGTGGGGGGACGACCAGACGATTACGATAGAATTAGGCGATGTAGCTGGTTCTAGGGGCTCCACGAAACTCCTCGATATCTCGTCAGGGACGAGCGGGAAAAGCAACCGTCCGGTTTTGACTCCTATCATAAAAAGGCGCTTGAAATCCCCTAGGTTTATGACCAAGAGGTCCCTGAAGTAGACGACTTTCTCGGCGACACACTCTACGAGACGCGGGTTGAACGGGTGGAACGTAGTCACCTCGTAGTGACCAACAGTCATCCTGTCGACTTTAATGCTGTGCAAGACCCTCATTAGAGCCTCGTACTCTTTCTCCCCTAGCTTTGACAACGATTCGACGACACGCCTCACCCTCCTCTCTGGCACGTTTAGGAACTTCGATATGTAGACCCGTCCTACCCCCTCGAACTTGTACAGAGCGATCGTTGATAGAGCTATGGCGGGGTCTTCATCAAAATGCTCCTTGACCGAGCGGTAGAGTTCGATTAGGGCTTGGCAGTCTATCTCTCCTACTGCCTCCCGCATAGTACATCCGCAGCTTTCGCCGAGTCGACGATCTTGGCACCGTATATGCTTTTCATGTATTCTAGCGCGTACTCGTGGTCTCTCTCACTGAAGGCGGCTACACCGTCTCTGACGACGTAGACGTTGTAGCCGTGGTAGAAGGCGTCCCCTACAGTGTGGAGCACGCAGATGTGGGTGTGTATCCCCGTCACCACTAGCGTGTCTACTCCGAGGTCTCTCAAAGCATTGTCTAACCCGGTGTCCCTGAAACCGCTATAGAACCTCTTCCCGAACACGTACTCCCCATCGATAGGCTGGAGCTCTTCCACGATCCGCGACTCCGGCGAGCCGACAAGGGAGTGGGGGCCCCACAACCTCAGCTCGTGGTCAAAAGGTAGGTGTCTGTCGACGACGTGTATGACAGGCGCTTTACAGGACCTCGCAACTTCGATCAGTCTCCTTATAACCGGGACTATCTGCTCGGCCTGCGGGCTCCTCAGCCTACCCCTCACGAACTCGTGTACCATGTCGACTATTACCAGGGCGGGTTTCAAAAACGCCACCACGAATATAACAGTCTTGTGTAAGTAAATATCCTTGATGATGAGCGACTTCGGTTCGGATTTGTGAAGAACCGTGTGAGGGCTGAGCGCGGCCTAAGCACATGTAAAGTATTTATATGTAAGACAGCTATATTCGACTTCGAGGTGCCTATATATGAGCTTGGCGACTCTATACGAGAACGACCCCGTGTACCAGCAAGCCGTCCAGCAACTGAAACAGTCCGCGTCCATACTCGGCCTCCCCGAGGAAATAGTGGAGGTCTTGAGACACCCCGAGAAGCTAGTCCAGGTCAGGATCACCGTCAAAAGAGATAACGGGAAAGTAGAGTCCTTCATCGGGTGGAGGAGCCAACACAACAGCGCCCTAGGGCCGTACAAAGGCGGTATAAGGTACAGCGAAAACGCCACAGCCGGAGAGACCGTGGCGCTGTCTATGTGGATGACTTGGAAGAACGCCCTTGCGGGGATACCGTACGGGGGTGGCAAGGGCGCTGTACGGGTCAACCCCAAGACCTTGTCAGCGCGAGAGTTGGAAGAGCTCAGCAGGAAGTTCTTCGCGGCTATCGCTAAAGAGGTTGGCCCCGACGTCGACATACCGGCACCAGACGTGTACACTAACCCCCAGACCATGGCGTGGTACTACGACGAGTACAGTAAGTTAGTAGGGTACAATGCGTGGGGGGTCGTAACAGCGAAGCCGGCCGAGCTGGGAGGGCTAGCCGTCAGGTTAGTGTCCACCGGCTACGGCGTGGCACTCGGCGTCAGGGAGGCGGCCAAGAAGTGGCTTGGAGGACTGGAGGGCAAGACCGTGGCAGTCCACGGCTTTGGTAACGTGGGTGGTCACGCGGCGAGGTACCTGTCGCAGTGGGGCGCCACAGTAGTAGCCGTGAGCGATACTAGCGGTGTGGTGTACGACCCGAAAGGACTGAAGGTGAAAGAGGTTATGGAGGTCAAGGAGAAGACCGGGAGAGTTATTGACTACAAGAGCGGCGACGTCAAGGTGTTCACTAACGACAAGGCGATATTCGAGCTACCAGTAGACATAATCGTGCCCGCCGCCATCGAGAACGTGATCACGAGGGAGAACGCGCCGAACATTAAAGCAAAGCTTGTTGTCGAGGGCGCTAACGGGCCTACGACTCCTGAAGCCGACGAGATCCTCCACAAGAAGGATGTTATTGTAGTCCCCGACGTACTGGCTAAC
The DNA here is from genome assembly GCF_000264495.1 of Thermogladius calderae 1633. Taxonomy (NCBI): domain Archaea; kingdom Thermoproteati; phylum Thermoproteota; class Thermoprotei; order Desulfurococcales; family Desulfurococcaceae; genus Thermogladius; species Thermogladius calderae. Next base: position 674,370 of record NC_017954.1, on the reverse strand, counting down.
GCTGGAGGAGTAGTCATGAGCTGGATAGAGTGGAGTCACAACAGGATGGGCTGCTGGCTGACGGACGACGAAGCGCTAGCGAGGCTTGACAAGATGATGACGCAGAACTTCAACAAGGTGTTCGACGAGTGGGAGAAGAAGTACAGACAGTACCCGATGAGGACTGCCGCCTACGCGATCGCTGTCGACAGGGTCGTTAAGGCAATGAAGCTCAGAGGCTGGATCTAGGCCTTATTTTTTCCGAGTATAGATGACCCTCCCCTTTACATCCCTTACTTCTAGAACCCTGTGGAAAGGTATGACATTCCCTTTAGTATATATGTAGCCTCCTCTCACGTCGTCTATAGAGTCGGCAGGTATAGCCTTCAAGCTCTCGCCCTCAGGCGTCCTATCCAGGATGTATACGATGTACTCACTACGATGACCCGAGAAGAAGACCCTTCGCAGTACCTCCTCTATCTCCCCTCTTCTTCGTCCCATTACCTGACACTTCGCACGCTTAACACTTATTAATGTAGTCTATATTAAGTCTCCCTGACGATTAGGTGGAAGGGTTTTGAATAAGAGGGCTTTTCAAGGCTGGCTTATGATCGCTACATCGGTGACAATGTTCGTGTTTTACACATACCTGGTATTTTTCGCTCCTTTCGAATTAAGGTCGAAGGTGATCGACCTAACAGTGTACGTGATCGTCACGCTCGTGCTGGTCTCGGTCGCCTACGTTGGTTACATTTTTGTTAAAACCCCGACATTGAAGCCTGAAGAGATATACGAAATACTGAGTAAGAGGAGGCGGGGCGAGGCTTAGGCTCGGAGTTAGACCTCCCTGTAGGCCATTTTAAGGAGCAGCTCCCTGAGGAACTCCTTAGCCTCGGGAGAAGTCTCGGTCATCTCCTCTATCGCTTTACTCGCTTCCGCCACATACCTGTCTATGGCTCTCAGAGTGTAGTCTAGCGCGCCCGTCTCCTCGACAGTTCTTACCACAAAGTTCACGTCGTCGACCGACGGCTGTTTCCCAGTCGAGTAGATCTCCCTGAGCCTCTCCTTCGCGCTCTCCCCGGCGAACTCGTAGGCCTTCACGACGAGAAGCGTCTTCTTCTTTTGGACCACGTCACTACCAACAGGCTTCCCCGTCACCTCGGTCTTCCCGAACAAGCCTATTACGTCGTCTCTTAATTGGAATGCCACGCCAGCCGGTATCGCGTAGCTCGACAACTCGTTTAGTAGCTTGGTGCTCGACTCGCGCGAGACTATAGCCCCCAAGTGAAGCGGGAGCTCAACTGTGTACGAAGCTGTTTTCAACGTGTGTACAGTTATTACGTCTTGCTCGCTGACCAGTTCCAGTGGGAGGCTCGCCAGAAGGACATCTAAGTACTGCCCGAAGGCCACTTTCATTAACCCGTCCGTGTACCTGTTAACCAGAGGACGCGCCACGTCTGGGCTCGTCGAAGATAAGAGCCGCACAGCGAGGGACTCCAGTAGGTCGCCCGCGGTTATTCCCTGTGAAATACCGTAGTGTGGGCAGTCTGCGAGTAGGCCATCCTTAACACACACGTCCCTGAACCATGCGTGGGCTGTCGGGCCTCCTCTGCGGATCTCGTCTCTGTCCATTATGTCGTCGTGGACGAGGAGGTAGCTCTGGAGGAGCTCAACGGACGCCATGACCTTTCTTACGTCGTCGTCAAGCTCCCTTCCCCACCTCCTACTCCAAAAGCCGGCGAGTACTAGCGTGGCCCGAAACCTCTTCCCACCACGTAGCGTGAAGTCCCTTATTATCCACGTTAAATGGAACAGCCTTGGAGAAGTGTGCTTCGCCGCGAACTCCACCTCTCCGAAGAGCCGGCTTAACTCCTGCTCTACGACGCTCTTAGCGATTGACACAGGGTCGGAGACCAACCGACTACACCCCCTTGTTTTAATTTTTGAGCGAAAATAAATGTAGGGCGGTGGGCTCTGCTTGACGTACTTGCAGATAGCCCTAGACTTTACCAGCATGACGAAGGCGCTAGACCTAGTTATGGCAGTCTTCAGAGAGGTCAGAGACGGAAGGGTGTGGTTTGAAGTTGGGACTCCTCTGATTAAGAGCTGGGGTCTCATTCCCGTGCGGTTAATAAAGGAAGCCACTAACATGTTCGTCGTAGCCGACACCAAGACCATCGACGCTGCCGAGCTGGAAATAGGGGAGGCGTTCAAGAGCGGGGCAGACGCTGCTACCGTGCTCGGCTTAGCCGACGACTCTACGATAAGGGCTGGTGTCGAGCTCGCGAAGGCAAACCAAAAGACGTTGATCGTGGACCTCATAGGCGTCCAGAGGCCTTACGAGCGGGCGGTCCAGGTGTATAGCATGGGCCCAGACTACGTCTTGTTCCACATAGGCGTCGACGTGCAGAGAGCCCGCGGTTTATCGGCCGTGGAGCTAGTGAAGGAGGCATACAGGTTCAAGAGGGAGACGGGCGGCAGGTACTGCATAGCGGGCGGTATAAAGTTGGAGGACGTTGAGAGGCTTCTAGAGGCCGAGCCGGACGTCATAGTCGTCGGGGGTGCGATCACCAGGTCTAGTAACCCCGTCAAGACCGTCTTAGACTTCCTCGAAAAACTCCCGAAATAAAGCTAGCGAGCCGACGGGTAGAGCTAGAAGGAGGGCGTCTTAACGATGCTGTCGAGGTTGATCTTCTCGCTGGCCTCCTTGTACCTCTTCTTGTGTTCACGTAACTTCTCGACCAACTTACTGTAGGCTAGCCTCTTACACTCCCCGCATAGGATTCCCCCCTTAACGCAGCTCTCAGTAATCTCCTTTAGCTCTTCGTCGCTTAGGAGGAAGTATGTGTACAGCTCGTACACCATGCACTTCCAGGGTTCACCCCCTAGCCTCCTCTGCTCCTCAGCTGTAGCTCTACCTCCAGTCAGCGCCATGGCGATCTTCTTCTTGACGACGTCCTCGTCGTCGTCCAGGAAAATAGCGAAGTCGGGACGGCTCTTACTCATCTTGTTCCCGTCCAGCCCTCTAAGGAGCTTGTGGTAAGTCGAAGAAGGCCTCTTTAACCCGAGTTCTCCTTCGAACCTGTCCGCGACGTCGCGTGCTAGCCTAATGTGGGGGTCCTGGTCGACGCCGACAGGTACAAGCACGTACCTGTACCCTCCGAACTCGTCCAACTGCAAGTGGAGGATGTCTGCTACTTGAGTCAAAGCCGACATGACTTTAGCTGGAGACAAGTCCCCGTATATGGCCTCCATCTCAGCTAGGGTAACTTTCCTCGAGAACATCTGTATCAGCCTGTAGTAAGAGTCTCTCATGGCTGTCTGGAAGTAGAACTCCGCTCTCTCCGGGTCTACGCCCCAGGCGATAGCGTGCTTTATGAACTCTAGCCCCCATTTAATCGTCGTCTCCCTGTCTTCGCGTCTCACAGCGTACGCCTCGGCGTCGGCTATGACTACTTTGACGTGTGCTCCGATAGACTGGAAGAACTTGAGCTCCTCGAAGACCATGGCAGTCCCGAGGTGGGGGGTACCGGACGGCATGAAACCGGTTAAGACAGCCACTCTCTCGCCTTTCCTTAAGGCCTCAAGCCACTTGTCTAGATCTCTGTGCCCGAACACGATCCGCCTCTTGAAGAAGTGGTGGTTCAGTAATTCATAGTGCTCCACGTTGTCTATGGGCTGTATGCCGAACACCGTGATCAGCTTGTCATATTCCTGTACCAGCCTGTAGTCCCACGGGTCTATCCTCACGCCCATTCCAATTGGGGTCACCTTTCGGGGGTTAAACGGTTTCGGGTGTCTTTATATCTACCCCGTGGATTTTAAATTAAAAGTGTAGAGAAGCACGCGATGAGTCGATGGATGAAACCAAATGCCGAGAGTGACCATCATACGCTTGGAGGAGACGCGTGGCTCGGCGGCAGAGTATCTGAACTATTTAGCCTCCCTCACAAGTGACCCCTGCCCGAGCGTCTTCAACACGTGGGGTTCCAGCTACATCTGGTTCTCCGGAGGTCGGCCCAGAGAACACCACGAGCAAGTATACGAGTCCATCAAGTCTAGGTACCCGCGTGCGAGCCTCGCTTCGGTCGTTAGGTCAAGACCGCTCGCAGCCCAACTCCTGGCTTGGGTGAAAGCGAGTACGGGAACCGGCTTCTACTTTGACGAGTCACCCGTGGACGAGTACAACCTGGTCTACTTGCCGGTCTCGGCGTTTGTTGAAAGCATCGCCAACTCTTCGCCATTCGAGAAGAGGTACCTTTCAGATGTAATAGCCTCCAACTTGAAGAGCCTCGTAGTCCAGGTCGGGGGTATTTACTTGGAGATAGGGGAGGGGATTGCGGGAGTCCTGCCCCGAGACGTTGTAGAGTACTTCATAGAGCTTGCTGGTCTACCCAACGTTATGGTCGGCTCACACGTCGATTTCTGCCGTGCACTTGGGGAAGCCGTTAAGCCCTCTTCGCGTCCGCCGGGCTAGCCTCGGGACTGCCCGCACTCGTTTGGACTCCTTCTCGTGGCCTTCACCAACCTGTACATCCTGAAGACGGCTATAGCGACTACCGCGCAAGCTACACACAACTCGAGGAGTGAAAGGTAGCTCTCGGCAGTAACGCCCTCCGGGACTGTAACAGTTAGGTTACCCGTGCTTACACCCTTAGCCGGGCTACTTCTCTTACTCCCTGATCGATTGGTCTAGCCACTCCAAGTACTCGTCACTACCCGAGACCACCGGTAGTGCTATGATCTCGGGGACCTCATAAGAGTGGAGGGTTTTCACTGTCCTCTCTACAGCAGGTAGCTTGTCGGCTCTAGTCTTCGCGACAAGTAGCACTTCGTTGGAGGTCTCGATAGCTCCCCGCCACCAGTATAGGCTCTTGACAGCGTCAACTATGTTCACACACGCCACTAACTTCTCCTCGAGTAAAGCCCTCGCTATTCTCTCCGCTTCCTCGCGAGTGGCCGCAGTGGTGAGGACGACTACCCAACCACCCCTCATGGTAATCAGCTCTGGGGCCCGCTCATCGGTTCGCCGGTAATACCACTCATCACTGTACTAGCATTATTTAGCCCTCAACCCTTATATTTTCAGGTGCCCTGTTCTGCCTAGCAAGCCCTATGTACACGTTTATAATTCTAATGCTCTGGAAAACCTCCTCGTCTAAGAAGCAGTCGGACTCGACAAAACTACCGTCGACGAGCTCCATCCTGATCTTCTTGAACCTCCTCTTGTCATCGCAGTTTTCGATCTCGGCCTTAGTCGCCAAGCCCCACATCGCGAGAGACTCAAGGACCCTAAGAGAACAGCCCTTACGACACGTGACGTAGTTCTTGATCACCTCGCTCAACACAACTTACACCTCGCAAACAACTATGAGCACTCCCAATAAAAAACGTACTCGTAATGATACACCCGACTCTTTATAAACTAACCACCTTGGACTCAACGATTGGAATCGGTGTGTCGTATGGGCGTGAACTGGAACTGGAATAAAGAGCAGGAGTCCATTGCGGACAAGATAAAGAAGTGGTTCAACCCGGACAGGGAGCCTCTCGAGAAGAAGGCTATAATGGCCCAGTACAGGCTGAAGACAGCGATATCTAGGATAAACAACTACGTCGAGAAGCTGAACGAGAGGGACAGGGAGCTCTTCAACAACGTTGTCGAGGCGCTAATGAGGAGAGACGAGAAGAGGGCTAAGATCTACGCGAAGGAGACCGCTGAGATAAGGAAGGTCGCTAAACAGCTACTGACAGTACAGTACGCGCTCGAGCACGCCGCGCTGAAGCTAGAGACGTTCCTGATCTACGGCGGTGCCATCAACGAGGTCGGGCCTGTAATAGGCGTCATGAAGCAAGCGCTGGGTATACTGAAGAGCGTCGCACCGGACATCTGGATCGACCTACAGTACGCCGTTAGAGAGCTCGAGACCGCCATGGGCTCGAGCATTGTCGACATATCTGCCGACATCGAGAGCGGCCTAGACAGCGAGGCCAGGAAGATATTCGAGGAGGCCAGAATAATAGCCGAGCAGAAGGTCAAGGAGAGGTTTGCGGAACTGCCGAAGACCATCGGTGTACCAGAGACCGAGCAGGGGAGGGCTTCACCCACAGCCTAATGGTCGTTACGCTTACCTGATTTTTTGACCGATTATACCTACACAGTCCGAAACACTGTTCTGGATTACCTTACTAGCCGCTTTCAGCTCATCAAACCTATTCTCGTAGTCCTCTAAGTCCGCTGGGTTGAATTTGAATACCCCAGCCCTAGTCTTGACTGTTATACCGCCTGGCTGGATCTCGACGAGGTTATCCCCCGACTTTACGACGAGCGTAGACGAGTCGGGGTTGAAGGACACCATTCTCCGTATCGGCCTCAGCTTAGATATAGTGAAGACGTTCCCGTCTAAGGTTAGGTAAGTGTTCTCGCCAACCGCGACGGTACCTCTTTCACCCAGCTTGGCATTTGATAGCCTGTTCTTGAGGGTCTCGAGAAAGTCCGCCATCTCGCCGACAGATTTAGATATCCCGGCAGCCAGGCTGACCTTCCTAGCGTCTAGCTCCTTCGACCTCGACAAGACGTTCGACTCGATCTGCTCCCTGACTCTGTTGAGCACCTTGACAGCTTGGTCAAGCAACACGTTAAGCTCGGGCATTCCAGTCACTCTCTGCCTCGTAATCAACCAAAGAGCTTATAAATCTCATCAACGACGTCTCTGTCAACGACCCCGATCACTCTACCTTTCTCTCTCAACTCTACAACGGGCTTGTCAGTGAAGTCGCCGACTCTACCCGCTACGCTGTAGACCTGGTTCAAGCCCCTTAAAGTCTCTTCGAGCACGTCGAGCTTGCTGGGTGGGACTGCCGCCACTATACAACCACTACTCAACAGTTTCAACGGGTCGAGACCCATTGCTCTACTGATCTCTCTTACGGCGACATCTACTCCGATCTTGTCGAGGTCTACGTTTACGTTCACCCCGCTCGCGACAGCGACCTCCCTGATAGCCTGGATAACCCCGCCCTCTGTTGCGTCGTGCATCGAGTCCACGTACGGGGCTATGGACAGAGCCGTCTTCACCACGCTTATCTCTCGCAGGAAGTTCTTGGCCTCGCTAATCAGGGTTCTATCTACGCCCCGACCTGCTAGCTCTTCCTCGAAGTCCCACGCGACGACGCTGGCACCCTCCCCGCCGACCCTACCCACGATCACCAGGTAATCCCCTGGCCTAGCCCCCGAAGTAGAGACAAACCTACCCGCGGAGTATCCTATAGCCGTCATGGATATGATCGGTCTCTCGAGGTACGGCGTCAATTCTGTGTGCCCGCCTATGACCACGCCCGAAACCTCCCTGGCCGCCTCACCCATATCTCGGAATATCTCTTCGATGTCCCTAGTCTCCATTCGTGGTGGGAGGAGAACGACTGGCAGGAAGTACTTTGGCTTAACCCCCCTTACAGCAATGTCGTTTGCAGCCACGTGTACGGCGTACCAGCCTATTCTCCAGAAGGCCGTCGTAATCGGGTCGCTGTGTACAACTAGGAAGCCGTCCTTTAATCTGATGACCGCCGCGTCCTCGCCTAGTCTAGGCCCAATAACCAAGTCGACGTCGTTGGTGGGTAGATATTTGATGAGCCTGCTTAGCTCCTCCCAGGATATCTTCCCTCCCTTAGTAGCCGCCAAAACACGACACCCTGGCTGTCACTTTAGCCTAAATCTATACCTCTTAGAATTTAATCGTAGCCCGAGCCTCTCGGCGCACTCCCGACACACGTAGGAGACCGTGGACTCCTGTATAAGACACTCCTCGCAACCCACCCTACCACAGACGCGGCAGTACCCTATAGAGGGCCGGAGCCCGCAAATCTCGCATAAGGTGCTAGCACAGACAACGCATAGGTTCTTCGAGTAATCGAAGTCCTCTTCGCACACCCACCTACCGCAAGAGGGGCATTTTAGCACAGCGGGCCTTGACTCGCATATATCGCACAGCCTGGTCTTAAACGCCATCTTTACAACCTTTACGGAAATATCCTGGTGTCTCCAACTAATATCTAAGACGTGGAAGCAGTATTGGTGAAGGACTTTATGAGGCTGAGAATAAAGGTCGTCGGGTGCCTCGACGTCATAGACGAGGACCCACGAAGGCTCTTCGAGCTCTTGCTTCTAGGAATAGACGAGTGCCCGCAATCAAAGGTCTATATCGAGGAAGTCGACCTACAGAGCACAGATGGTCAGGGGGGTTCAACTCCATAGAATTTCACGACGTTGTCGACCATCACCCTATAAGCCGTTTCCTCGCTTATCCTTCCCGAGGCGATCAGCGAGTTCACTACTTTCGCTATTTCCCACGGGTACGCTGATACGCCTGGACGCTGGTTGTCGTCTATGAAGTCGGACTCGACTAGTACCTCGCCGCCGAACCCGATGACCCTGTCCAGGTCCTGCTTGACGGGGACGGACACGGGTAAGCCGCGTTGGATACAGGCCTGCGCTGTTGCCGCGTTAGCGTGGTGGACGAGCACCTTAGACCTATCTATTTTGACCAGACCAATCAACATGTCTACCAAGTGGCATGTCGCCCAGCCGGACTGGTCTAAGTGGAGGTGTACTACGGCCCCGAGATCTCTCGCGAGCTCGAGGGCCTTGATCATTACTGCCTCCGAAACAGATATTCTGCCGTAGGAAGTCCCGTAGTGCTGCCTACCGACTTCCCCTACCCCGTCAATGACCCCCTCTTTGACCTTCAACTCGATTAACTTCAACACGCGCTCGGCAAGCGAGTAGACCTCCTCGAGCCCTAGCCCCTGCTTGTTGTAGGCGTCTACCTCGGCTGGGTGGAAGCCTGCGAGGACTTTCACCTTGATGCCTCTCTCCCTCAGCAACCTCGCTTGCGTGACTAGTATGTCGAGTGCTTTTTCAAATGAGTCGAGGGTTGGGGTGTTGAACCCGTAGTGGTAGGGCGGTAGGCCTACCAGCCCAACGAACCAGAACCCCTCTCTGACAAGTCTGTCTACGACGCCCCTAGCGCCGACACCGCCCACAGGGTTGAGGTGGAGGTGTGCATCGCTAAACAGTAGTCTCCCCATTTTCCTCATCCGTTTATATCCTGGTCAACAAAGAAATAATAGAGTGAGCTTAAAACGGGGACTAGTGTTTTGAGCGAGAAGAAAAAGAGGCCTCTCACGGTTTACCTAGACGAGGACTTATTTAGTGCTCTGGCATTTTTGTCGGAGAAAGAGGGGTACCCTTCTATACTGGACTACGTCGTGAAGCTTATCAGAGAAAGAGTAGAGGGGGTCGAGAAAGGAGGCTTAGAAGACAGTATGAAAGCCAGGATCGCTAGGATCGTCCAAGACGAGTTGAACAAGCAGCTACAGGTGATTGAGAACCTGCGGAGACAGGTAGCCGAGCTGTACGAGAGAGTCGACTACTTGACCAGCGTGGTCGAGGAGATCAAGTCGAGGGCCGCTGAGATCCCGGAGCGGAGGAGGGAGAAGAGAAAAACGGGTATTGAGAGGCTGAGGGAGGAGAAGGTCGTCTTTGAGAGCGGTCTACCCAAGAAGCTTAACCGCGACGCGTTCTTTAACTACCTGCGGAGAGAGGGGGCAGTTATTATAGAGACGTCCAAGGAGCGGATCGCCGTAGACCCCGACTTCTGGGAGGACTTCAAGACTAGGCTGTTTGAGAAAGTCGCGACAAGCAACGAGGACGAACTGCGCAGGGCTCTCGGCGACAAGGGTTTTATGCTCTTCACTAAATTAAGAGACGACAACCAGGTGATATACGACCCGGTCACTAAGAAGTGGAAAAACCTCGTTAATGTGACGGGGTAAGTTAGTTGTCATCGGGTAGGGAGGAAAAGCTTGTCGAGTGGTTGTTCAAGAACGTGGGAATCGAGAAGGAGACGAGGGCCATCACCGTCGGGAAGTACTTCGCGATCGACGGTTACTCTCCGCGACCAATCCGCGTTGTCACGCACATACACAGCGACCACACCGTGGGTTTGGCCGATAGCCTGAGAGTCTCGAGCTATATTGTAGGTACCCCTCTAACTCTCGACCTGCTTGAAGAGCTCGCGATCCACGGTAGCGGTCTACACAGCCTCTTCAAGGCTAAGAGGAGGCCGCTGGGATACGGTGAGAAGCTAGAGTACCAGGGTTCGTCTATTACTCTAGTGGAGAACGCCCACACTTTTGGGGCGTCTTCTGTTCTCATAGAGCTAGAGGGGCACCGTGTAGGCTACACGGGAGACGTGAAGCTCGGCAACAACACGCGAGTAATGAGGGACCTTGACGTCCTCGTAATAGAGTCAACCTATGGTTCACCGAGGTACAGGAGGCCGTTCAAGCACAGCGTCGAAGAGATACTCGTAGATACTGTGAGGTACGGTTTGAGGAAGTACGGGAGAGTCCACGTCTACGGTTACCACGGCAAGCTCCAGGAAGCAATGCACCTCTTGAGAAGAAACGGGGTAGAGGAGCCCTTTCTAATGCCCGAGAGAGTCTACAGGGCTACAAGAGTACTCGAGAAGCACGGCGTGAAGATAGGAGAGTACTACAGGGAGAGGGATGGGGACGGGTTCGAGAGATACGTGGTTTTCAGGCACTTCAACCAGGCGAAGTACCGCAGAATAGACGGCTCCACGCTCAACATAGTAATGACGGGTTGGGAGTTCGAGAACCCGGCACGCCAGGTGGACGAACATACCTGGGTTATCGCGCTGAGCGACCACGGGGACTTCGACGACCTGGTCGCTTACGTCGAGATGTCGAGCCCGAGAGTAGTGGTCGTAGACGCGTCCAGGAACGGGGAGCCGTACGAGCTAGCCCGCGAGCTGTTCCGCAGGGGCTACGTTACTTTCGTGATGCCTAGCACAGGTGAAAACTGGGTTGCTGGCACTCGTTAGGCACCACATGATCGGCTCCATCCTAATGGGCCCTGGAGGGTCAGAGTACGTCTCGATAGAGACGGCCATCTCGCTGAAGAAGGCGGGTTTCGAGGTCTACATAGACTCCCTCGGTTTGAGGAGCGCGGACAAGCTTTACTCTCTGTGCGAGTTCTACGGTCTAAACCACGACGAGCTACGGGGTGTAGGGCTAGGGTATCCACAAGAAGACCCAGATATCGTCTTTAACACGAGCGGAGACGTGCTCTCTGGGAAAAGCCATGTAGTCTACCTCCATTTCCCCTCGTTCCTAGAGGTGAACACGTACTATCCTGCTGTGAAGGGGTTCGCGAAGACCCTCGGCAACTTGTACTCGCTCCTAAACAACCTGATCTTCCCGTTCTACATTAAGTCCACAAAGGTCTTCCTAGCCAACTCTAGTCTCACAGCGTGGTTCTTCAACAAAGTGTACGGTATCAACCCCGTCGTGGTCTACCCGCCAGTGAACATCGATGACATCATTGGCGAGGAGCCGCTCCCGTTCAGGGACAGGGAGCGGAGGATCCTCGTCATATCCAGGTTTTCCCCCGAGAAGAACCTGGAGAAGGTGGTTAGTATCGGGAGGGCGTTGAAGGAGAGGGGGATCGACATGAGAATAACGCTCGCAGGTGCTTTCTCTGAGAACAACGGGTGGTACTTGAAGAAGCTCGTTGAGGAGATAGAGGAGAACGGTCTCAGTGAGCTGGTCGACCTAAGGTTGAACATCTCGAGGTCAGAGCTGGTAAAACTCTACAAGACCTCGCTAGTCTACGTACACCTCACGCCTATGGAGCACTTCGGGATAACCATCGTGGAGTCCATGGCGGCGGGTACCCCGACTATAATACCGAGGAATAGCGGGGCGTGGTTCGACATAGCTAACGAGGACACCTCGATAAGCCTCCCCTACACCTCGGTTGATGAGCTCGCAGACCACCTAGTCAGGTTAGGGAGGAGCGAGGAGCTCTGGAAGCGTTTGAGCACTAACTCCAGGCTCAGGAGTTTAAGCTTTAGCAGGTACAGGTACCACAAAGAAATATCGAGGGTCATAGAGAGAGTCGTGGGCTTGAAGAAGAGTAAATGACCCCGTTGAGATGGCTTGAAAGACTCCCGGTTTGAAACGCTGGTTTTTATAAAGGCTCTACCAGTATCAATTTACTGAGTGATGATAAATCGCGGACGAGAGGTAAGCCGTGACGAGAAAGAGCCGAACTGAGCTATTTCCTCTTAGCCCTCTCGATGGCGTTCCGAATCCTTTGTAGAGCCTCCTCCCTGTTCTTCCAGCCAACGACCTTGACCCACTTGCCTTTTTCGAGCTCTTTGTAGTGCTCGAAGAAGTGGGCTATTCTCTGTCTGACCATCTCCGGTAGATCGTTGATGTCCTTAATGTTCTCGAACCTTGCGTCGATCTTCTCGTATGGTACCGCTATTATCTTGATGTCTCTGCCCTTCTCGTCCTCCGTCTCCAAGGCGCCTATGGGTCTGACCTTGATCATCGACCCTGGTAGAAGAGTGTCGTACATGAAGACCAGGACATCTACGGGGTCTCCGTCCTCCTCGAGAGTCCCTGGTATGAAGCCGTAGTTGAAGGGGTAGACCATCGACGTGAAGAGGACTCTGTCCACCTGCACTATACCAGTCTCCTTGTCGATCTCGTACTTGACACCACTGTTCATTGGAATCTCAACAACGACGTTGACTACCTCAGGGGCCTTGTCCCCAGGCCCTATCTTGTCAAATATACTCACAGTTCTCCCCCATCAAGATACTGTGCTCTTGACTACTGCCTTCGACCTGTGGCCTTAACTACCTAGTTTGATCAGTACGCTTGCCGGGATACCGTCGCGTAGTACTACCGTTATCTTGGCTTCTATGTCCAGGTTCGCCAGCGGGTCAAGTGTCTTCCTAATTGACTGGAGTACCTGGATGTTTTTGTTCAACCTCTCCACGGTCTCTTCGATCACTTTGCTCTCCTCCTCGGCAGACGGGTCTATTATCAGCTTAGAGTCCTTCAGGTCGATCACAGTAGACTTCTTAGTCTCGGCTACACCTAGATTCTTGAGGAGGTCCTTCAGTTTCTTCTCCTGCTCGGATCTCACGCGGACGTCTTCGAGCCTCCTCAGGAACTCGGCTAGGAGAGCCCTGTAGCTGTTGATCTGCTCGTCTATAAACTTAATTAGCTCCCCAACAGATTTAAACTCCCTGACAATCATGGACATATTTTACACCACTAGGATATAATTCAAGTGCTAAAAGTTAAAAATATTATTTACCTGCAATAGACTGGATCACGGTGGGGATCTCGCTGACTCTCCTAGCTACGGGTATGCCGCTCTCCTGTAGGGCTTTGATCTTTGACTCGTAGTCGCCCAAACCCATCGATATAATAGCGCCCGCGTGCCCCATCCTCTTCTCCCTCGGTGCTGTTCTACCGGCTATGTACGCTACAACGGGCTTCTTCTCACTCAAGCCCGCGTAGTACTTCGCGAACCTCTCCTCGTAGTCGCCCCCGATCTCTCCGACGAGGACAACGTACTTCGTCCTCGGGTCTTTCAAGAACATGTCGTAGACCTCCACGAAATCGAGGCCTGTCACGGGGTCTCCTCCTATACCGATTGCTACGGATACTCCTAGTCCAGACCTGCTCAGCTGCCAGGCCACCTCATACGATAAAGTACCACTCCTCGACATAACCCCCACTACTCCGGGTTTGTAGTAGTTCGCGGGCATAATACCGAGCTTCGTCTCGCCTGGTACGATCAGGCCGGGGGTGTTTGGGCCTACGACTACAACACCACGTAACTTGGCATAGTTCACCATCCTCAGCTCCTCGTGTAGCGGTATACCCTCGGTTATCACGACTACCAGCCTAACTCCGTTCTCGATAGACTCCAAAACAGCGTCGTAAGCGTTCTTAGCGGGCACGAACACCACGGACGCGTCTACCTGGCCTACATCGCTAATCGCCTCTCTGACCGTGTCGTAGACTCTCACGCCATGGACCTGTGAGCCGCCTTTACCGGGAGTGACGCCCGCAACTATCCTGGTTCCGTACTCTAGCATGAGCTTTGTATGGAAACTACCCTCTTTGCCTGTAATGCCCTGGACAATGACGCGAGTACTCCTGTCCGCTAGCACAGTATCACCTCCTCGCCAGCTCTACGGCCTTACGGACGGCCTCGTCGACGTCCTCGTAGACGTCCAGCCCTACCTCCCTGAGTATTCTCGCGCCTTCCTCCTGGTTGGTCCCCATAAGCCTCACCACGACTGGCTTTTTGACCGCTGCCTCCTTGAGAGCCTGTGTAACGCCCATGGCCACCTCGTCGCACCTCGTCATCCCACCGAATATGTTTACCAAAACCACCTTGACACGAGGGTTCTCGAGGAGTAGTTTCACGGCCTCCCTTACTCTGTCTCTACTAGCCCCTCCACCCGACCAGACGTCTAGAAAGTTAGCTGGTTTCCCACCGTAGTACTCGATCAAGTCCATCGTGGCCATCGTCAACCCCGCCCCGTTTCCGATCACACCGATGTAGCCGTCGAGCGACACGTAGGTGAAGCCCTTCTCTCTGGCGTTCCTCTCCTCTTCTGTCAGCTCCCTGCTCTTCAGTCCCGCCAGGGCTGGGTGCCTGTACAGGCTGTTGTCGTCTACCAGTATCTTGGCGTCTAATGCCACGAGAGAGCCTTGACAGTCGATAGCTAGCGGGTTTATCTCGACAAGCTCCGCGTCGTAGTCGACCATGATCTTGTAGAGACCAACGACTATCTTCTCGAGCTCGCCCCAGGCGGACGCTGGTAGACCAATAAACGATGCTATCGTCCTGGCAACGAAGGGGGAGTAGCCTATGAACGGGTCTAGGTTGATCTTCAGAACCTCCTCGGGCCTCTTTTTGGCTAGCTCCTCTATTTCGACCCCGCCTAACCTCGAGGCCAGGTAAACAATGCTTTTCGCAGACCTGTCGACCGTGACTGATAGGTAGAGCTCCCGTTTTACACACACTTTCTTCTCCACAAGTACCGCGTCGACTCTATACCCCCTTACTCCTCTCTCGAAAAGCTCAGACGCTACTCTCATGGCCTCCTCAGGGTCGCCCGTGAACTTGACCCCGCCGGCTAGACCTCTACCGCCTACAGGAACCTGGGCTTTAATAACGGACTCTCCAAGCCTCGCGACGGCCTCCTTGACCTCCTGTGGTGAGCGGCAGAGAACGCCCTCGGGGGTCTTGATACCGTACTCCCTGAAGACCTGTTTAGCCTCGTTCTCTAGTAGCCTCATGACGTCACCAGTTATTCTATAAACTCGCAACCACGGTATATAAAAAACGTGTACGTCAACATACTACAGTTGTGTATCTGTGAGTAAGGGCTCCTAGTGCGATCAACTTGGACTCGTCAGTGACTACGACCAGGTCGCCGTCAACCCCGAGCTTCTCCAGAACGACTTGTGTCCTCACAGAGTAGTCCGCGTGCGTGCCTCCAGCGATCTCCGAGACCAGGACAACCCTTACACTTTTAGACGAGGCAAAGTATCTACTGCTGATCAGACCTGTAAGGACAGTGCTATCGCAGACCACATACAGCTCCGGCGACTGGGAGAAGCGGATGACCTCGTCGACGGTGTCGGGGCTTTCAACCCAGTAGCGTGTGATGCGCCCAGTTACGTCATCGAGCTCTCTCGCGTACTCAACGTACTTGTCGTAGAGCTCCTCGGCGCCTTTGGATATAGCCTCCTGGAAGGCCCTCATAGAGCTGGCCAGCTGGTTGACCCTGTCAACTAACTCCAGTACGCTACATGTCGCGAAGACGTCCAAGGCCTTGTTCGTGGAACACAGTACTCTGATGCACTTACTCGTCTCCTCGACAGTATCGTCGACAACTATAACGACTCCTCGAACTCTAACCCCAGCTCTCTCAACCACTACTCTGAGCGCCTCGAAGACCCTCCTCTCTGCCTCGACGAGTAGAAGCGGCGGGGTAACTAGGAGTGCTCGCCCACTAGCCTCTACTATGCCGAGAATCCTGTCCACACAGGTCTCGGGAGCGCGTGCCGTCAAATGAAGTCTCCTATTTTATTTTCGTCAACTCTACCTTGATCCTCCACGGTAGTCTTCTCGAGCTGTTTCGCGAAGAGGTGTTTGTCCCAGCATAGCGTGCTACCTCTGCAGTAAGTCTTGAGGGCCCCCGCGGCAAGCGCGTAGAGGAGTGCCTTGAGGGGGTCACCCCAGTCGACGTAAGCGGCGTTAAAGAAGGCGTCGAAAGCGTCGCCTGCACCCGTTGCGTTAATTACTCTCCTAATAGGTTCCGAGTAGCCTCTGAGAACTCTCATACCACCCGTGACTACAACGGCACCCTCGCTCCCTCTCTTGACGACCACCATGTCTACGCCCCTGTGTAGAGCCTGGAGTACATTGGACACCCCCATTCTCCTGGCCTCCGATCTGTTCAGGTAGAGGACGTTGATCTTGTTGGACAGCCTAACGACCTCTTCTGGGGTCTCGAGGGCGTAAAGTCCGGGGTCGTAAGCGACAATTGCTCCGTGAGACTTCGCGACTGTTCCCAGCCCTTCTACGATGTCGGGGGCTACAGAAGCTAGGTGTACCACGCTCGCGTCCTTCACGAGGTTTCTAGGGATGTCGTTTAACGTCATGAACTCGTTGGCGCCTCTGAACTTTACCATGTGCCTTTCACCCTTCTCTGTGACAAACACTGCTACGACGCCTGGTTGCTCGTCGACAACCTTGACGTACCTCGTGTCAACCCCTATTTCCTTGACTTCCTCGAGCAACTTCTGGACTAGAACGTGGTTGGACGCGGACGCGACGAGGTAAGCGTAGTGCCCGTAGTACGTTGCGGCGACCGCGTAGTTTAGCGCCGCCCCGCCCGGACTTATGATCAAGTCTCTAGCGTAGATGGACTCGTCGGGGCCGGGTATTTTGTCTACGTAAAACAGAATGTCCACGTTTACGTTGCCCACGCTGACGTGGACGGGCCTCAGGCTATGTTTTTCTCCTCTTTTCAAACCACTCACCGATCAGCGAGGGGGTCACGAACACGCGCCTCCTGCTTGATGCGATGCTGTCCCACTCGCTCAGGATCTTGACGGCCTCGTTAGCGACCTTTATCGCGTCCTCGACCCCCGCGTCGACAATGAACTCCTCTGTCTCCCTGTTAGCTATCGCGGCACAGACTGCACCAGACCTAAGCCCGTAGATGTTTGAAAGCGTGAATATAGTCGCGGCCTCCATCTCGAAGTTCAGGACTCGCACCGACCTGAGGAACTCTATTAGCCCCCTTTGGAATGGGGGTAGGTAGCCCCTGAAACCAGGTCTCTCCTGCCCGACGTAGAAGCTGTCGCTACTAGCGGTCAACCCGACATGGTACCTTACACCCAGCTCCTCCGCTGCTCCTATGAGGGCCAGTACTACTTCGAAAGACGCTACCGCGGGGTACTCTGGTATCACGTACTGCCTACTTGTGCCGTCGAGCCTGACGGCACCCGTGGATATGATTAAGTCCCCCACCTTGACCTCTCTCGTCAGGGCACCGGTAGTGCCCACCCTTATGAGCGTGTCGGCCCCTACCTGTGCCAGCTCTTCGACGGCTATCGCTGTGGCCGGACCGCCGATCCCGGTGCTAGTAGCGCTGATAAAAACCCCCTTGTAGTAACCACTGTAAGTCACGTACTCCCTGTGAGACGCAACAAGCCAGTGCTTCTCCCAGTACTTGGCTATCCGCGGCACTCTCTCGGGGTCACCCGGTAAAAGGACGTAGCGGGATACGTCACCTGGCTTCACGGCTAGGTGGTACACCCTACCCTCGGCACTCACAGGCCTGCTAGCGGAACTCAATCTCTCACCGGTCATAGAGCCCACCTCACACCCCAGCCTCCTCTACCTGGATGCTCGCCTCCATTGTATCGAGGTCTACGAATGCGAAAGAAGACTTCCCCGTCAAGTAGCCGCAGACCTCCCCCGGGTTCAGGACTAGCCTGCCCTGGATCCTCTCCACCATCACCTTGTGGGTGTGGCCGAAAAACACCGCGTCTACTTCCATGCTTTTAGCTAGGTTTGTTACCAGGCTCTCCGTGTCCGCTATACTGCCGTAACCGTGGAGAATAAGGACTCTCCTGCCACCTAACTCTATTATCTTCGGCCCGCTGTACAACTCCCAGCTGGCCTCGGAGAAGAGCTTTGCAAGCTGTAGAACGTCGCCGTCATTGTTGCCCAGAACCCCGATGACCTTAACACCTCTCAACACCTCACGGAGGAGCCTTACCGCGAAAGGTGATATGATGTCGCCCAAGTGGATAACGGTCTTGACCCCGTCCTCTGTGATCCTCTCCGCGACCCTCTTTATAGCCCGTATGTTATCGTGGGTATCACTAACCACTGCCACTCTCAAGCCTGTCCCCTGCGAGGACTCTGATTGAGGAAAAAGTAGGTCCGATTTACTCTATCTTGACTTTGAACCCCTTCTTCTCAACCTTCGCCTTCTTCAGTTTGACCTCCAGTATACCGTTCTTGTAAGAGGCCTTCGCCGACTCCGGGTCTACTTCAGTGGGTAAATTGACCTCCTTGTAGTACTTCCTGTTCGTGTCACTCGCTTTTATTATGAGTGTCTTTTTGTCCTCTCCAACCTCAACGCTGATATTGTCCTTGTCAACGCCCGGGAGCTCGCATACTACCGTGACCTCATCGTCGCTCTCGAAAACGTCCACCAACGGTTCCCTCTCCTCGGTGATCATCGGCCTCCCCTTAACGCGCTTAACGTTACCGAACTCCTCAATCACTGGTTTACCGTCGGGGCCGATCGTCACCCTGAAGCCGTAAACGTAGGGGCCGTAGAGTTTAAACCCCCTCTTCTCCAGCTCCTTGGTGTCGAGTGGTGCTCGCTCAAACTCCCTGAATATCCTCTCGATGTCTTCCATCATCTCGTCAAACATCTCTTCAATGTACTTGAAGGGGTCTTCGAAGAACCTACGCCTCCTACGCCAGTAATCCCAGTCGTCGGTCACAACTGTCACCCCGTTGTCTACTTGTGTTCTAGAGAAGATTTATACCTATGTCTCAAGCAAATCCAGGAATCCTATATAAGCGTTCACTTTGATAAGGCTTCATGGGGGCCACTTTGAAGATTGTGACAAAACAGCTTAGGGTCTCGACGTCTAGCAAGTTTCAACTCGTTGACATCACCCGTGAAGTAGAGAGGGTCGTCGAGGACAGCGGGGTTAGAAACGGGCTTGCCCTCATTTTCGCCCCCCACGCCACCGCCGCTGTAGTTTTAAACGAGCGCGAGGCCGGGCTGATAGAGGACATAATCCAGAAAATCGTCGAGTTCACTGAGCCAGGTCACAGCAAGTGGAGGCACAACATCATAGACGACAACGCCCACGCGCACATAGGGTCTGCTCTCTTCGGCCAAGAGAGGGTTTTGCCTGTCGTCAACGGTAAGCTGGTCAGAGGTACCTGGCAGAACATATTCCTCGTGGAGATGGACGGTCCCCGCAGAGAGAGGAGCATACTAATCACAGTGATGGGTGAGTGAGTTGAGGCTCTACACGGCGTCCCCTGAAGAGATACGGGCCGGGGAGATAACCGACATATACTTCGTCAGGAGCAAGCAGATTTTAGAGGCGAAAAAACTTGAGAAGAAGGTCAGAATAGAGTTCCACGTAATGAAGCTACCCAGGGGCTACGAGTGGGCCGTCTTCACTGGACTAGAGGAGGCTCTGTGGCTACTGAAAGACATGCCGGTCACAGTCTACAGCTTACCTGAGGGCACTCTGTTCAAGGCTGGCGAGCCCTTGATGCTCATCGAGGGCTACCTACACGACATCATCCTCTACGAGACCGCGCTACTCGGCATCCTCAGGCACTACTCCAGCATATCGACGAAGGCTGCTAGGCTGAAGAGGCTGGCCATGGACAAAACGCTCCTCTTCTTCGGTCTGAGAGCGGCACACCCAGCCATAGCGCCGATGATCGACAGGGCCGCGTACATAGGGGGCTTCGACGCTGTTTCGGGGGCTATGAGCAAGAAGTATCTCGGGGTAGAGCCTCAGGGTACGATGCCCCACGCTCTAATTATCGCCTTCGGCGAACAGAGGGCTGCCTGGAAAGCCTTCGACGAGGTGGTCGACAAGAGTGTGCCTCGTATAATGTTGGTAGACACCTTCTACGACGAGAGGATCGAGGCCGTCGAGGCCGCGAAGCTCCTAGGTGAGAAGCTCAGCGGTGTCAGGCTCGACACCCCTAGTTCGAGGAGAGGCAATATGAGGGCTATTGTCGAAGAGGTGAGGTGGACTCTCGACATCCTCGGGTTCAAGAACGTGAAGATCGTTGTGAGCGGCGGGATCGACGAGAAGGAGATCGTTGCTCTACGTGATATAGTGGACGCATTCGGGATCGGGACCAGTGTGGCTGTACCACCGAGTGTCGACATAAGCGCCGACATCGTCGAGGTCTACGAGGAGGGTAGATGGAAACCGGTTTCGAAGAGAGGTAAGCTACCGGGAGCGAAGCAACTCTACAGGAAGAGGCCCGGATTAGACGACAAGGTACTACTCTTCGAGTCCGGGGAGGCGCCTGAAGGGTACAAACCAATGCTCGTCAAGTACGCGGAGAACGGGAGGCTCTTAGTCGACAAGCTCCCGTCCCCGCAGGAGATTAGGGCTTACGTGCTGGAACAGCTCAGAGAAGTCCCGGAGCCCGTGTTGAACTAAGCGGCTTTGGAGGAGCGCTACGCTAAAGGCTGTCTCCCGGCCCGTTCACGTTTTCCGACCGCGTACTCGACTACCTCGTAGATGTTCTTGAACTCCTTGAAGACTCTTCCCGGGTTCCTCCAGGGGAAGTCGAAGAGTGATGTGAACGAGACCTTGTAGAGCTCCACGTTTGGGGGGAGGTGGTTCCTCATAACGTAGAGGTTCTGTGCCTTGTCGTCCACGTAGAGGACTCTCCCGGGTCTGTACCTGTCAATCAAGTTGACGATAGCATCGTGCCTGGTAGGGTAGTCCTCCCCGACAACCACCACCTCGTCGAAGAGGTCTATCAGCCCGTCGTAGGCTAGCCTCTCCCTCTTCAAGCCGTAAATATCGTCCCTATAGCCAACGTGGGCGATCAAGACACCCTCTCTTCTCGCCTTCTTCAGCGACTCGACAACACCTGGCAGGACAACCGTCTTCTCGATCCTCCTCTCCCAGTACCTCGTGATCAGGTCGTCGAAGAGCTCCTGTGTCAGGCGTGGTATGAACTTAAACCACCAGTCCTCTCTCATCAACCCGACCCCCTCGCCCAAGAACTCCATGTACAACAAGAACTCTGCCTCCTCTCTTGTAATACCGATCAGTTCCTTTAGATCCCTCATGTAGAAATCGAGTACACCCCTATAGCTGTCTACCAGGACCCCGTCATAGTCTAAAGCCAGCAGTACACTTGATGGATCCATAGGTGCCACACTTGCTATACGACACGGTATTAGACCATTACTATTTAAGGCTTAGGAACAACTGCTACGCTGTCGTCGTAGGTAACAACCACGAGAGGTATGCTGTACTGTCCTACGTGAAGTACTGCCCGGGTACGGCGGAGACCCCCTGGCGAGACAGCTTCTCACACCTAGAGCGAGTCGTGACCAAGTACGACCCAGTCGAGGTCAGGAGGCACGCTCTCAAGCAGGTATTCGTACCGTTCTATGACTCGGCTGTCCCCTACGTCGGAGAACTCGAAATAGAGAGAGTGTACAATCCCGTCTTGAGAGCGCGCGACCTATTGACTAGAGTGAGGGACAAGCTTGAAGTAGTTGCCGCCTCAATGATCCACGCTTTACTCCAGGTAACAAGCCTCAACAGCCTCGGTGTTACCGGCTCGGTGCTACCCTCTATACACAACCCTGAGACGAGCGACGTTGACATGATCGTCTACGGCTGGCGCGACTCGGCCTCTGTGATCGAGTTCGTGTCGGAGAACAAGAGTTACTTTCAACCGTTCAGTGACACTAGACTACGCTTGTGGGCTGAGGCGAACGCGGTGGCGACGGGCCTAACCAAAAACGAGGTTCTGAAATACTACCGGAATTACAGGAGGGGTGTTTTCCATGGCAGAGAGTACTCTATTATCTACAACTCCGGGGTACCTGGTAGTCTCCTAAACCTCCCTTCCTTCAAGACCATGGGTATAGTTGCGGTTCAAGTCGACGTCGAAGGGGGTCTAGACGCTCTCAACTATCCTACTACCGGTAGAGTGACCAGGTGGATTCTAGTGGAGGGGCCCGCGCCGCCAATGGACATACGCGAGGTGGTGTCTTTCGAAGCCACGTATATTCCCCTCTTCTACGAAGGGGGGAAGGCTGTTGCGAGAGGACTTCTACAGTGCAGTGATACTGCCGGCTACTGTAGGGTCCTAGTCGGAGGTCACGAGTATAGGGGGAGCGTTGTATGGGTTGGTTGAAATGCGGGTCTTGGTAGTACACGGGCTCAGGGGTCTCCACGCGCTAGCACGCCTCGTGTGCTTAGTGTCCCTGAAAGAGGGCGTTGACGTCGCACTCTTGGCCGGAGACGTGAAGAGCCCTACTATAGTCAGGTACCTCGCGGAGTCCTGTGGTCTGAGAGTGATGGGTTTCGCTGGTAGATTAGACAACGAGAGCGTTGTCAGGGCTTTCAAAGACTATGGAGAGTACGTTGAGTCGGTAGTGGTGAAACTGGGGGGTAAAAAAGTGCTCAACATCGGTTACAACCCGCTGCTCGAGAGGCTTCGTAATGCTGAGGAAGTAGACGTACTGGTAACATACTTTGCCCCTCCCGAGTCTGTACAACCGGGGCTCGCTTTGACCAGCCCGCTCGTGGACAGGTTGGTAGCGAGGACTAGACCTCGCGGTGTGTTGATCACGAGTTGCAGAGAGACCAGGCGCCTCGGCAAATTCGTGTGCCTGGGCGACGCCTCGCGCGGGTCCTACGCGATCATCGACCTAGGCCCACCCGAGCCCGTAATTGTAACCGGTACGTACTTGAACAGTCATTTACGGTCGCAAATATGACTATATAATCCTCTATCTGTGTAAGGAGTTACCGTAAGAGCTTTGCGGGTGCTTAAGTATTGAGCCTGAGAAGGCTGTTCAACCCAGAGAGCATTGCCGTGATAGGCGCCAGTAGACACCCCGAGAAGATAGGTCACATCATCCTAAAGAACCTCGTCGATTACGGGTTTAAGGGCAAGCTGTACCCGGTCAACCCGGAGGCGGGGGAGATACTGGGCTTAAAGGCCTACAAGAGCGTTCTAGAGATAGAAGACGAAGTCGACGTGGCCATCATCACAGTACCCGCTGACAAGGTCCTTCAAGTAGCTGAAGAGTGTGGGAGGAAAGGCGTGAAGTTCCTGGTCGTGATAACGTCCGGGTTCTCCGAGGCAGGGAACGAGGAGGGCGAACGCAGGCTCGTCGAGATCGCGAGGAGGTACGGCATGAGGGTTC
Organism: Thermogladius calderae 1633; assembly: GCF_000264495.1. Lineage (NCBI taxonomy): Archaea > Thermoproteati > Thermoproteota > Thermoprotei > Desulfurococcales > Desulfurococcaceae > Thermogladius > Thermogladius calderae. The sequence continues at coordinate 651,004 of NC_017954.1, read as the reverse complement.
TCGGCCCCAACATATTCGGGTACGCTTACACGCCCAACAGGATCAACGCCACTTTCGGGCCGAAGGAGATAGCCCCCGGGGGTATATCGTTCCTGACGCAGAGTGGGGCCCTCGGTATCGCGTTGATGGGTTGGACTCTAATGGAGGAGCTGGGCATGGCGGCCCTTGTGAGTCTCGGTAACATGAGCGACTTGGACATCGTGGAGATCTCGAAGTACTTAGCAGACGACGAGAACACTAAAGTTATCACGATCTACCTCGAGGGCCTGAAGCCAGGGTCAGGAAAGGTCTTCATTGAGGAGATGAAGAAAGTAATCATGAAGAAGCCGGTGATTCTGATCAAAGCCGGGAAGTCTGCTAGGGGGTCGGTAGCCGTCGCTAGCCATACTGGGAGTCTGGCAGGTAGTGGCAAAGTGTACGAGGCGGCTTTCAAGCAGGCAGGGATACTAGAGGCTGAAACCATAGAGGAGATGTTCGACTGGGCGAGGGCGTTCTCCCTACTAGACCTCCCCAGAGGCGACCGAACGATCATACTCACAAACGGCGGGGGTGTAGGTGTTCTCGCCACAGATGCCGCTGAGTTCCACAGTGTTCACCTGGTAGACCCCAGTAGCACTCTCAAGGAGAAACTGAAGAAGACAATGCCCTGGTTTGGAAGTGCTAGGAACCCGGTCGACCTAACAGGAGGGGCTGTAGCAGACAACTACGTACAGGCGTTAGAGATACTCGAGAACTCTGACGAGGTCGACAACATCATAGTTCTGTATTGTAGGACTGCCGTCCTAGACCCGGTTGACCTCGCGAAGAGGTTGATTGAAGCGAGGAAGACGATGACGAAGCCGTTGATAGCTGGTTTTGTTGGAGGAGAGGACGTAGCAAAGGCCATCAAGTTGATGAACAAAAACGGTATCCCAGCCTACCCGAGCCCCGAGCGGGCTGTGGGCAGTCTAGCCGCGATGTTGAAGTACAAGAAGTTTAAGGAGAGGCTTGCCAGCGCTTCCTAGCCTTGTTCTACCGTTTCTCTCAACTGATACCGGTCTGCTTATCCGCCGTGTTCTATACCTGTCGGCTCCTTATTCGCCGTTTACTATTGTACGCAGCACGATAAGTCCACTGGAAGGTCGGCATCCCCCAAAACGATAGCGTTGCCCTTAACGTCCATGAACAAGTTAACGCCCCGGAACTCCACCCCGGCCTCTAGCGCTTTCCGGACCGCTCTGCAGATCTCTCTATCTACTTCGCAGTAGAACTTGAAGCCCCTGGCGTGAGGTATGCCTGCGATGAAGACAACGATTGAGCGAAACCCCTGCTTCGCGAGTTCGGCGAGAAGTTCGATCTGCAACCTACCTCTCTCGGTCGGTGCGTCGGGGTAGGCGGCAAACTCTTCCTCCAGCCTCATCACGGCACTCTTCAGCTCAACGAACGTGCTCTTACCCTGGCAGTCCAGCATGAGGTCTAAAACTGTGCTGCCAACCCTGGGGTTCCTCTTTAAAATAGAGCAACCCGCAAGCCACGGAAGCCAGCCTAGGCGCACCGTCTCCGCAAAAGCCTCTTCTTGAAGCCTCGTGTCTATGAGCGCTGCGTACTCGCCGTCTTCGACAGCCACGAGCCTCAGCGGGTGCTTGCCACCTCTTGCTCTCAAGCAGTAGCCGACTCTACCTCTCGTCAGGTAGCCTAGGAGTCTCCCCGTGTTGTTGGTGTAGGCGGTAGTTAAGGAACCGCTGACCTCGACTTCGACAGTGAACCTCGTAGTCCTTTTAATGATACTGCAACACACTAGGTCGCCCAGTCTCATGACTTGAAGCAATTTGTCACCGGCTTAGGCTCGGTCGACGTCTCATTACCTGATACGACTACCCGGCTTAACGGGCTTTTCGACAGTTAAGAGTACGGGTGTCTCGGTGTCTGTTGCCAGGATCATACCCTGACTATCGAGCCCGAAGATCTTCTTCGGCTTCAAGTTCGCGACTACGATCACGTACTTGTTTACGAATTCTTCGGGCTTGTAAAACTCGGCTAGCCCTGCTACCAACTGCCTCTCGCCTAGCTCACCGAGGTCGACGACCAGCTTGATCAGCTTCTTGCTGCCCTGAACCCTCTCGGCGTGTTTCACTAGCCCCACCCTAAGGTCTAGTTTAGCGAAGTCCTCGTACTCCACCACATTACTCAAGCCGATCACCACGTGAATGTATGTAGGGTTCGAGATATATACTCTTCCCCTCTCCTTTAAACTACTGCTAGCTTAGTCCAGAGGCGATTCTTTTGTATGCCTCTATGTAATTGAACTGGTTGAGCCGGCGCATCATGTCAATGAATATCTCCTCCGGTGACTTGTCTAATAGTCCTCCCCGCGCCTTCACTTGCCTTTCCACTTCTTCGTCGACAACACGCGGCAGGTGTCTTCTAGCGACCTCGTATAGCCTGTTCAGCATGAGCTTCCCGTAAAGCAGTATCTCGTTCGCCTTCTCCACAAGCCTCCTCACGTCGTCACCCTCGAGAGAGTTGCCGGTCTCCGCTAGGAAAGTACTAAAGCGAACCCCAGTAGTCAGCTCGACGATAATGCCCTTGTGCTTGTTCACGCTCAACACTCCACTGTGCTTGTACCCGGCAAGCCTCGCCACCTTTAGGACGTAAGCCGCTGTACGAAGGTCTCTCGTGGACAAGTGTATGACGGGGCCGGTCGCGTTTAGCCAGAGCCTCCTGACGACCGGCTTCTTGAGTAGGGCGTCCAAATCCGAGTAGTCTAGTGGCACGTGTTTCTTGAGCACGATGTTGCTTTCCTCTCTGCTCCACGGGTACTTAGAGTCGCTTACAACGATCCTCCCACTGCAACTACTCAGAGTGTAGACGTCCCTGTCGAGGTTGAACAACACGAGGACTGGTAGGAGGTCCTTGTCGAGGTACCCTATCTCCAAGTCCTCCCACAGCCTAGACCACAGCTGCCTCTTAAATTTGTACCACGACTTACTGTCGACGACCAAATACGCTCACTTATTTAACAACATAATAATTACTAGAGGATATTAACCACCGACAAGAGGCGTACGGCTTGATCGGCATTGTTTACAGCGTCAACGACCCGGCAGGTGCGGGGGCTGCTGCTAAACTTGTCCGCCTCGGCTTTAAGATAGCGGAGTGCCGAGCTGTAGAGTGCTGGTCTAGACCCGGAGTGACGGTCGCCGGTTTCGATGAAGACGTAATAGAGTTCGACTTCCTTGACGATGCACTGCCGGAGGCAGAGTACTTCATCGTACTGTCTAGGCACTCCTCACAAGCCGGCGTCAAGAGCTACACGGTTCACCACACAGGGAACTTCGGCGGAGAAGCTCTCTACGGGGGTAGACCTGGAGAGCTGGGTATGGCTAACCCAGTGGTGGCGTTCGGTCTCCTCAGGGAGCTGGTAAAGAGAGCGGAGATGAAGGGTAGACTAGGCGAGTACAGGGTTAGCTACGAGGCTACACACCACGGACCGACCAGCCTGAAGAAGCCGCTGACATTCGTCGAGATCGGTAGCTCGCTAACCGAGTGGGTCGACGAAGTGAACCAAGAGATATTAGCCGAGAGTGTGGCCAGCCTCCTCGAGAGTGGGCCGGTTGGGTGCAGGCCTGCGATCGGGATCGGGGGCGGGCACTACCCGTGGAAACACACGGAGTACTCGCTTAGAGAGAATGTCTGCTTCGGACACCTTTTGCCGAAGTACGCAATTGAGTACTTGTCAGCTGAGGTACTGGAACGAATGATCAAGAGAACCTATGGGTCGGTCAAGCTCATCGTGGTAGAGAAGAAGAGCACTAGACTGGAGCACAGGATGATGATAGAGTCGTTTGCGACCAGTAGGGGACTGGAGGTCGTATACATATAATCGGGGATCTGTACACGGGTGATAGCTTGTTGTCTAAACACTCGGTATGCTCACTTGTACGTCTTCGAAGTCTGTCCTAGCCAGTTTTTTCCAGACAAGCCTTAGAGTCATTGACTCGGGTCTTTGAGCGGACTGGATCCCGACGACCTCTTCAACTGTTCCGCCTGGTGGTGGGGGAGTCAATTTCTTGACACCTCTCACGAAACCCTTATCAAGGACTATCAGAAGCGCCTCATCAGGCATCGTCTCTCCCACGTTGGCGATCTCTACTCTTAAGCCCAGATGCCTGTCGGTGACGACTGGAACCACCCTAGTGACTTTGAGAGAGGCTCTCTTAATTTGGACGCTGCTCGACAACACGTTGAGCACGAAAAGAGGGCTAAGACCCTCATTGGAGAGCTCGAGTACCTCACAGAACTCGCTGTCCAGCTGAGTGTTTATCAGCCCCTTAGCTGTTAACCTCCTCGAGCTGGAGCCGTTGCTAAGGGTAACATATGTCGGGGCTGGAGAGTAGGCTACTATATCAACTTTCGAGCCTCCGTGTTCGCATAGCTCGCTCATCCTGAACCTCTCCCCCTTGTCCAACAGTAGCAAGCCCGAGTACTGCCTCAGTGTCGTGTATGCGTCCGACTGGCTGTACGCGACAATAAAGCCTATAGACTTCAAGACGGCATCGCCACCGCCTTCGTGCCTGATGGTCATGTGAACACGGGCCTTACTAACGGACTCGGGGGTGTTGAGCACACTTTTGACGTCGTATATGAGCTTGTGTACGAACTTGCCTCCATGTCTTATCGAGACTGCCGGCTTGAACTCCTTTGAGACGTTAACACCGTTAACCTTCACTTTCCAGTCGATCCACGGCGAACTTGTCTCAACTAGTAGTTCGAGCATCGCGTATAGGGACTCCACTCCTACTGGTTTGGGGATGTCTATGGTGTGGCTTAGCTTCGAGCCCTCTGCGGTCGTCAACACCTTATTGACCTCTGTGAACACGTAGTGGAGGTCTGCGTTTAGGCTTCCCTTGTAGACCTCGCTGATGACCCCTATTGGCAACCAACACACCGAGTAATAATAAAGAGGGGGCTAGTTATTAGTCTTCAAGTATTGGAAACGAGAAACAAGCCCACAATGCAGTCCCGGAGAGATAGGTTAATATCGTCGTTTAAACTAATCGTCACACGGGATGATGACGCCCTGCCGCTGGTTAGCAGCCGCAATGCCGTTGTATGAACCCCTGGCTGAGTCACCATGTCTCCTCCAGCTTTTTCAAGTCCCAGTGCCAGTCCTCACCCTTCTCGCAGACCTCGTCGAGGGCCTTTTCGAGAGCCTCGACAGGGTCCAGCCCACCGTTCATCACTAGCTCCATGACCTTACTGTAGTGGGCCTTGACCTCCTGGTAGTAGAGCTCCAATAACCTCCACGGCGGCTCTATTAGGGGACCCTTCCCAACGCTCGGGCATATACTCGAGACTCTTACGACACTTTTATTCCCGGGGGATACCGGGATGAACGGGAAGAGTCTGCACCTCATAGGCCTAGCCGGGTAAATGGTGCACGTGGGAGCGCCGTTCTTGTAGTCCAGGAAAACGCACTTGTTGTTCAAGCCCCTTAGGACAGGTATAGGCACGTAGTCGGCTACCACCACATAGACCAGCTTACCCGCTAGCTCTCTCCAATCGACGCCCAGGTACTTGGATATGCGACAAATGTCGTACACTGTGAGAGAGACGTTGGGCCCGCTAGAGCAGCAGACACCGCTCCTCCCGCACTTGAACCGGATCTTGTCTCCGGGCCTGAGAAGCCTGTCGGACAACTATCCTAACCTCTCTTAAACTTCCTAACAGGGCAGAACCCCCTGAGAGGGCAGGAGGAGCATGAAGACTCGCTAAGAGATCCCAGGCTGTACTGTATGATGACGTCCTCGTCGACGATCAGGCCCTTGAGCGCCCTTCTTTCTTTCTTGCCCTCACCCGGCAACCCTTCTCGCCTTCAAGTAAGCTAATTCGTTACAACAGATTATAGTTGTATGGGGAAGTAGCGGTCAACGACCGCCTCAGGGTTCTCTCTGAGTAATTTGACCGCCCGGGGGAGGGTCTGTAAGACTAGGTCGGGTGTGACGCCGTCCTCGCCCACCTCGCCGGCAGCGATATCCCCGGCTAACCCATGCACTAGTACACCTGCTCTCAGAGCCTGCCCGACGTCTCTAAGCCCGAGACCGAAAATGCCAGCGATCACCCCGACGAGGACGTCACCCATGCCGGCTTTGGCCATACCTGGGTTCCCCGTCAAGTTTATGTAGACCTTGCCGTCGGGGAGGCCTATCACACTCCTGGCGGTCTTCAACACGACGTACACATTGTACTCGCTTGCAAACCTGCTTACGTGACCCACGGGGTCGCCTTCTATCTCCTTAATAGAGAGACCTGTCAATCTCGAGAACTCCCCGGGGTGAGGGGTTAGAACCGACGGCTTCGTCCTAGACTTGAGCAGATCCAGCCTACCGGACAGTGCTGTGAGTCCGTCTCCGTCCACTATAACTGGTACCTTTACCTCGCTGACAACCCTCGCGACAAGCTCCATCGTCTCCTTATTGGTTGATAGACCTGGACCTACTGCTACTACGTCTACCCCTGCCTCGTCAACTATCGTCAATACTTTTTCGAGGTTCGACAACGATAGGGACCCCTCTTCTGTCTCCTCTCCAGGTATGTACACCACACCGCTAGCCTTCGCTGCCAGTACAGGAACAACAGACTTCGGGGCCACCAGCCTAGCGTAACCGCCTCCAGTTTGGTAGAAGGACACGGAGGCGTAGTAAGGTGCTCCATAGTAGTACTTCGACCCTGCTACAAGGAGATACTTGCCGAAAGTGCCTTTGTGACCCCACCTAGGCCTCTCAGGAATTTTCACCGGGTAGTTCAGTTCTACCTTGATATCAGGTGAGTTGAGAAGGGCTGGAGGGTAAGAGAGGGCCGAGACGTAGAGCTTCCCCGAGTAGTAGGCCCCAGGGTGAAGGACGTTCCCGAACTTGGGGAGCCCGAACGTCACTGTCACAGTGCTCTTCACGGCAACTCCCTCCACCCTCCCGTTGTCAGGGTTAACCCCCGAGGGTATGTCAACGCTTACAACTTGCTTACCGGAGCTGTTAACCGCCTCGATCACGCTCCGCCTGTAGTCCCTGACCTCACCTCTCAACCCCAGACCGAAAATCCCGACGATCAATACAGTTGACCACTCTATTTCGCCTCTCACCACCTCGAGGTCTCTCTCACTAGACACAACCGTGACTTTAACACCCATCTTCCGCACACGTTCCAGATTCTTTAACGTAAGCGTTGCAGCCCTGGCTAGGTCTCCAACGACCAGTACGCGCACCTCGGCCCCGGCTGAGTACAACCTCCGGGCAGCCACCAGCGCGTCCCCGCCGTTGTTCCCCGTCCCCGCTACAACTAGGAACCTGTTATTCAAGCCGAACTCCCTTCTAGCAACCTCGTACACGGCAGAACCCGCGTCCTCCATCAGCAACTCGCTGTCGAGGCCGTACTCGTTACTGGCCTTTTCGTCGATCTCCCTCGCTTCCCTCGAGCTTACGACTTTAAAGGACCTCAAACAGGCCACTCTCACGAGAGATCTACATTATTAACCTAGATTTTAACTACGTGACGCATGGGGGCGTTGTCAACGAAGATCCTCGGGCGGTCTTCCCCTGGAAACTCTTGCCGGGATACAACAAGACACCCACGCGAGCCGCAGACCAGGTATGTACCCCCTCGGCACTCCATCTTCCTACCGCAGAGGTCGTACACGATGCTGTCAAAGCCGGATCTTAGGTGAGCTCCGACTCTGACCCAGGTGTCTAGGTCCAAGCTATCGCCTCTCGACCTCTCGTAGTACAGGTAGAAGTGCGGAGACACCATCTCGAGCTGTAGCGGGATAGTCTCCCCCTCGGCAGTGTCAACGAACACGCCGAACCCGCCGTAGAAGAAGGAGGTCGCGACGACCCTCACGAGCGGGTCGCTTATCGACTTGGGGTCGATCCCTCTTGAGACGGCCCTACAAGCCTCGAGGACAAGCTCCGCGTCGAATAGTTTGGGGACGTTGGAGACCTCCCTGTAAGAGCCGCCTCTCCTAAGGATGTTGACCCTGTAGTTCAAGGACTGGACCACCACGTATGCTCTGCTCCGGCCTACAGGGAACTCGTCCAGTAGGAGGGTCAGAGGGCAACTATAGAGTTCGTCGTACTTCCAGGTCAAAGTGATCAACCGTTCCAGCTGAGTGTGGAACGGTTCCAATTAGATTTTGGGCGGAGGGGTTATTTAAAACGGTCCCCCTAAGTGGAGCCCAGGTGGTAGGTGTGAAAGCCTGGTTGGTAAGCCTAGGCGGTCTCCTAATACTAGCAGGCATATTGCTAGGGCTAGTGGCAATCCCGTTCGCGAGCGCGCAAATACAGGACCAGTACAGAGCCCCCGACAACCACGAGGAAGAGGTTGAGGTCGAGATCGCTAACGGGACAATCGCCGTGAGACCGGCGTTCAACATAACGTTTGAGCAGGCCCTGAAGCTAGCCTACGACGTAAGGAACGTGACTTACCCGCTGTTCGAGTGGGAGATATCACACAACGTGACAGCTGCAAACGTGACCCTCAACCTCGGTGACAGGTTCCTGGAGAGGACCCTCAACCTCAGTAGCGAGAACCTAACCAAGAGGGCAGCTGTGATGGCGATCGTTGCCGCGATCCACTACGGTCACGCTGTTCCGCTGGCCTACCCAGTACTGGGTAAGACGCTCGACGCCCTCTTTAACCAGAACGCTACTAGCGAGCAAATGACCACTGCCGTCATAAACCTGGCCTCAGACCTGAAGTCGATACTCACGCAGGCAGTCTCGACAGCCCAGTCTAGGAACCTGACGGTCCCCGCCGGGCTCAACAACCTGACGGAGCTCGGCGACAAACTGTTGTCGTACGCTCAGTCCAACCTGTCAGCGGGTAACATCTCGCTGGCCTTCAGGCTGGCTATTAAGGCCTACCACACCTACGTCAAGGCCTACGGCCTGCTCGTGACCAGCGTCTTCGCCCAGGACCTAAAGCTACCCACAGTTCACCACATAGACGAGCTACTCCTCAAAGAGAAGTTCGGCAGGGAGACGCTGGTAAAAGTGTTCGAGAAGTTGCCAGAGGGCCTTAAGGAGGTCGTGATAACCAAGATCGAAATTGGCGAGGCCAACGAGACAGAGCAGGTAGTTAAGGTGGTCAGAGAAATAGCGCTACAGTGGAAGCTCAAGGTGAAGGGCGAGGTCGAGGAGTACATTAAGAACCTCGTACAAAACATGGTAATGAACGCGACTAACCAGAGCAGCATGTTGAAGGAGATAAAGATCAAGTTTAAGGGAGGAGAGGACGAGTTCAGGAACGCCATAGCCCAGATCATACAGAGCGGGCTAAGCCAGAACAAGACACTAGGGCAGATAATTGACGAGATATCCAACTACCTTAGCAACCTGACCAATGGCAAGTTCAACCTAAAAATGGAGATCAAAAACCAAATACACGAAGTCCACGTTGAGGTAGAACACGAACTGGAAAACGAGGACTAAGTGCGGATTGACACATACTATTTTTTAAATCTTTTTACCCTAATCCCCCTTCTTATAACAAGGTGACTAAAGGTGAAAAGTTCGTCGTTACTTGCCTTGAGTTTTTTAACAATAATTATACTGTTGCCGGGAATGTCCTTATCACAGCAGGTCTCTAGCATAGGCATTCGAATAGTGTACGACCCTATCGCGGGTGCAGGGGTCGTAACCTACAATATAGTCTTCAGTAGTGTAGTAGCCACACCTGTGAACTTTACTATAGGCTTGTTGCCGGGAAGTAACATCACAGTACTGAATGTCACGAGTAGCAATGGCGCTCCACTACCATATTTCCACGACCAGCAGGCTAACGTGGTCACCGTCCTCTTGAATAACACAAGCGGCTTCACCCTGACCTACAGTATAAGAGACCTCATGACAACCCTGGTGCCGGGTAGCTACTCCGTGACCCTCGACACCTCGGCAATGCCGGGCAGCGTGAGCGTAGACATCTACGTCCCAGGCCTCTACAACGTGAGCTGTGTAGGCCTCCCCTGCTCTACTAGGCTGGACTTCTCGTCCAACACTACAAACATACACGTTGACGGGAGGGGAATACTAATCCTCACGCTCACCGTCTACACTCAGGGAGCGGTTTCGCCCACCACACCCCCTACGACGACGTCTCCTGCTATGACTGCCACAACTACAAGCCCTCAGACCACCACTTCAGCCCCTACAACACCAGCACAGCCGCCAGCGGCAACTACTACCCCTTCGATAACGCAGGGCCCCCGGTTGGCCTACCCCGCGCTAGTAGTTGTAATACTGGTCGTCCTGGTAGTCCTCGGGGTTATAGGCGTAGTACTGGCCAGGAAGAGGGCTTAAATTTCCTTACACGACTTTTTTACTTAGCGTAAAGGGAGACGGGGCTTTCATGCTGAGAAAGGCGGCCACAGTGCTCTCCGCTCTCTTGGTTGTAGCCAACCTCCTGACCGCTGCGCCAGCTCTCGGCTCAAGCCCCCTTATCAGCAATGTGACGTACTACATAATGTACGACCCGCTGGCACGGAGCGGCTACGCGAGTATTACCTTCAATATAGACGTCAATACTGCGACTCAGTTCTCAATACAGCTGGTCAACCCGTCTTACGCCAACGCCAGTTTCTTGAACGCGACGTTCTCAAACCCCGCCGCTGTGCTCGTACCTCCCTTGTTCAACTCCTCTACGGGGATCCTCGACTTCGTCGTCAACTCGTCGACGACCGTTAACGTCTACCTCTTGCTCTACGACCTCTTCCAGGAACTAACGCCGGGCTCGTACGAGGGTGTACTAGACTTCACGATGTTCCGTAATACTTCGTTTACGTCTACAATTACCATACCGGGGGTCTACCAGGTCATCGCTAGGAGGTTCGACTCCCCCACTGAGGCTGTATCTACCTCTTACTCCGCCAACACAACAGTGATAACGTTTAGCTCGCCCGGGCTCTACCACGTAATACTACTAGTACCGATAAACCAGGTGTCTCAGCCGTCCAGCGGAGCACAGGCCGTGTCAACGCCCTGGTGGGTTTGGGTAGTAGCTGCTCTCCTAGCTGGCACGGTAGCTGCCACCCTCCTGTACTACCTGAGGCGGGGACGGCTAGAGGTGGAGACCCTGCCGCCTAAGAGGCTCGAGGAGGATGACGTGGTTAGAGAGATAGTCTTGGCCCTAGGCGACGCTGGCGAAGAGGGGCTTAGACAGAGCGAGCTGGTCTCGATCACGAAGAGGCCCAAGTCCAGTATCAGTAGGAGGGTCAAGAGGTTGCTCGAAGAAGGCTATGTCGAAGTAGAGCGGGTAGGGAAATACAACGTCCTGAAGCTGACCGAGAAAGGTAAGCTTCTTTACAAAAGGTTGAAGAAATGAGCGAGCTCCAGCCAATCTACGGCTACGGCTTCTTCCACGTACACGACTCGGGCCTCGTGGACCAAACAATAGTGTTTCTCTACTCCGACCCAGGCAGACTGTACCTCGAGATCTCCAAAGACCCTGTTAAACGTGGTAGAGAGATAGAGCTCCTCGCCAGGAACATGCAGTATTTCCTCGACGAGGAGCGAGTGTACATCAACAACAAGAGAGTTTACCCAGTAGTGAAAGATGTGGACATTGGCGTGGCTGGGCTGGAGAGCCTCGCATACATCGTCTTTAAGATCGTGTTCAAGGGCGAGCTGAGAAAGGGGCTAAACCACTACTTGAACGAGTACGAGGAGGAGACCGCCGAGTACGACTACACGGTATACTGGGTTTTCCCTGAGAATGCGAGGTTCGTTAGAGCCTCATTGAACGCCCCATACGAGGTCGTGCTCGAGGGTCGGGGGGTAAAGTTCACGGTAGCGAGGGGGACGAGATTGCCGGGGAGAGAGGAGATCGTGTTCGACTTAAGGTAGTGTGGCCCGTTTGATCGTGATTAACACTGAGGCGCTAAACGTTATAACTCTCGAAGAGTATGAAGGTAAGATTGATGATGTAAGGGGACCTCACAAGAGGTCTTCCTGAACTGTGATGTGGGGCCAAAGCGCTGAACTCTTCATTACGAGTTGAAGAGCGGCATGCCGAGGAGACGGGTTATCGACTACAGGCAGTTCCCGTTTCTAATAAAGCGAGAAGAGCTATCAGACTTACTAAGAGGCGCACCCCTAGAGCAGCTCGTGGAACAAGAGGACTCACCTATACGCTTGAAGGTGCTCCATAACCTCGACAAGATCGTAACTGAGGGAATCCCAGCAGAGCCCAGCCTACCCCTCGAACACGAGGTCGCGGCTTACTACGCTCTCGCCATGTTGGCGAAGTCGTTGGCCGAGAGAAGGCTTTACACGAAGATCGCCGTAGCGTACTCTAAGCAGGCGGGTGGTCTGCTAGAAGGGCTTGACGACGAGACACTGGTCGGTATAGGGCAGAAGCTCGGGTTAGACGTCGAGCTGAACAACCAGCCCCAGAAGATCCCCCTCCACTTGAAGAAGGGGACTGTGGTGTACAGAGCCCTGAGCTTCTCTATGGGCTTGAAGTCCTACCTAGCGGTAGTATCCGCAAGGCTCTCCCAGGACAAGAAATACCACATATCCAGCAACGTCGTGTCCAAGGGAAGGGTCTACCTCGACAAGGAGACCTATACGAGAGTGTTGGAGGAGGCGATATACCAGCACGTGCTTAAGACGTTCGAGGCTTTGGAGCCGTTGAGGGTTGACCAAAAACTGCTGGAAGAGGCGCGGAAAATCGCCCAAGTGAAGGGGGCTGCGTCCTCTGACATCGCTAGTGAGCAAGGAGTACAGGTTGTCAAGGAGGATGCCTTCCCTCCCTGCGTTAAGAGGGCTATTGAGCGCTTAAGGCAGGGCGAGAACGTCTCCCACGCCGAGAGGTTCCTCATAGCTACTTTCTTGCTTAACATAGGTCTCGAAGTAGACCAGGTCGTGGAACTATTCAGCTACGCACCCGACTTCAACGAGAAGATCACGCGTTACCAGGTCGAGCACTTGGCGGGCCTGAGAGGCGGTAGGAAGAAGTACATGCCATATAGTTGCGACAAACTAAAGGCTCTCGGGGTCTGCCCTATTCTAGACCGGTGCGACGGGAGGAACCCCTTGTCTGTTTACTACAAGAAGCTTAAGAAAGGGGGGACAGACACGCTAGAGAGACCGAGAGATCTTGTCCGCGAGGAGGTAGGCAACGTAGACGGAGAGGGAGACCACGAGGGCGGTGAAGACGAGGTCGCCGACATTAGTACTCATGGGGAGTCCTACACCACCGGTTAAGGAGGTCTGGTTCCCGTTCAAGAGGGACACCCTCTCGCCGAAATCAAACAGGACATCGCCCGAGACAACCCCCTCGTAGACGTAGTACGCTGTAGGACCACTACTCAACTTCGTGAAACCTATGTTCGACTTCAACTCCACGTTCGGCGGTATCTCTACCTGGATAAACACGGGGGTGAGATCGTTGAAAACGAGCCTGATCGAGGTACTGTTGACCTGTTCCACGCCGAACCTGTCGCGGACTAGCCTGTCGACCCTTATTACAATGTCCGTTTCGTTCCCGACACCAATCGAAACCACATCCCTCTTTACAATTGACGTCAAGTTCAGTGTGGAGAAAAGGCCGTTCAGGCTGACTCTCACCATCACATCTCCGTTAGGCGACTGAATAGAGTAGGTGTACGCATAGAACACGGGGATCATGGTCACCGGCTCATAGTACAGGTCTTTGATCAGCATTACATTAGTCTTCTCGTAGCTCTCAACCTGTTTGACCCCCTTGTGGACGAGGTCGACGTCGAACAAGACAATGTTCTCTTTAAACCCGCTCCAGTCTAGGACGTCCCAGGCTAGGCTCTCGTTGAAGGCGAGGACTATAGGAGGGTTGAAAACACCGATGGAAGCATACGATAAGTTGCTCTCGGCCTGTAGCGCGGTGACGTTGACGACGTTTGGTGGAGTGGAGGAGACCGAGTCGATCCACCTACTTATGTTCGCACTATATACAGTTACCCCGTTCACGACGGCTATCTCTATGTCGGCTCTGACCAGGTATGTGACCCTCATGTAGAAAGAACTAACACCACTGTTTACGTAGTTTCTCGGAGTGTACTCCCCGCTAGTAGCCACTTCGAGAAGACCGTTGTAGTAAATCGTGGTGTGGGCGATTCTAGTCTGAGGCTCCGCGTAGAGGCCCGTGTGGGAGAGGCTTAATACGCATGCTAGTAGTATTACTAGTAGAAGCCTCTCCATGATTCAAACCGGTTTAATACAATGTCGCAAGTGTTTAAAACGGTTCCACCTACTCCTCCTTTAAACAACCTATTTAAAACTCCAACTTCTTTAACCTAAAAGGATCGAGGTGGTTGCTTGGAGGGCATTAGACACACTAGTACTGTGATCTATATGACCCTACCCGACAATACGAAAGCCTTTATCAGGTACAGGGTCGATAACAACGTTATGAAGCTACTTGAGACGTACACGCCACCTCAACACAGGGGTAAGGGGATAGCCGGCCAGTTAATGGAGTACGCGGTAAACATGGCGAAGGAAAAAGGGTACCTAATAGAGCCGATATGCAGCTACTCGATTTACTACTTCTTGAAGCACAAAGAAGCGAGAGAGTGGCTTGCCGAGCCCTACAGGAGTATGAGCGATGAGGAACTGAAGAGCCTGTTCGAGAAGCGGCTCGAGGAGGAGAAATCCAAAGAGGGTGAGTAGTGCCTAGAGTCAAGTTCATGCTTTGGCTCAAAGACAAGACTGGGGTCTCCGAAGAGTTCATAAGCGCTGGTAGTCTATCGGAGTTGGTCAACACGTTGAGCTCGAAGTACAGGGTCTTAGATGAGCTCTACCGAAGAGGAGAACTGATCGTCCTAGTAAACGGGGTTTCGGTCAACCCTGCCGCGCCAGTTAGCTTGAAGGAAGAGGACGAGGTGGTCTTGCTTCCCCCGGTGTCCGGGGGCTAGAAACACAGCCGGGCGACTTGCTCTACAGCTGTGTCCAAGTCTAGCGGTGAGGACACCACTATACCGTCAACGACTTTTTTGAGGCTCTCACATACACCTCTTAATTGGTTTGTCTCGACGAAGGGCTGCCCGAGTTGCATGAACAAGCCCTTACTCTTCTCGAGGGACAGCAAGACAAACGGGTAGACCTTTACTCCTCGTTCTCTGGCAACCTTAGAGACCTCGACCATCTTGTCCATGTTGCCTAGACCGAAGTGTATGACCATCACGTAGTCGGGGTTCTTTAAGAGGCGGGCTTGTATGTTGTCCATGGAGAACCTCATGCTCACGATGAGCCCTAGGTCAACACCTCTCACTCTCTCTTTTATGAAAGCCAGTGCTTCCTCGGAGTTTGTCTCCAGGGTTTCACCGAAGGCTGGTTTGTCACCCCTTAGCAAGGTTACACCCTTGAAGCCGAACTCCTTCGCTGTCAGAACTGTTGAGTACGCGTAGAGGAGGTTCACATCTACAAGCCTAGTGCTAATGTAGACCCCTAACTCATACTTCGTCCTCAAGTAGACACCAACCGCCGCGGCCAATAGTGCTGGTATTCCCGCGGGGTTCTCGGGGAGAAAGACGCTGAAACCAAGATCTTTGAGCCGGGGAGCTAATTTGTCGACCCCCTTTCTTGAGAAAGAGGGGAGCTCCACTATGATCTCCAAACTCCATCACCACGTCTCGGTTTATGGCCTTCGTATCCAGCAGTAGGTGTATAAACGTTTCCTGCCCCAAATAGCTGTCAGCACTTTAATATGTGGTCGGCGCTATCGTTATGAGTTAGAACCCACGGTGGTGATGAGGTGAACCGGCTCGAAGCGAGTAAATACCGTGTCGGCGACTACTGTATTGGAGGGGTACTTGGCGAGTGCCCAACGTGGTTGGTGGGTTCCATATTCTACATGGGGGACAGGCTTCTCACAAGCAGCGGTATTGACAAGAAGTCGGCACGCGAGAAGTTAGAGGAGGCTATCAATGTATGTGAAAAGCACGGGCTTGTACTAGCTCTCGACGTGGTCTTTCCGCGAGAAGAGCTCGTTGACGACATCTTAAGTTTCGTAGGCGAATTCAACATCCCGTTGTTCCTGGATTCCCCTGACCCCGCAGTGAGGGCTAAAGCGTATCTAAGGGCTTCCGAGATGGGTCTGAAGAAGTTGTCGATCGCGAACGGCCTGTACGTGGACAGTCCGCGTGAGGAGCTAGAGGCGTTGAGAAATAGTGGGATTGAGACCAGCGTTCTCATGGCGTTCGACCCCAAAGACCCTTATACGTCCATAGAGCCGGAGAAGAGACTCCAGATAGTGAGAAGGTTACTCGACGCGGCTAGAGACACGGGGGTAAAGAACGTGTTGGTCGATACTGTGGTTCTAGACCCCTCCTCGATCTATCTGAGTGGAGAAGCGATACACAGGATCAAATCCGAGCTCAAGTTACCTTCTGGAAGCGCACCCGCCAACGCGCTTGGCGGGGCTACTAAAGAGAGGCTGGGCGTAGAAGGGACAGTGGGTGTCCATGGAGGTGCAGCGGCTTTTCTGAGGATGATGGGAGCAGACTTCGTGATGTACGGTCCTGTCTCTAGAGCAAAGTACGTCGCCCCAGTCGTATCCATGGTAGACTCCCTTCTAGGTTATGGGCTGAGGAGGTCTGGTGTAAGGATTGAGGGTAGGCACCCCGTCAAGACCCTGTTAAAGGAGTTACAGCAGATTTTCACAAGGGGCTAAGCCGGAGGCTGTCAATCCACACGTTCATGTAGTCCTCTACCTTGGGTAGGTCGACGAAGGCTATTCTTTCCGCGACTCTCCTAAAGTCGACCAGGTACCTGCTGTCCAAGAACGCCACTCTCAACCCTGGGAGAACCAGATTGCCTACTGCCAATACCCTTTCTCTGTCAACGTTGGGTACCAGCCCTATAGCCATGGCGTCCTCGAGGTCCAGAGCCGCGCCGAAATTGCCGGCGACGACAACGTGTCTCAGGTCGCTTGACGACACCCCGGCCTCCCTCATGAGAATTCTAATGCCAGATTTCACTGCCGCGACGGCTTTCTGCACGTTCCTCACGTCTAGCTGGGATATGTAGAGGTCCTTGGAGGGGTCAATGTAGAATACCTTCAGCCCTCCCGCAATGGTCGCGTAGCCGCTTGTGAACTTACCGTGCTCGTCTACTAACCCGTGCCGTCTCAGGTCAGCGACTATACTCACAAGCGCTGGGCCTAGTATGCCTGAGGTCGAGACTAGATACTTGTAGCGGAACACGGGCTTGCCGTTCTCCAGCCTGTCTATCCTCGCCTCGTATACACCTCCTTGCACTATAGTGGACCCTCTCGAGACCCCTGTCTCGAAAGCCGGACCACTCGGCGTGCTAGTCCCATACACCACATCTTCCTTGACGAGGAAGATCTCTGTGTTAGTGCCGATATCGATCAGCAGGTAGGGGGTCTCTAATCTCAGCTCCAGGGAGGCAACGAGGTCCGCGTAAGCGTCGCCTCCGAGGTAACCGTGTAGCATCGGGAAGCCCAGTACAAGCTTACCACCAATGTTGTCTAAGATAAGGTCGCTGGTTGGAGGGCGGTAAGGGTACTCAGCTAGGCTGTCGAGTTTTAGACCGAAGAAGATCGACTCCATTACGCTGTTCCCTGCTAGTAGCACTAGGCCCGCGTTGTGCTTGTCAGCTATCTCGGACACTAAGCCACGTAGTCTCATCGTCATATCGTCCATGTACCGCCTGTCCTCCAGCGCCTTCGTCAACCTCGTTATGATGTCGGCACCGTAGTCTTGAAGCGGGGTGAATACAGAGTCCTCGGCCAGTACATCGCCCCCAAGGTCCACGACCTGGTAGGCTATTTTTGTGGTCCCCAGGTCTACTAGGACTGCCCGCTGAAGGTTCGGGCTCAGCTCTACCACGCGGTCTAGTACTCTGAATAGCCCAGGTCCAACTTTTGTTACAACGGGCTCGACCCTCCTAGGGTTAACGATAATGGTGTCTATTTTGACGGGCTTTGCTAGCCCTGGGAATAGCTCTACCTCAACGTCGCTCAGGACTCTAGTTTGGCAAGCAAGCCTTACAGGTCCCGTATAGCCTAGTACTCTCTCGTACTTAGAAGGCGGAGACGTCGAGCCTTTCTTAACGATAACGCGGCAAAGGCCGCATAGACCCCTACCTCCACACGGCAGCGCTATAACGCCGTTCTTTGCGAGTATCTCGCCCAGATTCCCGCCACTGGCCCCCCTCAGTACCCTGTTACCTACTACGATATCGACCTCGCTCAAGCCTGAACTCCCATCAACTTCTCCACTAGTTTAACGGCCTCTATCGCGTTAGGGGCCCAGCCGTCGGCCCCTATCTCTTTCGCAAACTCTGGAGTCGTGGCGGCCCCGCCTACGATAACCTTCACTCGACTCCTTAACCCACGTCTTGTAAGCTCGTCTATAACGGTTTTCATGTACCTGGCAGTAGTCGTGAGCAGGGCGCTCATGCCAACAATGTCAGGCTTATATTCCTCGACGGCTTCAATGAACTTCTCTACGGAGACGTCTACGCCTAGGTCTATGACCTCGTGCCCAGCCGCCTGGAGCATGATAGCTACCAGTGTCTTACCTATGTCGTGCACATCTCCCTTTACAGTCCCTATGACGATCCTCGCCCTCTTCACGGTCTTCATTCTCGAGGCCTCTTCCCTCAACCTAGGCTCGAGGATTTTCATAGCCTCCTTGAAGATGCTGGCGGCCTCGATCAGTTCGGCTATGAAGTAGTCCCCGCTCTCGTAGAGCCTACCGATCTCCTCCATTGCTTTACTCAGAGAGTCGAGTATTATCCTGGAGGCGGGTATACCCTCGTCTAGAGCAGCTTTCACGTTTCTCAAAACACAGTCTTTCTCAAGATTCACTAGGCACTCCCTTGCCTCTTCGAGGCTCAACTGCTTACCCTCTCGGTTATATTATATCCCTCACATAGCATTTGCATAAATTAAGCGTTAGAAGGTGGCTAGCCTGTGAAGACAAGCCACGTTGGTAGCTTCCCGTTGGAGTTTAGCTTGGAGAACGTGGGCTTGATCGCGGGAGACCTCCAAGAGATAGGCGTTGACGTGCCCCCCTACCCGCAGTTGAGGAACTTCGTAGAAATATACATGGAGCCCCTGGTAGCCAGCGGCTTTGTAGCCCTGAGAGGCGAGAGCTATTTCCTCAACAAGAGCCTCCAGGTCGAGGACGTAGTTTTCGAAAGTAGGATAGAGGAAGCAGAGGTCTTCGTAGACCGCGCGCGGAGTTTAGGCTTTAAGGGGTTAAGAGCCCCGGTTACAGGGCCTTTCACACTCTCAAGTGAGGTTTTGCTCGCGGAGGGGGGCGGCCTCGAGTCCACAGGCATAGCGAACGCTGACGTAGTGAGAACCATGGCGAGGTACGTTAACAGCGTCCTGAAGTACATGGAGAGACTGGGCTACAACTACCTCTTCATAGACGAGCCCATACTAGGGGTGATTGTAGGCACGCGGAGATTACTCTTCGGCTGGGGAGAGGGGGACATAGCAGACGTGATCGAGACCGTTTTCAAGGGAATAGGCGGGTACCACGGGATCCACGTCTGTGGCAGGGTCAGTAAGAGGCTGTTCGACCTGTTAGTGGGCGTCCCCGTGTTAGATTTCCTAAATTTCGAGTTTCACGACTCTCCAGAAAACACGAATATTGTAAACGGCGAAATACTATCGTCTAAGGGCAAAGTTCTGGCTCCAGGTGTGGCCAGTAGCAAGAGACCTGAAGTAGAAAGTGTAGAGGAAATAAAGGGTCTACTGAGAGAGCTACTCGCGAAGGCGAGAGGAAGAGTCGACCTGGTCTCTGCTGATTGTGGTTTCGGTGGGCTGTCGACAGCCTCGGGCTCTAGGAGGGATGCTTACGAGGTCGCGTTGAAGAAGCTCGCTAACATTAAGAAGGCGGTACTCGACCTCTCTTAGCACGTCCTCCGAGGAACAACGGTCGACGTTTATAAGACTCTCATGGACTCTTAATTATATCCTAGAGCCGCCGTAGCTCAGCCGGGTAGAGCGCCGGCCTTGTAAGCCCCCTTTCCTAAGGCCCGGGAAAGCCGGTGGTCGCGGGTTCAAGTCCCGCCGGCGGCTCTACTAGGAGGGGAGGAGTTACGCAAGTCGAGTTCAAGGTTATCGGCAGCGACAAGGTTTCCGCCGTTGGTCTAGGAACCTGGGCTATCAGAGACTACGGTAAGGCGTACGAGGCCTACCTGTACGCTCTGAGTAGCGGAGTCAACAACGTCGACACAGCCGAGATGTACGACGGCGGGAAGGCCGAAGAATTCGTTGGCAAGCTAGTCAAAGCCGTCGGTAGGGATAACGTTTTCATCACGACGAAGATGTTGCCCGACAGACTCGTCGACAAAGACCTCATTATCAAGGCCGCCAGAGCCGCCTTGAGGAGGTTGGGGGTAAACTACGTGGACTTGTACCTGATCCACTGGCCTAACACGTCTATAAGTATAGAGGAGCAGGTCAGGAACTTCGAGATCGTGGCAAAAGAGGGGCTGACAAGGTACATAGGAGTTAGCAACTTCGACCTCACCGAACTAAAGAGGGCAATAAACGCCCTCTCGAGGGAGAGGATAGTTGTAAATCAAGTCCACTACAGCGTCCTACATAAAGGAGAAGTTGAAGAGGCTCTCCTCCCTTTCTGCCGTGCAAACAACATCGCGATCCAGGCGTACATGCCGCTTGAGAGAGGCGCCGTAGCAACTCACCCGGTGATTCAGAAGATCGCCTCCAAGTACGGGAGGACACCAGTGCAGGTCGCCTTGAACTACCTGATAAGCCAGGACAACGTCATCCCCATCCCTAAGGCTGAAAAAATAGAACACGTGAAGGAGATAATGGGATCCATGGGCTGGAGGATGGGAAGCGAAGACCTAGAGGAACTCAAGAGAATATAACTTGGCTAGCCCTCTGTCTTCTCACTCTAGAGGAGGCGTAAAAGGGTCGTAGCACGTTAAACATCTTTTGAGTGGTCTTATTTGTTCAACGTAGTTAAGCTACTGGAGCTAAAAGAGAAACTCAGAGAGGAGGTCCGAGGCCTACTAAGCGAGAGGGAAGCCCGACAAGCCGAGAACGATTCCCACGCTAAAAGGAGGCCTAGGCCTTGCGGTCTGACCATCCACACCTCGATTGGCTGCTTCTTCCAGTGTAGGTACTGCTACATATACGATATGGGGTATCCAGCAAAGGCGAGCCCGTACCCGCTGAGCGGTATCCAAGTAGTCTACGCCCTCCTCTCAAACAAGTACTTCATACCGTCTCTGCAAGGGACATACCTCGCAGTAGGTAGCGTGTCGGAGCCTTTCCACCCCCTAGTAAAGGAGCGGACGATCGAGTACGTCCAGGCGTTCTACACGTACTTGGGCAACCCTGTCCAGTTCTCGACCAAGGCATACATCAATAGAGGAGACGCCGCGAGAATAGCCGATGCGAGCAGAGGGCTGATATCCCCGCTCGTCACGATCGTCACTTTGAACAAGTGGAGCGAACTCGAACCCCAGGCACCGAAGCCCGAGCTCAGGCTCGAGACTATAAAGAACCTGAGGGAAGCAGGGCTAAAGCCCTTCCTCTTCCTCAGACCTATAATACCCGGCGTGACCGAGCGTGAGTACAAGGAGATCGTTGACCAAGCCCTCGAGTACGGGGCAGTAGGTGTCGTGGCGGGCGGTTTGAGAGTCACGAAGAGCATCATAAAGAATTTGAAGGAGTCGGGCGTCGATATAAGGGAGGTCTTGAAAAGGGTAGACGTCCCAGTCGAGAAGATGAGAAACGGGGTGCAGTACGATGTCTATACCGGCGACATTAAGTCCGGGATCCAAAAGTACGCTTTGAAGAAAGGCTTGTTGTTCTTCCCTTCAGCCTGCATGGCGAACCTGTACACCCACGGAATGAAGTGCTGGAGGATGAGTCTGTACGGGGTCGAGGTTAGCGGGATGAGAAAGCCCCGCGTCGACGAAGTGGCCTCGCTCTTGGGGAGGCTAGGGTTCAAAGCGTCCTCGGTGATGGTGGGGGAGGCCACAATAATTGCTAGGGGGAAGTGCGTGAATTGCGACCCTACGTTTGTATCCGAGGTTGTCTTACACGAGTTCAGGATGTGCCCTAAGCTCAGGTTAAGTGGGGATTGACAGGGTTTAATCCCTATAACCCCTCTTACCACGAGATCAAAGTGGGGAGGCCAGGAGTAGTGCTGTAGATATGGGCACGTGCTCTTTTTGCGGACGGTCCTCGAGGACGATCTCGTCCTTTCTAGGAGTTTGCGTAGACTGTCTAAGGAGGAACAAGAGCGCACTCGACCACGTATTGAAGCTCCACGAAGAGGTCCGAAGAGAGCTGGGCAAACAGCAGGAGCCTACTGGCAACGGTTTGAAGTGTACCCTGTGCGGTAGGTCTTGCTCTCTCAGTAATGGGGAGGTCGGCTATTGTGGACTCAGGTACTCGACCGCTGGGAAGGTCGTCGGCTTTCTCAGAGCAGATACTATGCTGGGCCACGTGTACTACGACCCCCACCCGACGAACTGCGTAGCGGTCGAGGTATGCCCGGCAGCTAGAGGAGTTGGCTACCCGGTCTACGCTCTCACCCCCACCGGGGAGCCGGGCTTTTACAACATCGCTGTATTCTTCGGCTCTTGTAATCTGAATTGCCTCTTCTGTCAGAACTGGGAACACCACTTCATAGCGGTTAAGAAGAGACCTCGCTTCACTATCGATGACCTTGTGAAGGCTGTAAACGAGCGGACCACCTGCGTCTGCTTCTTCGGTGGAGACCCGTCTGTGTTCTCCACCGCGGCCATCGTCGCGGCAAGGAGGATGATTAAAAAGGCAAAAGAAGTCGGACTCAAGGTTTTCAGGGTCTGTTGGGAGACCAACGGGCTCTGGAACCCGGCGATCTTCGAGAAGGCGGTCGAGCTCTCACTCGAGACAGGGGGCATAGTTAAGGTCGACATGAAGGCATGGAGCCCAGAGGTCTACAGCGCGTTGACGGGGGTGAGACCCGAACACGTTCACCTGATCAGGGAGAACGTGAAGAGAGCGGCGAAGCTCTTTGAAAGGAGGAGGGAGCCCCCGCTACTAGTCGTATCGGTACTACTCGTACCAGGCTACCTAGACGACTACGAGCTGGACGGTATCACGAAGTTTGTCGCGGGCCTGAACCCCGACATACCGGTCGTCTTTCTGGGCTTCCACCCGGACTTCTACCTCAACGACCTCCCTAGGGAGCTCCCCCCTCTTCAGCCGATATGCCCCCCTCCTTCAGACCATGGAGGGGGGTCGTGAGAGGGGGATATCACCATGAATCCTGTACACCGCCGGATGAGAGTTGATTTTTCCCGCTCATGATCATGGGATTTATCCCCCTCCATGGACTTGATTTTTCCCGTTTTATGACAATGATTTGCTACGGACATTCCACACCGTCGTTACCATGCTAGCTTCACTTCTCTGATGGCTTCCACAAGCATCCCATTCTCTACAAGTCCCTCCTAATGGTACATCGTAGTGATTTGCTACTGGTTTTTCAGACCATCGTTACCATCACCAGGTACACCTACGATGGAGTCCCACCACATGGGTACTACCGATGTGCTACTAGTCCTCCTTGATGTCTCTCGTTCAACAAGGAACGAATAGGTATGAAACTCTACTAACATGGTAACAGTAGGATTAAAAGTTATTGTAGTATGCTAACAGAGGGATAAATCCTCATGTAGAGGTGCGGAGAGGAGGGGGAGGTGGGGTGTAGGTGTAGGATGTATAGCCTTGGTAACATTGTGTAACATAGCAATTACGGCTTTAAACCCTCCGATTCAATAGCTAACCTAGAGGTTACCGTGTATTTAGTGGTATTTTATGCTATGAGCTACTAACGACCTCCGTCTAGAACTAGGTAAGGGTGAAGGGTAGAGTGTATTCGAGGAAGAAGATAAAATAGTTTAAGGTGATTTGGGTGGGGAGTGTGTTCTGAGTTTGGATGGGGAGGTTAGATGGGTTAAGAGGTATGAGGTTGATTCGCTACAGATATACTTTAGTGCTTCCCTAGAACTTCAGGAGGAGCTTATTAACAATGGATTTCAGGTTCCCAGTAGTAGAGATGGGAGGGTTAAGACACCTATACCGATAATCTACTCTAACTTCAGAGGCTGGCTTGGAAAACCCAACCCTATAACGATAGAGAGATTAATACCCCCAGAGTGGCTTAAACTAGATCCTAAGTCTCTAGGATGGGAGAAGACCACCTTTAGAGGTAAGACAGCGTTCTACATGCCACCAGACGAGGTGTACGTTGATGTAGGTTATGACGAGAACGGTAACATACATCTAAAACTCGACGTTAAAGGTTATCACCTCGAGAGGACATCTATCAGAGGGGTTAACCCGGAAAAGTGGACCAACTGGGTTATGTTCTATGTAAACGCCGACTTAATAGAGAAGCTCCTAAACCTACTTAAGGACGTAGTTAAACCAGGTATCTTAGCCTCTAGAAGTCTTAAAGTTGAACGTGAGATCCAGCAGGGGGGTAAGGAGGTAACCTATTATGCTTACATAGGGGATATGAGGGATGTAGGTATTCCAGTGAGATACTTCAGCTTCTGTATGGGTTGCTTCCACAGGGTTCTAGACTATCTACGTATCAAAGCACGTGAGAACGGGTTAAACGAGTCCATAGTCGATAGGTTAAGACTTAGGATTGAATTTGATCCAAATGTTAGAACGGGTGTTAAGGTAGGTGTCGCTAAGATAGCTGGGAAGAGACCACAGGTAATGTTTAAGCTCGCATCTAATACACCGAAATCCATCAGGGGGATCCTTAAACCCAGGATAGAAGGTAAAGCTAGAGGTAAGCTAGTTGAGTGTAATCATGAATATCGTAATCAATACATGGTTGTTAACGGAGAGCTCCTCTACTACGCTCTTGAGGCTACAAAGACATACTTACAGAAACTACCTAGCGATGTGGGGGGTTAACTATGATTATCCCTCATGGATCTCTCGTTCTTTTCATTCAACCTCCTCTCTATTCTCTCTCTCAATGTCGTCCTCAACCTCCTAGCATCGTTTCTAACCACTACCTCTTTAACGTCGGCTCCCCGAGTGTACTCTGTTAGGCTTGGTTTCCCTATCCCCAGCCTCTCCTCTATCACCTCTCTTAGCTCCAGGTCTATCTCGTAGCCTACACAGTTCCTCTCAAGCCTCCTAGCTACAGCGCATGTTGTCCCTGTCCCGAGGAACGGGTCTAGAACCGTCTCCCCGACGTAGCTGTAGAGTCTCACGAGCCTCTGCACCAGCTCCTCCGGGAACGCCGCCGTGTACTTGCTCCACTTCTCGCTTGGTAGAACGTTCTTTATATCCCATACTGAGAGGTACCACTTCTCAACTTGGAATCTCCTAACATCGATCCTACTCCTCTCCCTCACATGCTCGGGTACCTTGGTTCTATCGAATTCACCCGGCTTCCTGAAGACGACTATCTCCTCGTATATGTTATCAGGGTAGTAGTACATGGGGTATGGGTGTTGTATTAGGACACCACTTCTCCTACTAATCCTAATGTAACCCTCAGGCTTCCTCCACACTATCTTCTCCTGGTACTCGAACCCAACCTCGTACACCATGATGTGTATGAGGTCTGAGACTATAGGGTAGAGTCTACCCTCAACCCTAACATCCTGAGTGACGAAGCAGGCAACCCTACCAGGAGCTAGAACCCTGTAGATCTCCCTCCCAACACCCCGGAGTAGATCCAGGTAGTCCCCGTAGCTCGGGAACAAGCCCGGGAAGTCGAAGGGGGCATTGTAGTACGGCGGGGAGGTTACAACGAGGTGCACTGAGCCGTCCTGGAGCTCCCCCATGTTCCTTGCATCTCCGAATACCACCTTAACGAAGACCATAGCATATCACCCCTTGATGGGAGCATATCTCTCAAGGAGCTTAATCAACCTGTACACTAGATCTTCCCACTCAAGGTTATCGTATAAAGCCCACTCGATCACATCACTCGTAGCATACCTCAGGATCTTCACAAACCTCTGCCACGTATACCCTCTATCCTCAAGATCCTTCTTCCAAACCCCCCATAGGTATGAGGGTAGCCTGTTTAAATACCATACAGCTAGGGAATCGAGATCTATATCAGGTTCTGATTGAAGTCTCATCCTATGCTCCCTTATAAACCTCTTTATCTCCTCAGGTTCAGGTGGTATAGGTAGCTCGATACCCATACCCCATACCCCTATATACTATGTATTATGGGGTAGCCTTTTAAACTTTAACCCCTGGTATTACCATCTAAACGTTAACCGTGGAAGGCTAGAAGGCGCGCACCTTAGTGTTCCTCTTACATAAATTCGATATTGGACATGCGTTACAATTTGGATTCTCCTCTCTACAATACTTGAAACCTATGTAGAAAGCACCATAGTCTATCATGAAGAAGTCGCCTCGAGGATAGTATCTCTTAACAAGATTCTCTATCCTCTTCCTTTCCTCGTTAGCCTTCACTATTGGTCTACCCTCCTCCACTAGGACAGAGTTTAGGAACCCTGTTCTCGCCATAACCTTGGACACGTGACCGTTTACAGGCATAGGTATCTCGTTATACCCGCAGCGTCCTTCGAAGATATCAATGTGTAAGTCTGGGTGGGTAATCCAGCCTACATACATTCGAGCGGCCTTCTCGTATAAGAGTCCTTTAAGGAGTACGTTACCCAGTATACCCTTATTAAGTAGCTCTCTTGGTCCTCTAAAGGAACTAAAGTAACGTTGTAGGGAGCCGTACTGTGAGGATAGACTGAGTAGTGCGAGGAGGAAACCACCAACCCTCATCAGAGATACACCCTCCTTCGAAACCCTAATAACCCTAGATTTAGGCTCATAGACTTTGAGGACTCTATCTAATATATCGTGGATTCTATTTATCGAGTCATGGGGTTTCATGAAAAAGTCTCTCCCAAACTCCTCATAGAGTTTAATTACTGTATTCCTCGCACTTACCGATTCAGCTTGTTGATCGAGAATAGAAGCTAACAAGAGATACCTTAATAAGAGCTCCTTATCCCATCTATCACTCTGAGACAGCTTAGATAGTAGACTTTGCTCTAGATCCTGCTTTAGATTACTCTTACCAATTTCCTCAAGCTTTTTAAGGAGTTCTCTCCTCTCATTCTCAGAAAGTTCCTTTAACTGTATTCTAGGCAACCTCCATTCACCTCATATGAAGGAGCTTAACCCTAGTTTAAATTCTCGTAATCACTTCTTACATGGATAGCGAGCCTCCAGGAGCTCTATGTTAACTTCGGTATCAACCCCCTAAAGGACAACACCATAACTCTAAACTTGAAGCATACAATAAGTAAGGTTACTTAAACGAGAGGGAGGTTACCGTCTAGAACTCTAGTGACAAGTCGGCTGTGACAATATCAACAAACAAGACTCTCTAGGAGCATCTATAATGTGCTTCGATAATCAGAATCTCTAATATCCTACATGTAAATCACTTGGAACCGGTAAGCACCATGAGAGTTTTTAGGTAAGGGTATAGTGTGTAGGTAAAGTCCCACATACTATGATCTAGTAAACTCTAAATTATGAGATCACGCTGTTGGAGCAAAGACTTTATAAGGTTACCTGGGACACACTCGAGTTTCCTACTTAACGTTTAGGTATACCCTTCTTATATTAGGAATGCGAGAATATAACACCTATAGTGGTGAGCTCCCTTGAGTAAACAGGGGGTTAAAGAAGTGGAGAGGAAAGAAGGGGAACCAAAGAAAACCAGGAAACCTCCAAAGTGTAGGTAAGGGAGCTGTCAATGAGAGATATAAAGAGCTCCACGAGTTAGAGGGGGGTCTAAGAGTGGATTCGTGTGCTCCCCTCCCACTTTAACATTTTAGGCATTTACCTCACTCGGATAACGTTACGCCTGTGGATAGCTCTCCTAGCTTGGGTGTGGGGATAGAGTGGAATCCATAGCTTAGACACCTAGCTCCCCACTCTATTCAACTCTCAATCTCTAATCCCCTCCATAGTCCTCCCTCTCGTTAAGATCCTAACATTTGAATTTAGGGGAGGGAGCGGATCTTGGATCCCTCCCCTGGTCTGAAGGAGGGGGTTATCGGAAGGTGTACACCATGATGGGAACCCCCCTCCTTCGGCTGGGTTCCTAGGACGAGTTGGTCTCACGCTAGGAGGGCGTTGAAAATCGCGGAGGAGAACGGGCTTAGAAGAGTCTATTTGGGGAACACGTTCCTCCTCGGAAACGCTTACGACTGACCTGAATCGGTCTTCCCGAGGTCTCTAGCCAGTGTGGCGAGCATCGATACGAGCGAGACTAGCTCGGGGACGGCGGCGCCAGGAGGAAAGTTGAACGTGAAGTGTGCTGTCCAGACCCCTAAATTGACGAGCCCTAGGGCGGCAATCACGGCCCCCTCGACAGAGGTCTCCATGGCGTGTACCACCATGTAGGCTATTGAGGCCAAGAAGAAGGCGAGAGAGACGTAGAAGTGTAGCCTCCCGTAGTCCTCCGGGTAAACACCTATCATGGTCAGAGAGTAGCCTCCTAACACGAGCAGGGCTCTGTAGGGGGCGGCGAGGGGGCGTGCTACCGAGGTCGCGTATACCAACAGGATAGCCCCCGTGGTGGATACCAACCCGTTAAACACCACAGCTGTCAGGCCTTTCTCGATTCTCCCAAGATCGCTGAATGCGTTCTCCCAGATGTTAAACCAGGGGGTGCACAGGGCTAGGAGCAGTAGAGAGAGGAGAGACGCGATAAAGGGTGAGACGAGGATTAAGGGTCTTGCTTCCACCGAGGACACCAAGTTTTTATTCGACCGCGGGTCTCTTAAATAGGTAGTGCGCGGTGTTCCACGTGGGCAGTGTAGCGTACGAGCTACTACTCGTCTTTCTGATGGGGTTCTCGCCCGTGGCTGAGATACGAGGGGCCATACCGCTTGCGTACTACTTCTTCAGACAGGACCAGTCGCTCTACATGGTGGCACTGGCCGCAGGTTTATTGGGTAATCTAGCGGTGGCCCCCATAGCCGTTCTCGCCTTGAGGTTCGCTGAGAGGAAGATTGTAAACAACAGTAGAGCCCCCGGTTTTCTGAAGAGACTCTACTGGAAAGTAGTGGACTACGCTAGGAAGAAGGCGAGAGGGCACGAGAGGCTTGAGTTCGCCGGCCTAGCAGTGTTCGTTGCGATACCCCTACCAGGTACCGGGGCGTGGACTGGCGCGCTTGTAGCGCACGTGCTGGGTATGGAACTTAGAAAGGGGGTTCTCAGTATCGAGTTAGGCGTGCTCGGGGCTTTTCTAATAGTCTTAGCAGTCGTCGAGACCGGGGCCACGGTGTTAAAGATGTTCTTCGGTCTGTGAGAGCTACTTCACGACTCGCATCCTAATTCTGTTGAGCCACTCGACACCTGCTTTCTCGGCTATCTTTTCTGTGAGTAATACCGCGTAGGCGAGGTCGTTCAAGTCTATTACTTCCGTGGGGGAGTGTATGTACCTCGCAGGCACCGAGACAACGCCTGCCGGTACCCCCTCCTTGTTCAACGCTATTATCGAGGCGTCAGTAGTCCCCCCAGGTATGACCTCTAGCTGATAGGGTATCTTCTCCTCTTCGGCAACCTTGACCATGAAGTTGAGTATCTCGGGGTGTGTGATGAGGCCTGACGCGTTCCTCCCGTCGGCTATTTTGATCGCGGGGCCCCTACCCAACCTCGTGAACTGCTCGCTCTTCGCTACACCGGGGAAGTCGCTCGCAATAGTGACATCAAGGGCGATCGCCACGCTGGGGGAGATAGCGAAGGCGGCAGTCCTCGCACCCTTGAGCCCGACCTCCTCTTGGACAGTAGCCACAGCGTACACGTCGGCCTCGTTGTTCTCGATCAGCTGGAAGGCTTTAAGCATCACAGCGAGGCCTGCTCTATCGTCAAACGCCTTGCCTGTGACTCTATCCCCGGCCAACCTCTCCATAGCCCTGTCGAACACCGCTACGTCGCCAACCCTTACACCCATTTTCTCCACATCGTCCCGCGATGACGCCCCGATGTCTACGAAGAGTTCTTTTATCTCAGGTATCTTCTGGGCCTCCTCCGGCTTGACTACATGAGGGGGCTTTAAGCCTATGACGCCTTTCACAGTCCTCCCGCTTCTAGTCACTATGACTACGCGCTGGTGTAGTAGTGTCCTCTCAAGAACCCCGCCTATCGGGGTGACGCGTAGGAAACCGTCGTCCTCTATATAGGACACGAACAGCCCTATCTCGTCCATGTGGGCCGCGAGCATTAGGCTGGCCCCACCCTTGCTTCCCTTCTTTAACGCGATCACGTTGCCCAAGGAGTCCACCCACACCTTGTCAGCGTGTCTCTCCAGCTCGCTTATCACGGTGTCGTGAATCAAGTACTCAAACCCGCTCGGTGCGTGGACGCTTGTCAGCTTTTGGAGCAAACCGTACATTTCCTCCTTTAACTTACCAAGTTCAACCATGGGATACACCGAGTTAATTAGGATAAGTGGTATGGGATATAAGTGCTTAGTTCCGGGGCACGGTAATACCTGACTACCTAGACCTGTACTGTTCGATCAACGTGGCGATCTTCATAGGGGCGTCCAGCGAAGTGACCACAACAGTGTTAACACCGCTCTTCCTCAACAGTTTCGAGTAGTTCAACTGCTTGGTTAACAACTCGTGCGTCTTCAGAGAGTAGAGGCCACGGGCCCACATTGGGATGCCGATCATGTCATAGGACGTGATGACGGGGTTCACCACATAAACGATGTTCTTTAAACCAGCGAGCTCCTTGACCACTTTAACGAGGGTCTCGTAGTACTCTTGGGAGTCGACGACCGTCGCGATTATTATGATGTTCCTCTCCCTCTTGAGCGACATTAGTAACAGGTTATATGCCTCCAAGAGACTTCGCGCTCTCTCCTCCTTGACGACCTCTTCAAAGTCAACACTTGACATGGCTTCTAGAGCGACCCGGAGACCGGCGTTTGACCGCATTAAGGTCGGCATGGCGACTAGTCTCCGAGCCCCGAATACTATGACTTGGAAGTTATCACCCCTCTGGGCCAAGTAGGCTACGATGGCACTCATAGCCCTCGACATATGCTCGAATACCGTCCTGGCGTAGGGGCCCACCAGCATTACGTGAGAGGAGTCCAGCAGGATATACACGTTTTGCTGAGCCTCTCTCTCGGTCTGCCTGACTACCAACCTGTTCAACTTGACGCTTTTCCTCCACTCGATCCTCTTGAGTTCGTCACCCGGCTTGTAGTCTCTCAAGCTATGGAACTCTACGCCAGCCCCGGCGATCCTTGACCTCGATAACCCGACCGACCTAGCGTAGGCGGCCAGTCTTCTCAGCACTGCCACTTGGTAGGACGGGGGGATCCTGATGTAGGTGTAGGCCCCCGTGTTATAAGGTCTAGTCTTGAACAGCCCGAATACGTCCCTTGCCTGTAATTCAAGGGGGCCTATCCTATGCCTCCCCACCCTACCGTGGCACACCATTCTTATGACCACCTCCGACTTTGCCGGAACTGCTATGAAGCCCCGGGTAGCGCCCTTCACGAATTTGAGGAAGGGGGAGTGCCTCACGTTATACTCTACGAAGGCCAGTGGCGCAATCCCCGGGTTTTTTATTACAACTCTGACCTCGAACTCCCCGTTATCGATGGGAGTGTCGTGGTCGAACTCCACTTTGAGGTCTCTCAAGCCAGCCGCAACGTAGGTGACGTACGCTCTCAAGCCGAAGAGGAAGGCCAGTACTACCAGCGCGACCATGACTAATGAGCCGTTATTCGACACGAAACCGGAGAGCAGCACCAGAAAGGAGACGATGTACAGCACTCTAGCTCTATGAGTCGAGTGCACCGGGGACTCCTCGCGCATACCTCACCGCCTCGCTATCTTCTCCAGCACCTCTACTCTCATCAGGCTAACTCCTATCTTCGAGAGCACTTCGTCGCTCTCCCTCGCGTACTTCAGGACCGTCCTATGCCACGACAACACGATAGGCGTTCTACGGGCACCTGTCGCCTTCCCGTATAGCTTGTTCATAGCGTCAACGTACCTCCTCGCCTTCTCGGGGCCTGTGACTTCGGACAACCTCTTGACCAAGTCGGCATCCTTCAAGCCCAGCCCGTAGACGCTCAACATGACCTGGTCTACCAGCTCGTAGAGGGACTTAAAGTCCTCTTTCCCGAGTTTCAGCTTCCCCCTCACGATCTCCTCTCTGATGTTCGCAGCGTACGCCACCTCCACGAGCCTCTCCTCGCCCATCGGCCTATCCCGTATGAAGCTCTCGCCCCTTGAGAAGTAAACGAACGCGAGCAAAGCGAGAAGGACCGAGAAAACCGAGGCCACCAGCTGGTTTTGTAGAGCCTCTTTCAGCAAGCTGTTGGAGTAGTCGAGAAGAGGCGCGAACCACGTCGACGGGTGGATTAGGTTCGCTATTATCATGCCTAGAAGGGTTGGGAAAGATACGTAGAGCGGCGTAATGCCGTTGATGTCGTTCATTATGTCAGTTAGGGGGATGGGTGTGTATCTGCTAGCGTCGAAAACTATCTGGCACCCCCCGGTGCCACAGATGCTCTGAAATAGGTCCAGGGCGAATTGCCTGTAGGTCTCGTTTCGATCTATGACCTGGTTCAGGAAAACAGAGCCGTCGGACAAGACTACCGTTTCGACGTCTCTCTTTTGCCCATCCAATGATATACTAGACCACGCGACAGCCCCCGAAACGAGGGTCTTGTTGCCGACGTAGTACTCTCCGAAAACCGTCGCGTTGCCCCCGCTTACATTGATGTAGGAGGCTATGTCTAGGACTACATCGTATACCTTACCCGCAACGTTGAACCTGGACACCGGGTATGGGGGCAGGTACTGCCGCGTTGAAGGGTCGTAGACCAACCGGAGTAGGCCGCTCTGCTGAACTAGCACAACAACCTCTGCGACCCGTAGAGGTGCCCCAGCGGCCTTGAGCAGTGCGTTGGATGTGGTGTTCTCGTCGGCTATCAGCAGTTTTATGTCCCTACACCTGGCCAGCGAGCTCAGTATTTCGTTCGACTCGGCCTCCGTGTACGGCCTCTCGGGGGATACCGTTACGAAGAGACAGCTCCCAGATAGGGGTAGGTTGGCCAGCTCGGACAAATTCGTGATGACGTATACGCTACCGTACCTCTCCCTCAGCATCTCTACGAGGCTAGACGTGCCTATTTCGCCAGTGTTGAAAGGGGCCGCCCCCTTGAAAACTGGTAGTCCGGGCCCTCCCTTCTCAGCTAGAGAGATGAGCCCTATGGCCACCAGAGACAGTATCAGGAAAATAGAGAGCGTGCTTCTAACTCTTACCCTCCACTCGCTCAACTCCGCCTCCCTTCTCTAGAGCGTACACGTACGCCGATAAACGTAGAATGTACAAGCCGGCCGAGAGTAGCGTGAAACCTATAAGAGCGCTCAGTAGGCTCGTGGCAACAAAACCAGCCTGCATGTACCCGATACTCCAGAGGAGCGTTAGTATAGACAGCGACAACAGGACTACTCCTATTACAAGGTAGACCAGGAACCTCACTATCTGCCTCAAGGCACAGCACCCGACATCTTGGGTATATACTCTACCAAGCTATAAAACACGGTGTAGTAGCTCTGGTAAGCCGAGACAACGCTTAGGGACCACGTCTCGAAGTCGGGGTGTATGAGAGACAGCCAGATATCGCCGGTGGCCTTGAAAGTGTAGTACACGCCCCCCGCGTACGTTACCGCCAACATGACCAGGGATGCCACGAGTAGCTGGCGGGGGGTGTCCATCAAAATAGAGTCCAGACCCCTCAAGACAATAGTGACAAGAATCCAAGAGACCAACGCTAGCACAACACTTGAAACCATAGGGGCGTATTCCTTGAGGAAGTAGAGCTGTCTCGCCAGGTAGTCTCCGAAGACCTCGTATATGGGCTGGTATAGGAGCGGGGCGAACGCGCTCGCAATGATCATTCCTCTCAGGCTCCCAAACACGGGGTTGTAAAACACGTTGATCGACTCCTCGTCTAACAAGATGCTCAGCGCCATCCTGGCGTTGGGCTTCATGTAGAAGAAGAAAACCGTGAAGAACTCTCTAGCGGTGTAAAGCGCGTAGACTACTACAGCGATCAGAAGAAGCAACTTAAACAAGTATGTAGACGTGAGCAGTATGCCTAAGCCGGACGAGGCCGTCGAAGTAAGCGTCTCATAGTACAGAACCCACAGCCTTGAAATAAGGAACGCAACCCCCGACAACGACGCGACGAATAAGAGTACTTGGAAAACAGCCAGGTGACCGCTTCCCTGCCTATACCTTATCCATCCATACTGGTTGATGTTGTAGTTCGAGACGAGGTTGTCGACGAACAGCAAGACGAAATAGCCCGCAAGCGCGGTTACAATCAACTTAAGGTCACGGCCGGCGGGTAGTAGGGACAAGAAGATTAGAGTTATACCGTAAAACTGCGGCGATGCCGTCACAATAGTCACGACTACTAGGCCCCACGCGACCACGACCATGAGAGTCGAGACCAACCCCATGCCGGCGAAATTGATGGCGGGAAGGTTGAAGTTTACTATGACCGTGTAGTAGACTAGAGCGAGCGCGACCAGCCGGGGGACAACCGCGACTAGGAGACTCCTATAGCTTGGCAACTAGATCACCGTATAGCCTGCGGGCCTCCTCGTCGAGATCCCTCCTGGAGTCGCCCGCGTACCTCCTCGCCTCGTAGATCTCCGTGAGCCTTCCGAAAGACTGTGACAGCCCTCCCAGCGCGCTCTTCACGGCGTTGTAGTACTCGCGATGAGTGTTGCTTGGTGAGAGCCTAACACCTGTCGCTCTCTCAACTTTCGCCACTGCTCTCCAGTAGTACTCCACTGCCTCGCCCCACCTCCCAGCATGCGCGATCAGCCTCTTCACTCTCCTCGCAGTCGGAGACCAGAGAGCACTCACCTTACCCACCAGCCTCGGGGCCAAGTAAGATAGTAGAATCGAGGTCGCGACAACTGCTGCAACTAGTACGATGGTCTGTAACCCCTCCGGGATGGACAGGTAGCTTAGTAGCGGAAACACCGCACTAGGGAGCCCCCCTATCTTCACGCCGCTTGTTGGGGTTGGGGGCTGACCTAGGTATGGGGGGATGAGATTCGGTAGCTGGCTGGTTAAAGCCTTTAACGCGTCAGCCGCTACTCTCATAGACTCCGAGTCGAGTCTATCCGACAAGTTCGTGTATCCCTCTGAGCGGGCCAATATAGAGAGGAGTTTTAGAGCCAGGGCGTAGTCGGCGGGCGTCAGCTTCCCTTGTCTCCAAAGCGTCTCGATCCTTTCGAGGACGCTTAACATATCGCTCTCAGAGACACTCTTGTTCTCGAACATGTAGGAGAAAAAGAGTGATGTAAGCATGTTTTTCACATCTGTGTTGTTAAGCAGAGACAGTGCGTTGAGTATGTCGCTCTCGGTATAGTTCCCCGAAGAGAGGTGGAAGTAGGAGTACAGTGCTTCGAGCGACTGGTTTAGAGAGGAGCTCGAGACGCCCAGTTGAGAGGTCTGGTTTATCAGCGTTCCTATAGTGCTAGCAGCCTTCTGCGCCTCCGAGGCGCTCAAATTGCCTGATTGGAGCGAGCTTATTATCTCCCGCCAGTCGCTGAGACTGGAGCCCGTGAAGCCGGGGGTGTGCCTGTACGTCTCGAGAGCCTGAGCGCTCGCCACGGAGGACAAAGAGACGTATAGAAGGACTAGAAAGACTACCACGCCTCTAGTCAAGGCCTAGGCACCGGTACCCTGTTAGCTATCTCCTCGACAACTCTACTCGCGGTCAACCCCTCTACCTCGTACTCCGGCTTCAGGATTATCCTGTGGGATAGAGTCGGGACGAGGACCTGCTTCACGTCGTCCGGTATAACGTAGTTCCGCCCCTCGAGATACGCCACGGCCTTGGCCATTCTCAGGATGGCGATCCCGGAACGAGGGGAGGCGCCGAGCCTCACCGCGTGGTGTCTCCTAGTCTCCTCGACTAAATTAGCGATGTACTGGTAAATCGCCTCGTCGACCTTGACGTCTCTCGCGCTCTTTATCTCGTTCAAGACCTCTTCTTTAGTCACGACCGGCTTGATCGCCTCGACCCACGCCTCTATCTCGTCGACCTTCTTCAACATCTCGACAAACCCTTTAGTACTCGGGTACCCAGTCTCGATTTTCACCAAGAACCTGTCCAGTTGCGCCTCGGGGAGTGGGAATACGCCCTCCATCTCAATAGGGTTCTGCGTAGCTAGGACGATGAAAGGCTCGTCTAACCGGAATGTCTCGCCCTCAATGGTGACCTGCCTCTCTTGCATAGCTTCTAGTAGAGCTGACTGGGTCCTCGGCGAAGCCCTATTGATCTCGTCCGCGAGTAGGATGTTGGTGAAGATAGGGCCTTTCACGAATTTGAACTCGGCTGTCTTCTGGTCGAAGATCTTGTACCCTATTATGTCCATCGGGAGCAGGTCTGGGGTCATCTGGACTCTCTTAAAGTCAAGCGATAGAGTCCTCGCTATCGTCTTCGCTATAGTCGTCTTGGCTACACCTGGAACGCCCTCGATCAGGACGTGACCCCTGGCTATCAGCGCTGCTAATACGAGTTTGACCTCCCTCTCCTTCTCGATCAGGTAGCCAGACCCCGTTATATATGAGTAAGCCTGCCTAACCCCCATCCACTGGAACCCTTGCTTACTACTAGGATAGCCAGTCAAGATATATAATACTTTATAGTAAACAATATCCATGGGAATATTATGGAGCAAAACTCGAACAGCGATGACAAGAGGCTGATCGCCTCTCTCATACAGAACACGAGGGCTAACATATCCGCGATATCCAAGAAGACCGGGCTGAGCCCTACCTCGATTAGAAACCGGTTGAAGAGGCTTATCGACAAAGACATGCTCCAATTCAAGCCCCTCTTCTCGGCCAGAATGCTGGGAAGCGAGGCCGCACTCCTCAGGATAAAGGGTGGGAAAAGAGAGGCTGTCATGCGGGTCTTGACCATGTGTAACCGGGTTCTAGGAGTTATGCTAGTCAACGACAACGAGATCTTAGCAATGGTCTATGGTAGGGATAAGAGGGAGATCGCCAGCCTCGTGTCATTCGTCAAATACATAGGGGAGAACGTAGACGAGGTAGAGATACACTACGGCAGGCTTCCCAGCGACTTCATGATACCACTCAAGAACGACGCCCCCAACTGTCACACATACATGAACGACGTAAACGTAAACTCGTTCTGCGGTAACTGCCTGCCCTCTCTACGTAGGAACAGGGCCTGACCCGTCTAAACGCTCGCTTTGTTGCCTGTTAAGAATCTCTGCCTACTCGCTTGACTGGAGGCCCAATAAGTCTTCTACTAACGATATCACGCTGTAGTAGTCGCCCTTCTTACGGACTTTAACCACTCTCTTCTTGAGAAAGGGTGCATCGCGTAGAATGTTTCTGATCGCCTCCTCTAGGAGCTTTCTACCCTCGCTGTTCAAGTAGTCGCCACTGAAGTAGACCTCCCTACCCTCCACCAATATCCTGAGTAGCCTGATCGCCTGGTCAAGGCTCTTCTTCAACTTAACACCACTATACTATCGCCGTGCAGTAGCTGATTCGCACGCACAGCCACATACGCGCTGTCAGCAGGGTCGTGGAATATCAGGTAACCCGAATAGTAGCTGACGAGTTCCAGCGTCTTGTCGGATAGCTCGCTAACTCTCCTCTCGGAAACAGCCCTAAGTATGGTGGGGTCGTCGGCGTCTACTTTAACGAGTTTTCCAACTTCCAAGGCGAACCCGTGCTGCGACAGCTTCCTGAGCTTGTTGACGAGCACGTTAACGTCTCTGGCTAAGTCCTCCTCTAGTATCTTCCTGAATTCGAACTTCAAGTGCTCTGTCAACCCGCTAATCCTACCCAGTCTGAGCTCGAGGCTCCTCGCCTCGTAAGAACTCGTGGTCTCGGCTAGGACAGTGCTGACACTGTGAGGCTGCTCACTGAGCCTCTCAACGTACCTCCACGACCTGGTTGAGCCTACCTTGACCTTGCCGTGGAGCACCGTGGCGTACACAGAGTATCTACCCTCCCCTGCTAGAGCCTTGTCTAGCTGCCTACAGTATTCCAAGCTACCGGAGCCTCCTAGTGTGAAACATAGAGTGTAGATTGCCCTAAGCGTGTTACGGTGCTTCGGGCAGAAACCCTGCGGGGTCACGACGGTCTCTACACAGTACTTACGAGACAACGGGTTGTCCTTCTCCGCGATGTCGCCCGTGTGCCACAAGCAGAACCTCTGGCTGGGCTCCTTGATCCTCACCTTGGTGCCCGGCCCTACTAGAAGGACGCTATCCACGCCCACAGGCTGTAGGAGAAGGCCTTTGAAGCCGGTTCTGTACCTATCCAGTAGAACCCTGCCCCCGGGCCCTCCGCCCGACACAAAGGACTGGAGGCTTAAAACCTTTACCTCCGAGGTGGAATCTAGCTTGGGCTCGAAGTAGACTAGTCTCGGTATCAAGTCTTCGACCACTTCACTATGCACACGGCTTTATCCTGAGAATACCCTTGTCGACGAGTACCCTCTCGAGTAGCGGGATTCCCTTGTCGCTCCCCATGGTGTTGTCTATCTCTACCAGCAACCTCTTCTCCTTGTAGTACTCTATGATGGGGTTGAACGTCTGGTAGTACACCTGGTACCTCCTCCTTATGACCTCCGGCTCGTCGTCGCTCCTCCTCACCAGCTTTGCCCCGTCGTAGTCGCACACCAAGTCGTTTTTAGGGGGGTTGTAGGTGAGGTTGTAGACCCTCCCGCAGACCGGGCAAACGTACCTGTTGCTCAGCCTTCTCACCGCCTCTTCCTCTGAGATGTAGATGTGTATCGCGGCGTCTAAGGGAGTGATCTTCTCCAGCTCCTGGGCCTGTTTAATCGTCCTCGGGAACCCGTCTAAGATAAAGCCCCGCTTAGTGTCTGGCTCGCTTAACCGCCTCTTCACCACTTCGACCACGATCTCGTCGGGTACGAGCTCCCCTCTGTCCAAGTACTCTTTCACTTTCAGGCCCAACTCTGTCCCCTTGGCGACTTCAGCCCTGAAGATGTCGCCGGTGCTGATGTGTGGTATACAGTACTTCTTCGTAAAGTACTCAGAGTAAGTCCCTTTACCGGCTCCCGGCGGGCCTATTAGGACGACTCTCAATCCCTACACCTTCACTGGAACACTCTCTAGATTCCCCTCGGGTCTTTTATCCCTAACCAGTCCAGTAACCTGTAGAACGCCTTGACCTTGCTTACGGCCTTAACACCAGGCGGGCCAGGTTTCTTCGTGTAGAACGCGTTTACCTCGTAGACCGTCCCGTACAACCCCCTCTCCAGTGCTATCTTGCCCAACCGTATTAGGTCTATCAACACGCCGACTATTGCCGGCTTGTCGTTCACTCTCATTATCACGTAGATCTCGTCCTTGAAATCCCCAAAGCTCATATACTCGATGATCATGGCAACAAACTTTTTGTCCCCGAGCGGCTCAAGGAAACCAGTGGGCCTGATGTAGTTCGGGGCCTCGTAGCCCAGAATGTCGGAGACCATGCTGCTCTTGGTCTTCTTCTTCATGATGTTCCTCTCGGGCTCTGTTAAGGCTAGGAAGTCTGTGTTACCACCTATGTTGAACTGCGCGATGTCCAGGACTCTCCTGTTCCGCTGGAAGAGGTGCTCCAACAAGTCCGCCGTCAGGGGCGTCGCGCCCGTGGCTGCGTCGTCACCGAACACCACTGCGTTGCTTGCCTTGTACAGGTCTACGAAGGCCTGGTCGGTCGCGACGGGCGAGGGTATAGCGTTGATTAAAACAGCCGGTTTAACCCTCCTAGCGTATTGAGCAACGGCGTACGCGTATGCCTGAGACGCGGTCAGGTAGCCCTCTTTCACCCTAGCCTCGAGCTCGTCCACGCTGTGGATTGGCTCAACGGGCTCCGTGGTGATCACGTTCAAGAACACGTCGGCGTTGAAGCTCTTCCACTCGTCTACGAGCATCTCTATAGACTTCTCAAGCCCGTATTTCTCCTCAAGCCCTCTAGCCTTGTACGGCAGCCCCTTCAAACTACCTAGGTGTATCCCCCTCCTCACCTGGATCTCTTTCAGCTTGCCGGGTATAGTCGAAGAATTAAAGTACTCTCTCGCTAGCTCGTAGGCCGTCTTACCAATCTTCCTCTCGTCAACGTCGTAAGCAGCAACGATCTCGATATCGTCGTACTTGACTGGAACCCAGTCCCTCAACGGTACACCGTAGTCGGGTATCTCATTCCTCTTCAGCCTCTCCAGGCCCACCTCCAAGTATGAGGCTGCCATACCCTGACCTATTACCACGACCCTCATTTCAGACCACCTAATGCCCTAAGTGTCTCCTCTAGGAACTTCAGCCCCTGGTTAAAAGCCTCGACCCCTTTCTCGGTCACCTTATAATACGTCTCGTCCCCGCCCGTGACCCTGGCTATAAGGCCCTCTCTGTTCATCCTGTAGACTACCGTGTAAACAGTTATGGCGGGCGGGTTGATATTGAACCTCGACTTGATCTGCTTACGGACGTCGTAGGCTCTCATCGGCGAAGGGCTGTCGAGCAACACCCTTATCACGTACAACCAGAGGTTCTCGACCGTGAGCTTCCTCTTCAATCTCTCGAGAGCCTTCACTTTATCCAATCATCCTTCACCCAACAAGAGTATATTTATGGCCACAAATAAGGTTTACACTACGTGCTATGGGCTATGATGCTAAACATCTTTAAGGGACTAGCCTAGTCCTGTCTCTAACAAAGAGCACTGCTTCCCTGATGTTGTTTAACCCCAGCATCTGCATCATGAGCCTTTCGATCCCCAGCCCGAAACCGCCGTGAGGCGGCATGCCGTACTTGAAGGCTTCCAAGTAGAACGAGAAGTTGGCTGGGTCTAGACCCTTCAGTCTAAGCGCCTCAACGAGCTTGTCGTACCTGTGCTCTCTCTGCCCGCCGCTAGCGATCTCGAGCCCTCTAAAGTCGAGATCGAACTTCCTCGTGTGGTGACCGTCCTCTTCCCTCATGTAGTAGAACCCTGTGGACTGCCACGGGAACCCGACTATGAAGTAGAGGTCGTTCCCTTTCTCGGACATGATCTTCCCTAGCTCCCTCTCCGCCTGGTCGCTCAGGTCCTCTCCCTCGGGTACCTCAACTCCGTTGCTCCGCAGTATGTCCACTGCTTCCTCGAATTTGAGACGCTTGAACGGTGTGGTCACACGGGGCAACTCTACGTCGAGGGTCTCTAGCTCCTCTTTGTTCTTGTCCCTGACGTAGTTGATAATGTAGGCGACCAGGTTCTCGAGCGTGTTCATTACGTCCTCCATGCTCTCTATAAAGCCCTGCTCGACGTCGATACCCCAAGACTCGTTCAAGTGCCTCACAGTGTTGAACTTCTCGGCTCTAAAGTATGGGGTTATCTCGAAGACTCTCGGGATGGAGGATATCAGTATCTGTTTGTACAACTGGGGGCTCTGGCTCAGGTAAGCCTCTCTCTCGAAGTACTGGACTTTGAATAAGGTGGCACCCCCCTCCGCGCCCGCGGCGACTATCTTAGGGGTGTGGATTTCCATGAAGCCGTTGTTTACCAGGTACTCCCTGGCCGCCTGGACAATGCTCTGCCTAACCCTGAATATGGCCTTCTCGACGGGGTTCCTTAGAAGTAGCCACCTGTACTTGATCCTGGTCTCTAGCAGAGACGGCACTTTGCCAACTAGCTCTACGGGTAATGGCTCAATAGGCTCTGCGTAAACCTTGATCGACTTCACCTCGAACTCGGTACCCCTCTTGCTCTTCTGCTCCCTGGCCGGCTCGCCTTCGAAGCAGACAGCCGAACCTAGAGGTAAAGTGCTCAAAGTGTTGTACAGTTCTGGATTCAAGTCCTGTTTACCTACTAGAACGTAAGGTCTGACGTCACCTCCCGACACCTCGACGATCACGACTCTACCGATCGTCTTACTCCTCAAGACCCAGCCGCACAGCCTCATCTCTGACACCACCAATTAGGAGCCGATCAAAATTTATAAAGGATGCTAGGAGTATAATTATTATGAGGCCAGATACCCCCTAAACCCCACCTACACCCGGGGATTGTATAGTAGTTTGCTCACAGTCCCCATTAGCTTCCCCGGACAGGGTGGGGAGGCCGCCTGTATAGGTGGCGGGGGTAGGCCAGTTCTATACCCGGCTTCGCCTTATTTAAAGTCTAGCGGTATAAAGACTCTTGATGGATGATATACTTGAAGACCAGTAAGAACAGCAAGGGGAAGTATAAGCCGCTGACAGAGTTTCTCAAAAAACCTGAGCCGACCCAGGCCAGCCGGCCAGATAGCGCTGGTGATCGCGAGACAGGCCTTTCGAGCATCGAGGAGATCGTGAGGGCTTTCACTGAGGAGAAAATAGCGAAGAAGGCGGAGGCTTCTAAGGAGGTCGTAGCCGAGCAGAAGACCAGCATAGCAGTGGACGTCCTGAGCAAGATAGCGAGTAGTCCGTCGTTCAAGAGGATAGAGTGCGACGTCAACGGGGTCTGCAAGGACGGGGTCCGGGTGGGAGACAACGTCGTAGACGAGTACGGCATTGAGAGGAAGAGGGGTTTCGTGAACACGACCAGGCTACCTATTTTCCTGGACTGGGTGTTGGAGACTGCTAACGTAGACCGCCTCACCGACAAGACGTTCATCGTGAAGACGAACAGGGGGGCGCTCGCAGTCGTTCCAGACCACTTCTTGTGCGAGCTCCAGTACAGGTACGGGATCACTATCCTAGGCCTAGATGAGAAGTGCAGGGACTACAAACCCAGTATCGGTAGGCAGTATAAGCCCAAGAGTAGGAGGAAGAAATAGTGTAAAAAGCGAGGTTGTACGAGACCAGGTACCTCCTAGACCTACTGTTCGGGTGGCAGGTAGTAGAACTTGGGCTCCTGGTCTACTGACATCAGCCTCGGCGTCCTCTTCCTCCTCCTCTTCCTCGCTCTCCTAGGCTCCCACTTCATGCCTGGTAGTCCGAGACTTCCGTCCGGGTACTCCATGATGGCCTTCAAGGCCAGGAGGTGGTTTACAGCCTTCCTAACCCTGTCCTCGCCGGCTAGACCGCTGAACTCCTTCACGATCTCGTCGAAGTACATTGGACGCCCCTTCCTCTTAATCGCCTCTAGCACCATGCCCGGTAGCTCCTCGTCTCTTGGAGCTATAGCGACGATCACGTCATTATCTTCATGTATGACTCTACCATTAACCATACGTCTCACCCAATATAAGGTAGTGGGATAACAGATATTTAAACTTTGATTATAAGCAAATCCCACAATTTTTTGCCGAAGGTTAAATAGCTTGACCGGCTATTAAGTTTACACGGGTATAGGCCTTTTAAGGTGGTGGACATACCTGTAAAGGCACTGCTCGCCGAGAAGGGGAGTAGAGTCCTCTATATGGGCAACGAGGCGATAGCGAGGGGTGCCCTTGAGGCTGGTGTCTGCTACTTCGCAGCTTACCCGGGCACGCCTTCTACCGAGATTCTCGAGTCCGTGGCAGAGGTCGCAGAGGACGTTGGAG
The DNA here is from genome assembly GCF_000264495.1 of Thermogladius calderae 1633. Lineage (NCBI taxonomy): Archaea > Thermoproteati > Thermoproteota > Thermoprotei > Desulfurococcales > Desulfurococcaceae > Thermogladius > Thermogladius calderae. The sequence continues at coordinate 607,410 of NC_017954.1, read as the reverse complement.
TCATAGCCGAGTGGAGTGTCAACGAGAAGGTGGCCTACGAGTCCGCCTACGCTGCGGCCATTGCCGGGGTGAGGAGCCTCACCGCCATGAAGCACGTGGGGTTGAACGTCGCTGCCGACATATTCGTTAGCAGCGGCTACTCCGGGACTAAGGCTGGTTTCCTAGTTGTCTCCGCCGACGACCCCAGCGCGCACAGTAGCCAGAACGAGCAAGACAACAGATGGTACGGGTACCTGGCTCACATCCCAGTGGTTGAGCCGAGTAGTGTAAGAGAGGCGTATAAGCTCGTAAAGGTCGCTCTAGGGTTGAGCGAGAAGTACCAGCAACCAGTGATGTTCAGGACCACAACCCGCGTGAGCCACAGCAGGCAGTACGTTGAACTCGAGGACAACGTAACGACGACAAGGGTCTGCAAGGGGGTGTTCGACAAAGACTTGACGCGTTGGGTCTTGATCCCGGCGCACGCGCGGCTAATGAAGGAGAGGGCGCTGAAGGTGTGGAGGACCATCGAGGAAGCAGACTGGGGACCCCCATTAGTCGAGGTCCTGAACCCTGGTAAACGCAAAGCTATCATAGCCCCCGGTCTCGCATTCGCCTACGTATCCGAGTCGCTCGAGAGGCTCAGGGCCTGGAACGAGGTAACGGTCTTGAAGCTGAACCTCACTGTGCCAGTACCGGTTAAACCTGTACTGGATGTAGCCGGTGAAGCAGACGAGATCCTCGTCGTAGAGGAGCTCGACCCCGTTGTCGAGACTAACGTGAGGAGTGTTCTCGGGAAGCACAGGGCTCAGGCTAGGGTACTAGGCAAAGAGTTGATCCCGGAGAGCGGCGAGCTTAGCCTAGACAGGGTTCTACCGGGCATAGCAAAGTTCCTGGGGGTCGAGTATACACCGCCGCCCCCGCTCAGGGTCGAGGAGCAGGCTACGGTACCGCCGAGACCCCCGGTTATGTGCCCTGGATGCCCCCACAGGATGACCTTCTACGTCCTGAAGATAGCGGCGAACAAACTGAAGTTGAGGAACGTCGTGTACACGGGCGACATTGGGTGCTACACGCTCGGCTACCAGAAGCCCTTCGAGACGCAGATGACGTGCTTCGAGATGGGGGGCTCGATCGGCGTCGCACACGGCATTAGTAAGGTAGTAGAGGAACCTGTCGTGGCGGTGATAGGTGACTCGACATTCTTCCACGCGGGTATACCAGGGTCTGTCAACATAATCTACAACAACGGTAGGGCCATGATAGTCGTGCTAGACAACTACACTACAGCTATGACAGGCCATCAGCCGCACCCGGGGACAGGTCTATCAGCGACAGGCAGTCGTGCGCCGGTTGTCGAGATAACGGACGTGTTGAAGTCCGTTGGATTTAGAGTCTACGTCATCAACCCGTTGAGAGTCAGAGACTCCGTTGAGACGGTGGTCAAGGCTTTCCAGGACTACTTGAGCGGCGGGAAGGTGGCTATAGTATCGAGGATGAGGTGCTCGCTTGAGGCGTACAGGCTTTCGAGAGAGACTGGTATAAGGCTGCCTATCTACGCTATAGACGAGGAGAAGTGCACGGGCTGCATGGCGTGTGTCAACCTCGTCGCGTGTCCAGCTATAGTGGTCCCAGAGGGGGCTAAGAAGCCCCTTATAGTGGAGGACATGTGCCTTGGTTGCAACCTATGCGCACACGTCTGCCCGTTCAAGGCCATCTACGTGAAGAGGCCGGGCAGTGAAGGCTGGGAGAGGTTGTACAGCGAGAGGTTCGTCGAGGGGGTGGGCTGAGGTGTCCGAGAAGCTCAACGTGTTGATCGTCGGGGTCGGAGGTCAAGGGGTCCTCACGCTGGGGAGCCTGATAGCGTGGGCATCAACACTCTCGGGCATTGAAGTCACGGTCGCTGAAACCCACGGGCTGAGCCAGAGAGGTGGAAGCCTGGCAGTCCACGTGAGGCTGAACAACAAGGACGCCCCGATCATACCAGTCGGCGAGGCAGACCACGTAATAGCGCTCGAAGCTCTAGAAGCACTCAGGTACCTGTCCTACGCTAGGAGAGGCGCTGTCCTGGTCGTCAACCGCCTTAGGCTCCCCCCTCCCCTCACAAGACCACCCGGTCTGGACGTCGTAGAGGAGGCGTTGCGTAAGACATTCGGCGGGTCGGTCTACGTTTACGACGCCGATAACGAGGCGAAACAAGTAGCCGGGTCCCCCCTCTACTCGAACACCCTTCTCCTCGGGATATCCATCGCGGTCGACGAGAGGCTGAGGAGGTTGATCAGCACGGTCAAGGTGGAGGAGGCGATAGACACCCTCTTCTCAGGCAGGGCGGCGGAGGCTAATTTAAGAGCCTTCAACCAGGGTTTAAAGATAGGGTTCAGCCTTGCAACAACTAGAGGAGCTAGTAAAGCTGTTAGATAAGGCTATAGACTCGATGGACAAGATAGAGGAGCTAGTGGCTAGGCTCACACTCGATACAGAGACGTCGAAGGGGGTTGTCTTCCAGATATACCAAAACCTGGTCGAGGCCAGAGAAAGCGTTGTCAGGGCTAGGCTGATCGCGAGGTCACTGACTGGCTAAAGTGGTCGTATGATAACCTTCGGAACGAGAGTTTTCGAGAACGTGAAGAACAAGGAGGTAGTTCACTTCGGTAAGTTCAAGATCAGGGGGTTGTGCGTAGCCGATACAGTACTACTCTACGGCTCTGGCTCGGGCGACTGGGTTGTAGGGGACACCTGCCTCATCTTGGCAGCTGGCAAGCTCGTCAGGTTGAGTAGGCTCGACTGTGTTAAGGCCTTCTTACTCGGGCTTAAAGGAAAAGTCGTGGTGGACGCTGTCTCAGCCGAGCTGGTTTTCTTGAAGAAAGCAGTTGTGGGCAACCTAAGAGCAGAAACAGCCATATTCGGGCAGGAGACCCTTGTTGGGTTTGTACAGTCACGTCAAGCCGTGTTCCTCGACCCCCACGTCTGGTTTAAAAACGAGCCCTCGATTAATGTAGTTGAGTACAGGTACAGCGTGACCGGTTAGTAGGGCGCCCTCAATGGATCTAGTGGGTATCGATAGGAGAGCTGTCGAGAGAGTTGGAAGGGTTCTCAAAAAGCACTCGATCAACTTACCCAGACTCGACCTCTATGACCAGCGCTTCTACCCACCGGCTACAGCAGACGAGGAGAGTGTCGCGAGGTACTTCGTCGTGATGGTGTCCATGGACCACAGGCTCAGTAGGCCTGGGAAGCCCTACGAGGCCTGTCTGGAAGACGGCTGTTACCACGGGGCCGACCTGTTGTACAGGCTCGGCAAGTTGAAGTTCGACGAGGACCCCTCATTCTTCGACCCTGGTAGGCTCGCCGAGATCAAGGTTGAAGACGTGGTGAAGTGGTTGAGCGTAGGGGGTGCCACGCCACCGGACCCCGAAGTGAGGGCGATGCTACTACGGGACCTCGGATTTAAGCTGACTAGGCTTTGGGACGGCTTGGTGACGAAGCTCATAAGGTCCGCGGGAGGGAGGTTGAGAGGGTCGCTAGGCGAACAGGGCTTCGTCGACTACATGAGGGTTTTCAAGGCTTTCGAGGACCCCGTCGAGAAGAAGACCATGCTCCTAGCAAAGTTCCTAGCTGGACGCGGCTTGTTCAACCCTGTAGACGAGCTTGATGTAGCTGTAGACAACCACCTGACCAGGCAGGCCGTAAGGACCGGCTTGGTCGTCGTCTCGGGCGAGCTCTGGGACAAGATAAAACAGGGAGTCGAGATATCTCGCGACGAGGACGTATTACTGAGGTTAACGGTGAAGCTGGCTTACAGGCACCTGTCGAGCACGGCGGGCATTCGGGCCAGCACCTTAGATGACTTCTTCTGGCTCCACGGAAGGACGGTCTGCCTAAGAGACAAGCCCGAGTGCGAAAAGTGCATTCTGAGGAACGTGTGCACGGCGTTTAGAAACAAGAGTTTCATGGTTAACGAGCCCACGTACTATAACACGTGGTACTACTAGCGGGGATCGGACTTGCCCGGTGAGATCAGACTCAAAGACGTTTTGTCGATGGGGAGGCTAGAGAGGATCGTAATGGAGTACTTCATCAAGAACATTAGCGTGGGGGAGATTATAGCTCTGATCGAATTGAGGGAGGAGGTTAAGAGGAGAGCTTCGAGGGGGGAGAAAGACCTAGTACCCGAATTAGACGACGTGGTTATAGAAAGAGAGGTCTCGAGAGTCATATCGAGGCTCATAACAGCGGGGTACCTGGAGTACAAGGGCGGCGTCTACAACTTGTCGAAGCCGCTTATAGAGGAGTTGAAGAAGAAGTTGGGGAGGCTGGATCCAGGTATCCCGAAGAATATGGAGAGCCTAGCCTGATCACTCCTGCGAGGCGCCTTGGAGCGCCTCTTTTAACGCCTAGTGTAGCGGAACCAGTACTGTCTTCTTCGAGCTCTTCTTAAGTTTGTAGTACAGCTCTAGAACTTTGTTTGAGTCCCCCCGTAATACAAATATATTGAGGCACAGCCCTTTTGCGTGGTTGTGATAGTAGCCAACGACTACCTCCCTAAACTCCTCCAGCCTAAGGTTAGGCTCCCCCTCGGTGACAGCTATACAGACGCCTAGACACTCGTGCCTGTTCTTGTAGTGGGACATACCCTCAACGTACTTCTCCACCGCCGTTGCTATTACGCTGGATCTGTCTAACCCGTGCTCTCTTGATATTCTGTCAAGCTCACAGGCTAACTCCTCGGGTAGGCTAATACCGAACCTCCTCCTCTTCATGCCCTCTTCACCAGTAAGCTAGCTATGTACATCAGGAGCATAATTAAGCCGGCCATGCCCGAGGGGGCTAGATTGAGCAGGATGCTCAGGTGGAGGCCTATTAAGCTAGCGAGAAGACTCGATAGTACCGCTGTGTAGACCGCCCCCCTGTAACTCCTCGCGAGGGAGAATGCGATAGCGGGGGGCATGAGTATGAACACGTGTTCCATGATGTATCCTGTGACTTTCAGCATACCGACGGTGCTGACCCCGAGGAGAGTGTACGCCAAGAGGTCGTAGACCCTCGTGTCAACCCCCGCGATCTTGACCGCAACCCTGTCTAAACCTATTGAAGCCTGCTCGTGGTATGTGAAAATAAACGCCACTAGTGCAAAAATAGTCGTTAGAACGCAAGCTATCACGTCGCTGTAGGTCGCTAGTAGTGGGTCTCCTATTATAAGACTCGCTATGTCGTACGCCACGGGTACTCTCGTTAAGACAAAGTAAGCCACCAGTACACTCAGCGATGTAGTGGAGCCTACAAATACCGATGTAGCGATAGAAGGGTCGACACGTCTATGGATCATGTAGCCAACTATGTAGGTGAGCCCCAGACCCACTATTATGGAGAGAACAATCTCAAACCCTCTCCAAAGCACGTATGATATGTAAATCCCTAACGACACGGCAAGAAAGCTGACGTGGGGCATCTCGGAGGCTAGAAAAAATAGCCTCCTGTAAGCAACGATAACGCTCACGATCGCAAAGCCGAGGGATGTGGACACCATTACTAAAACCCATAGGGGGTTGTATATTGCCGAGAGACCGAGAGCGTAGAGCAGTGAAGCAGTTAATAAGCCAGCTAACACGAGATCGTGCTTCATTTACGGCTCACCAGTAGGTATACTGCGAGGCCTACTAGTGTTATCACGGCTACGACTATCATGGCAACGCCAAACCACGAGAGCCCGGACGGCGTAACCTGGTGTGCCGTCTCCGTAGCCGTGGTTAGCGACGTGTTGGTGATCTGAGTGTAGACGTAAACCAGCTTGTCAAGGATGGAGTTGGGGTACACCGCGCCATACAGCTTAATAACCTTTACGCCGTAAGAAGCAGCCATGTTCTCCAACTGAGTCGAGACTGTCGATTTGGTACTTCCATAGACTGTCACGAGTACATACGCAATACTGCCGTTTCTCATCATCTCTTGGTACGTGGAGAGCTCGCCGGGTGTAGCAGGTAGACCCTCTTCCTTAATTATTAGGCCAGCCAAGTCGAGACCGAGCCAGTTGGCGACGTAGACTGTGTAAGGCAGGTCTCCTACGGCCTTGCCTCTAAGAGGAGGCGTTGACACGTACAAGCCGGCTACACGTGTGGTAACGTTTAGAGCCCTGCTCAAATAGCATTGGGACGCCGCTGGGTTCAGAGAGGCGAGAGTCTCGGAGACGTTTCTTACGAAAGCAATGTAATTTAGAGGGTAGTATATTGGCATGTGGTAATCTGGTTGCCCAGTCGATGGGTTAGTGAAGATCGTTATCCCTGGTAACTCGAGCACATTGATTAGAACCCCCTTGATCACTCCACTCCTCCAGAGTTCTTCTATCTTCTGCTCGAAGCCGGTGTGGCCTGTTGACACGATCAAGTCGGCTTCCTGTAGCTTAGTTATGTCCCCCGGCGTCAATGAATACTCGTGCGGATCCACCCCGGGGGGTAATAAGGTTTCAACAACATCCCCTTCACAGACCAGGTTCTGGACATCGTACTTGAGTCCTGGAAACGTCGTGATTACCCGGAGAGGTCTATTAGTAACGGCGTTACCAGGAGTACTAGCGAACAGTACTACCGCGACTAAACTAATAGCAACGAGAGCGAGGTACCTCACAGGCATCCCCGTTGTGCACAATCTATTATGTGGGTTTAAAAGGATTGTGCACAATTAGAATACCACAGGGTGGTTCGAGTAGTGGAGATCAAACTTGTTGATTTGACAGTTAAACGGAATAATACGCTGGTCTTAAGCAACTTAAACGTGGATTTTAGAGGGCCTGGGCTTGTTCAGATCATAGGGCCTAATGGAGCTGGCAAGACCACTCTTCTTTTGGCAATACTCGGGTTTGTTAAGCCGGTCAAGGGGAGGGTCTTGATAGACAACGTCGACGTCACGTCTAGACCTGAAACGTTAAAGGGGAGAATCGGGTACATGCCCCAGACCTCCGAGTTGGAGCTAAACGCGCCTTTCACTGTCTGGGAGCTCGTGGACTGCTGTTTCAGACTGCATAGGCCTTGGCCCCGGTTATTCAAGAGAGACAGCAAGGCCGTTAGAAACGCCCTCTTGAGGGCCGGCTTGACCGAGGAGTTGTGGCATAAGAGGGTGTCTGAGCTTTCCGGTGGGGAGAGGCAGAGAGTCTTTTTGGCGAGGACGCTTGTTGCCGACCCGCCTATACTCTTACTTGACGAGCCGCTGGCAAACATAGACCCCCAGGGTAGGGCACTGTTGGCAGAGACCCTCGGGAGGCTGAGCGAGGAGAAGCTAATAGTAGTCACGTCCCACGACCCATTGATCATGGTGAAGTGGACTAAGATGATCCTCATACTGAACAAGACGCTGTACGCCTACGGTCCCCCTGGAGAAGTACTCGTGCCAGAGGTCTTAAGCAAGTTCTATGGCCTCGGCTGGGAGTGGGTGGAGAAGGGGGTTCACATATACGACACCCACAGGTAAGCCCTTGCTAAGGGCCCTTGAAGGAGAGTTTGTTGTATACGGAGGTTACGGGTGGCTAGTCAAGGGATTCCAGCACAAACCCGGTTGGCTTGTCGCCTACCCTAGATACGACCTCGTCAATAGGAGAAAAATGGAGCACCGCGAAGCCGAGAAACTTCTACGCACCTACGAGTCGTGGTGGGATTGCCTGAAGTTGAGATTGCCGTTGATACCCTTAGACGAGGTTTCCAAGCCCTTCACAGGACTAGATACGCCCGTCCTCCGGCTACTGTCGTATCTACTAGACTTCGACGAGGAGGATATGGAGGTTACTGGGAGTTACTTAGTCGACCCCTACGAGGCCGGCGATGTCGACATCGTCTTATACGGTGCCGACGAGTCTACAGTGGAAAGGCTCGAAGCACTGGTAGCTAGAGGGGTCTTGAAGAGGGCAGGGCTCTGGCACTCGCTGAGAGAGTACTACACTAAACACGCGGACCGGGTCGACCTCGACCTCTACCTTGCGTTGAAGGCCAGGACACTACTCCACCTGTCAGTACATGGTGTCGTCGTGAACTTGAGACCGTACAGGTATAGAGCTGGTTGGCACACGTGTGTAGACAGGGTTGTAAGGAGGGTTAACGTGAGGGGTGTTGTCGAGCTGAGAGACAGGGCGACCCCTGTACTGCCCGCTCGCAGAAGGGCGTTTATTGGTGGTGAAGAACTAGTGTTCGAGACTCACAAGGAGCTCTACGCAGAGCTACCGCCGGGGGTGTACTACGTCGAAGGGGAGATAGAGTATAGGGAGAGTGGTGTGTACATTGTAGCCGATAGAGGGAGGGTGTGGGCAAAAGGGGGGTTTAAGTGAGGAGGGAAAAAGAGGTCTTGTGAAAACCCTACGGCTTCACGCCAGCCTTCTTTATAACGCTGTACACGTAGTCGGGCGTCAACGGGTGTTTGTTGACGAGCTTGTTGGCCTGCTTGCTCCTCAGGGCGTTCACCACGGCGTTGGCGATCGAAGGGGCTATAGCCACTATAGATGGCTCGCCCAGCCCCTTCGCCCCGAATGGCGCGTGGTAGTAGCCGGCCTCAACGAAGTAAACGTTGAACTTCTCGGGGATGTCCCTGGCCGTCGGTATGTGGTATGTGCTCAAGTTGTCGTTCATGAGCCTACCCGCCGAGTCGTAGTACAGGTCCTCCATCAGTGCGTAGCCCATGCCCTGGATGTAGCCCCCAATAGCGTGAAGCTCCGCGCCAGTCCTGTTGATCACCCTGCCGATGTCGTAGACGGTGGTCGCCTCCTTTACCCTCACTAAGCCTGTCTCGAGGTCTACCTCGACGTCGCTTACGATAGCACCGTAGGTGTACGTGAAGTACGGCGCACCAGTACCGGTCTCCTCGTCCCACTCAGCTGGCGGTGCCCTGTAGAAGCCGAACTCCTGGAGCGGCACGCCTTTCCAGAAGGCCTGCTCGACTAGCTCCCTCCAGGTGATCGTGTGGGATGGGTCGTCTTTGCAGTACACCTTGGGTGCCTCGATGACTACGTCGTCGGGCGAGCCGCAGCCGAGAAGCTCCGCAGCGAGCTTGTTCAGCCTCTGCCTTAGCTTGTAAGCGGCTACCAGCGTAGCGTTGCCGCCCATGGCTGTCGACCTAGACGCTACTGTTGGACCGGCGTCCGGTGTCGCGGCCGTGTCGGCTGCCTCCACTTTAATGTAGTTAGGTGGTACTCCTAGAACCTCTGCGAGAATGTTGATCAAGCCTTGTATCGCGCCTTGGCCCATGTCTGTCAGGCCAGTCCTGAATATTATAGAGCCGTCCCTCTGAATGATCACGGAAGCGCTGGAGTAGTCGGCGCCCTCGGCACCGATGCTGTTCCCGTGGTAGAATATCGCTATGCCTATACCCCTCCTCACGGGGCCTGTGAGCGAGGCGTACAGTCTCCTCTTCTCGTACCAGCCGCTAAGCTCCACGGCTTTCTTGATGACCTCTTCCGCCCCGACGCCGTGGTCGAGTAGCTGGCCGTGTACGGTCCTGTCGCCGTTCCTCAGCACGTTCTTTAGCCTCAGCTCGACTGGGTCCATGCCGAGCTCTTCTGCGAGCGAGTCCATCTGCCTCTCGACCGCGAAGGTGACTTGTGGGTTGCCGAACCCTCTGAACGCACCGCCAGGTATCTTGTTGGTGTACACCGCGACTACGTCGACTTTGGCGTTCCTGACCTTGTAGGGCCCGGTGCTGTGTACTACTGCCCTCCAGGCCACGAACGGGCCGAGGCTTGCGTAGGCGCCCTTGTCTAAGATGACCTTCGCCTCTACTGCCAGTAGAGTCCCGTCTCTGGCGGCCGCGTGCCTGTACCAGGATATGGTTCTGTGCCTCTTCGTGTGGCCTATGATCGACTCCTCCCTCGTGTGGATCAGTACGGCCGGCCTCTTCAGCCTGGTCGCAACAAGAGCGACCTTCGCCGCTATCTCGTTGCCTACGTCTTCAGCGCCGCCGAAGCCGCCTCCTAGCGCGGGGGCTATGACTCTGACCATGTTGAACGGTAGGCCCAGGACGTTGGCCACAGCCTTCCTAGTGTCGAAGGGGCACTGAGTCTTGGCGTATATCGTGACGCCACCGTCCGGCTCCGGTATAGCAATAGCCGCCTCGGGCTCTATGTAGGCGTGTTCTTGGAACGGTGTCTCGTACTTGTTCTCTACTACTACCGCGGCCTCCTTAAAGGCCTTCTCCACGTCCCCAACTCTGATCTTGTACCTGGTAAGGATGTCCGTGCCGCGCTCGTCGTGTATCAGCTCGTGGGGTTTCTCCTCGAAGGTCTCCGGGTCTATTATCTCCAGGGGGTCTAGGTAGACTTTGAGAGGCTCGTAGTCGACCTGAACGAGCCCGCCTGCTTCTCTAGCGTTCTCGAGAGACTCCGCTACTACTAGCGCCACGGTGTCGCCTATGTACCTTACCTTCCTGTCCGCGAGCAGTGGTTGGTCTGGTATAACGTAGCCGACGTCGTTGATCCCGGGGACGTCTTTAGCCGTGAACACGGCGAGTACTCCTGGATACTTAAGGGCGTCGCTGTAGTCAATGCCCTTGACCTTCGCGTGGGCGTACTTTGTCCTCACGCTGTAGACGAACACCGGGTTCTTGACGAGCTTTAGCAGGTCAGCAGTGAATACCGGCTGGCCTGTTACCTTGGCGATCGCGTCCCAGCGTACGACGTTCTTGCCTATATACTTGAACTCCTCTGTCTTCTTGTCCTTGTACTTGTAGAACACCTCCTCGACGATCTCCACGTAGTCGGGCTTACTCATGCCCGTCACCTCGCGAGGACCTTGAGGTGGTACTTCTCCCTGACCTCCTTCTCGTCAAAGTAAATCTTACCCTCCTTGAGGTACTTAGCGGCCCTCTTCACAGCCTCAGAGTAATACGGGTAGCTACCACACCTGCACAACACGCTTGAGTGCCACTCACGTATAGTCTTGTCGTCGGGGTCGCTGACTCTGTCCAGTAGCGCCTTCGTCACCATAATGAAGCCAGGTGTACAGAACCCGCACTGGACACCCCTTGCTTCGATGAAAGCCACCTGTATAGCATGCACCTTACCGGCGGGCGCCAGCCCCTCTAGTGTCGTTATCTCAGCGCCGTCCAGCCTCGAAGTCAACGCCAGGCAACTGTGGACGGGGTTCCCGTTAACCAGCACTATGCAACTGCCGCACTCGCCCCTACCACAGCCCTCCTTGACGCTCGTGAATCCTAGCCTATAGCGGAGGGTGTCGATGAGCCTCTCCAGCGGAGGAACGTCGAGCTCGTACTTAACGTTGTTGACTGTGAGAGTGACCTTGACCATCTACCTCACCCCCTTCACCCTCTCGTACGCGAGTTTCAGACCCCTCTTCAAAGAGACCTTGGACATTTCGAGCCTGTAGTCGGCCGTTGTCCACCAGTCTGTAACCCTCGACATCTCGAGAGGCAGCACCTTCTCAGCGGCCTCCTCTAGTAGGTCGCTCGTGAAGCTCTTCCCCCTCAAGAACTCCTCTGTCTTCAGAGCCCTCGCGGGGATCCTCTTACCGGCGACCATATCGAAGGATATCCTGACGTCCTTTATCGTTTCTCCCTCTAGGTGCAGGTAGGTCGCCTCGGTGACTATGCCGGCTATCAGTATCTCCCTCCTATCGAACTTGACGAAAGAGCTGCTTGAGTCGAGCGGGGGCTCCCTGAAGACAACCTCTGTGACGATCTCGTTGGGGTTTAGAGCCGTCTTCCTCTTGTCGACTATGAACTCGCTGAGCTTGAGCTCTCTCACGCCTTTCACGCTCTCTAGTCTAACAGACGCGTCGTAGACGAGCATTAGTGTAATGTAGTCGCTGTACTGCGTCGCGGCGTTCAAGTTACCACCGATCGTAGCCTCGAACCTCAGCGCCATGGTCCCAAACTTGTCGTAGACGTCCACGAACCCGGCGAACCTCTTATCTCTGTGTAGGATGCTCTGGCCCAGCTCGTACACCGTGGTCAGGGCACCAATTCTCACGAGGCCATTCTCAACCTTGACGTAGGATAGCTGCTTCTTCAACGGGTACAGGTCGAGGAGGTACTTAGGCGGCTTTATCTTCTTGTCCCTTATCAACAGCAACAACTCAGTGCCGCCCGCAATGGGCTTTACATCGGGGGCGTTCTTGTCTAAGAACTCGAGGGCGTCGCTGAGGCTCTTTGGCTTGTATATACTAACAAGCTCTATACCCACCACCCTTAGTTGTCAACCCTTTATAGAGGGGCTGGTATAAAATTCTTTACATTTGTCTACTACGACGTTGAAAAGTAAGCAATTTATACTCAACCACGTTAATAGTCTAAGGCGAGGTGAGCTAGGTGAAGGTCTGCAACAGCATACTGGACTGCATCGGGAACACGCCGATCATAAGGCTGTCGAGGGCTGTTCCCAGCGACGTGAAAGCCGAGATATGGGGTAAAATGGAGTTCTTGAACCCGACCGGTAGCGTGAAAGACAGGATGGCCTACTACATGATAAAGAGAGCTATGGAGAAAGGCGAGCTAAAACCCGGTATGACGCTAGTAGTGCCGACTACCGGTAACACCGGTATAGCGTTCTCCGCGATTGGGTCTTTCATGGGCTTCAAGGTCCTGATAGTCATACCCGAGGAGATGAGCGCCGAGAGGTTCATGTTAATGAAGCTGTTCGGAGCAGACTTCCTGTTCACCCCTGGAGGAGAGAGCGATGCAGGTCTCGCGCTAGAGAAGGCTAAGAAGCTCGCTGCCGAGAACCCGGACAAGTACTACTTCTTCGACCAGTGGAGCGATGAGGCCAACGTGCAGGCGCACTACGAGACCACGGGGAAGGAGATACTACAGCAGGTGGGGTGCCCAGACGCCTTTGTGGCCCAAGTGGGTACAGGCGGGACTCTGATAGGAGTGGCCAAGAGACTGAAGGAGGAATGTAAGAAAGTGATAGTTGCGGGAGCAGAGCCCGCCGAGTGCCCTGTCGCGGCGCACTGGTTCAAGGAGGGCAAGCCGGGGCCTTGGGGTAGGCACGAGATTGAGGGTGTAGGCGACGGCTTCGTCCCGGACATTATATTCAAGTACAAGCACCTCCTAGACGACTTCGTGACAGCCAGCAGCGACGAGGCGATCAGTATGGCGAGGAAGATCGCCAGGTTAGAGGGTCTGCCGGTCGGGATCAGCAGCGGTGCCAACGTGGTCTCCGCGATCAAATTGGCCCAGAAGTACAACCTGGGCAGCGGCTCGAAGGTCGTCACCATACTCCCGGACTACGCAGCGAGGTACTTCTCTACAAGGCTCTTCAAGAAGAAGAGGGAGATCGCTAGGAGAGACCAGCTTTTAGGCGAGCTAGACCTATAGCCTTTTTTCTCACCTCTCTATTCTCACCCCTCTCCACTAGCCTCCTGAACACGGGTTTAGAGGCCCCTGTTTTAAGCGAACGGCATACCCATCTAGTTGAGGGGCTTACGTTGACGGGCACCGACGACGTCGCCGAGAAGAGTAAGCGGTATTTCCAGTTCGAGACCACGTCGTACAATTTCTCCGTCAACCTATCCTCGGGGCTCGCGAACGCTTTCGCGTTGAGAGTCCTGAACCTGGACATCCTTGACATCGGTATTCTGACCTCCACAAGGATCTTCACGTACGCCCTTTCACAGCTACCCGGCGTCTTCTTCGCGAGCTACATTAAGAGAAACAGGAAGCTCTTATGGAGCATAGGCGGCGCCTTGAACAGGATTGGGATGTCAATGTCCATTCTAAGCGTCCTCCTACCTTACCCGTACAACTTCGAGTATTTACTCGGGCTTACGACCCTGACACAGTTCGCCGGTGGTATAGCAGGGATAGCCGCTGGGGACCTGCTGGGCGACTTGGTCTCCTTGGAGGAGGCCGCGGGTTTCTGGGCTAGGATAAACAAGCTCAACTACGTCGCGATCGCCTCCTCAATGCTTACGGGGACCCTAGTCTTTCTCACAATGAGAAACCTATTAGAGGCGTACACAGTAGTCTACCTCGTCTCACTAGTGGCTGCTGTCTTCTCCACTGCCATGCTCGTGTCCATAAGGGATCCCGGGCGTCGTAACATCGGTAACGGGATAGTACCGTCCCTGAACAACTCGAGGAGGAGTAGAAACAGCAGGCTACCTTCTATTTCAAACAGCGCGTCGAAGTACCTGCTGTTGCAGCTACTGTTCAGCTACTCAGTCAACCTACCAGCGCCTTTCTGGGACTACCTCGTCCTCAACGTGCTCGGGGGTAACGAGGTGGTAATACTCTTCAAGAACATGACGGGGCTTATGGTGAAGTTCTTCACAATAGACTTCTGGAAGAAGAAGCTGAACTTGCGGGGCTCTAGGAGAACCATGAGCCTGGGGATGGCGACAACAAGCCTCGTCCCCATAGCCTATATCACAGTACCCAACTCTTGGATGACCGTCTTGGCAGAAGCCTATAGCGGGTTCGCCTGGTCATCGCTCGACCTCACAGGAGCACTATACACGTTCTACATAACGCCCAGCGAGGAGAGACCGGTCTTCATCTCGCTACTCAACCTGTCGTCAAACCTGATAGCCTCGGCAGCCTCTTTCACAGGCTCGGTAGTCGCGGGCCTAACGGGGCTCGTCTACGCGCCTTTCATGATATCTTCTATGCTGAGAGTCATCAGTAGCGGCGTAGCGTACAGGTTCGCCCCCGAGGTTGTCAACAACTCCAACAAGCCGGGGTAGTGGGAATCGGTCCTATCAGCCTTCTTTATTAAGAGGAATTTAGAATAGAAGTGATAAGACCCGAGTGGAAGAACCCTCATGAGCAGGGCTCACACGTACCCCTCCAACTTGTGTGTTCTATGTAGAGGGAGGGGCTGGTGTGGTCTATCGTACTGTCCAATACTCGTCAAACAATACGTGTCTTTCAAGTTGAGCAGCCTGGTCACGAAGAGAGAGGTTTTCGGCTCGTCACCCCCATCGGTCTTTGTAGGGAGAGTCGGGTACCCTGTTGTAAGAGTCGGTTTGAGCGTGCCTCCCGAGACGGGTGACACGACTATTTACGACTACCCCGAGCAGTGGATCGGCCTGGACCTCAACACTATACTAGACTATAGGTTGACCCTCGTACTTGGGTTTAGGCTAAACAAGAAGACCGAGGTCGACCACCCCGTCCTCAGTAGGATCCAAGAGGTCGCCTTGAGCACTAGGCCTGTAGACGTCGAGCTGAAGCTGGAGAAGCCTCCAAAGACGAACATTGTCTTAGACGAGACGAACCCCCCGATAGGCCCTAGAAGTCCCTTCGAGTCTTTCAGAGTTGACTCAAACCCGAAAGTACCCGGCATAGTCGATAGGCTGATAAACGACGACGTAAAGGCCTCTACGGCAGTTATTGAGTTGTACATGAGCGGTCTCCCCGTGTCGTACATCCAGAGGGCTCTCAGCATAGGCGTGCTCGGCAGGAAAGGCAGCAGAGTACTAGTACCCACTAGGTGGAGTATCACCGCAGTGGACTCGATCATCTCCGAGAAACTTGTAAAGGAGGTGAAGAGGTTCGAGCCCATAGACGAGTTCAGGGTGTACGAGATCTCTATACACGACAACCTGTTCATCGCAATACTAGCACCGAGGAAGTGGGGGTTCGAGTGGATGGAGGCGTGGTGGCCTGGATCGACTTGGAACCCGCTAGGTAGTGAGGTGAGCGTGGAAGGGGACTACGAGCTGTACAGGGGTAGAGACGAATACCCATCTATCGGCGGCTGCTATTACGCGAGCAGGCTCGCCACGGCCGAACACCTTTACAAGTTGAGGAGGCAGGCTATGGCGGTATTGCTCCGGGAGATATACCCGGGCTTCAACCTCGCGATAGGGGTCTGGTTCGTGAGGGAGTCGCTCAGGAAGGCCTACGATAGGGGCCCTGTCTTGACGACTAACGACGTTAGAGAGGTACTGGCTTACCTGGACAAGAGGACTAAGCTGGGCGCGAAGAGGTGGCTTAAGTCGTCTAAGCTCCTCCAGACTATAGTCGCCACGGAGGAGATTACGAGGTTTATGTCTAGTCGAGGTGCATAACTATCAAGATCCTAGAAGTCAGGGTTACGAGAGCGCTCTCTAAGAGCGGGTTGCCGGACTTAGACTACGCTCTAAACCCTTACCTCGGCTGCTACCACGCCTGCACGTACTGCTATGCTAGGCTCTACACTAGGATACGCGAAGTCTCAGAGAACTGGGGTGAGGTCGTAGCCGTCAAGGTAAACATAGTCGAAGTGCTGAAGAAGGAGGCCCCCAGCAAGCCTAGAGGGGTTGTAGGGCTAGGCACTATAACAGACGCCTACCAGCCCGTGGAGGCCACCTACCAGTTATCGCGTAGGTCGCTAGAGGTCCTCCTACCACTAGGGTTCAAAGTGAGTATTCAGACAAAGAACCCGCTCGTGACCAGGGACGTAGACATACTCGCGGCGTACAAAGACAGGGTGGACGTGGGCTTCACTATTACGACCCTCGACAACAAGGTCGCCTCTTTTATCGAGCCGAGGGCGCCGCCACCGAGCGAGAGAGCCAGTGCCCTGAAACGTCTCTCAGAGAGGGGGGTCAAGACGTGGCTGTTCTACGGACCGATAATACCAGGTCTGAACGACGGCGGGGACGACGTAGAGGCTCTACTCAGGCTAGCCGAGTCGACGCGCTCAGACTTCTACTACGACAGCCTGCACGTCAAGCCGTTCATGTCGGGAGGGCACGTTTTAGCCCCTTACGCTAAGAGGGCTACCTCTTACGACTGGAGAAGCCTGTTCAACTACATAGAGTCTAAGTGTAAAGAACACAACGTTAAATGTTTACCTGGCTTCGCGAGAAACAACCCTTCCCTCTCGATCAGGTCGTTCATTAAGCCGGCGCAAAGCTAATTATCACCTGTCTCTCATTCGGTCCTCTTGGTGCCCGAGGTTGCTGTGCTACAAGACCGCAGGTATGGAAGAGTGGCCCGGAATTCTAGCGGTGTACGATTGTCCGGTTAACGTCGTCTTCAACGACGTGGAAGACGTCAAGTCCTTCGTGGAGGGTGTACTAAAGGGGGCCGGCCTAGAGGGGGTCCTTGAGTTCTCGAGTAACGAGGCGATCGGCTCCAGGACAGTCCTCTTCAGGCTACACTTTAAGCCCGTTGCATCAGCCCGCGAGTACGTCGGCATAAGGGTCGTCGCCGTCGACAACGTTGTGGCACGAGTATTATTTGTTGTACCAAGGGAGCTGGAGAGCGTATCCAGGGCGTTGGAGAGCGGGCTGACGATCGGCAGGTACAACCCAGACAAAGACATGAACGAGACCACCCAGGTAGCAGACCAGCAGGTCTACATACCGTACCCCGTGATATATGCTGTAAGGGGCGTCCCCAGAGTACAGCCCAGCGAGTGGTACCTTGAGGTAGCCGGCCTAGTCGAAAACAGTCCTATACTCCACTACAACGACCTAGTTAAGATGCCTATGGCGTCGATCACGACGGACTTCCACTGCGTCACAGGCTGGAGCGTTAGGTCGGTCCGGTTAAGGGGTGTCGAGACTAGGCTCGTCACCGAGTTGGCAAAACCCTTGAAGGAGGCTAGGTGGGTGTACATAACGGGATACGACAGCTACTCCGCTATAGTCCCGGTCAACGAGTTCTCGAAGGGGGTCCTAGTACTCTACATGGGCGACAAGCCCCTCCCGCCCGAGCACGGGGGTCCCGTCAGGCTCTTCTTCCCCGGCCTCTACGGCTGGAAGAGCGTTAAGTGGGTGAAGAGGCTGGAGTTCACCAGCGAGTACAGGGACGGCTACTGGGAGGTCATGGGTTACCACCCGAGAGGCAGAGTTGAAAACTCGGAGAGGTTTAAGAGGTTTTGACGCAGGCTACCAGGAACCTTGTAGAACGCTACTCGACGCTCCTAGCGTTTTCTATCGCCCTAGAGGTCTCGGCCTACCCTAAACCTGGCAACACGCACAGGCTGTCCGAGTACAGGGACAAGCCCTACCTAGCCTTCCTCTTGAACTCTATCGCGTTGAAAGACGTCTTCGAGAGAACCATGCGCGACGCGATCGCAAAGAGGGTGAGCCTTGGTAAGGTGGTGTACAGGGCCGCTAGGGCCACTGTGGTGTATAGCGGTTTCAACACGTCTCTCGGGCAGATCTTGCTGCTCTCACCTCTAGCAATTTCTATAGGGAGGTGCGTGGGGACGGGCACCCCGTCTTACGAGTGTTTTATCGGGAACTACAAGGCCGTAGTAGAGGAGACGACGGTCGAGGACTCTGTATGGTTCTATAGGGCTGTCCGGCTAGTTAAACCCAGCTATATCAGGAGGGGTGATGTAGACGGCGGGTTTGTTGACGTGTGGGACCCCGGCTTCGCAGACAAGCTTCGGGCCAGGGGGCACAGGCTTGTCGACGTCCTCCAGTACGCGTCGAGGGTAGACGTCGTGTCAGACGAAGTGGTCTCCGGTCTAAAGAGAAGCAGGGCGCTCCTAGGCGTGCTCGAGAAGTATGTAACAGCCTTCAGGGACTGGAATAAGGCCGTCGTAGCGACCTTTATCGAGCTCTTGTCCACGGAAATCGACACCCTCGTCTCACGGAAGCACGGCTACACAGTAGCAATGGAAGTGAAGAGAGAGGCCGAGAAGGTGAAAGAGCGTCTATTTGACCCGTCTTTCGAGGAGAGGGTGTCCGAGCTCGACAGGTCTCTCAAGAGTAGGATGATTAACCCGGGGAGTCTCGCCGACCTACTGACCTCGACAATAGCCTTGTTCCTGTTGAAGAACGGCGTCGGGCCCGTGTTCACGTACAGTGTTTAGAGGGGGTGCGGCAAAGCGGGGTCAAATGACGTTTAAAAACCAGCCTGCATATGAGCCGTTGTGGAGAGGGAGTACTTAGTGAAAAGCGTGAAGGTCGCAAAGGCCATGGCAATAGCAGGCGTCTACACAGCCTTAACGGTGGTACTCGGCTACTGGTCGTTCGGACCTCTACAGTTCAGGGTGGCCGACGCTATGCTCGTACTGCCGTATCTAACATCAATGGGGTTCGAGTCCGTGGCGGGCCTGACAATAGGCGGCTTCTTAGGCAATATACCAAGCCCCTTCGGGTTGTGGGACTGGCTATTCGGCCCCGCCACCAACCTAGGGGCATCCCTGGTATTCTACACCGTAAAGAGAGTCGCGGGCAGAGGAGCCGTACCCTTCATCCTCGGGGGTCTACTTAGCGCTGCGTGGATAGCGTTCGCGGTCGGCTACCTCGAGCTAGTGGCGATTTTCGGCCTGCCCACATGGACATTCCTGTCAGTGCTGGCAAGCGAGCTCGTAATTCTCGAGGTATTCGGAGGACTACTTGTGAAGTTTGCGCAAAGGATTGGGCTATGACGGACATAGTATTCGAGAAGGCGACGATCGGGTACTTGAGGACTAAACCCCTAATCGTCGACGTCGACCTCGTTCTTAAGCCTGGTCTACACATCTTGCTCGGCCCGAACGGGTCGGGCAAGAGCGCGCTCCTGAAGACGGTCGCGGGTCTTATCAGCCCCCTCTACGGGAGGGTGCTGGTCGACGGTATTGAGCCCTACAAGGAGAGGAGGCGCAAGGTTGCGGCCGTTGTCGGGATAACGTGGCAGGACCCGTACTATGGGTTCGTCGAACCGACTGTTAGGGACGAGGTAAACCTCATACTGCGGCAGTTGAGAGCGCAGGGGAACATGGAAGTCGCGGACAGGCTCGTACCCCAGCAGCTGTGGGACAGGGACCCGTTCTCTCTAAGTGGGGGTGAAGCCAAGAGAGTGAGCCTGGCGAGTGTGCTCGTTGCAGACCAACCAGTCTGGCTACTGGACGAGCCCTTCGACAACCTCGACTTAGACGGTGTCCGGCGCGTATCCGAGATCGTGAGGGAGGGCAAGCAGAGGGGGAAGAACATTGTCGTGGCACTCCACAACCCGTTCTACTTGGAGGTCGTCGAGAGCGACAGCGTCCTCATCATAGACAAGGACAGGAGGTCGCTGGAAGTGTTCAAGGGCGGTGAAGTCGACGACTCGGTGTTGGAGAGGTACGGCGTTCTCTCGAGGAGGATGATATGTCGGTAGCCAAGTCGCTACTAAGGCACTGGGCTGAGTCCGATGAAGTGGGCGGGGGCTCTGGGAGGGCCTGGCTTTACCTGAAAACCGCTTACTTCATAGCCGCTCTGGGGGTAGGGTACTTCAACAACGTTGTAGCAGACGTCTTGAATCTCCTTTTGTCCGCCGCGCTACTTGTGGCCAGCGGTTGCCTCGACTTGCTGGCGTACTCGCTAGCCGTTTTCCTCCCGGCCGGGGGTGTTATGTTGGGGCTCAGCTACTCTGTCCACGGGTACGCGCCCGCAATACTACACAACTACTTGTTCGGCTACAACACGTTTCTCTCGCTGATGCTTGTAGTGGCTACAACCAGCCCAAGGCTACTCGTCAGCGCCATGGACCGCGTCGGTCTCGGCCTCGCGATAAGGCTCATGAAAAACGTGGTCTGGGAGCTAGACGAGGTGCTGGACTCTAAGAGGAGCCGGGGTATAGAGTTGAGGTGGAGTCTCCGCGGGCAGCTGGTGGGGTTGTTCGACGCGACAAAAGTACTAGCTAGAAGGCTGGGCACCCTCGAGTCCTCTTTGAGGGCGCGCGGCTTTGACTGAGCTACTCCACATTAGCGTGTCTCTCCTTTAGATCGTCCTCCGAAACGCCGAGCTTCTCCATCAACTCTACTATGACGCCGTCCAGGAAGATCATTACGGTGTCTTCGAACAGCGTACCCAGAGGCGTCAGCGGCTCGTGCAGACCCATGACCTGCCTGACGTAGTAGTCGTCCTCTCTCGCCAACTTCGTTCTACCGGGTATCAGCACCACGACGTCGCCGAGCCTTGCGAGCGGGGAGTCCAAGTACGTGGTGATGCTCACGATCACCGCCCCAACAGACTTAGCCGCCTCCGCTACAGACACCACGGACTTGGTCCTGCCCGAACCCGACAGAGCTATCAGGACGTCGCCCTTCTTCATGCTCGGGACGATCGTCTCCCCCATTACGTAGACCTGGAAACCCAGGTGCATCAACCTAAGGGCGAAAGCTTTGATCACAAGCCCGCTCCTGCCGGCGCCCGTGACAAAGACTTTACCACCCCTCTTATAGGCGTCGACGAGGGTCTCTATCAGCCTGTCCTTGTCTTGGTCGCTTATGACCTCTATAGACTTGGTAACGTAGTCTATTATCTCCAACATCGCGCGCCGAGTTAGACCAGTAACCATGAGAGCCCTGAGTCAGATATTTTGAAGTGCGTATTTAAACGTAATCGCCTCAAGCAGGCTGTATGTAAAAACGCCTGCCAGCTGACGAGATTAAAAGTGTCCTCTTCCAATAACTCTTATTGGCCCCGCTCTCTCACGCCTCTGGAAGAAACCTCACGGTTGATGATTGTGAGAGAGATGCGGTCGAGCGGGGCACACCCCCTTACAGGGGGTCAGAATTGGATATAGGTAAATCAGCACCTTACGGTGACACCAGGAAGCTGAGTGTACTGAGGCCGTTTGACCCCTGGAAGTCCCCTCTGTGTACGTGCCCGTTGAAGTACAGCCTACACCCCTACACGGGGTGCAGCCACTTTTGTCTCTACTGCTACGCGTCCTCCTACATCGGGAGGAGGCCCAGCACTCCAAAGAGGGGTTTCCTCGAGAGGCTTAGAAAGGACTTGAATTACGTGAACCCCAGGCTGGTAATCGAGCTCAGCAGTAGTAGCGACCCGTACCCCCCTCTCGAGGAGTGGCTGAGGTTGACGAGGAGGACACTACAGGTCTTGTCAGAGAGGAAGTTAAAGGTGCTCATCACTACGAAGGGAGACATCGTAGTGAGGGACATCGACATCCTAAGGGAGACGCCTAGCGCGGTAATGATAACCATAACTACCATAGACAACTCGCTAGCGTCTAAGCTAGAGCCCGGCGCTCCCAGCCCATCGAGGAGGTTGAGAGCCGTCGAGAAGCTGAGTGAGGCGGGCATACCTGTCGGAGTCAGGATCGACCCTATACTCCCCGGTCTCAACGACGACCCGGCCTCGATCAAGGAGCTGGTCGATGCCGTGGCCAACGCCGGCGCTAAACACGTGGTTACGTCGACCTACAAGCTCAAACCAGACAGCTACAGGAGGATCGTAGAGGCCTTTCCAGAGCTAGAGAAGCTGTACAAGAGGCTCTACTTCGAAGAGGGAGAGCTGATACAAGGCTACAGGTACCTCGGCAAACCCCTCAGAGCAAGGATGCTCGCCCCTGTCATAGAGTTCTCTGTGGCGAGGGGCCTGACAGCGGCCGTCTGCAGAGAGGGGCTGGGGGTAGGCTTTTTAAGGGCCCCTAGCTGTGATGGATCCCATCTCGTAGCGTCCAGGGTCCCCTATGAACGAGGTTGAGCAGCAACCGAGGCCTCTCAAGGTCCTCGAGTACAAGGCGCGCTGCCCGCTCTGCGGAAAGGAGGGTGTCGTAGAGGAGTTCTTATACAAGATACCCTTCTTCGGCGAAGTGCTGTTGTCGACCTTTAAATGCCCCCACTGCGGGTACAAGCACAGCGATGTAATGAGCCTCGAGGAGAGCGAGCCTGTTCAAATCTTGTACAGGGTAGAGAAGCCTGGTGACGAGCGGGCTCTTTTCATCAAGTCCTCTGCGGCGACGATCAAGATCCCCGAGGTCGACATCGAGGTCTCACCGGGTCTCTTCTCCCAAGGCGAGATAACAACGGTTGAAGGGGTCATCATGAGGGTAATAGACGTGCTGAAATACGCGTGCGAGAACTCGTCTCCCGCGTGTTCCTCGAAGATCGAATACCTTGAAGGAGTTCTTAGAGGCCTCAAGCCGGTCACGATAGTAGTGTCAGACCCGACAGGTGTCTCAAGGATCTTAAGCGAGAAGGCGATAGTGAAAAAGCTGAGTGAGTGAGGGGTTTGCGAGCTAGTCTATTCGAGGAAAAGGGGTACGAGCTTAGCGTTCATGACGTCAACAAGTCCTTTGTCTGTTATCCTCAGCTCTGGGATGACCGGTAGCGCGACCAGTGCTAGCGTCATGAAGAAGCTCTCGAACTCTACATCGAGCTTCTCCCTGAGCCTATTCACGAAGTTCTTGTACTCGGAGTACACCTCCTCGGGCTCTTTCACGCTCATCAAGCCCGCTAACCTCAACTCGACGAGCCCGAGTACCTCCCCCTCGTGGACCGCTACTATTCCACCCTGTATCTCCGCCAGCTTCCTGACTGCCAGGCTCATGTCGACAGGGTCCCGCCCGGCAACGATGACGTTGTGTGTGTCGTGAGCTATGGTCTGGGCCAAGCCGCCGATCCTGACGCCTAGACCCTTTATAATGCCCCTCCCTATACTCCCGCTACCCTTATGTCTCTCGATCACGCTCACGTACAGCTCGTCTTCACCCAGCACCGGCCTGTGGTCGACCACCTCAACGTCCTCCCTTACCCACTTCGTCAATGCCGAGCCGGGCTTGACCTCTATGACGTTGGCTTTTACAGTGCCCTTAGAAGCGCTAGCCCGCGGAACCAAGTCCTCGGGGGACGGGAGCCGCTTTAAGTTCACCGTCTTCAGCGCGTAGTCGGGGTAAACAGGCTTCACGAACTCCTTCTTCAACTCCCCCTTGTAGTAGATGACCTCGCCGTTCGCGATGACGGTCTCTGGGGCGACGTACTCCAGCCTGCTGAAAGTGAATATGTCTGCCAGCCTTGCGGGGGCCACGACGCCTATGTGCTCCTGTAAGTGTAGCCTGGTGGCGGGTCTCAAGGTCGCGTACTTGATCGCCTTCACCGGGTCCATCCCGTTCTCGATCGCCTCGTTCACGATTCTGTCCATGTGGCCCTTCTCGAATAGGTCCACCACGTTCAAGTCGTCGCTTGTAAAAGAGCAGACCTCGCAGTCCACCTTGGAGAGGCTCTGTAGTAGGGGCTCTAGGTCCCTCCAGGCGCTGCCCTGCCTTATGAACACGTGCATACCCCTCCTAGCCTTCTCCAGGGCCTCCAGACCCTCCGTGGACTCGTGGTCGCTGAAAATCCCCGCCGATATGTACGCGTTCAGCATGTCCTCGGGTAGTAGCGGGGCGTGGCCGTTAACCACTAGCCCCTTCTCGTAGGCCACTTTGACCTTCTCTAGAACCTCCTCGGAGGAGTTCACGACGCTCACGAAGTCCATTACCTCGCCCAGCCCCACCACGTTCTCGAGGTCCGCGAGCTTCTCTACGTCGCGTGCCGTGATCACGTGGGCCGTGGTCTCCAGGCCCATACTGGGCGAGGTGGCTGGTACGCAACTGGGTATGTCTATGAGGATCTTGAGGGGGAGCTTCAGAGAGGCCTCCGCAAATATCCTTACGCCTTCAACCCCTAGAACGTTGCCTATCTCGTGAGGGTCGGCTACCACCGTCGTTGTCCCGTGCCTTAGAGCTACCTTGGAGAAGCCGTAGGGGTCGAGGAGGCTGGACTCGATGTGTATATGGGGGTCGATGAACCCCGGTGCCACGTATCCACCTCTACCGTCGATCACCAGCGTGTCAGGCCCGATGTACCTGCTAACGCCGTTGGAGTTCACTATGCCAGCGATCCTCCTCCCCTTCACCAGCACCGCCCTGTTCTCGAGTATCTCGCCAGTAGTCACGCTCACGACGTTCGCGTTCACGACGACGATGTCGGCGGGGAGGAGGCCCCTCGCAGTCTTTATAAGGTCGGCTCTCTCGGATGTGTCGTACTTGAATAAGCTCCTCATGAGTACTCCTCGTGGGGTTTTACTAATTTCTCTCAACATCACCTTATTAATTTTCACGGCAGATATGCTAGTGAAGGTGGAGGCTGTGGCGGACATATACGTAAGGGGCGGATGGATCATAACGATGGACCCGCAGAGGAGGGTGATCAAGGACGGCGCCGTAGCGGTGGAAGGGGGCGTAATAACCGCAGTAGGGAAGAGAGACAACCTGGACCCGCAGTACAAGTCCTACAGCGACGTGGTGATCGACGCGCGAGACGGCGTGGTGATACCGGGCCTCGTCAACACGCACGTCCACCTCGCCCAGGGGCTCTTGAAGGCTTGCGCCGACTACAAGAGGCTCATCCCCTGGCTCAAGGACAGGGTGTGGCCGCTGCAGGGCAACTACAAGCCGGAGGAGGCGCTGGTCTCGGCGAAGCTGGTTGTCGCCGAAATGCTGAAGTCGGGCGTTACGACGTTCCTCGAGACGGGCCTAGTGGGTAGGTACGGCGTAGACGCCATAATCGAGTTCCTACACGACAGCGGTATTAGGGCAGCTGTCGCTAGGCATGTAATGGACTTGAAAGGGTACGCGTTAGAGGAAAACATCTTACACGAGGGTCTCGTGGAGCCGGGTGATACCAGCTTCAACGACACCATTAGGCTCTACCACAAGTACCACGGCTGGGACTCGAGGATATGGATCTGGTTCGGTCCGAGAACCCCCGGCGCTGTGTCCGTGGAGCTGTACAAGAAGATGTCCGAGAAGGCCAGGGAGCTGAAGACAGGGATCACGATGCACCTAGCCGAGGTCAGGGAGGACGTGGACTACACCGTCGAGGTTTTCGGTAAAAAGCCTGTCGAGTTTGCTCACTGGGTCGGCCTAACCGGGCCTAACGTAGTCCTAGTCCACGTGGTCTGGGTGACAGACGACGAGATCGACCTGCTGGCTAAGACCAAGACTAGCGTGAGCCACAACCCCTCGTCCAACCTGAAGCTCGCCAGCGGGGGCGCCAGGGTCTCGGAGATGTTGAGGAGAGGAGTCAACGTGACTTTAGGCACCGACGGCGGGCCGAGCAACAACGACTACGACCTTATCAGGGAGATGAAGGTGGCCGCGCTGCTCCAGCCCCTCCTGACCGGGGACCCCGAAGCAATAA
This sequence comes from Thermogladius calderae 1633, assembly GCF_000264495.1. NCBI lineage: Archaea > Thermoproteati > Thermoproteota > Thermoprotei > Desulfurococcales > Desulfurococcaceae > Thermogladius > Thermogladius calderae. The sequence goes on along the minus strand of NC_017954.1, from coordinate 581,606 downwards.
GAGCGGAGCAAGTACTCGAGATGGCGACGATAAACGGTGCGAGGGCCCTGATGATCGACCACTTAGTCGGTAGTATAGAGGTAGGCAAGAGAGCCGACCTCGTGGTGGTCGACTTTCACAAACCACACCTAAAGCCGCTAAACAACCCGGTGTCCCACCTCGTCTACTCGGCTATGGGTAGCGACGTCAAGCACGTCATAGTAGACGGCAGGCTCGTGGTCTTCGACAGGCAGATACTGACTTTCGACGAAGAGGAAGTCCTTAGGAAAGCAGACGAGGCAGCGTTCAACCTCTATCAGAGAGCAGGGGTCTGCAGGGAACCAGACCTCAAATGGTCCATCTTTTAACCAGTTTTTCCTTCCTTTATATTTTAACACTCTACTTTTTTATGAACACTTTACTGCGTTGCGTGATACTGTTTAAATGCTTAAAGTATTCCGTGATTTCAATTTAAACTCGATCCCTACAAAGAATGATTCTGATTAATGATTTAATATTTAATATTATTGGTGTTACTTTATGTGTCTCAAATACTGATTAATTTCCAGGCAATAAATTTATATATCCCCTCATTCTACAATTAAAAGTGAAAATAAAAGTGTAAGAGGGTCGGATCATGCCTGAGAAGCTAAAGTTCTTCGACCTGAAGGCGAAGAAGTACTACGAAACCGACCAGTACGAGGTCGTCGTCAGGGAGACCAAGAGGGGCAAGATCAAGATAGCGTTCGCTGTAAGCCCCTACACCGGCAAGAAGTTCGCTAGGATACTGGGCCCGGCTAAGTAAGCTTGTTAAACCCTCAACTTAAAAAAACTCTTTTTTACACCCCGCATCGTTCTCCTATGCTCATCCTCCAGTACAGACGGCCTCTACAGGCTTTGACTTCAGTGCTTCTTTCAACTCTATGACTCTCCTCAGGACGTCTATGAAGTAGTCTATCTCCTCGTGCGTGTTGTAAATGTAGAAGCTAGCCCTCACGGAGCCGAAGTTCCTTAATCTCTCGTCGGCGCTGTCGGGAATCTTGTCTGGGGGAGGGTCTAGGTAGGTCATCTTGAGCCTGTAGTGCAATGGGTGTGCGCAGTGTAGGCCTGTCCTCACGGCAATCCCGAAGAAGTCGAGCGCCATGCCCACGGTGTGGTGGTGCAGCCCCTTTACGTTGAACGCTACGACACCCGTCTTGTCGCCTGGTCTCCGCGGCCCGTAGACTACGACCTCGTCGGGGAACTCCTCCTCCAGCCTCTTCAGCAGGTACTCGACAAGCCTCTTCTCGTGCTCTCTCACGTTCTCCATACCGAGCCTAAGCAGGTACTCCGCCGCAGCCGCGAGGCCTATATTGGCCTCTATGTTCGGGGTACCGGCCTCGAACCTCCACGGAATGTCTAGCCACACGATGTCGTCTAGCGTTACGTCCTTGATCGTGTCGCCGCCGACCTTGAACGTACCCAGTTTCTCGAGGAGGTCTCTCCTACCCCACAGGACGCCGCTCCCCGTCGGCCCCAGCATCTTGTGACCGCTGAAGGCCATGAAGTCTAGACCCAGCTCCCTCACGTTGGTGGGTACGTGGGGGACGTACTGGGCGCCGTCGCCTATCACGATCGCGCCCACCTCTCTAGCCCTCTTTACGATCTCCTTGACGTTGTTGATAGTCCCGAGGACGTTACTGGCCATCGTGAATACCACTACTTTTGTTCTCCTCGTGATCGCCTCGTCGAGAGACCCGTAGTCCAAATACCCCTCGGGCGTCACATCTATGTACTTGACCCTGGCCCCTCTCATAGCGGCTATCTTCCTCCAAGGCAACATAGTGCTGTGGTGGTCCATCACGGTAGTCACCACCTCGTCGCCCTCTCTCAGGTTCTCGAGGCCCCACGAGTAGGCCAGTAGGTTCATGGCATCGGTTGTGTTGTTGACAAAGACCACCTCTTCCCAGGAGTACGCGTTGATGAACTTCGCGAGTGTCCCGTGAGCCTTCTCGTACATCTCGCTAGCCTCCTGGCTTAGTGTGTGGAGCCCCCTGTGGACGTTGGCGTAGTGTTTGCTGTAAAACTCGACTATTCTGTTGATCACCTGGACGGGCTTCTGCGTCGAGGCAGCGTTGTCAAAGTACACGAGCTTCCTGCCCTTAACGACTCGCTCGAGGATGGGAAAGTCCTTCCTGACCTCGAGTGGGTCAAACATCTATAGTCCCAGAATTTCATATCCTAGGATGATAATTATACTTTTATCGGTACTAGGTGGTCAGTTGAGGGTGGCCATTGTAGCGAGCGGCGGCGGACACACGAGCTTCGCCGTGGCTCTCGTGGAACGCCTCCTAGACCTCGAGCCGGGACTCAAGGTCGAGGTCGTCGCGCCTACGAACGACACCTACACTCTAAGGCGCTTGGCCTCGAGGCTACGCGGTAGCGGTATTGGAGTCTCGACCTTGCCCAAGCCGCTGTACCCCCAGGAGAGGTTGTACAGGGTCTTAGCGAGAGCCCCACGCGCGCTTGTGAAAGCGTCGGCTCTCGCGAGGGATATAGACGCCCTCATCTGTACTGGCTCCAACCACAGCGTGCCTCCCTCGCTCGTGGCTCTTGCCAGGTGGGTGCCGGTCTTCTGCGTCGAGGACCCATACAGGGTGTTCGAGAAGAGCAGGTCGGCGAGACTGCTCCACATGCTAGGAGCCTACGCACTCCTGCAGTGGGAGGAGCAGTTGAGACTCTACAGGAGTAGGAGTTTCTACGTTGGTCTAATCTACGAGAAGCCTGTATACACGCCAGAGAGGGGGGGTTACGTCCTCGTCACCACGGGGACTATGGGTCACCGCCTACTCTTTAGAACGATCGCGAGAGGGGGGCTGAAGGGCTACAGGCTGGTCATCCAGGCAGGCAAGTACTGGGCGGGGTACCTCAAGAGGAGACTACCGGGTAGCGTAGTGTTCGACTACGACCCCGACATAGACAAGTGGATCGCGGGGGCCGACCTCGTCATCACACACCAGGGGGTAGCGGCCATACAGGCCAGCCAGGCCTACGGTAAACCGGTTGTGATCGCCTACAACCCCGACATACCGCTGGCAGGGGGGAGGGAGGGCGCGGAGTTCGTGGCGCGGAAGCTTAACCTGGGCTACCTAACACCAGACCCGGACGACCCATCTCAGCTGGACAGGGTCGTGGAGGAGACTCTCTCAAAAAGGCCGGCTACCTTCGGTGACGGGGCTGCTAAGGCGTCAAAGGTGATCCTCGACTTCATCAAGGGGGTAGGACGCCGGGCAGCCTAGGGTGTAGTGTGGCGTAGGCTACGTGCTTCAGCCCTAGCATGAACCTGACAAGCCTCTCAACCCCCAACCCCCAACCACAGGACGGCGCGATACCGCCGTTTAACGCTAGCTCTAGGAACCACCCGTACTTCCCGACGTCCTCGTTCAAGCTCTTTATCCTCTCCAACAGCCTGTTGTACCTGTACTCCCTACAGCCGCCGTCTAAGACCTCGCCGAAACCCCAGGGGAGTATTAGGTTGAAGTCCATGTTGAGAGCTTCGTTGTCCTCCAGAGGGTAGTAGTAGAAGCCCCTACTCTGCTTTGGGAAGAACATGAGCCAGAAAGGCTTGTTGATCGTGCTGGAGATTGCTGTCTCCGCTTGGAAGCTCAGCTCACGCCCCCACTCCTCTTTGAAACCGAGTTCGTCGGCCTTCTTAAGGGCCTCCTCGTACGTTATGACCGGGAACGGAGGGTTGAAGAGGCTCCTGTCAAGCAACCTCTCGTGGAGTACGTCGGGTGCCTCCTCCAACACCCTCTTGTGGACGTAGTGTAGGAGCCGCTCTGCCAGCCCCTTGACGTCCTCGAGGCTCGACAACCCCCACTCGACGTCCAACTGAGTGAACTCGAACAGGTGTCTTCCACTGGACTGGTTCTCGGGGGGCTCCTCTCTCACGTTCCTAGCGACGTAGTAGATCTTCTCGAACACGCTGGCCATCAACTGCTTGTACATTATCAAGCTGCTCATCAGCTCCAGCCTGAAGCCGTAGGCCTCTGTGACCAGCTTCCTAGCGCCCCTAAGACCAGGGTCGCTCACCACACCCACGACGGGGGGCTCCAGCTCGATGAACCCGTTGGCGTCCAGGAACTCCCTCGAGTACTTCAGTACCAGGCTCCTGGTTAGCGCGACCCGTCTGAAGCCGTCGCCCCTGACGTACCAGTAGTAGAGCTCGGCGTACCTCCTCGGGTCCGGCGGCGAGGTAAGGTAGTCGACCGTCCTCTCGACCAGCGGCCTGTTAACGACCGCAAGGTCCTCGACTACTATGTTCTCGCCTTCCACCCTGCCCCTGACCCAGACGAGGGTCTCGAGCGGTAGCGCGAGCAGCTGTTCTCCCATGGGCCCCGAAGGCCTCAGCTCTCGCGCCCCCGAGGGGTCTCGGAGAACGAGAGTGCGCCCCTTTTTCCCGGCGATCCAGGCGAGGAATTCTCCCGGCCCCTGCTGGTTCAGGAGCCTGGTCCTCTTGAACTTAGACCAGGACGGGTTAGGTAGCCTTGTTAAATGACATTCCTCGGCCACCAGTCCTACTATGATAGGACTTAAGCTTATAAACCTATATTCTCAAGATGGCGAGTATGTCTTGAGGACCCTGTCTCCGGAGATCGCGTACACCTCTACGTACTTTCTCAGCGGCGTCGTCTTCAGCTTCGGCATGAGCACCTCGTCTACCTGGAAGACGCCCGCTGTCTCGTCCATGTAGACGAGTATCTTGACTGGGCTGCTCTCCCCCTCCAGGACCTCGACGCTCTTGATGCTCAGGGCAGACAAGCTGTGGATGTTGATGTTCCCTAGAGAGTACGGGACTCTAGCCCTCCCCTCTGCCATGTCCAGCCCGTCTCCGACCTTTACGCACCCGGCCTCCACCGTGAGGCAGTCCACGTCGTAGGCGGTGCAGTATATGCTGTGGAGTATCTCCTGCCTCAGCCTGACCCTCTTACGCGGGTCGTCGATCAAAGAGCCCAGGAGCCTCGAGACTATCGGCTCGGAGAGCAGGGCCCCGACCCTCTCGTGGTTGTCTCTGTGGACGGAGTTCCCCACGTCGTGTAGCAGTGCGCCGACCAGCGGGACCAGGGCTGCCTCCTCCTCTGTGTCGACTATCCCGTCCTTGATTAGTGAGGACTCGACACCTTTCTTCCTGAGGAGCTGGTAGAGGTACAGGGCCGCGCCCGCTGCTATCTGCGCGTGTACGGGGCCGTGGTCGTTGTACCTCAGCCTCTTGACGGCCATGACGTTGGCCATCTCCCACAGGGCCTGCACCTCCACGTCGTTCAGCAGGGTGTAGTAGGCCTCCTCCAGTAGCCTGCTGCCGGCCACAAGCGTCTTCACCAGCTGGGGGCTGACCACTACCACGCTCTACCACCTAACGCTTATTACTTTACTTGCCCTAGTTAATTACGTAGAGCGCGTTTTAAACGTGGGTCTGGAAGGGTTGATCAAGGTCAAGAAGAGAGGCCTCATACCGGGGCTCAAGGCCTTCTTCTACACCTGGAGCGGCGAGTCCCCTCCCCAGGACACCTCCGGCCTGACGCCGGTCGCGGCGGCTGTCCACGGCAGGGTGGACTTTACCTGGTGGGACTCGCCCATGAGGGGTGTACCGCCCGAGTTCTTCATGGTCGAGTGGAGGGGCTTCCTCAGGGTGGACGAGCCCGGCTCCTACAGGTTCTACGTGGTGACGGACGACGGGAGCAGGCTCTACCTGGACGGGAAGCTAGTGATAGACGCCTGGAGAGACCAGCCGCCGACGCTCTACATGAGCGAGGAGGTCTACTTGAGGAGGGGCTTCTACAAGCTGAGGCTCTTGTTCTACTGCAGGTACAGGTTCTCGCAGATACGCCTTGGCTGGATAGCAGGCGGGAGGAGCGAGGTGCTTTCCAGCGACCGGCTCTACCACGCGATATCAGACAAGGCCTTCATAGAGTCCGGGGCTCCTGGCCTGGCGGTCGAGGCCGTGTCCCTAGACGGGGAGAGGACCGTGTGCGAGGTCCTGCCGTGCGCCCTAAAGCTCCCGAGCGCCGACGACTACGTACACGTCAAGATCAGGGTCTTTAAAGAAGGGCACCTAGTGTACGACACGGGGGAGTACCTCACCCTCTTCGGCGGAGACAGAGTCGAGGTCGAAGCGTAGCGTCCCTGGCCGACGCGCGAGCCCGGCACCGCGCCCCCACCCCGTTTGAGACGAGCACCTCTATTCTAAAACACGCCGCGCCGTAGCCGTTTGTCCGCCCAGGTAGCGCAGGAGGGCACCGCGGGACGCACGCCGCACCCGCGGAAGCACGCGGTGTTCAGTAATAAAACCTCGCCAGCCCAATACAATACAGGGGGCCCGTCGCCTAGCCAGGATAGGGCGCCGGCCTCCGGAGCCGGAGGTCCCGGGTTCAAGTCCCGGCGGGCCCGCTAAATCCTCCACGGCCGCTGACCCTCTTTTATAGTATCTTAAGACCCGATCCGGATACGTGGGGTCTAGACGGCTCAAGACGCTTATCTGTGCACTATAAGGCACTATAAGAAATCTAAGGCCTTTATTATCGCCTCATCATAAGATTAAGTAGTTCCACGCCCCCCAGCATCGAATTCTCCCTAGCACGCCCAGCGCTATTACCTCGAACATGTTCTCGCAGTGCTCAAATCAATGATCAACGTTTTATGTAGAGGCGTTCTCGAGGAATAAGAGCCCCCTTTCCACGATTTCCTTCAGATCGCTTAACTTCCTTTCATTAAACCTCAACGACGTCTAGGTATCATATCGCTACCTCCCAGTCGGATAGCCCTCATCTCAGGGACTCTCAGATTTAATCCCAATAGTGCTTCTCGGCGGTCTAGCAAATTTTATTTCCTTTAGGGCTGGAATACTTTTCGGGGGCCGCGGGATGTCGGGTAGGTGCCGTGCTTGGTGTGAGGTTGAGGGGCCTGGAGAGGGGCCTCCGCTACCTGAGGGCATGGATTTCTCGGATTTGGAAGGCCTCTGCTACGAGATTGAAGGCGTCCCAGGCTCCGTGGGCGAGGAGGAGCGCCGCCCGCTGGATGAAGGAGAACTCGGCTCTGTAGGCGAGGACATATATCGCTCGCTGGAGAGACTGCGGGAGGTCAGGGTTGTCGAAGGTAGCTGTGACGTCCTTAGGTGGGGTAGTATAGCTTGCACGGAGACTCTAGCCGTCTGCTCGCAAACCCCGTGCTCTGAAGGGTCCTCAGCACGCGCGGACGCGCCTGCTGTCTACTACAATATCGACAGGATAAGGAGCTGGGTGAGGAAACACGCCCTCAACAACCTGGCATTCATTTTCAAGCAGTGCCTGAAAATAGATAAATCACGCGATCGTGAGGAGTGGCTGAGGGAACCCCTTCTCAGAGACCTAGTTAAGAATGTTTACCAAGCGACAGAGGAGACGGCGCTGGCCTACCTCCAGGTACACGAAAGAGCGCACTGTGTAGGGGGTATAATGGACGAGGGGGAGGCGACAGCCCTGGGGCTATACGAGGCGTTCAAGAGGTACATATTTGACAAAGAACAGATGCGGCGAGGGCACGCCTACAAACCCGCAACGATAGAGTCCTTCCTCGCCAGCTACCTCACGATACTCAGAATCGCCTACCACCACTACCAGATGCCGGGATATAGGGACTTCGTCAAATACGTCAGGCTACCGCTGGTAAAGCCCAGATGCCACGGCCTAGACTTAGTATTAATCGAATACTACAAGAGTTGGAAACTACGTTACCACATAATTGTTCGTCCCGACAGACTTTTCATTGAGTGGTCCGGCGTTCGAATTAGAATCGTTGAAATATCGGAAGAGCCGCCACTCGACTACAGGGGTAGAAGGCCCTCACACAGTCTCAGCCCTAGTGACTGCGGCCTGTACGAGGTCTGGGCTCCCTGCGACGGCACTACATGGGTGAGGCCGCAGTACCCAACACCGTAGAACCTCAAATACATCGAGTGACCCTCCCGCAGAATAAAGCCATGTCCGTGTGAGTAGCTGGATTTGGCGCCCAAATAGTTTTATGACGATCCCCTTCTCCCACCCTTTTCCTCTGCTGGGTTGCCGTAGAGAAGTCCTGCAATATCGACGAGCCATGGTGTACTTGCGGCTCGATAAACCCGCTACTGATGTTTGCCATGAAGTACCCGCCAGCAGGCTACGCGCCGAGGTTCGTGTCTGGGGCTGGCATTAGGGGTCGTGGAGAGGCTTAAGCCGGGTTATGATGGGTCGAGTGGGCGATCCCAGGGAGCCTCAAACAGTCGGCAAGCCGCCTAGTATAACTGCCTGCTTCGTTCAAGTTGATCTATGGGAGATTTTTAGTGAACGGGAAGTGGGCCTTCTTGGGTGGGCCCTGCGAGTACATTTGTGGGCGCGTGGCTGCCCCGCGGTTCGTGGAGGTTGGGGAACGGGCGTCTACTGGCTATGCTCGTGAGGGGGCTTCGTGAAGAGCAACGGGTCGGCGTTCTGGGGGCTTCCCGAGGCCCTACGGCCCGCTGGGCCGCGGGGCTTGATGTGACCCCTCGAGCCTCGAGTAGTAGTCGCATACGTGTGTGAGGGGGCACCCTGCGCACTTGGGGCTTCGGGCTCTGCAGTACTTTCTCGCTATGTCGAAAACCCCGTAGTTGAACTCCCTGGCCAGCTGCGGGTCGCTGGGCACTAGGGCTCTGGCGAACTCCCAGAGCCGGGGGTCCCTGTGCGGCCTCCTCCTGGTCGACCTGACGCCGAACACCCTCTCGATAACCCTTATCATGTTCGTGTCAAAGAGGGGCTCCGGCCTGCCGCAGGCCGCTAGCAGGACCTCCGACGCGGCGTAGTCCCCCACGCCTTTGAGCTCCTTGAGCTCATCCCTGCTACAGGGGACACTACCCCCGAACCTCCTCTCGATTTGCTCGGCCAGCTCCTTGAGTTGCCTGGCCCTCGCGTGCTCCAAGCCCAGGGGCCGTATGAGCTCCCTCACCTCGTCCTCGCCAGCGGACAAGAGGGCCCCCGGGCTGGGGTACCGTCTCAGGAACTCCTCGTAGACCTTAACGACCTTGCTCTTGGACGTCCTCCTCAGGAGGAAGACCGCTACGAGCACGTGCCACGGGTCCCTCGCGGCTCTCCAAGGCAGGCTCTTATCCCCGTGGCTCCTGTACCACTCGACAACAGCCTCCCGGAACGCCCGAACCCTATCGCTGAACCCCGGGTCGAAGAACCGCACTCTCCAAACCCTTCGAGCCCACGGGTCATCTTTAAACTCGGAGCATTCGGAGCATAAGGATAAATACCCAACCCCTGGCGGCGGGCCGGCATTCAGCTCTTGCCTTGAGGGGCTGAGGGAAGACCCGCAGACATCGATACATCGGTTATACCCAGAGCTTTGAATGTCTAGGGTTGTAGCCACCAGTAGAGAGCGCAACAGGGTAATCAGGGAATACTGGCCAGACGGGCGCGCGGCCCCAGGCTGGCGGTGCGCTAACCCAGCGTAGACAGCCGCTAGGCTACCCCAGCATTTTTCCTAGTACATCCCCGTAGAATGCTAAGGTTAACGGGTGTACCCCACTTACATCCACAACCCTCCTCTCCACGACCCTTACACATCCCCTTCTAAGCTTCTCTATGAGCTTCAACGTCTCCCTCGTATCGTAGAATCTCCTCTCAGCCTGTTTTAGGGTCTCCTCCGCTAGGAGACTACCCCACCGCCTGATATTCGGCAGCCACCTGTACCCTAGGCTTCTAGCTATCTCGTAGGCTACAACCAGCATATAGGGTGAGTTTTGATCGACTCCTTTATCTCCCTTTGGTCAACGTTTAGTAGGTATTTGACTACGTCTAGGCTTGGCTTATGGACTACTAGTATCCCGTACGGCTTGGGTAACACGTACACGACCTCATCCCTCCTGCTCCCAGCGAGTAGTATCGATGTTATCGTATTGGAGATTTTGCTTCCAAACGGGTAAAGCATGGTTGTCACGACTAGATCGTACCCCCTAGTAAGGCCGAGCTTCCTCGGTTTAACCTTAAACACCCTAGAGGCTATCCTATCGACCACCATCGTCCTATATCCGGGGGCTACGTAGTGCTTCACCTTAGAGAGCTCTCTCAGCAAGCCCCTAATACTGTCGTCTAGCTCCACCCTTAAACTACCGAACCTGGCGACCCTCCTCTCCCCGAGCTCACTCAGCCTTCCTAGTAACCTGTAGACTTCGACTGCGACGCTGGCGTGAACCGGTATACCGCCGCTCTTCCAAATCGGTATCGTGAACTCGTCGGTATCGGTAGCTACGACTCTGATCTCCCTTCTCCCGGATTTCTCGGGCTTGATATCGACGACCCGCCATACTCTACCAGCTAGTCTAATCACGCTGCCGGGTCTTATGAAGACAAGGTTGGCGACGTCCACGGCTCCTACCTCGTTCCCACTCATATCTACGATCTTCACCTCCTCTCTCGGTGGTATGAAGGAGAAGAAGCTCTTCCAAGCTCTCCTGTCCCACACTCGTCTAAATTCGTCGCCTAGCAGTAGCCTGTCACCAGCTCGCTTCAGTAGGCCCTTATCTGCGAGTTCTTCAATCAGCTCCTCCAACCCCTCATCGAGGTCGGCGGTATAGGGGAAGGCTAGCCTTAGTAGCTCTCTAACCTCCGATACCCCCACCCCTCTACCCCCCGATCTGTAGGTCTCAGCCAGGATCTCCCTAGCTATCACGTCCAGCGATGGCGTGTAGACTTCGTAGCCTACCAGTCTCCTCCTACTAAGCATGCTCATTATGGCTATGAGCTCGAGTACATCCGTAGCATCCAACGCTATAAGAGCCACCTTGGACACAGTGTGCGGCTTGTGAGAGCTCCTGCCCACCCTCTGCGCGAAGTACTCGGGAAGCCTAGGCGACCCCAGAAGAGCCACCTTTTCTGCCGAGCCGATGTCTACGCCTAGTTCCAGAGTCCTCGTAGCCACTAAGCCCCTGAGCCTTCCCTCTCTAAACATCCTCTCCAGCTCCCTTCTTATTGCGGGAGCTACAGAACCGTGGTGCACGCCTATGTCCTTAACTCCCTTCTTGTTGAGTTTATGGTGCAGTAGCTCCGCTAGCGCTCTAGTGTTAACGAATACGAGGTAACCCTTATCATCCCCTATAGCGTTCACTAAGGCTGTTACAAGCTCCTCATCATCACCAACCATGATCATTCTAGCCTCCACCACTCTACTCCTGGGGTCTCTCACCACCTCAACAGGGCCATCACTACCCCCCAGGAGTCTAGCTATGAGGTCTGGGTTTGGAAGTGTTGCTGATATGAAGAGTCGCTGGATCCTCCCTCCGGTTAGCCTCCTAAGCCTCTCTAGTAGGATTAAAATCTGCTCGCCCCTCTTACCGCTTATAACCTCGTGTACCTCGTCTACTACAACGTAGTCAACGTTAGCCAGGCGCTTCCAGCATTCGGGCCTAGTGTCTAGGATCAGCTCCAGCGATTCAGGTGTTGTAACCAGGATGAGTGGTGGCGTTGTACAAATCTCATCCTTAACATCTCTATCCACGTCGCTATGCCACTCCCCGACGGGATCCGAGGAGCCATCGAAGAGTGGGCGGGTTAAGCCTCTAATCCTCTCAGCTATATCGTGGCATAGGGCTCTCATGGGTGTTACGTAGAGGACTTTCACCCCCACTAGACCGCCCCTCCTCTCGCGTTCGTCTAGGAGTTTACTGATAACGGGTAGTAGGACGCTCTCCGTTTTACCGGACCCAGTCGGGGCTACAACTAGAAGGTTTCTACCAGCTAGAACTCTCGGTATCGCTAGTACTTGTATAGGCGTAGGCTCCTTGAAGCCCTTCTTCTTGAGGAGTTGCTGAAGCCTGGGATTCAACAATGTGAAAGGGTACCAGGAGCCCCTAAGTAGTCTAACCAATCCACCCCTAAGTCTAAGCGTTAAATCCTCGACGACGTTGAGGAGGGGTCTCACGTAGGGCTCCAGCGTTAGCGTGGCGTACTCGAGGTTAGAGCGTATACAGGCTCCAAACCTAGGCTCGGCCACCTCCACGTAACCCTGAGTGTTGGCTCTAGCCCTGCCCCACAACCTTTCAAATCTCTCTAAACCGCTGGGTAGCTCGCGTAGAGCGATGGGCCTGGATACAACATCACATGTCAGCCTACAAGGTCCCCTATAGGCTTTACCATCAACAACCCACAGACCCCTAGCGCCCAAGAGGCCACTGTAAAACCTAACCTCGACACACGAGCCTAGTCTACCGATAAGCTCCCACGGGGTACTGTTGGGGAGGAGAAGTCTAACGCTAACACCACGCAAGCACATGGAGTTGACCACGTTAACACCACAATCGTCTAAACCGCCCAAGATAGCCCAAACACTGGATCTAACGTTGTGTAGAAGGTCACCTGAACCCACTAAGTGAACACCTCTTTCCACCAGCTTTGTATCGTGAGAGTACCTATAGCAAATAGCAAACACTACTAGGAACATAATGTACGCCAATAATATTAAGGCCATTGTTGCTACTGGTAGCGCATCGAACAGGATTACACGTGGAATAGCCTTGTCAATACTCTTTAACGACGAGAAGCCCGTAGACACGACCTGTTGAAGTACATGAAAGTGCTAGCTACCAATCACAACACTCACCGAAACCCACCACAAGCTAAACCCACGACATGGGCTAGCGGAACCGTTATAAATGGTGTAGTTAGAGGAAGTAGAGTAGGCCGTCTCTCAGATACCTCCTCTCGATCTCCCACCCACTCCTCAACGCGTCGAGGAGTTTATCAGCGTAGTGTACCGGGGCTGGTAGCCTGAGCCCGGTCTCGCCCTCTATCGTCGAGTAGTTCAGGTGGGAGAGCCCCCTGAGTAGCCTCAGGTCGTCCACCGACACCCGCTCCTCTCTCACTGTACCCTTCGCGAACACGTACTTCACCTTGTCGATCTTAATAGGCCTTGGTAGCATGTCCCTCTTCAGCATATGAGTCTTCAGCAGATAGGCATCCCCTATGTCAACGAACCATGCGACTCGACTATCCGACAACTGCTGGAACGGAGTCCTCTTCTTGACATTTATTACTTCTATCGTGCAGTCTTTTGTCCTCGATATGTCTGCCAGCTGGGTTACCTCCTCTTTGGTTAAACGACCGTCTCTCAGTACTAGGATTCTCTTCCCCTTGAGTTCAGCGTAATTTTCGTACTCGATCTGCTCTAGTAGATCCCCTATCCTAGCTGTCTCCCTACCAGGGTATCCGAGCCCGTACACCGGAACCAAGTTCATTAGACGGCCCATCTTGTCGAACAACACTACAGAGCCTACGATTCTAGACCCCTCAACCTCCCCGTGGCCGACGTCAACACCTATGATCAGATCGTAATCTGTAGACTTGCTTAACGTGAGGTACTTTACTCCGAGCTTACCGAGCATATCGTAGAACATGTTGGAGATCGCTGGCATGAGGATTCTCTTGTCAACCCTACCGTCGGATACGTATTTCCTCACATCGATATTCTGGCTTATAACATTCCCCTTAAATAACACCTTCTTGAGAGGCCTATAGTAGTCCTCCTCGTCGTCAGCCGGACGCTCACCTAGTATAAAGGCAAAGGCCAGCTTTCCGCCAGTTACTTTCCTGACTTCCTTCAACACGTTGCTATAATCACCGTGAGTGAACAAGATGGGCTGTCTGTGGACCCTCAGCTTTGGTAGTTTGATTTTAAGGGGCTCGTAGACCTCCCTAACTATCTCGTATAACCTCGTAACGTTCTCAACTACGACGTCCATGATCTCGAATGAGAGGGGGTCTAGCCCATCCTCAACCAGTACTAGTAGCTGGAGTTCATCGAGCTCCCGTAGGGTTGCCGGTACATAGTTGGGTACCGGTATCTCGATCTTTACTCTCCTACCCTCTTCGACTTCCTTAACAATACTTATTAGTCGTAGCGGTTTCATCACGTCGGCTGTGAACGAGACTTCGCGCTTGGATCTATTTATGATACTTGGCTTGCCACCGTTATACTCTACCTCAACTAGTTCGACTTTAAGGGGCTTTTCGCCCTCTATCCTCTCTATGTTCAAGTGAGTGGCTTCCGAGAGGTATCCCAAGCTCCTGGCTATCGCGTTGATCAGCTTACCCTTATAGCCTATACTGTTTACGAGCTCCCTGAGTTTAGCTAAGGCCCTGTCCTCGTGCTTTTCAGCTAATCTCGGGTCGTATACGGGAATACAGTACTGTGCTGGTATGTAGACTGGCCTCCTCCCCATCTTACCGGCTCTAGTTGCCTCCAGTACCGGCTGGTTTGGATCAACCTCCCCGACGAGCTTCTTCATGAGCCGTTCAAACCTGGTCTCTAAACCCTCCTCTCGGGCCTTCACGACGGGGTATTTTACCAGCTCCTCGTACCCCATCGGAGGGCTCTTCTCCTCGTAGGAGCTCCTGTCAATGACGTTTGCTACAACATAAGTTCCGGGTCTACCCCTAGCGATATCTAGTATGTACCTGCACCTGACGTGTTCCACTAGGCTCCTTAGCTTATCCAGGCTCCTCTCAGCCATGTGGTCCCATAGGTTACCGTTGTAGTCTATGTCGAGACCCACGTTTAAGGCCACGAATAGCTCGTCGTTAAACCAGAAGACGTAGACATCATTACTATCAACGGTGAGCCTAGCATTCCACCTGCCAACATGGAAGACGCTTCTTGACCTCCTAACATTCCTATACCCCTTGCTAGTAAGCCCCTTTAAGACTTCGTCGAGGATCCCTCCGACTTCATCACTTTCTTCAAGTACCGCTCTAGAACCGCGTAGAACCTTATCCCTGACATAGACCTTGATAATACTGCGTATACCGTCGACGGGGACTTCCTTAAGAGTCACAGCCTTGTGCGAGCCTAGAGATACGCTATCCCTACAAGGCTCTGGAAGATCGCCTATAGGCCTAGTGGTGTAGAGACGCCTACTACCACCATCGTAGTAACCGATATTTTCCAAAGCCTGAATACAGGGATCATCCTCTCTAATAGGCTCCTTGAATGCTAGCCCATACACGTTAATCGAAGGACTACCCTCAAGCTCACCCCGGATAGTCTCCAAGTCGACCCTAAACACGTTAACACGAGGTCCCGAACCTTGATGAGGCTCGGTCCCCATGCCAGGTCATCCATTTACAGCATGGTACATAGAAGGTATTTAAGTCAAATTTTTGTCTAATTCTAGCCGGCGAGACTTAGCTACCTATAACCCTGAGGGTAACGTGGGGATCGCGTTTGCGTATAAGGCGTACCTCGTAAGCCTTACTATCGCCTCAGCATGTCTGACGTGTTTTCCTGAGACTTCTCGTACCATAATTCGTTGCTGGGTAACCCAAAGTGGTGCCCTCTACGTCGGGGACAGCACGGCAAGAGAGAGGTGAGTTCACGAAGCTCTTGGGGGAGTCTTGAGCTGGTCTCTTACCGTGTTATAGCTCGAATTTGATGAAGGGCTGTCTCCCGCTGTACTTGAGCCTGCTAGGTCTGCTCTCTTCGGACTGACCCGGCTTCCTTAGTATGAAGAGCTTCTCGTGGTATATCAGTAGGAAGTCCCTGTTCTTGACCCTGCTCCAGACCTCTCTCGTGGTCTTCATCTTGTGCTGAACCTTGATGACCTCCTCCTTGAGGAGGAAGCCGGCGTCCAGGAAGGCCTGGAGCACGTAGTGTGATATCGGGACGTAGTGCTTGTGCACCCTGGTGTCTCCTACCAGTACAGCGCAGTACTTACCCGGCTTCAAGACCCTGTAGAGCTCCCCGGCCACCTCCCTCACCCACCTCAGGTACTCCTCGAGGTCTCTAGCGGCAGACAGGTCGCCCTCGGGCCTCTCCCCGCCCCCGTAGTCTATAATGTTGAAGTACGGCGGGTGTGTCGCGACCAGGTCGACGCTCTCGCTCCCGAGGAGGCTCAGACTCCTGGCGTCGCCGTGGTATACCTTGTACCAGGCCCTCTCCACGTCCTCCGGCATAGCGTCCCCGAAGGCCGGGCCCGCTCCTCCGCCCACCGCCCCGGCCCCCTCCCGCAACCTCTTCAAGTACTCCGCGAGGGCCTTCTCGAGGTAGTAGAGCCTGTGGAGCGCGAGCATGACCGCGTTGTAGTTTATGTCAACGCCGATCGAGTTCCTACCCAGGAGCTTCGCCTCTATCAGCGTAGTCCCGCTACCCACCATGGGGTCTAGAACTACGTCACCGGGCCTCGTGTACATGAGTATAAGCGCCCTGGGTATCTGAGGCGCCCAGTTACCCCTGTAGTCCCCCCTGTGGGTGGCCCAGCCACCCCTTACCGGGAAGCTCCAGACCGTCGTCGACACGTCGGTGAGCTCCTCTGGGAGGGGCTCCAGCCGCTTGACTTCTATAGGGTCGAGTCTTATCACCTGGTCTTCGACGACGACCTCCCTGTTCCTAGAGACGAACTCGAGGTACTCGCTTATCGGGACCTCCCGCATCCCCACCACTCCTGGAGATCTGCCGGCGCGGCAACAAATCTACACTAGCACCCTGTAACCAAGTAGTCTAGAAACCCGATAAAACCGGAGTGCCCGGGCCGGGGTCGCCGGGACCGCCCATACTCTGCTGACAGGAGGCGGGCCCCCGAGCGGCGCCGGCCTGAAACAGCGCTCTCGGGTAGGGAGGGGGTGCGGGCAGTCCACGCTGTTACTTCACGACGACGTAGACCCGGGTCCTCCTCGTGTGAGAGACCGGCTTCACGAGCCCCTTCTCCTCGAGTAGCCTCAGGATCTTCTTGGCAGTGCTCACTTTGACCCCGTACTTCTGCGCTATAGTACTTGGGGTTACGTACGGTTCCTCGGCTCTCGCGATCTCCTTCTCGACCTTGGCCAGCAACTCCCCGGTCAAGTCCGGCGACGTTAAGGCGAGCTCGGGTGGTAGAGGCTTCTCGGCTTTCTCCCTCTTCTTCGACATCGACCCACCCTTCAGGACATCTGGATTCGACAGGGGTTTTAAATCATTAACGCCCACAGACAGCACCACGTGAGCGCTCACCCGGGAAACTGAAGATACGTACAGGCACCACTTGCAAACCGTTTATTTTGTCGAACCCGTAACGACTACTGGTGGCAGTGTGAAGAGGGTCGTAGCTTACGCAGTAGCCGCCGTGCTGGCCTTGGCCGGGGCGCTACTGTGGGTTGCCCTCCAGCCCAGGCCCCAAGGCGGGTCGGCAGCGCCTACCCCAACGACTACACCGGCTACTACTCCGCCGCTCGCTACTCTAACGGGTTCGCCGGTCAGCGCGGCTCCGCCGTATAGTCAGACCACGCACACGCCCCTACCAGGGAGCTACACGGTCGTGGTCGCCCAGCCCCCCTTCGGCTTCCTGGCCGTCCAGCCCTACTACACCGTGTCGTTCAACGAGAGCGAGGTCCGCGCAGTACTCGACCTGCTCAAGCAGTGGAACTTGACTGGGGCCGACTACGCCAAGTGGGCTAACAAGAGCCCCGACAAGCTCGCGGTCCTGAGAGTCGGGTTCGTAATAGCCAACAAAGGAGGTTCCACCGCCTCTTTCTACGCTGGCGGTTGTGCGTGCAACACCGCCCTCCAGGCGCACCCTGTTCTCGTCGAGGAAGGCGGTGTCGTGGCGGTGCCGTACATAGACTGCCAGGTGCTGTGCCGTAGAGACCTCTCCCCAGGCGGCGTGTTCTATTCCAGGGAGTTCGTGTTCCTCGTAGAGAGGCCGTTCAAAGGCGTGTTCAAGTACTGGACCGTTAGCGGCACGGAGTTTTGCTCGGGCAGAACCTGCGTCAAGCCCGAGGGTACCTTCGAGGTTGTCGTCAGCTGACCCGGCAGAGGCGTCGGTTTATTTCTTTGTGTGCAGTAGAATTAGAATGGTGATGAGGGTTGGTCAAGTGCCCCTACTGCGGCTACGAGGCGGACGTCTTGGCCTTCAAGCTACTGAGGGATCCTTGGAGGTTCCGCTTCTACACAGTGATGAGGCTGGAGTGCCCGAGGTGCCACAAAGTATTCAACTACTACTCGGGTGTGTCCCCGAAGGGTAAAAAGTCTGAGTTCGTGGTCAGGGTAAAGCCGCGGAAGTGACGGAAGAGGCGCCTATCGGCGTACTCTTTACTCGCCCCCACTACCGCTTTTTAGGCGCGCTATGACCTCGACTTCGATGTCGACCCCCTTGGGCAGGTCCGAGACGCCGACGAGGCTCCTGGCAGGTAGGCTCTCCCCGAAGTACTTCGCGTAAACCTCGTTGAACTCACCTACGCGGCTCAGGTCCCTCAAGTAGACGGTCACCTTGACCACGTCTCTGAGCGTGCCCCCCGCGTCCTCGACTATGGCCTTGATGTTCTCGAGCACCCTGGTAACCTGGCTTCTGAAGTCGCCCCTGACCACCTCGCCGGTGGCCGGGTCTACGGGTATCTGCCCCGAGACAAACAGCCAGCCGTCCACTAGTACGGCCTGGCTGTAGGGGCCTATCGGCTTCGGTGCTCTACTAGAGTAGACCGGCCTCGTAGACAGCACCCCCGTGTTAACCACGAGACTAGACCCGCTTAATCAAGTTTACGGGGCGGCCAAGTGAGACTCGAGTAGCGCCAGGGATACCGCGAGTATAACGATAGCGGATGTGGACACAGCCGTGTAGATACTCCTCCACGTGCCGGACCTCACCCTCCTCGCGATCAAGAGGAGTGTGCCGAAGTAGGAGTGTGGTAGACTAAGGGCTAGAGCAGTGATTCTCAGCAACCTGTCCGCGTGGACGGCCCTGGGGTTGGGTATCAGTTGTAGCGGCGTCAGCATACCGTAGCCGGTGATCACGTAGACCATCCATACGACGAGCAGCGGTAAGCTCGTGAACTCCACCACGATGAGGGCTAGCCTGAGGAGTCTCGGGCTCAACTAGACCCCCTCCTCGAGATGATGTACTCCCAGACCTCCTCGAAAGAGGTGTAGTGGCTCCTCGCGGGGCGGCCCACCGGTATGATGTACATGGGTACCTCCTGCGCGCCGGCTCCTACGACCTCTCTGACCCTGTCGTCGTAAAAGGCCCCAACCACGACGCAGCCGTAGCCGAGGGCCGTGGAGACCAAGTATACGTTTTGCCCTAGGTGACCGACCTCCATGGGTACATACCTGAGGTAGCCCCTCTCCCCGTAGACTCTCGTCGTCCTCTCGAAAACCGCTGTTACGACTATGTCGACTGGCGCCTCCTCAACCCACCTCTGCCCTAGGGCGGCGGTAGCCAGCTCCCTCCTGAAGTCGCCACCTTGACCAAGCTGATGGAGTGGGTGTAAGGGTCGTACTTGTAAACGCCCGCGGGAAGGTAGGTGCCGCCCGACCTCACCCCCCTCTCGCCAACCACGACGTAGACCTCTAGGGGGTAGGTCGCCCCCGCGCTCGGCGTAGACCTGAACCCGGTCCTTGGGTCCGTGATGCCGTACGCCGCCCAGAGGATGAGCGATAAGTGCTCAAGCTCCACGGGCTGACCAGAGTACTCTCTAATACTCCGCCTCAACAAGACCGCCTCCTCTACGGTCATACTGGTGGTCCTCTGTGGGAGAGGTAAGTAGACCACACGCCCCCCGGCTACCAGGTGCTTCCCTCCTACAACCGGACCGCTAGTCAAAGCCAGCGAAGCCACATACGCGGCTAGGATGATCGACGCCAGCAATGAGGCTAACAGGTGTACTCTCCTCATCCTCGCACCGCTCTGATCTCTTGCAGTACAGCCTAATTACTCGGCGAGCCGCTCCCCCCGCTCGTCGCACCGACTCGACGGCCCACGCAGGTCCATTACCGCCTTCTTGACGACCTCTATTAAGTAGCCCTCCTCGCCCGGCAGTCCGGCGCCAACTAGGTGGCCGTCCACTATGAGCTCTGGTAACTCGTTCTCGCCCTCCTCGACTTCTAGCCGGATGTTGTCGCACAGCTCCCTCTCGAGCAGGTCCTTCACCTCGAGGAGCCAGCTAACTAGGGTGTACCTCAAGTAGTTGTCTCTCCCCCTTACCTTCACGGCAAGCAACCCTAACCCTCCGTAGCACTACGCTAAAGGAGGGCTCCACCGGCTCCCTTCTCGCCTAAGTAGTGGTATTCTTGTAAGGTTTAAAGGAGGTTACAGAGATGAGTATTCACGTACGCATATGTAGCAGTTTTTGAGAGTATGTAGACGCCAGCGACGAGAAGCCTGGGCCGGTGGTCTACGTGAGCCTGTTAGCAGCTGTACTGGCATCCCTTGTGTGGAGCCTAAACCCGGCCGTGATATCCCGGTACGGCAGGAGCTTGAAGCCCCTAACCTTCACTGGGCTAAGGGCTCTCCTGGCGGTCGCGCCTCTACTGGCGCTCATTCCCTTCAGACCAGTGGCGTTGAACGCGACCCCATACGGGTGGCTGGTGATAGCGCTGTCCGCCTTGCTCGGCCCAGGCTTAGGCGACTCTCTATACACTCTTTCCATAAAGAGCGTGGGGGGCTCATTAGCCGTGACCGTGAGCTACACGTACATCTTCTTCACCCAGCTCTTCTCTCTTACCATGGCTGGCGAGGCCGTGAGCCTCAAGACTGCTCTGGGCGGCGTGTTGGCCTTCACGGGTATCGCTGTAGCGACTATTGGATCTAACAACTCTAGAGGGCAGGGTAAACTCTCCACCGGCATACTCGCTGGTCTCGGCGCCGGTGTGCTGTGGGGGCTGGCCACAACACTGGTAAAAATGAGTCTACGCTTCCTGCCGGACGTTGTCTCTCTCACTATTGTCCGGCTGGTACTCATAGCCTTATTCCTGACACCCATCGGCTACGTCCTCGAAGGCTGGTACGACCGGCGTTCTTTCAGGGACGTCGTTAAGGCGGGGTTGGTCACTGGGATCCTCGGCTGGACGATCGGGATGTACCTGTTCATCTACTCGATCAACACGGTGGGCGCGTCGCTGACCGCCGTAGCAACCGCTTTCACGCCTGTCCTATCCCAGTTCACCACGAGGCTGGTTTCCCGGGAGAAGGTCGCCTTAAACCACGTCCTCGGCTCGATCGCCGTCTCGCTAGGAGTCGCCCTGAACTACGTCTGAACCCGGCCGTCTAGTTTAAGGCCGTGGACGAATAAGATTGCAACGGGATGAAGAAGGCTGTACTCGCTGAGGCGTGAAGAGTCCTTTAAAGACTGACCACCGGTTAACAGAGGTATAACGGGCTCGACTATGTTTAAAGAGCCAACTGTGGGAATTAGTTGTTGGGAGCAGTCTCTATGGAGTCCACACCTAGTTCGATAGACAAGCGTCAAGCGTACCGGTTTTGTCTCGACGAGGCCTTTAGTCTAGAGGTCTACAAGTCTCTGTCGAAGTTGGAAAAAGACGAGGAGAGGAGGAGGATTTTAAGCAAGCTGGCAGAGGACGAGGAACGGCACTACGAGTTCTGGAGAAAGTACGCAGGCAAAGACTGTAGACCCAGCTACTGGAAGGTGTGGCTCTTCAAGCTTAGCTATGCGCTCCTGGGCCCCTTGTTTACAATCAAGCTGTTAGAGAGGGGTGAGGAGAGCGCTATTAGAGAGTACTCCAGCCTGCTAGGCGGGTTGAGTGGGGAGGCGAGGAGCACCTTGGAGGCTCTGATCGAAGACGAGGAATCCCACGAGAAAGAGCTCATCGGTATACTCTCGGACCCTAGGTTGAAGTACCTAGGGTTCGTGGCTCTCGGGCTGGCAGACGCCATCGTGGAGATAACAGGTGTTAACGCGGGATTCCTCGGGGCCACCGAAAACACGGTCATCGTAGGCTTAGCGGGCTTAATAGTGGGCTTCTCTGCCGCTCTCTCCATGGCGGGAGCCTCATACCTCCAGTCGAAACACGAAAAGAAGGTCTCGCCTACCAGGAGCGCTGTGGTCACGGGGCTGGCCTACATCTTGTCGGTCCTCTTACTCGTAGCACCCTTCTTCACCATGAGGAGCCTGCCCTTCGCCTTCGCGACAAGCGTTGCTGCTAGCGTGTCTCTCACGGGGGTCTTCACCTACTACTCTAGCATAGTCGAGGACAAAGACTTTAAGAGGGAGTTTCTAGAGAGCCTCTTCCTTCTCCTAGGCATCGCTCTAGCGAGCTACCTTCTAGGCGCTGCCCTAAGTAGGCATTTTGGTATATCCACGGGCGTTTAGACCGTCACCTCTTTTCCAACTCGCTGAAGAGCCAGCTAAGGTCAGCAGTCCTCCTCCTCTTAACACCCCCGCTAACCAGGCCGTGGGAGATCAAAGGCAATGCTATAGTGGCATCAACATAGACGACCCTCTTTTTCGCCCTTGGCGAGACTTTCCCCCAGCTCACGGCCTCCTCGAGTGTTGCACCGCTAAGCCCACCCCACTGAGGGCTGTCGGTAGTGAACTGGACGACGTACTCGAGCGGCTTGTAGTAGTCATGTTCGCCTTGCTCGTACTCTGCGACTAGAGTGTTGGCGACTGCGACGAGGTTTACGTAGTCCTTGGGGACGCCGCCTCCGATGTAGATCGCGGAGATCTTTTTGCTCCTAAGGCCTATCTCCACTAACTGTGCGAAGTCCTTCACCATGTCCAGGACTATTCTGTGCCCTCTCCTGTACTTCAGGACGGCGGCGATACCGTAGCCGCTGTCTACTAGTGCCGGGGAGAAAACTGGTACCCCTGCTCTATAGGCCGCGGAGACTATCGAGTCTATTCCCTTCTCGTTCAGGAATTTGCCGAACAAATAGAGGAACTCCATCGTCGAATAGACGCCGCCCTCTGGGAGGGTCTCGATGAACTCTCCGATCAGGCCCTCCATCCGCCTGTACTCGAGTTCGTTGACCACGGTGTCGTAGAACCTGTCGAACTTCCGCTCGAGTAGCTTAGCGTCGTCTACCGTCGGGTAAGTCTTGTAGTACTTGAAGCCCATGGCCTCTACGATGTCCTCGCTTATATTGGCTCCAGTGGATACGAGGACGTCGACATACCTGTTCTCTACAAACCACTTCACTATCCTCCACATCCCGGACGTGCTCATTGACCCCGCTAGACCCATGAAGATCGTGTTGTCGCTGTCCTCGAACATGTCTATGAGTACCCGGTACGCTTCCCCTAACGCCCTACCCTGGAAAGAGACGTCGCTCATCTCGAGGAGGAGCTGGTGAACGGTCCTCTCCTTGACTTCTAGAGTCTTCACCTCACCTAGGATAAACTCCTCCACACTTCCACCCCAGGAAACCTATCGCAGGGGTCTTAAAAAATGAAATCCTCCGCACAGGTTTAAAACATCAATCAGCCGATTATAATCATTCAAGGGGCCGTAGTCTAGCCTGGCTAGGATGCGGGGCTTGGGCCCCCGTGACCCGGGGTTC
Organism: Thermogladius calderae 1633; assembly: GCF_000264495.1. Lineage (NCBI taxonomy): Archaea > Thermoproteati > Thermoproteota > Thermoprotei > Desulfurococcales > Desulfurococcaceae > Thermogladius > Thermogladius calderae. The sequence continues at coordinate 558,343 of NC_017954.1, read as the reverse complement.
AAATCCCCGCGGCCCCATAGGCGTCGGGACCGGTATTCAACCCACTAGTTCTGGACACGGTCAGAGCTCACAACACTACCGCTAGAACTAGTGATATTATAGACATTGGGTACAGGTACTTAATGAGGAACTCGACCGCCTGGTCCGGCCTATACCTCGGCAGGCTGTTGTCTAATATCGTGAGCACCACGTATACGACGAGGTACTTCAGTAGAACCACCGTAACTGGTAGCAGGCCCGAACCCTGGAAGGGCCAGGGGCCTCCGAGGAAGAGCAGGGCGAAGAACAGGGGGTACACTATCCTCTCAGCGAACTTCGCGAACATGCCCAACGCAAGTCTCGGACCTCCCAACTCGGTGAACAGGCCCCAGTAGATTTCCGCCTCGGCCTCAGGAGAGTCGAAGGGCTTAACCATCAGCAACGCCATGACAGCTATGAAGGAAGACGCCGCGGCTAGTGCCATGGACGCCGGGTTCTCCGCCCACAGCCTGTACGAGAAGTTGCTCGTTAGGTAGACTGAGTACTCTGTACCCTCATACTTGGCTGCTATTATCAAGGGCGCTAGGAACGACAGTATGTAGGGGGGCTCAGCCGCTATTAGGAGGGCCAGGTACCTCGCAACGCCTATGGAGGTATACGGGTTGGGGTTTGAGAGCGCCAGGTACGCTATCGCGAAAGGTACGAACGCTAGTAAGTAGAGGACTAGTACCGCGTCGAAAGGCGCGTAGAGGGGCTTCAGCGCCAGCGGTGTAAGTAGTGTAACGCTCGAGAGAGCACCTATCGCGAGGGAGATCACTACTAGAGGTGGTATATTGAGGCCGAAGACATTGTAAACGTCCTCCTTAGCAAGCAGCTTTATTAAGTCGGCGAGGGGCTGGAGTATCCCGAATGGGCCTGAGTGTATAGGCCCCCTCCTATACTGGATCCTAGCAGACAGCTTCCTGTAGAGCCACTGGGTGAATATTATCAGTAGGATTATGAAAACGAGCCCGGGGTAGACAAGGGACTCGAATAAGAACCAGATTACCTGGTGAACCATATCACGACACCCGCTATAAGCAGGGCGAGCATGAGTAAGTAGCCGACGAGGTACCAGTCCACGACTAGGCCTCTCGACGTCCTCTCGATGACCCTGAAGCCCTTCCTGAAAGCCCTTGAATAGATGTCCTTAACGAGTTCAACGAGGCTGGGGAACTCGGGCTTGTCCACTATAAAGCCCGAGAAAACGATCTTCCTCTTTACCTCGTCTTCCTCGGTCTCCCTCCTACCAGCCACTTGTTGGAAGAGCCAGTAGAAGGCGACGTACACTACAAGACCCGTGAGAGCGGCGGTCGCCACGACTACCGCTGTCAGGGTGTAGAGGTCTAGGAGCATAGCCATCACCTAATCGAATATCTTCTTAGCCCAGTCCTCGAACTCCGCCGAGACACCTTTCCTCGCCTCCTCGCCCTCGAACGCCTCGGCAAAGATCCAGTGTACGTAGAACCTCTTCCTCTTTTCGTCTACGTCTACCACGACCGTGCCCGGGGTGTTGGTTATAGAGTTCGCGATCGTTACTATGGCTATCTCGCTGTTCACATAGTAAGGTACCTCGACAATAGCCGGCTTCAGCCCCGGGTCCCTTGACAGTATTGCTTTAACTACCGAGTAGTGGGCGAGGTACTCTATGATCGTGAAGTACTTAAAAGTATACTTAACAGCCTCGAAGAACCTCCTAGCATTGAGCTTGCTCTCGTCTTTGACTAGGTCTACCCCTATAATCCCACTTAAAGCGAACCCAATGCCGATCGCTATAAGGACCTCGACTATGCTAAGGGTCCCAGTGTACACCAGGTATACGAGGGCTATAGAGAGTCCCACCACCAGGAGCCTCTTCACTGCTCCTCCACCTCCAGCTTGTTAATCATCAATGTCTTGTAGTTCACGCCAATGTTGTATGTGACAAGGGAGAGGAAAATCAGCTCTGCTAATCCTATGACTATCGCTGTGACGATGAGGACTTGCGGTATCGGGTCGACGCTTATAGAGGAGAATTCTTTCAGCTCACCGCTCGACGGGAAGGTGAAGTCCTCGAGGGAGCCTCCTGGATAGACGGGCGGCGAGATTGCCCTTAAGTAGTAGCCGAAGAGCACTGCCATGACGTTGACGGCGTCGGTCAAGATCGTCAGCAACACTAGTTTCTTAACGATGTGCGGCCTAACAATGATCCCGTAAATCGACACCCCGATCGTTACGCCCACCGCGAAGACTATTAGGTAGAACAGGACCCCCTCGATCACTCTCTACCACCTGTCACGGTATCTATGACAATTAAGGCTAACGTGAAGCCCGTCGAGACAGCGGTAAACTCCAGAACGTTTAGTATCATGAGGGTACCAGAGAACAGGAGGACGCTACCCCATGGTAACACTACGTAAGCCGGGTAGCCTATTGGGGAGAGCTGCGGCTTCGGCTGGTTCTGGAAGAGGAAAGCAGGGACGCCGGTGAGCAGGCCGATGACCAGAACTATTGAGCCGACGACCGTAATTAAGAATACGGCTAGCGACCTCGCGAATATTAGTGCGTTGGACCTGAACCCCTTCCCCTCTAGCAAACTCCGTCCAAACACTAGGAGGTACAGGAAGGGGGCGACCGCGAAAATGGAGCCTCCCTGAAAGCCTCCGCCAGGTGTGAGGTGACCGTGTAGCGCGACAGACACAGAAACGGCGACTATAACGGGGAAGAGTATCTTCGTAATCACCCTGGGTATCACCGTGGAGACAGAGCTTTTATAAAGTCCACCTGTTAAACTGGCTAGGTAGAGCACCCCTATGATCGCAATGAACAGCACCGAGGTCTCGAAGTAAGTGTCGTACCCCCTCTGGTCCCATATAACGCTGGTAACTACCTCGGGGCTCCTACTAGTGAACAGCGAGCTGGGGTCGGGCACGGTTCTCAAGTAGAGGTTTGCCAACGGGATGTTCCCGTACGTCAAAGAGACCACGTCAGCTCTAACCAGGTAGTAGGTCAGTAGAACCCCTAAGAGTATGGACAAAACCAGTCCTACGTCCTCGAGTGTACCCCTACTCCTCATACCTCTCACCCCCTCTCAGGGCGTACAGGAGGATCGCCGAGTTGAGGCCTAGGCCTACGGCTATATACGCGATGAGCAGGTCGGGGGCCAGGAAACTGGCGAGTATAATGGAGTAGAAAAGCGACTCGACACCTGAGATTATTATAGTCTTCAAGACGTCTCTCTCGTAGACTATTTTTATCGTGGCGATCAAAGCCATTACCGCGCTGAACGCGCTGAGGAGCAGGATGATGACGGGGGTCATTCGAGGCCGGCCTCCTTTAGTTTGTCTCTAATCAGGGGTCGGGGTACGGCCTCGCCTGACCTGTAGGCAGCTCTGGCGAGGATGTGCGAGCCTGTAGGGGAGGCAAAGACCACGAGAGCCGCCGAGACAATCGCGACGCCGAATATGTAGTACTTCAAGTAGCCGGGTACGTCGAGTGAGAGCGTTAGCAGTGCTAGGCCGATCAGTCCGTAGACCCCGCCGCCTATAGACCCCACCGTGGCTGGGTGTAGTCTAAGAAAGAAGTTCCTGAACCGCAGGAAGCCGACCGCGCCGATCAGGGAGAGTACCGCGCTCAAGACCAGCAGGGAGGAGCCTAGTATGAACAGCAGTATGTCGATCACTTCTTCCTCACCTCCAACAGGTACTTCGCGACTACGAAGTCGAGTAGCAGAATCCACGAAGCCAGGGGGATCGCTCCGATCGCGAGCATTGGAGACTCGTAGAACAAGGCTATCAAGAGGTAGATAATGATCAGGTCCACGGTCATGACGTCTAGTGCTAACACCATGTCTGGGACCGTCGGCCCCCTCAGTACGACTATGCTGTAGATGGAGTAGGCGAGCCCGTAGACCCCCAGTACGACCGGCAACACGTAGTTTAGTAGCGAGGCGTCAACCACTGGCCTTCACCTCCTTAATCACGTAGAGATCCCTCTTTACTGTCACGAGCGTGTAGTCCCCTCTGGAGAGCTCGACCGGGCTCTTGAGCGTCGTGGACTTGTCCCTAGTGTAGAGCTCGAAGCCCGTCACGCTCGTCATGTAGAGGGCGTCAAACGGGCAGTACTCGACGCAGAGGGCGCAGAAAGTGCACTTGTGGAGGTCTATCCTAGGGAACCTCCTCCTGGGGTTCTGGGGGTACTGGCCGGGGACCTCGACCATGTCGATCGCGTTCGCTGGGCAGACCAGCTGGCACATCGAGCACCCCGTGCATTTCGACATGTCGAGTATGTGAGCACCTCTCATTTTGTCAGCCTTGAAAGGCCCCGTCTTGGCTGGGACTAGTCTCGTGTAGGGCCTCTTGAAGAGGTACTTTACCGCCTCGGCTATTGTGGAGAGTACCATGGTATCACCTGTCTATATCGGGCGCGCACGGATCTAGGGAGGCGAGTATCACTGGGAGGTCTGCTATTGTTACCTCTTCGTTCTTTATGATGTAGTCCAACACCGTCGTGAGCAGTGGCATCGAGGGGCTCTTGAACCTCACCCTGTACGGCGACCTCCCGCCAACGCTCGTGACGTGAACAGTATACTCGCCCCTCGCCGACTCGACTCTCGCATACCCTCTCCCAGGAGGTGCTGTAAGGGGTATTTTTACCCTATATGGGCCGCCTGGTCTCACTTCCATGGTCGCCTGCCTTATGATCTTAAGGCTCTCATGGACTTCCCTGAACCTCACGAGAGCCCTGTCGTACGCGTCACCGACCTCTCCAACCGGTACCTCGAAGTTGACGCTGTCGTAGCGCTCGTAGGGTGCGAGCTTCCTCACGTCGTAGGCTAGCCCGCCCCCTCTTACGACCGGGCCTGTGGCACCGAGCCTGAGGGCCGTCTCGCCCTTGACCACACCGATCCCTCTCGTCCTCCTCTTGAAGACCCTGTTCCCCAGCGCCGCCTTCTCCACGTCCTTGACAAGGTCCTCGACGCGGTAGGTCAGGTCAAGTGTTCTACTCTGAAAGTCCTGCGGCACGTCGCTCCTGATACCCCCGGGGACGCTGAAGTTGTGGTATATCCTGTGACCGGTGACCCAGGCAAACCACTTCAGTATCTCTTCCCTAGCTGCGAGGGCCCAGTAAGCCGGTGTCCTCAAGCCGACAGATCCCAGCATGAAGTGGGTCCAGAACATGTGAGACGCTATCCTAGAGAACTCGGCCTGTATCATTCTGAAGTACTTGGCCTTAGGGGGCGGGTCCACCTTGAACACCATGTCAAGCGCCTCTGCGTAGGCGACCTCGAACGGGTCGGGGTCCTCGACGCAGAACCTGTAGGACAGGACGTAGCTGTTCTCCCACTTCCTGTTCTCCATCATCTTCTCGAAGCCGCGGTGGAGGAAGCCGGGTATTAGCTCGGCCCGTACTACCCTCTCCCCCTCCATTTCTAGCCTGAACCCTACGTTCCCCGGCGCTCCCGGGTGCTGCGGCCCGAAGTACAGCATGTATCTACCTGCCATACTTGTCACCCCCGTAGAACGTTTTGACGACGTAGGTAGCTGTGTCCACGTCCTTCCTCAGTGGGGGAGGTCCCTCCCAGTTGCCGTCGAGTATCCACTTCCTGAGCTCCGGGTGGCCCTTGAAAACGACCCCCATCATCTCGTAGACTTCTCTCTCGATGAACAGGGCGTTGGGGTAGAGGTCGTGAACGCTTTCAATCTCAGGCTCGGACCTCGGCACGAAGGTCTTCAAAGCAACCTGGGACGAGTCGTCCTTGTTTTCTACGAAGTAGTACAGCTCTATGACGCCGTTCTTGGGGTAGTCGACTGCGTCGATGTTGGAGAGTAGCACGAAGCCCTTCTCCTTGAGCTCCGATAGGGCTGTCTTAAGCCTCTCTCTTCTCACGCTGGTCACGCAGAGCTTGGCCCTCTCGTACATCTCCTCGCACTCAGGGTAGGTCTCCTTGAATGCGTAGTTGACCGGGGGCTGGGGCTTGGCAAAGTACTCCTCCCGCCACCTCCTCTCGCCCTCCTCGACCCTCGCGATAAACTCCTCGGCGTCCTTTAGCTTGTCTCCCTTCAAGCCCTCGTAGATCTGCCTCCTGAGGTCTGTGATCAGGGCCGTCCAGTCGTCCGGCATTGGCATGCAACCGGGGACCCAGCCGGAGACCGTGAAGAAGTCGTCCAGCCTCTTGTAAGTCGCGTACGAATCCCAGTAGAGGCCTCCAGTGGCGGTACAGTTGCAACCAGCCACCACGAACTTCGGGTTCGGGGTCTGCCTGAAGAGGTTTATCATCAGCTTCACTGTCTTCCTTGTCAAGTAGCCCATTCCAGCTACGAAGTCTGCCTGCCTAGGCGACGGGACGGGCATGTAGCCGTAGCGCTCCCAGTCCAGCGGGGACATCACTAGGGGCGGGAACTCCACTGCCCCGCAGGCCGCGCAGTAGTGTATCATCCAGGGGCTCCTCGACCTAGCCCAGTCTACGAGCCTCCCTAGCAAGCTAGCCATAGGAGTACACCACCTCCGTTGTCTTCCCCAAGGCCGAACCAATGTATGAGAGCCTGTTCAGCATGGATTCGACAGAGGAGGATACGACGGCTTGTACCTGGTTATAGAGAATTCCGAGAAGCAAACTAGCCAGGGCAAGGTAGAGCACGAGAGCCATCAAGTACCTCGGCGGTTTTTCTGCTGCCTCTCTAGTTTCCGTTGCCACAAGGGGCGGTAGTACCTTCATGAACCCTATTAAAGCCATTACGGAGCCCACGGGTAGGCTGACCAGGGTTATGAGCGCCGGCACGCTGTTCGACCCGAGGGACTCTAGTGCTACCTGGTATAGCTGCAACTTTGCCATGAACAGCGCTGTGGGCGGCACGCCGACGATGTTGAGCACCCCGATCATGAAAGAGGCCGCTAAGGGCCAGCTCTTCCTCAAAACGCCGACTCTCAACCTCGTCGCGTAGCCGCCAACTAGGAAGATGATGGGCTTGACGAAGGCGTGTGCTATTGCGTACGCTATTAAGACCGGTAACCCTCTCGCACCCATTGACAGGGCTAAGGCCATGAAGCCCGAGTCCAGTATCACGGTGTAGCCTGCCACCTTCAACAGGTCCTTCGACGCAAGTAACCCGGCACCAGCTACCCCTACCGTGAGCCCTCCCAGGATCGACAGCATCAACTGGATGTAAGGCGGGATGCCGGAGTATATCGTGTAGTAGACCCGGGCTATAACGTAGAAGGCCACGCCCTCGGCCAGGCCGCTCAAGAGGGAGGACACCACGGGCGGCGCGTGAGTGTAGGCCTCGGGCAGCCAGAAGTGGAGGGGGGAGATCGCGGACTCGGCCAGCATTGACCACGTGATTATGAAGAGGGGCATTAGTATGGCTAGCTGCACCAGACTAGTCCTTCCCGCAGGCGGGGCGATCCCTGAGACCATGGCCGCGACGTGCCCTATGTTCAGGGAGCCCGCGACGTAGTAGATTAGTACTGCCGCGAAAAAGAACAGCGTGCCCGCGACCATGCCGACTATGGCGTACGTGATCGTTGCCCTGTAAGCACCTCTCGTCTTGGACGCGGATATAAGAACGAAAGCCGAAATAGTGAACACCTCTAGCATAACGAACATGTTGAACACGTCACCCGTGTATACGACTCCTAGTAGGCCGGCCTCCAGGCCGAGTAGAGCAGAGTAGAAGTACTCGTTGTCCTCCACGAAGACGGGTGAGACAGGGGTTAGCACGGCGAACAGCGTTGCTATCAGTAGACCAAACAGGGCCGAGAAGCCGTCGACAACGTAGGCTATGCCGACAGGGATCGGAAAGCCTCCTATAGTGTACACAAGGACGCCACTGGAGGCAGACCTGTAGACCTCAAGAGAGCCGTACAAAGCCGCGAGAGTGGCTATTAGAGCCAGGTCCCTCGATACCGACCTCTTAACACCCAAAACTCTCAGTAACGGGAGGAGAAATGCGAAGCCGATCAAAGCGTACGGTATGAGAGGCGGGTACAAATCAACGCCCAGCAATTTAAACACCGTTTGTAAGCCCTACCGTATACTAGCGCGTCCAAAATTTAAAATTTTGGTTTAATTAACTGTATAAAAGACGTGTTACACAGTTATGTACAACTCCTTATAAGAGAACCAGGAACGTACGGTCTCTCGAAGCCGTAGAACACCATCCTAGTCTAGGTGAGTACCTTCATCCGACCCGCACTATTGTGACCCCAAGGCTCCGCGGGAAAGAAATGACGACCGATCTCCCGGTCTCGGTGTTGAGGGTGTCCGTGATTGCGTCCTGGCGCGCTACGCCTGCTTAGCTAAGGGGTTTGCTGTTGAGCTCCCATGACGAAAAGTGTTCGGAGTGCGGCGGCCGGGATTTGAACCCGGGATTTCCGGCTTGGAAGGCCGGCGTCCTAGTCCAGGCTAGACGACCGCCGCCTACTCTCTATCTTATTGTCAGGAGTTTATATCCAATTCCGGCAGACTAGGGCCTGAAGGGATTTAACCCCGTTCGATGAATAGCATAGATTGGCCGCCGTAGTATAGCCCGGTCAAGTATGCGGGCCTTTCGAGCCCGTGACCCGGGTTCAAATCCCGGCGGCGGCACATGCTCTCCCCTGCGTTAGGCGATTATTTAACAGTGTAAATCCAGTCTCGTTCTTAGGGGTTACTATGAGAGAGCTGTCCTCGATAAGGCTCGTCGTCTTAGTGGACGACTACGCCGGGTTCACCGAGGGGCTGCTCGGCGAGCACGGGTTCAGCACCTTAGTCGAGTTGAGGTACAGTGACGGGCTGGTAAAGAGGGTCTTGTTCGACACCGGCGCCACGAGTAGGGTCCTACTGTTCAACGCGAGAAGGCTTGGCCTGGACTTGGGGCTCGTAGACTATGTAGTTGTTTCGCACAGGCACTGGGACCACACAGGCGGCATTCCTGGAGTAGCAAAGGTCAACCAAAAGGCGACAGTGATAGCCCACCCGGGGATCTTGGAGCCGGCCTACTCCATCGGAGAGCAAGGCCTAAGGTATATAGGGCTCACGGATGAGTCTAGGGGTGCCCTGGAGAGGTTTAGGACCCTACTCACGAAAAGCGCGTTCGAGTTAGCACCAGGCACATGGTTCCTCGGGGAGGTCGAGAGGTACTATGACAACAGGTACGCTGTGAAAGGCTTTAAGAAGCTGAGAGAGGGTGAGCTCGTCGACGACTCTGTACTCGACGACACCGGCATGGCTATCAGACTAGGCAGTACAACGCTCGTCCTAGCTGGTTGCTCGCATAGCGGTATTTCAAACATTGCGAGAAAAGCTAGGATGGTCGCGGGTGGGGACGAGCTTGTAGTCCTGGGCGGCCTTCACCTCGCTAACGCGGACGCTGAGACTGTTAGTAGAGTCGTAAGCGAGCTCGAGAACGAGGGCGTTGAGGAGGTCTACGCAGGCCACTGCACCGGTTTAAGAGGCGAAGCCGAGTTGCTGAAAGTATACGGCGACAGGATGAGGAAAATCCACAGCGGTTTTACAATTACCGCAGAAGCTAAGTAAGCGCTTTGGGACGTGTTAAAGGCAATCAACCTTTTTTCGTCAAGTTCCACAAGTAGAGGAAGTAAGACGCGAGCAGCAGTACTGCTGTCCAAGCGGCCAGCAGCAAACTGTCGATAACGACGTCTACTTCTGGTGTATAACCGAAAGCCCACCTATACAGCGAGGTAGCGATAGATAGAGGTGAGTACGAGACTGCGTCGGCGAACCCCCCGAATCTCGCGGCAATAACCCGTGGGGGGTAGAAGATATTGGAGAAGAAGAACAAGACGTAGTAGACCACCGACCTTATTGTGGCCTGCAGGTTGAAGTCCCTTGTCACTGTCGACAGAGCTATTGAGAGACCCGACATCGCAAAGGAGAGGGTTATCGAAGTGTAGATCACCACTAACCACGCGTACCCTCTGGGGACGCCGACGAGCAGCATCGCCAATACGACGAACCCGGACTGGTATATGAGGCCCCTCAAGGCGCCGCCAGTGAACCTGCCCAGTACGAGCTCTACCCTCGACACAGGTAGCGACAATAGGTAGTCCGACACCTCCCGCCTGAGCTCCACGCCCACCTCCCTCCCTATACTGAAGCTGGATATGAACAGCGCTAGGGAGAGTATGCCAGGCGTGACGAACTTGATGTAGTCGGGTATAAGGCTCCTGTTGATCATGTTGTTGAACAACAGGCCGAAGATCACTATGTCCGCGACGTTCATCACTATTTGCCCAGCTAGCCAGAACCTGTAACTCCAGAACCTCTTCAAGTCCCTAGTGGCTATGACGAGTACGCTCTTCATTTCAGACCTTACCTCCAGCCACCCGCCTCGAGTTTATGCGAAATGACGTATATCGCCAAGTACGAGAAGCCCACTGCGAGCCCCACGATGTAGGCTACCTGGCCCTGGGGTGGGAGGCTAGCGTAGACCGCGTACTCGGGTAGGAACAAAACCCTTAGGAAGTCGGAGACGCTCGATATAGGGTTGGCGAGAGACGCGTAGTAGTAGGGTAGCACCTTCGCTATTATCGGTGCTGGGTAGAACACCGTGCTGAGCCTGACGAGGAGGGCGTCGATAACCCCCATTAAGATGTCTGTGGCATCAGTTGACTTGACGCTCAGGACTACCGTTATTACCAAACCTACTACTCCCGCCGAGAACAAGTATATAGCTACGAGAGATACGAGGACGTAGAAGACGTTGTCCGGCCTGATCATGAACATTATGAAGGCGTACATTGGGAGGGTGAAGAGGAACGAGGCCACCGACCCTCCCAGGACGCGCCCCAGGGCTAGCGTGCTCCTCTTTACCGGGAGCGCCAGGTGGTACTCTACAATACCTTCGTCGAACTCGTCTGCGATCTCGTAACCCCGAGCTATGCTGACAGAGTAGACAAGCGTCGTGAAGACGCCGAGGAGGTAGAAGTCGTAGTAGTTGAGACCCGGGAAGGACCTGACGAGCAGGGAGATGCTCGTACCGAATACTATGACCTGTAGTATGAACCACGTTGTCCTCATAGCCACGAAAAGAGTCTGGCGTCTGAGCTTCCTAACGTCCCACTCTATTACGTGGAGGAGGTCTACGAGGTCTCGGCTACTGACTGCTCTCAATGAGCCTCGCCCCCGTAAAGTACATGAAGACGTCGTCTAGCGTGGGCTCTTTGATCATCAGCGACTTTACCTTAACTCCGGCAGACCTCAACATGTCCGCGACGAACAAGGCCTTCTCCTCGGCTCTCTCGACGAAGACCCTTATGACGTTGCCGCTGTAGTCGACCCTACCTATCTCGCTCAACATGCTCAATAACCTGTCCCTTAACCCGTCGCCCTCGATCGTGACCTCTATTACGTCGCCCTTGGGTATCTTGTCCTTTAGGCCGCTAATAGTGTCGACCGTGACCAGCCTACCCTTGTATATGATCCCGATCCGCTCGCAGACTTTCTCGGCCTCGAACATGTCGTTCGTGGCGATTATTATAGTCGAGCCTTCGTCTCTCATCATCTTAATGATATCCCAGAGCTTGTGCTTCGTGGGCACGTCTACTTGGGCCGTGGGCTCGTCCAGTATAGCCAGCCGCGGCCGCTGGATGAGTACCTTGGCCAACTCGACTTTCTTGCGCGTGCCCCCGCTTAGCTGGTAGAAGTACTTGTTCCTGTGATCCCACAGCTCGAGAGTCTCCAGAACCTCTTTAACAACGTTCTTGGCCTCCACTCTGCTGAGCCCGACCACTCTAGCATGCCACTCTAACAAGTCCTGTACTTTGTCTATCCACAGCGCCTTTGGGTCCTGGAACGCTATCCCGACAAGCTTCCTTACCTCGTAGTCCTCCTTCGTCACGCTGTGTCCGTACACGTATATGTCGCCACTAGTCGGCTTGTAAACTGTCGCTATCGTGAGCAAGGTCGTCGTCTTACCGGAGCCGTTTGGGCCTAGAAAGCCGAAGATCTCCCTGTCGTATATCTCCAAGTTCAAGTTGTCCACGGCAGTAAAGCTCCCGAAGCGCTTAGTGAAGTTCACAATCCTAACAGCTGAGGTCTTGCTTGACATAGTAAGCGCCTTAAAGAGTCAAGTCTCTCTCGTTAACGAGACACTCTTAACTAATATCGTGAAACCTATTTTAAACAATAATAGCGACTCGTGCCATCTCACGCTAGTAAAACAACCGTGACAGGGTCCCCGTCTTTCAGCCTGAGGTAGCCTCTCAGATACCTCTCGGAGACGATCTCTACTATCCTCGGTGGGTGATTCGTCTTCTCGGGTCTCACAACATAGACGCGGAGGTTGTGAATTAGACCCGGGTACGCCAACACGCCGCCGAGGCCCGGTCTAGGCGGTGGTATTCTCACGGGGTTGATCATCCCGAGAACTTCGCTTACGTAGACGGGGTTGTCGACCTCGATGTTGAGGGTGCCGGGGAAAGGGTCTATCTCTAGATACTTGATAAAAAACACCCTGTACAAGTCTACGTAGAGAGCCCCCTCGCCGAGACCGGAGACTACTCTCCCCGTTAAGGCTATCATACCAGTACTCCAACTCTCTTCAACGTGTCTTCGACGAACGTGAGTCCGAGCTTACTGAGGGTCTCGGGCTTCGGTACGCCGTTGCTGTCCCAGCCCCTCAGAGCGTAGTACTCCTGGAGCATCTGCTCGTACTTCGCAGGGTCTAGCTTGACACCCTTGTACGGGCCCTTAGTCAACGGGTGTTTGAACCACCTAGCCGGCGGGTAGTCGTAGTACTTGCTCCACCCGTCGAACTCCCTTATCCAGAAGGCCCTTATCAACGTGTAGATCCTGTTTGCGACCTCGCGTATCATGCCCCAGCTCCACTCGATACCCGTGACGTGGCTCAGCATCTTCAAGTAGTAGTCGAGGTCTAGCCCTAACTCCACCCACGGGAGCCTACACACGGTTAAAGACTCGAACATCCCTCCTCTCACGTCCTGAAGGTACACAAGCCTCTCGACTTTCTCCCTCGTGTATCCGAGCCTATCCGTCCTGACCTCGTAGCTTATGATCCAGGCGTCCTTGTGATGAGCACCTATAGGCGAGGTGCCGTATGCGAGCGCCATCGCTGGGGCTGCGTGGCAGTCGTAGGCCGATATCTCGAGGCCTTTAACGTGCATTGCGAACTCGAGCGCCTCGCCTCCGAGTGCCGTACTCATCCTCATTACGCCCTCTGCGAGGAACCCGCCCAAGCCACGCCTAAAAGCCACGTCCTCGGTGAGCTCTCTCACCACTTTGTAGTCGCCCCACTCGACCCTCTCCCTCACTAGGCCCTTCTCGCTGGCCTCCATGAGGAATCCAATCGAGTTCCCCAGCGAGATCGTGTCGAGACCGTACTTGTCGGCGAGCTTGTTTATGTCCGCCACCTTCCTCAGGTCGCCCAACAGTATGTTGCTACCCAGCATCGCCACGTTCTCGTAGTCCAGCTCGCTGAGCTCGTCGAGCTCGTCCTTTATCACGTTTCCGCAACCCATGTTGCAGTAGGGGCAGGCCCGCCTCTCGACTTTAAGCTTCTCCATCAAGTCCCCTGATATGCCCTCGTACTCCTCCCACACGCCTTCTCTGAAGTTCATAGTCGGTAGTACGCTGTTTTGCTGGCTCCACACTATTGTCGCCATCGTCCCCTGCCTTACCCAGTAGTCGTAGCCCTCTGCCTCCATGATCTTCTTGTAAGCCTCCTCGGCCGTTTTTCTCAGAGATTCTATGTCGTGGACGGGAGGCTGGAGAGTACCCTTTATCACAACGGCCTTTAAGTTCTTACTGCCCATCACAGCACCTATCCCGGGACGTCCACCGCTCCTCCCCTTCTGGGAGACAACAGTAGCGTACCTCACCATCTTCTCTCCGGCAGGTCCTATCGTCAAGATACCAACGTTCTTCCCGTGCTCTCTGACTAGTTTGTCTTCCACGCCGAACGAGTCTAGGCCCCATAGGTCGTCTGCGGGGTTTATACTCACCTTATCGTTCTCAATGTAAAGGTAGACAGGCTTCTTAGCCTTGCCCTGGATCACGATTGCGTCGAAACCAGCCCTCTTGAGGTGGTGGCTCGCCATGCTACCGATGTTTCCGTCACCGTAGCCGTTCGTCAGCGGGCTCTTGGAGGTCACCACCAGCTTACCACTACTAGGGAGAGGTAACCCGGACAAGGGACCCGAGGCTATCACTAGCGTGTTGTAAGGAGAGAGGGGATCCACTCCTGGGGGGTTGAAATCCCACAGGAGCCTTATCGCGAGCCCTCTACCACCCATGTAGTCTAGGAGAATCTTTTTGTCGACATCTACGATGCTGGTCTTCCCCCTAGAGAGGTCTACTCTCAGAAGCCGGCCCCACCACCCTTCCACACCGCACCCCTCACTCGATTACTAAAGCCGGCTCTCAGATAAAAGTTTATGTATAATGACCTACAGCATATGTTGAGTAGGCGTGGTGGCTGAGATGAGCCTGAGAACGCTGATACACGGAGAGGTGTACTACTACGGGTCGAAGGGGGTCGAGAAAGGTTTTTTGTTCATAGACGGGAGTAAGATTAGAGACGTCGGCGAGGAGCTGCCGCCGGAGTACGAGCTGTCGGAACTCGTGTTGAGGTATGAAAAGCCGGCGATAATCGTACACGGTTTTAGTGCCCTGGTACCAGGCTTGGAATTCCCGTTTAGAGGTCTAGACCCCGTCCAGCCCCCAATAGACGAGGTCGCGGTTGAAAAGCTCGTCCTTGCATCGCTGAGCGCGGCGTACGCGAACGGCGTCACACTACCCATACTAGTGGATACTCCTGACTGTAAAGTCTCCAGTGTGATCAGCAGACACGGTTTAACGGCTACTGTAATATCTCCAAAGCCTTGCGCTAAGCCAGGCGTCTACAACATCCTCATCGAAGAGGACATGCTCGTCTATAACGACAAGGTAATAGGAAAGTGGGGGGAGGTCGTCTGCGACCCCCGTAGTATTGGGGACAAGTGCCTCATACTAGACACGCGACGGGAGCACTCTAGAAGCCCGCAGGCCTGGTTCTCCAAGTCCGACAACCCGGGGTCTCTCTTGAGAACCCTTGTCCAGCCGTACAGGGTTCTCGGGCTCGACAGCGGGTTCGTCGAGAGAGGCTCTCTAGCCGACCTCGTGGTCTACGACCTGTCCGACCCAGTACTGTCCCTACCTCTCAGTAAGCTGAGCCCAGTAGTTGTGGCCATGCGGGGAGGGCCGCAGGTCGTGTTCGTAGGGGGCGAAGTGGCGTTCGAGAAAGGCGAGCACCTGCTCGTCCAACCACCCAGCATATTAGAGTATATAGCCAGCTTATAGAAGAATGGGCCCGCGGGGATTCGAACCCCGGACCTCCCGGTTATCAGCCGGGCGCTCCACCAAGCTGAGCTACGGGCCCCCATCTATCTGATTAGACTTCTTCTTTTAAAGCTTAAAACACGGCCCTCATCCACGTTACTCTTCACTCGCCCATCCGATTATCCGCTGTCAATCATCGGGCTCCACTAAGTAACCATGCTGGTAAGGGGGTTAATGACTTTATGAGCTTCTCCTCCCTCTAGGACTGACTCCGTCAATTAGGACAGGGAGGTTTGAGCTACATTACTTCTGGGGAGGGTTTAACCCTGGGCCGGGTTAGTGCTACAATGGGTCATCACGTGTCAGGCCGCCCGTCGTACTCATCCCCGGCTATTTAAGAGTTAGTTATAGTCGCCTATAATAATGTGTCTTAGACTGGGGCTTGCTATGCCTTTGATCGTCCTGTTAACGGACTACGGCTACAAAGACCCTTACGTGGGGGTCCTGAAGGGCGTAATCAAGAGGATAAACCCCGCCGCCGAGATAGTGGACTTGACGCACGGGATCGAGAGACAAAACGTTAGAGAGGGCGCCTTAGTCCTGAAGTCTTCCGCAAAGTACTTCCCTCCGGGCACCATCTTCGTGGCTGTTGTAGACCCGGGAGTCGGTAGCCAGAGGAGGAGTATTCTGGTAAAGACGAGGAACTACATCCTCATCGGGCCGGACAACGGACTTCTCTCACTTCTGGCTATAGAGGACGGTGTCGAGGAGGTCTACGACATAGGTGAGTCGAGGTACCGCCTGGAGAGGGTATCCGGGACGTTCCACGGCAGGGACATATTCGCCCCTGTGGCTGCCTACGCTAGCCTCGGCGTGCCGCTTAGTGAGCTGGGCACGAGAGTGGACTCAAACAGTATACAAGTGATCGAGATACCAAAGCCCTCGGTCCACGACGGGGCTGTGAAGGCGAGGGTCATATACATAGACGTGTACGGGAACGTGTTGACCAACGTTGAGCCTTGGCTCTTGGACTCCCTCGGCTGGAGAATGGGCGACATGCTGCTAGTAGAGGCGGGGAGTGTGAAGAGGGAGTGCACCCTTACCCGTAGTTTCAGCTTAGTCCATGAAGGGGGGCTGGCTTGTTATATAAGTAGCTTTGACTACCTCGAGCTAGGAGTGAACATGGGCGACGCATCTCGGGAACTCGGGGTTAGACTGGACAACGAGTTAGTGATAAGGAGGGCGGGCTAGACGCCTACGGCTCGACGTGAACCACCACTTCGATACCGTGCTTAGCCAGCTCTTTCTCGACCTTGTCCATGATAGCGTGCGCCTCATCTACCGAAGTCCCCGGCTTGACTCTTATTACTACGTCCCCCTGGTACAGCCCGTCGGCCACTTTCCTAACCCTTACCCTTGAGACTTCGACGCCAAGTTCTCTGACTACGGCGTGAACTCTCTCGACTACATCGATCGGGGCTACGTCGCTGTAGGAGAGGATGACCTCTCGGAAGCTGGACACCAGCTCGAAGAACAAGTAACCCAGTAGGACTAGCGCTCCTGCGTAGTCGATCGTGTAACTCACCGCCATCCCACCGAGGGACGACGCTATCGAGACCGAGCTCTCTATGAGTTCGATAACTGTAAAACCCCCGTACACGGCTAAGAAGCTCCTCGAGCTCTTCGATATGGCCACTGCTACCCCGTAGGGTACCACTGCGAGCGCTGCGAAAAGGGGGGACTCGTAGCCCACCTTGTAGGGGCTCCCGTAGGACTCTACTAGGTCGAATAACACGACTCCAGCTACGAACGAGTATACCATTAGGGTTGACACGGGGGCTCCCATCAACATCTTGTAGTGACCGTAGTGGTGGTCGAGGTCAGGGGGCTTCAAGCTCTCCCTGAAGTACTTGTAGGTCAGGGCTATAGTGACGCTATTTCCTATCGACGTCATAGCGTCGACGAACACGGCTCTCGAACCACCGGTGAGGCTACCGTAGATCTTGAGGAGACCGCCAGCTACGCTGAGAAGGACGAGGAGCAGTATGGTCCTGCCTACCCTGTCCCTCTCCACTCCGGGCACCCTCAGATCGTATACCGAGGAGAGAAATTGACCCTCACACCTATTAAACCCAGCGAGCCAACGGCCGGTTGAGTAGACAACACTTTAAACACCTGGAAACCATGTACCTATTCGAGTGATGAGCTCGGGTATTTGACTACCTCGACGGGATGAAATGGGTCTTGAGTGCTGACAGGCCATGCAACACTGGTGTGGCACGCCAAAACAAAGGGCACACTAGCCATTCGAGGCTTTGTTCGGCTGTAATGGTCGCTGTTAACCCCTGACGCACGCCCGTCCTCGTAGCCACGCCCATAGTAAGCCGGGCCGGTAACGTGGCGAAGGCCCTTCGTAATCGGCCGGAAAAACTGGCATCTCCCCCGTACCTGGGCGTTGGCGTAAACAGTAAATGCCACGTGTTGCGTGTAGGGGCCTGCATCTACCTCCTCCGACACGTCTTCGGCGCCGGACTTGCCCGCGTGTAAAAACCGGGGGACTCGATCTCTAAACCCCTGGTGCAGAGAAGCATAGATGCTAGTTGAACCGATTACCCCATACCACGAGCATTACTGTCATAGTGTCGCCTCGCGCTCGGCTTCACCTTCGGGTCTCCTGTACGGGCATATCTTCCTGTACGGGCAGTAGCGGCACTCCCAGGGGTACATTGGGTGCTTCTCGTCCATTAAGAGCCTCGCCACCTCCTCCTCAATGTCGACGTGGAATGGCTCTACTACGTACTCCACTATCCTATCGGGTGAGACGTAGAGGAGGTAACCCCTAGGGGAGTTCAGGAGGTTGAGGTACATGTTGAGCTGGTGGACGTGGTGGTCGTAGGGCTCCCCCTGGAAAGTCTTCACCGATTTTATCTCGAGGACTTCCCTCGTCTCTATGTTGTAGGCGTCAACCCTACCCTTTAAAACGTACACGGAGCCCCCGACGATCACGTGTTTCTCCAGGGTGTACTCTGGAACAAACCCGTGTTGGAGCACTATAGACTCTATACCTGCGTGTATAAGGTTCCCCATTATAGCCGAGGGCTCAAAGCTGAGGGATAGCTCGGGGTACAGCTTTCTCAAGTGGAACTTGTGGTGACACGACACGAGGTCTGTCACGTACACTACACGGGGATCGGTCAGCTCGCTTATCCTGCTAACCTGGTCTCCCATGAATTTATTGTATATCAGAGAAAGGATGCGTCCTCCAGAGGCCCTGACATGGACTGCCTGTCTCTGGTGGGACAAACCTCACACCTTACTCTTCTCTAACATGAGTTCTAGATATGTTTTACCGACGAAGCCGCCGAACCAAGGAGTTAAAGCGACCTCTCTCAGTAGGGGTTCAATACCCTTACCCTCCACCTCGACGAAGACGCCTAGATCCTCGACTTCGTCAACGCTGACCGTCAACCCCCCGTTTCTTAGCGTGACCCTGTTCTTCCTCACGACGAACTTCCCTGTGAAGCCGAGCATCTCGAGCATCCTTAATACACTCTTCACCTGGCTCTCTTCGAGCCTGGTCTCCAGCTCGAGCCTGGTCTTAATGAAGCCCTCGTTAACCCTAGGCCCCTTATACGTCAGGATGTAGGCGTCACCACTACTACACCTCCTGTACCTAAACCTCAACGCCTCGTCTGTCTCGGCGAAGTCCCTACAGGGGTGCGTGTAGTAGACGTCCTCTTCGTAGCAGGAGTCTACGTACTGGAACCCTATACTCGTAAACCAGGTTACCACAGCCTCCCTGCTACCGTTAACCCTTATCTTAGCCTCGGTCTCGTACATCACCCCACCCTCTTCGCCAACTGCTCATAAACACCCCTATTGACCTGCTCGTTGAACCTGGCGACGCCCCTAGGGCTAGTTGTTGGGGTGTAAGACTTGTCTAGTCCAGCGAGACCCTCAATGAAGGCTCTAAAGCCCTCCTCGAGCCCCCTTGTATAACCACCCTCGAGTACTACCAGAGTAGGGACGCCCAAGTCTTTCACGAGTCTCCCCAGCCTGTAATACGACGCCTCAGACAGCGAGAGGTCGGCCAGCCCGTCGTCTGCGTATCCGTCGAAGCCCGCGGAGACCACGAGCGCGTCGGGCTGGTACCTTGAGAGTAGGTCTCCAACGTAATCCAATGCCGCCGTGTAAGAGTCGTCGCCCGTATAGGGCTGGAAGACAAAATTCGCCTTGAAGCCGAACCCCTCACCCTCCCCGATTTCATCGGGATACCCCGTATACGGGTAAAGGGTGTCGGGGTGTTGGTGGAGGTCTATGTGGAGGATCCTCTCCCTGTAGAATATCTCCATTGTACCGTTCCCGTAGTGGACGTCGAAATCTAGTATAGCGATGTTCTTGAAACCCCTGTGCCTGAAACCGAGGACGCCCGCTGCTGCGTTGTTCAAGAGGCAGAACCCGTTGCTCGAGACGCCTCTCGTCCTGCCCCTCTTCCCGGCGTGGTGTCCAGGAGGTCTAATGACGAGGAAGGAGACGCCTCTCAGCTCGCTCGCGAACCTGTAAGAGAGTAGAAACGACTCTAGCGCCAGTTCGAGACTGTCAGAGGCGATGTATGTATCGCCGTCCAGGAGAGCGGTACCTCTCTTAGAGATGTCGATTAGTCTCTCGATGTAGTCGCGGCTGTGGACCCTACTAGCGACGTCAACAGCCTCTCCAATGTCCGTCACGTCGCTCCACACTCTATACGTTACCGAGCCCATCCTCTTGAGAGTGTCGAGGATCTTACTCACTCTACCAGGATTCTCGGGGTGGTCGAACCAAGGCCTGTGCTTTGTCAACGAACTCCTTGTTATGATTACCTCGAGCAAAACACATTGCCTCAGAAGTGTAGGTAGGTTCCCAGGGCTTTAATACCCTTACAGAGCTCAAGCAGTGTAGAAAAGGGCCTGCTGGAGGGCGTCCAGTATCACTTTCTTGTCGATCTCCTTCTCTACTCTGACGATCGCGAGATTCGGGTGTCCCGCGATGTCGTATGCCACGCCTTCTCCCACCAGGTACTTTGCTATCCTGTAAGCTCTACCCCGCGAGGCCTTTATAACCAGGAGACTGTGGTTCTTGTTCGTATCGACTAGCAGGGCCACAGGAGCCCTAAGTATGCTCGCGAGTTTGGAGGCCAGTGCCGTGGCTCCGCGCTTCTTCCACTTCTTCCTCGCGTCTATAAACCTTAGATCCCCGACCTTGACCGCCTCGATCGCGAGGGACATGGCCACCTCTCTCAGCTCGCTGTCTCTCTTATCGATCACCTCCTTGACCTTGTCCATGACCTGCTCGTCAAGAGGCATCGGTAGCGGCGTGGGGTCTGCCAGCCAGTTCACGATCTTGACCCACAACTCGTCGTCTCTGACCGCTGTCAAAGCCTTCGAGATCGTCTTCGTTATCTCGAATATCTTCATGTACTCGGGTGGCACCCTTTTACCGGCGTCCATGTACCTGACCGCCATTGCGAAGCTCTCGAGCCGCTTGTGTACTCTAATGCCGTTCTTCGAGAGCTCGTCCATTAGAAGGCCCACCGTTGGTTGCCTGTGGTCTACGAGGAGGACGTCTACTATCTGCCTAAGCTCCTCCTCGTGCTGCAGTGTCGACAAGTGGTGGTCTACGTACATTATCTTCCCTACTCCAAAGTGCTGTTTCATCATCTTCAGCACGTTGCCGGTGAACGGGACGTATGGGAGATCTAGGAAGACCACCAGGTCGTAGTGTGTCGAGATGCTGTTGAGCATGTACCTCAACCTATCGGGGTCGACGGGGACCCTGTCTACTATGCTCACGCTTTTGAGCGGGTAGAGGGACAGCTTCTCCTGTGTGTAGACCAGCAGGGCGGCCGAGACGATACCGTCGGCATCCCAGTCGCCGGCGACCAGTACTCTCTTGGGCTTCTCCATGGGTCGACACACTAACGGGCTCAGCCTAAGCTATAGAGACATAATTAAACCAATTTTAAAGGATACATTAATACTCGGTAAACACGTTTGGCGTTCAGCATAATTAGCGCACTATACGAGATAAGCAGAAGCTCGGGCCGGGTCGTCAGGGTAGAGGAGTCTAGGCAGTATACCGTGACCGTCGAGAGCGGGGACGTGGAAGGGTCGGGGGTCGGGGTCTACGAGCTGGGCCGCGAATACTGCACACAGGCGATGCCGAAGGGTATCGTAGGCGTGGACAGCAGTAGCCGCGTCGTGGACACTCCGTACATGTTCATAGCCGTGGGCTCAGCAACAGGGATCAGCAGGCTAGGCCTCAGAGCGTTCGATATACCAGCTCCCTCCTCGATATTGACACAAGGCGACCACAAGTACATACTAGTTATACCAGAAGTGGAGCCGTTCAACTACAAC
Source organism: Thermogladius calderae 1633 (assembly GCF_000264495.1). Classification (NCBI taxonomy): domain Archaea; kingdom Thermoproteati; phylum Thermoproteota; class Thermoprotei; order Desulfurococcales; family Desulfurococcaceae; genus Thermogladius; species Thermogladius calderae. Next base: position 536,674 of record NC_017954.1, on the reverse strand, counting down.
GTGCTGGCGGAGCTGGGAGTCGAGTATAGAGACCCCTCATCACGCCCGTACCCGCCCGAGTACAACAAGGCTCTAGCCCTCGAGGAGCACCGCGTAGAGCTCGAGAACAAGGTACTCGAGAACGTGTTGGGCTGGGGCGAGCTAGTGTTCCTAGACGGCCCCCTCTTCCTCCCCACACACCCGGTTACAGAGGCACGTGGAAGAAGCCGTCTCATAGATGTATACAAGGAGAACTGGAGTCTACTGATGAGAAGGAGGCTCGAGATCGTCGAAAAGATCGACTCCACCACTAGGGTCTTCGGCATCGTCAAGAGGTTACAGTACACTCACATCCTGTCGCGCGACGACCCGTTTAAACTTGGGGTCGAGAAGGTCAGCGACCACGCGTACTTGTCGATCTTGTCTGAGAGGATGTTCGTTGGAAAGAAGGCGTCCCCCTTCGCCCTAGGGCCGATCCACGTCAGGAGCGAGATCGACGGGAGAAAAGTGGATAGGAGCATGTGGTATATATGCGTGCCTAGGAGGTTCGTTGGGGGTGAAACAGGGAGCTACGTCTTTTTCAGGGTCGAGACGCTCGGCAACGCGAGTAACCTAAGGGACATCCAGCCTGTTCTCTTCGACTCCGTCTGCACTGGTGCGGGCATCCCGCTAAGTATTGTCATCGCCGACCAGAGGGCTAAGAGGCTCAGTGAGGCAATCGCGAGGAATGTAATGCTAGCCGTCGGCGTAGACCGCGAGTCGACCCTCCAGTATTTAAGTCCATAGATCGAACATTATATCGATGGATGCTCTACATGAGTGAAAGTATTATCAGAGAGTTGAGCTCTAGGGCTAGTAAGGCCGTCGAGACAGCGAATAAGCTCGGGGAGGTAATAGGTTTCGTCTCGCGGACTAGCCCTTCCTTAATAGACGAGGAGGGGGGTCTCGTAGTATTCGATGTAGACCCGGTCATCTACTTCGACAAGTTTGTCGACGTGGCCTCTGCCGGGAGCTTTCTTGCCGTCGTGGATTTGAAGACAGGTCACGTGATCAGCCTACGCGTGATATCGGTTGAGAGGAGGGACATCCTAGCCGAGTTGTCGATCCCCGAGGTCTACACTCCCGCTCTCAGCCCTGAGGTCACAGGTCTACTGACTAGGACTCGCGTTAAGGCTAAGCCTCTCCTGTCCTACGACCCCGAAACCTCGACCGTGAGCATAGCGAACTACGTGGTGGAGCCCCAGAGCCCCGTCATCAGACCCCGCGAGGCGTCCACAGCACAGTTCATGCTGGGACTACCCACGACCGGCGTGTTCGTAGGTTTCGTCACCACAGGGGACAGGCCCATATTCGACGCACAAGTACCCCTCTTCCTCCCGGTGAACACGTTTTACCAACACGTACTCGTCCTGGGCACTACAGGAAGCGGGAAGACCACCCTGCTGAAGAACATCGTCACGTCGATTTATAGTAAGTATGACATAACTACTTCACATGACGTTACTATCATAATCCTAGACCCGAACAAGGACTACGTCTCTCTACCGCTGAGGCCTGTCTTCCCCGAGGACGTACCATACAGCGAGAGGGCGCTAGTCGAGTACTTCTCGAAGAAGGCCAGGAGGCCGGACGGGCTTGTCGTAGTCCTCCCCATTACAAACCTGGTCGTTGAGCAGTACGCTAGAGGCTCGCAGACCTGGGCTAAAGCGCTGAAGGACATAAGCGAGGCCTACGTCTCGGACACCTACGGGCCCTTCTTCGAGAGGTTTAACTGGGCTTGGAGCATAAGAGAGCTCGTCGTACACGAGGAGCCGGGCCGTAGCCCGTTGAGGTTCGTGAAGATAGTCGTGACAGTCAAGTACCCAGAGGAGGAGTCCTTCACCCTCTACATTATCCCCTACAGCTTCAGGTTCAGCGACTTCTCGCCTAGAGAGTTCATTGTCTTAAACCCCTACTTCACTAGGCAGGCCAAGGACACCCTCTCCAGGCTAATGAAGAGGCTGGAAGACCTAGGCAGCCCTATTAAGACCCTCAACGAGCTCTACGACCTACTCCGCGTCGCAAGGTACTACATGGAGCACAAAGGCGGCACGCCAACTGGAAGGTGGAGAGAGCTGGTGGAAGTCGTAGAAGACCTTGCAGTCCACAAGAGCACCCTGGAAAACATCTTGAGACAGCTAGGCTCGCTGATCGACACGGGCGTCTTCGATATAGGCGTGGGGGGTGGAGAGGACTACCTCGTGGAGCCACCGATCTCCGACATCCTCGAGAAGCACAAGACCGTGTTCTCTGACCTCCCTATAGTAGTCGACCTCGACTTCCTCCAGGAGTACTCGCCGGCGGACCCCGAAAAAGTGATAGGCATAGCAGCCTACAGAATCCTCAACAGGGTCTTTGAATGGAAGCTGGCAAAGAGCAGAGAGCGGATGAGGACGCAGCCCGTTGTAATATTCGTCGACGAGGCGCACAGGTTCTTCCCCTCTAAGGGAGGGGGGACCGAGGAGTTTATAGAGCACGTGAGTGGCATGATAGACAGGATCGCGAGGCTGGGACGTAGCAGAGGACTCGGGCTCGTCTTCAGCACTCACAGCCCAGACGACGTCCACGACATAATCCTCCAACTGGCGAACACGAAGATAGTGCTACGAATGGACAAGACCCACGTCTCCTCGCTCGACCTACCTCCCGAGTACAAGGACTTTGTGACTCGCTGTGGTGACAGAGTGGGGGTGCTCAAGAGCCACGTGCTCAGGCTAGGCTACGTGTCGTTCAGGACACCTCTCACTATCGCGGGGCACTACGACTTGTCCAAGGTCTAGCGTTTCATCCGGTATATCACGTGGACAACCCTGTGGACGACCGTCTCAACCGATAACGCCAGTAGCAGGGACAGCACCATATAACCAGCTACCCGGTTTAAAGCCAATAATACTGCCGAAATGAACAGCGCGACCACTCTCTCGCCTCTCTCTATCAACCCTACTCCTTCGAGCGGGACCCCGAGGCTCTCAGCCCTCGCCCTAGTGTAGCTGATTAGGAGGGATACTACCACCAGGGCGGTGACCATGCCCCAGTCCACTCCGAAGTTTACGAAGGAGACGATCAAGAACACGTCGGAGACTCTGTCCATGAACGAGTCTAGGAAGGCCCCTAGCGGTGTAGCACGGCCAGTCGCCCTAGCCACAGGGCCGTCCAACATGTCCATAAGCCCTGACAGCGCAAGGAGGGCGGTATAAGCGGGTATGTCCCCCTTGAAGGACAGCAGGAGGGCGAGAGTCGAGAAAACCAGGCCTGCCAAGGTCAAGTGAACGGGTCTAACTCCCAGTCTTCCTAGTTTTCCTCCTAGTTCATCTACCTTCGCCCCCAACCTCTTTCTCAGCTTCCCCAACACAAGCTTCACCGCAGACCTTGGCACAGATGTTCTTCATTATGATGGCGTCATGTTCAAGAACGGGGCTCTCGCTTATAAAAACACCCTCTACGCCGACTTCTGCGAGAGCGCTACACACGATCTCGAAGTCCGGGCCGTACCCTAACTCGTTGAGCATGTGGTGTTCCCTCTCCCCGCCACGCCCGTACTCGATCCTGGAAAAGTGCATGTGGAGGGGTTTGAGAGCCCAGCTACCCAGGTTCTTCTCGATCTTGTCCACCACCCAAATGACGTCGTCTTTGGATACTATGAACCTCCCCTCGTACCTGGCATAGAGGTGGGCCCAGTCCACTACAGGCCTCGTACCAGGAACCCTGCTGGATATCTCTATGGTCTCATCCAAGTCGCCGACTTGTGACGTCTTGCCTGTGGTCTCGGGGCCCAGCCACACGTTCTTCGCCCCGATCGAGTCCCTGTAGTCGGCAACAACATTCAAATTTTCTATGACAGCTTTCAGAGCTTCTTTGGGACTCGGCATGTCCTTGTAGTAGCCGGGGTGGAATACCACAACGTACGCCCCCATCCAGTAAGACGCCAGAACGCTCTGCTTCAGCCGCTCAATGCTCGCCTCTACGGTCTTGGCGTTCTTGCTCGACAGGTTTATGAAGTAGGGGGCATGAAGGCTCAGAAGAATATTGTTTTTCGCCGCCTCCTCGCCGAACGCCCTTGCCTTCCCCTCTGTGATGTTCACCCCCCTGACGGCCTCGTACTCCATGGCGTTCAAGCCCAGGTCTCTCAGGAAAGCCGGGGCCTTTAGAATGTCGGTAGACTTCATCGAAAAGGGCTTGCCTGCAGGTCCGAACCTGAATCTCAAAACTCGACCCCTGACTCTTTTATTTGCGTTAAAGATGGTTTAAATGGTGTCGAGGGGTGTGGTGTACGGGGGACGTTCCCAAGGTTCTAGAGGAGCAGGTATTGTTCAGGGGCTTGAGGTTTGACGTGATACGTAGGCACTACGAGTACGGGTCGCGGAGGTTCGCCAGAGACGTAGTGGTCTTCCCCGAGAGCTCTGTAGTAGTCCCGTTCGTCAACGACAACGAGATCATCGTTATAAGGCAGTTCCGAGCCCCTATGGGCGAGTACATTGTCGAGGTTCCAGCAGGCGTCCTAGACAAGGGGGAAAGCCCCGAAGATGCCGCTAGGAGAGAGCTGGTCGAGGAGACGGGGTTCTACCCGCGTAAGCTGACAAGACTAGCGACAGTCTACCCTGTGCCCGGTTATAGCACAGAGGTAATGCACATCTTCGAGGCGGAGGGTCTAGAGTTCAAGGGGGCAAAGCCCGAACCTCACGAGCTAATAGAAGTGACCAGAGTACCCTTCAGGGAGGTACTCTTGAAGGTCTTGGGAGGCGAGATAAGGGACGCAAAGACGGTGATAGGAGTCCTACTGGCAGGTTACAGGCGCGGGCTACTAGGGCTTAGGTAGCTACTTTACTAAGAAGAGCCACGCGAGAGTATACTTGGCTACGAGCTCCAAGGCCACTATGGCGTCCATCGCCTCTTCGACTGTCCGCCCCCACGCAAAGACGCCGTGCTTAGGGACGATAACGACCCGCGCCCCAGAGGCAAGCTTGCTCGAGACTTCCTCTGCCAACTCCATGCTCCCGGGCTGGAACGGCTCGGCGACCTCTGCTTTGCCGATGCTGTACTCCACTTCCACTAGACCTGTCTCCCACCACCTTCTCCGCGACCTGGACTTCGTGAAGCGTTCCGTTAAAGCAAGAACTAACGGGGGGTGAGCGTGGAGTACTGCTTTCGCATCCTTGACCTTTTTGTATGTCAAGACATGGGCGTTGACCTCGATCGAGGGCTTGAACCTCCCTCGAGACTCGCCTTTTTCCATGTCGTAAATTACCAGGTCTTCAACCTTGAGCCACTGCTTAGCGACACCTGATGGCGTGATGGCTATGTGCCTCTCGTCCAGGAGGACACTGCCGTTCCCTCCTCTAGGGTTTATTAGTCCTAGCTGGAAAAGCTCGCGCATAGCGAGTACTAGTTTTCCCAGCTCGCCCTCCTCGCTAAAGGTCAACTACGTCACCTGTTCTCAGATACCTCACGTCCAGCTTAAATCTCTCCGATAGTAACTCACCGACCAAGCCCCCGCTACAGTGAAGAGGAAACACCCGCTCGGCACGTAGCCTCAAGGCTATGTCCTCGGCAAACCCTCTCACAGTCTCTGGCGGCGCCGTCTCAAGGTGGAAGCCTCCTATCACCGTGGTTACCCTGTACCTGTTCGAAATGTCCGCTAACACCCCCCTGACAGCGGGGTGGAAGCAGCCCGTGAACAGGGCGTACTCCCCTCTACCACTCTCGAGTTCGACCAACATGAAGTGCTCCCATGGAGGGCCGTGGAAAGGCCTCGAGATCACAACGCCATCGACAACCCTCGTCTCCTTCACGACCTCTACTGGGCTCAGCTGCCATTTCTGGGCTTGCCTACCGAGCGTCTCCATGGAGGCGTAGGGGAGGTAAAGTTTGGCGAAGGGCGCCTCCCACCCTATGGCTTCCAAGCCGCCTATGTGAGGCGAGTGGGCGTGAGATATCACCACGTGGTCTACTAAGTCCAGTGGGAAGCCTGACAAGCCCGCGTTGTTTGCTATTACGTAGGCGTCGGGGCCTGCGTCGAAGACTATGTACAGCCCCTTATACTCCACACCGATTGATAGGCCCCTCTTCTGTTCAAAGCCCTTCCTGGGGGCACCACCCACTAGAACGTAAACGCGCATGATTAAACTCCTGTCTAGTAGACATACTCATATAAAGCGGGTGAAGAGATATAACCAGCGCGGCTGTCATGTTTACCGGCGGCAAGGACTCCTCCTCGGCCTTGCTAAAGGCTTCGATGAAAGGGTACAAGATAGCCGTTCTCGTCTCGGTGATCCCCCATTACGACTACTCCTACTTATACCACAGACCACACTTCCAAGCACTAAGCCTACAGAGCTATTCTCTCGGTGTACCTCTTGAGACCGTAAGCGTTTCTAACGAGAGCAAGGAGAGAGACGTGCTGGAGAAGGCGCTAGACCGCGTGAAAAAGAAGTACGGAGTCGAGTCGCTCATAACAGGTGGGCTGTACAGCAGGTTCCAGAAGAGGGTCTTCGAGGAGGTGGCCGGTAGAGTGGGGCTCGAAGTCTACGCTCCCTGGTGGGGGGTAAACGAGGAAGAGTACTTGTACAAAATCCTGGACATGGGGGTTAAGTTCATAATAGTCCGGGTCTCGACAATGGGGCTGCCACATAGCTTAATAGGAAAGGAGATCACCAGGGAAGACGTGGACTCTATAATCAGGCTCTCGAAGAAGTACGGCTTTAACCCGTCGTTCGAGGGCGGTGAAGCAGAGACCCTTGTCGTCGACATGCCGCTCTTCAGGTACAGGCTGAACGTAGACGGCGTGGTGAGGTCTGTGACCGAGTACGAGGGATACCTCGAAATAAAGAGAGTCGCTCTTGCTCCTAAAAACGCCTGGACGCCACAGGTCACTTCTTGGTGCTGAGGTAGACCGCTATTGTATCAGCCAAGTGTTGGGGCTTAGTGTACCACTTGTCGTATTTGAAGTCCTTGTTGTCTATGGTAACCACCACGTAGTCGCCCTCGTCTTTCACGACCGCCCTAACGCTCCCTCCCATGAGGACGGACGTGACGTTGGCACCCCTGTCCTGGAATGTCACGCCGCGAACTTTACTAGCAAGTTGTATCTTGAATTGTTTTATGTACTCGCTCATCTAACCACCCTGTCGTAGGATATTGAAAACTTTAGAGTCCTTATAAATGTCTCGATCTAGTACGTCACACCCAGGAGAGCGTACCTATCCGGCTGCTTCTCGCACAAGTTCTCAAACTCGCTCAGAGGCGGTAGCTCTATGGGCGACTCGACGATCTCCCCCAGTACATTCTTACCGTACACCTGCTCGAGTCTCTCGGCACACGCCTTAGTCCCGTCCCAGGCCGCCACTATGAGGCCCTTCTCCGTTTGGGGTTGCCTGTGAGGAATAATGGTCAGCTTCTTGAGGTAATCAAGAGCCCTGCTCTTCAGGTGGGTCTCGATCTGGAGCCATGTTTCTTTGAGCGTGTCTACGAGCTTTTCGAGAGGTACCGTCTTCTTCTCCAGGTTATCGCGCCTGACTATTGTGACCGTGTTCGACGACGTCTCTCTTCTCCCGATCTCTACTCTCGTGGGGACCCCCTTCAGCTCCCAGTAGTAGTACTTCCAGCCTGGCGAGTGCTCTGTGTCTAAGTCTAGGTGGGCCCTCACGCCGCTCTCCTTTAGTACTTTCAGTACTTTCCTTGCGTAGTCAACGACGTCTTCCTCGCCTTCTCTGAATATAGGTACTATGACTACCTGGATGGGCGCTACGACAGGGGGGAAGAAGAGGCCCCTCTCGTCCCCATGGACTGCTATTACGGCTCCTAGGACTCTCTCGCTAACCCCGTAGCACGTCTGGTACACGAACTTGTACTGCCCATCGCTGTCGAGGAACCTCAGGTCGAACGCCTTGGCAAACCTCTGACCCAGGTTTATTACACTCCCTAGTTCGAGCCCCTTCCCGTCCGGTGCGGCAGTTACGAAGTCGTAGTTGTACTCAGCACCAGCGAAGGTGTCCCAGGGCGGTGTTTTGACTATGAAGTAGGGGAGGAGGAGTGAGTCGAAGAACTGCTTGTAAATTGATATTGCCTCTTTGATCTGCTCCTCGGCCTCCTGCATTGTGGCGTGCGCCGTGTGGGCCTCTATGAAGCCCATTATCTCTCGTACTCTCAGGATGGGGTGGGTCATCTTAGTCTCGTACCTAAAGACGTTAACCATCTGGTACATTTTGAGAGGCAGGTCTTTTCTACCCTTGATCCAAAGGTTCCACATGTAGTACATTACCGTCTCGCTAGTGGGCCTAACGAGCAATCTCTCGTTGAACTTCTTGCTCATAGTGCCTTCTACGACGAAAGTCTCGCCACCGAAGCCTTCGAGAAAGTCCTTCTCCTTCGAGAACACAGACTCGGGGATAAAAGTCGGGAAATACGCCTCCTGGTGGCCTGTCTCCTCGAGGAGCCTTATCAGGATGCCTTGAGCGAGCCTAAGCGCTTTGAGGCCGTATGGCCTCCATACTATCATACCCTTGACTGGGTACCTTATGTCTACTATGTCCGCGTCGCGTAGTATGTCGTGGTACCACTCTGGGAAGTTACTGAATTTATCGATCTTCGACAATACAGGCACCTTGACTCTAACCTTATTGAGTTGAGATACCCAAAATAACTTTTAAATAAGGCGCGATCAGACTACTCCCTTCATCCTCGCAACGATGTTGTTCGACTTCTCCAGGTACCGTCTCACCCTCCTCCTGTAGACCTCGGCTAATGCCAAAGCCGCGACACTCCTGTTGAAGTCGTTCACGAGGAGCTCTATTAACAGCCCGTTGTCGAGGGCCTCGACAGCAAACCTGCCGCCCACGCCCTTCTCGACCTCCTCCATGACTCTTTTAACGGCGACGACGTCCTCGAGAAGCCCGTAGCTCACCTCGAGCCACGGTTCGTAGTAGGCTACCGTTGCGTGAAACTCCTTCAGAACCTTGGCTTTCTCCTTGAGACTGCCAGCGCTGTCCAATATCATCGCGATTTTGCCAGCAAGGTATCTAAGCTCCGAGTCCCCGTAAGGAAAGAGGTCTTCTGGACGGCGTTGTCCGAGGTCGGTCTCCTGAGTCGACAGGCACACGGCGATGTTGGCTGTCAGCTCCGCAAGCCTCTCGACGAGGCGTCTCAACCGCTGCTCTTCTACAGCCTCCTCGACGTGCCCCCTTGACAAGTGGCGTGGCTGGTCGTGTACTGCCACGGAAGGTATTGAGTGTAGTAGGTAGCTGTAGGAGTCGAGGTAGGGTAGGTATCGCGACCCATCGAAGTAAGCCTGTACTCCAAGCGCAGCTTTCTCAGCACAGCCGTCCAGTAAGGGGTGAGAGGAAACCCTCACGCTCTCTCCGCTGAGGTTGTCCACTGTTATACTGGCTATGACTCCCTCGTCCTTCCCCCTAGAAGCCAGTGCCTCGAGGAAGTACCTACTCCCCCACGACCAATACCACGTCGTTAGCCCCGGCGATCCGAACTCTTTCGCCGTAAAGCTGACGAGAACCACATTGACTGCACGGCTTATTTGTCTCAGGAGGCGAGCAACCTGTAGGAGGGTCTCTAGCCCAGCGAGGTCATCGTAGTACCCGCTCAGCCAGTGGTCGTGGTGTGCGGTGACGTGGACCTCCAGTTCCCCTCTACCGTTGAGGCCCGCTACGACTGTTTTCCCTACGGCGCCTCTCACGAGTTTAGCCTTACCCGACAGCCCTATCCTTGTACCAGAGAGCTTGGCCAGTCTCCTCGCGTCTTCTGCTTTAATGGAGACTACCGGGACCGCGGGTGGCGAGCCTGCCTCCAGCGATATCCTAGCCGAGCCCGACACTACTTCTCTCTTGAAAGAGTCCCTAGTCGGGTCGTAGGTGATCACACCGCTAAACCCCCTTGAGACTGCCTCCTGTACCATCTGGCTCAGTCCTAGAGCGCTACCCGTGTAGCCGGCGAGTAGTATTGAGCCCTCGGGTGCCCGGTCGGGCATATCCATGGGGGTTTGAGAAACTACCAGTCTGCCTTCTACCTCGAAATCGGTTACAGGCGGCATAACACGGCACTCCACAACGGTGTCCCCGGCTACTACTCGGCAGCTCTCCTCCACCCACGAGACGACTGGGGTATCGAAGACCTTGACCCAGTCTGCTACTTCGACAAACAGCTCTTCAAGACCGCGCACAACTACCTGCTCGGTAGTGGAGCCTGTTACAACCTCCTCTGCAAAAGGTCCTCTAAAGACGCGAAGCCCCATTCAGACACCGCAGCATTATAATGTTAAGAGACCGTATACCGTAATTAAGTCCGTCGAGGTCGTAAAATGCTCAGGGTAGTAAGAGTTCCCGTTAAGGACGTAGACAGGTTTATCGAGTACCTGAGGGCCCGAGGCTACGAGGTCGAAGAAGGCCCTCACACAGTTCTCGTAGACCAGAGCGAGGTCGTGTCGGTCAAGATAGAGAGGGAGGGGGTTCTACAAGGCTACGCAGTAATACACTTCATAACCCCCTACTATCGTGTTGAGCTACGAGGGCTACAGGACGACAAGGAGTACCTGAGGGCTCTCCTAGAGGTCAAGTATAGCGAAGAGAAATGGAGAATACCTGTCGACGACGTCGCCGTAGTCGCGCTGAGCGAAGAACTTATAGAGGCGCTTGGGGGTTACAGCGACGAGTACCCTGTGGCCGACGGCGAATCGCTCGTTGACGAGTACCACCGTAGAAATCCCCAGTACCAGAACACCGTGAAGTTACTTGTCGCGAGACTCTTGGACGAGCTAGCCTAGACCGTCATGCTCGCTTGCTCGCCGGGCGTGCCCTGCCTAGCCCCACAGTACGGGCAAAACAAAGCGTCGAGGGGTATAGGCCTCCCGCAACTAACACACCTCTTCACCCCTCTGCTGGTGGAGTCCATCTTCTGAGCGTACTCGTATTTCAGGTCTTCTATTGTCAAGTGCAGGTAGACCTGCGTTGTCTTGATATCGCTGTGGCCCAGTATTCGCTGAAGAGCGTTGAGGCTCAGTCCCATCCTGAGAGCTCTTGTCGCGAAGGTGTGCCTGAGAACGTGCGGCCTGACTTTAGACTCGTCGAGTCCTGCTTTCCTCGCCAGCCTCTTGAGCATCTTGTAAAGCCCTGAATACGTGTAATCGAACAACTTGTCGCCCGGCCCCAGATTTTTCAGCTTGACGTACGCCTTGATCGCCTCGAATGTATCCTGAGTGGCCGTGACGTACCTCTCCCTGCCGTACTTTGCCTCCCTGACCCTGATCACTCTCTCGTCGAAGTTTACGTCCGAGACCCTGAGCGACAACAACTCTCTGCTTCTCAAACCCGTGTCCAGCAGGATCTTCAGGACGACCTTCTCCTCTACCTTGCTAGCCGCTGACAGGAGCCTGTTAACCTCCTCGTCGCTCAAGGCCTCTACTCTCCTGGGAGGCTTCTTGACCGAGGGGATCGTAACCGGGAGCCCCAGCCACTTGAAGAACTTCTTCAAGTAAATCGTGTAGTAGTGAAGCGTTGTCAACCAAGAGTCCTTCTCTTCGGTCTTCCTCCCCTTGAACCCGTTCCTCAACCTGTCGTTCCTCCAGGCCACGATATCCCTTAAAGTAACCTCTCTCAGGGGCTTGTTACCAATGAACGACAGGAAGTCCGTGAGGGCCGCCCTATAAGCCTTCACCGTCTCCTGGCTCGCACCCGACGCCTCGAGTACTGCTAGAAACTCCTGAACGATGTCTTCGTTCGGGAGCCCCAGTATGTCGTCTGAAGCCTTACCTACGTCGATCCCGGCCGGCATTCTCCCCCTACTGAAATCGGGGAGGACCAGTTTTAAGAGACCGGGTTAGGTTAATAGGTGCGCCTCCTTCTATAATTCCCTACTTGGATGAAGAAACGTGGCAGGTCTGAGTAGTGAAGTATCCGCGCGGGGCTGACACCCTGTCTTACTTTTCACGGGGTGAATAGGGTTGATCAAGATCTTAGTCCACGGGGATAGCGACGGAGTCTGTAGCGGCGCTCTCCTGAAGGCCTACTTGGAAAAGAAAGGAGAGGTCTCAGTCTACTTCACACACCCTGCTGGCATCTTGAAAGACCTCACCGAGTTCACGAGCCAGGGGGACCACATTTACATAGCCGATATAGCACTAGACGAGAAGACGTTCAGGCAGGTGGTCGAACTACTGGAGAAGCGGGGCGAGGCGGGAAAAGTGGTCTACATAGACCACCACCCCTTGCCAGAGGAGTTCAAGGGAGTGAACAACGTTGAGTTCATCCACGACACTTGCTGCTCAGCGTCAGAGCTGACTTATAGGTACGTCGAGAAATACCTCGACCCGGACTACTCCAGGGTAGGGTTGTACGGGGCTATAGGCGACTATATAGACGAAACGCCATGGGTTCGTGAGCATTTGGCGAGATGGGACAAGAGGTTTGTCTATTACGAGGCGGGGGTCTTGATCCAGGGTCTAGAGGGCACGGGTAGGCAGTACGACTTTAAAAGGCAGGTGCTTCACGCCTTAAGCCAGAATCAGCTACCGAGCTCTATAGCCGAGCTCTACGAGAGAGCATTGAAGCAGAGCAGGCTGGACGAGGAGCTTAGGCTAAAAGTCAAGATGTCTGTTTACACTAGGGGCGTGGTCTCTATCGTCGAGAACCCGCCGGGTAGCGTGGGTCGTGCTGCGAACTACGCAAAGATATACGGTGGTGGTCTAATCGGGCTGGCGTACGAGACCCGCGGTCACTTACTAGTTATGAGCCTGAGAAGCGACAGGGTCGATCTAAACAGGTTGTTGAGGGCGATCAGTAAAACCATTGATGTCCAAGGAGGGGGACACCCCTTCGCGGCTGGCGCTAGAGTTCCTGCTAGCCTCTTTGAAACCTTCGTGGAAAAAATCAACTCGTTGTACAGGGACTTCACGAGGTAGAGTCTCACAACATGCTCATTTTCTCTCTAAGAAGATGCTGAGCCTCCTCCTTACCTATCTTCTCGTACTTTGCCTTCTTGATCTCCTCGATTACCTTAGTCTTCTCCTCCAGTAGCTTCTCAATACTCCCCGGCAACGATATTACCGCCCTATAGCCTTCGCCGCCGTCTACCAGGAGTACCTCGCCCAGTACTTTCCCCTCCCTCTCGTTGAGTTCCACTACTCCTAAGGACTCGCCTCCGGGCCCCTCGATCTTCAGCAGTCTAGTCCCCATGGTGGTCTCGCCTATCTCGTACAGGTCTACTATCATCTCAATAGCTGTAGCCGGCCCTACAACCTCTGTCTCAACCCTCTCGAGATGCTTCTCCTCCGTTTCTATTGTAGGGGCCTCCTCCCCACCGGGCCTTCTCCCGAAGGCCTCTTGAACCTCCTTAAGCTTCTCGTTCATCACCTTTTCGAGAAGTTTAGAGACTTCCTCGTCGCTGACCCTCTTGAAGAACTCTACTACCAGACTGCTGTAGTCCCACTCGATTGTTTTCTTCTCGGGGTGGACCTTGTACTTTACCCTGATCCTAACAGCATCGCCCTTGTCGCTCTTCAGCTCGTCTACTATGAGGTAGTAGAGCAGCCTGTTCAACTCGGCTGTGGCTCTCGCAGCTTCTTTAGCCATCTCCTTATCGTTCTTCGTCAAATCCTTCAATTGTGCAAACAGCGTCCTCCTAACCTTCTGGGCATACGCTCCAGCGATCACTAGCCCTGTGCTCAAGGTAAATTCTTGGACGTTCTCGGTCGACATCATCTCATCCTCGATAATTGCATCATATTTTATTTAGTGGACGCAATAGTTAAATATTTCTGAGGTGTGACCAGCTTGGAAGACCTTCTACAGAAGGCGATCGCCGAAGCCTCCTCTATGGGCGCTACTTACGTTGAGGCCAGGTACCACAAGAACGACTACTTCACGTTGAGAGCACGTAATGGAAACTTGATCGACTCGTCCCGTGAAGTTGAAGAAGGGGTGGGCGTTAGAGTACTCGTGGACGGGTCTCTAGGCTTCGCCTCGACTAGTACCCTTAGCAATGAGGGCATCTTGGAAGCCGTTAGGAGGGCGGTTGCTACCGCGAAGAGATTAAGCGGGCTTATGAAGAGCCCCCTCAGGCTAGGCCCTGGTAGGACAGGCAGGGTCAAGTACGAGGTCCCCGTGGTCAAAAGCTTCGAGAACACGCCGCTAGACGAGAAGATAGGCCTGTTCAGAGAACTCTGGAGCCGGGGCAGAGAGGTCGTTAAGGAGGCCTCTCTGAAGGTTATGTTTAACGAGTACGTGGAGAGCATCGAGGAGAAGGTGATACTAACTAGCGAGGGCGCCTACGTGAGGAGCACTATACCGAGGCTGTACTTCGGTTACAACATGGTGATCTCGCACCCTCAGAAAGGAGTGGTTCAGAGGTGGCGCGAGTTTGGTGGAAGCGGCGGTTTCGAGCTGGTTGAGAAGTGGAGGGTCGTGGGCACTATTGTTGAAGAGGCGGGGACGCTCGCGAGGGTCTTACTCGAGGCCCGCGCGCCTCCATCCGAGCCCGTGGAGGTTTTGGTGGGGAGCGAGATAGTAGGCCTGATGGCACACGAGTCCGCTGGGCACCCCAGCGAGGCTGATAGGATCCTCGGCAGGGAGGCCGCTCAGGCAGGTATGAGCTTCATAAAGAAAGGTATGAGAGGGTTCAAGGTAGGCAACGAGAACGCCACTGTCGTGGACGACCCGACTATACCTGGTAGCTACGGCTTCTTCCTCTACGACGACGAGGGTGTGTCTGCGAGACCCAAATACCTTTACAGGGAGGGCGAGGTGTACGAGCACCTCCACAACAGGTTCACTGCAGCCGAGTACAACACGGAGTCCAACGGCTCGGCTAGGGCTATGAACTACGCCAGCGAACCCATCATAAGGATGTCCAACACCTATGTAACACCGGGCGACTACACCTTCGAGGAGCTCATCGAGGACATAGAGTACGGCGTGTACATCAAGTCGTACATGGAGTGGAACATAGACGACGAGAGGTGGAGCCAGAGGTACGTGGGCCTAGAGGCCTACTTGATAGAGAAGGGCGAGCTGAAGGGGTTCGTGAGAAACCCTGTGCTAGAGCTCACGACCAAGACGTTCTACAGCAGTATAGTCGCCAAGTCAAAGGACCTGAGGTTCTACGCTGGCACGTGTGGAAAGGGCGAGCCCAGCCAGGGTGTGCCGGTTTGGTTCGGCGGTCCGGACGTAAAGCTGTCTAAGATAAGGTTAGGAGTTGCCCCGGGGTGATGGCGGCTTTGAGTGGTAGCGAGCTTGCCTCGCGGTTCGTCTCGAAAGCCCTCGAAATGGGCTTCAGCGACGTTGCCGTCCTAGTGGAAGACGTAAGCAGGGTTATGGTGAAGTTCGCCAACTCGCAGCCCAGTGTAGTCCAGAGATGGGACATCTCGGTAGCAAGCTTGTACCTGAGCAAGAATAAGAGGCTTTACACCGGGTCGGTTGTACTGGATAGGCTGAGAGACCTCGACAAACTACTCCACGAGATAAGCTACGTCGTAGACAGGGTGTCCGAGAGCGAGCTCTACGCGCCTTTACCAGAGCCGGGTAAGAAGGCCGGAGGATTCTCGTTCGTCGATACCAGGGTCGTCGAGTCGATGAAAGACCCGTCTAGACTCGCCGAGCTCGTTCTAGAGGCCTCTGCGAGGGAGCACAAGGTAGACTTCACTGCTGGGAAAGTCGACTTGTGGTTGAGGAGAAAGCACTTGGCGACGTCTACAGGGGCCCTGCTTGAAGAGGAGTCTACTGGCGTAGAAGTGTACGTCAGGAGCTTTAAAGAGGACGGTAGCGGGCAGTGGGGGTTCTCCTCGAGGAGTCTCGACGAGAAGAAGATCGAGGAGACCGCTTTAAAGGCGTCGGAGCTAGCCCACGAGAGCCGGGGTAGGAGCCCCGTTGAACCGGGCGTCTACGACGTGATCCTCTCGCCGCTAGTCTTCTCTCAACTGCTAAACGTCGTTGCCTGGATGTCGACAGGGCTCTCGGTCTTGACGGGCACCTCTATCTTCGCGGACAAGAGACCCGGGGAGCAAGTGGCATCGCCGCTCTTAACGGTCTGGGACGCCCCGAGGGACGAAAAACTGCCTCACTCTACCGGCTTCGACGACGAAGCACTCGAGACGTACAACAAGCCGATAATAGAGAAGGGGGTTCTCAAGAACATCCTCCACAACTCGAAGACAGCTGCCAAACTGAACGCGAAACCCACGGGTAACGCCGGCTGGGTCTCTCCACGCGCCTGGAACCTAGTGGTCGAGGGCGGTGATTACAAGTTCGACGAGCTAGTCTCAGAAGTGAAGAGGGGGGTCTTCATCACCAACAACTGGTACACCAGGCTACAGAACTACGTTGAGGGCGTGTTCTCCACGATCGCTAGAGACGCTATATTCCTAGTCGAGTCGGGTAGGATTGTGAAGCCCCTGGAGAGGCTGAGGATAGCGGACAAACTCCCCAACATCCTCAAGAACGTCGCTGGGCTAACCAGAGACACCTACGACATAATGTGGTGGGAGGTAAGGATCCCGACAAGAGCCCCATACGCACTGATCAGGAATGTGAATATTACGAAACACTTCGTTTGATCAGGTCATAAAGTATTTTTATACCTAGAGACAACCTATTTTTTGGGTTGAAAAACAGATGAAAGTCAGGTTTGAAGGTGTTATAGTCTCGTTCGAGTCTATGGACGAGAGGCGGGTACAGGTTTACGGGAGTATTGAGGGGGCGCCGGCGGAGTTCACGCTCGTTGTATCGGAGGACAAGTTCAACGAACTGTTAAGGCTCGGTATAGGGCAGAGGATTGAGGGCGAAGCCATCAAGGTGTCTGATTCTCCTCTTGTTCTAAGACTGGACTAGCGGGGTTTGTCTAGGCTTGAAGGTCCTGACTAGGCCCCCTAGGATTAAGGTGTTAGAGGCTGCTGGGAGTATAGGTGACGCGAGAATAAAGCTCGTAGACGAGAACACGGCCAAGATCACATCGAGCAGGGGCGAAAAGGAGTACATAGTGGTCGTAGTCAAGGACGGAGAGAACTCGTACAGGGTCTACAGCAACGACAACGGTACTGTGTTCAAAGGGTACGTGGGCTACCCCATCATAGCCTTCATGATGGTGAAGGGCATTCTACCGGTGGACAACGAGGTAATCAAGGCTATGACCGGTATACCCTGGAAAGACCTGAACGAGAAGTACGGTAAGTACAGCGTCGTGGAGAACATAGTCTTGAATAGGGCTGAAAAAATGGGGTTTGACAGGAACGTGATCACCGACTACGTAAACTTGGTCTTGAAAAAGCTGGGCCTGTTAAAGGTAGTGTTCGACGAAAAACTCCGCCCACCTGAGGTGAGCGAGAAAGCTGTACCCGAGTAGCGTCCTTAACTAGAGGCCTGACACCCTCGGGCTAAAGAACAGTGAAACCTGCTTTGGTGCTCAGGCCGATTATCATTATGGATATGATGCGACCCTCCTTGATCCTGAACGCGACGTCGCCGTTTTCGCTTAGAAACTCCTCGTCAGCCTCCTCGGTGGAGTCGCCGAAGTTTATGTAGAGTATGTCGTTCTGTTTGTCGTACTCAAACCACACCTTGTCTAGGTCTCTCACCCTGTACTCTTTGACAGACATGCGCTCAACACCGCCTACAACGGCGAGGCCACTAGGTCGGCGAAGTCTAGTGGTAGTGGGAGGTTTTTGGCCTTGAACTCGTCGTACTTCTTCTCGAGGAATGACTTGAACACCGGGCACACGTCGAACTTGCCCTCCCTGTCGCACTTCTGCCCGAGGGTCAGGAAGCACATCTTAGTTCTCTTGTCGAAGTAGGGGCATATCTTGTGGTACTGTTTGGCCTTCTTGATCATTCTCTGCACCCACCGCTGCTTCTCGTCGCCGGGCTTCTTCTCCTTCTCGAGCAGTGCCTTCTTGAGGTCTTCGTCCGTGACTCTAGTAGTGCTCACTCCAATCACCTCGTGATTATTGAATGGATAGATTGGATAATAAAAATGAACCTAGTTGCACAAGTACGAGGGCGACGAGGTGCAGGCTACTCGAATAGACCACGGGCTATACATGGAGTTGAGGGGGGTTTACGGGAGCCTGACGGATAGACTGCTCGAGATGCTCACCTACCCTCCTAAAAGGTTGTACTTGAGGGTGAATACTCTGAGAACACGGCGGGAGGAGGTGGTAGAGTCCCTCAGAAGGAGAGGGGTGGAGGTCAGGCCAGACGATCTCCTGGAGGAGGCTATCTACATAGAGTTAGAGGGGCCCTACCAGGTGAGAGATCACGGTAGGCGGATAGTCGTGGACGACATCGCCGCGGAGTCTCTAATGATGGGTGCTAACCTGTACCGGCCAGGCGTAGTCGCCTACGACATGTTTAAGAGAGGGGACGTTCTGACGGCTGTCACGAAAAACGGGTTTGTAGTAGCAGAGCTGGAGGCGTCGGTTTCATCGGACCAGCTCAAGAGTATGAGGAAGGGGTTGGTAGCCGTCAACACTAGGTCTGTCTATAAGGCTCCCCCGATCGCCGAGTTACCGGAGTTCAAGGAGGGCCTGGTCTACCCCCAGAGCTTCCCGTCAATGGTCGCCGGCAGACTTGTCTTCCCAGGCTCCGAGCTAGTGGTGGACATGAACGCGAGCCCTGGTGGAAAGACTGGGCATATAGTCCAGCTCTCGAGGGGAAAGGCCCTCGTCTTAGCCGTTGACAGGAGCGTTGGGAAAGTAGAGAAGCTCGTCGAGAACCTGGCTAGGCTGGGCCTGACATCAAATGTGCTCCCTCTACCGTTCGACTCGAGGTTCCTAGACCTTGTTACTCTGCTGGAGAACAGAGTAGACAAAGTCCTAATAGACCCGCCATGCACCAATTTGGGCGTGAGGCCGAAGCTCTCGTTCAAGAAGACTCTCAGGGACGCGATTAACCTGGCCGATTACCAGAGGCAGTTCATGAAAGTAGCCGGGCGTCTCCTGAGACCGGGGGGAGTCCTAGTCTACTCCACTTGTACACTCACTCGAGTAGAGAACGAGGAGAACGTCTTGTACGCTACGAGGTCTCTTGGACTAGAGCCGTTAGACCTAGGCTGGGTGCCCAGAGCGGACAAGGTCTACTTAGACGAGACTGCCGCCTACCGGTTTCACCCGTTGAAAGACGATATGCCAGGGTTCTTCATAGCTGTTTTCAGGAAACCCTGACCCGCACTATAGGGGAACCGCACACAGGGCAGACCTTCTCGCCAGGTCTCCCCGGTACATACCCGCACGTCGGGCAGTATTCCCTGTATTTGAAAGCCGACTTAATACCGCTGGTTCTCACGGGCTTAAAGCCGATCCCTAGCTGGTAGAGAACGTTCTGGACACTGTAGTCGTCCGTGAGCACGACAACGCGGGTCTCCTGCGAGAGCTTTAATGCCAGTGCTATCACGCTCAAGTCGGCCTCGGAGACCTTACTTAGCTCTCCAACGATCCTCGCCGCGTCGGTAGCTTTACGGAGGTACTCGCTCCCCGGCTCAACGACCTTTACCAGGCCCAAGTCTACGGCCTTAAGAAGGGCCTCCCGGTTTTCCTGGTCTTTAACCTCACCGACACAAATGCTCGTGGTGTAAAAGTCGAAACGGTAGGAGGGGAGCATGTAGTAGATCCGTGCAAGCAAAGCCCCAGTATCGCCTACAATGGCAACCTTGTTAGTTGAGTGCTCTCTTAGCGAGTACATCGAGTATCCAGCCCCGTGGGGCTCTAAACCTAACCACTCTCAGCCACTCCCAGGAGCCAGTGGCTTCAACAGGGGTGTTGTAGACAGATGACACTTTCTCGCCATCGACATACACCGACGACACTACCTCCGGCTCTACGACCACCTTGCTTGTGAAAGGCAGTACTATCGGGGTCAAGTTGAGCTGCAGGGGGTTGAGGAAGTTCACGAAAAGTCCTAGGTAGGAGAAGTCCATTAATGGCCCGCGGGCAGAGAGATTGTAGGCAGAGGAGCCCGGACTAGGCCCTACGATGACCCCGTCGCTCTCGACCTCTAACTCCGTGCTGACCGATGGCGTCTTTATCGTCAACTTGAAGCTACCTACCCTCCCCTGGTCGACGTTGACTACCATAACCTCGTTCAAAGCATTGTACTCCCTGTTCTCGATAACCACCCTTGCTCTCGGCAGGTACTCGATGAAGAAGTCGCCGCTGAAAAGCCTGTCGACGAAAGAACCTAGCTCCTCTGGATTTATTTCCTCGTAGAAGGCTGTCCTCCTACCACACGGGACTGGGAAGATGGGGCCGAGGATCTTTCCAGCAAGCCTCGAGAACCTGAGGAAGGTCCCATCTCCCCCTACGAGGGCTATGAGGGAGAACTCCTTACCCTCTATTCTGTAGAGGTCGTCGACCCACGCACTCTCAACCTCAATCCCACGACGCCGTAAGTGGTCTGTCAACTTTTTAGCGACCTCGATACAGCTCCAGCTCGGCTTGAAGATTACTAGTGCACTCGTGAACACGGGAGTTTCCACTAGAAGCCACCACTCGACACGAATCTTCCATGCTCCGACGGTTGGGGCCCCCTCACGCTTCTAGCACTACTATGATTAACGCAGAGAATAAGCGTTGTGGAGTGTAGGTTCGCTAATGGGATCCACGGTTTTCACTGTAGTAATCTAGGGTCTTGCGGTCACCTCTTTTACCATGGTTTGCTTCCTCGAATCCGCGAATCCTAGGATAGAGTGCAGGGTATCACAAGATAGCTTGGCTGTCAATCTTCACACTATTATAAGCCTGGGTCAGAGAAGATTTTATCTGGCCCGGTATAGAGGTCGGTTTCTTGCCTCTATGTGTTAGTGTCGATAAAATAGTCGCTAGTAGGGCTCTCTCCATACTGAGGCGCATCAAGGCGTTGAGGGGAGACCTGAGGGTCACTAGACAGGGTCCGCGTGTTCTACTGCCTGTCGACGAGTCCAAGTTAGAAGAAATAGAAGAGGCGTTGAGAGGTCTAGAGTTTGCTGTGGTCGACTGCCACCCTCCCCTTGTCAGTAGGACTGCTCCCCCGACTATCCCGGCGTACGACCTGATAGGCGACGTGGCCATAGTGAGGGCGAGAGTCCTCGAGTCGCTCGGCGAGTACGAGGTCGTCTCTGCTTTGACCTCGATACACCCGAGGCTCAAGAGCATCTACGTAGTCGAGGAGACCACCGGGGAGTACAGGGTGCCGAGTCTCAGGCTGTTGTGGGGCGAGAATAGGGGCTACGCCGAGGCCAGGGAGTACGGGCTAGTTTTCCGCGTCCCGCTGGGAAGGGCCTACTACAACCCGAGACTAGCCGAAGAGCACCACAGGGTTGCAGAGTCTGTGGAGGACGGCGAGGTCGTGCTGGACATGTTCAGCGGTATAGGCGGGTTCGCCCTACACATCGCCTCCCTACGAGACGCCTTCGTTGTCGCTAATGACAAAAACCCCGAGGCCTATAAGCACATAATAGTAAACGTGAGGCTAAACTACAAGAAGTTAAAGGGCGTGGTTTACCCACTCAACTACGACGCCGCCGACCTGGTAAACGCCTTAGAGAGGGAGGTGTTTGACAGGGTCATAGCAAACTTGCCAACTAGGAGCCTGGACTTCGCGCCCTTCTACGGCCGCTTGCTGAGGAGCGGCGGGGTTCTACACCTCTACATCTTGTCACACGACATCATGACGACGTACGACGTCATAAGCGAGAAACTCGCCGGCTTTTCGATCGAGGGGCACAGGCTCGTCCTAGAGCACAGCCCTAGAGCCGGCGTGTTCAGAGTAGACCTCGTCAAGCGTTAACACGACTAGTTCAACTACGAGCTCGGCTCCTCTACGCAGGGCGTCGACGAGGTCTCTCCTGAGGTCGCGCGCCGCCTTGTTGGCCCTCACGCCTACCGTGGCCGGTTCGAGATACTCGCTCCTCCTTATAATGATCTTCTTATTATCGCTCAGTACGAGCCCGGGATGCCCCTGTGCCACTAGAACGTCACTCACTCCTCCGGCTGTGAATCGGGCGAAGACGACACTATCCGGCCTTTTTACTAGCGTCTTGAACTCCTCGCTGAGGTCGCTTGCGGACTTATCGGCCGCGACCCCAACTATACAGTCCCCCCTTGCAGTCAAGTACTCGTCTTTAGTGATCTCGATAGTAGTCCTATGGATCGCTCTCACGTTGTAGTGCCCCCTCGCATGTACCACCTCTCTTGCTCTCATGGCTACTCTCAGCCAGACCATTCTACTATGAAAGATAATTAAGGTAATTTAATTGAAATTTCAACGGGTAGGCGTTTGTCCGAGGACAACATGTTCAGAGTCAGCAGGGAGAGAGTAATAGAAATGCTGGAGAGAGAGGGGTACTTGAAGAGCGGTATCGTGAAGAGGGCTCTGTTATCGGTTCCACGCGAGATGTTCGTTCCGGAGAACCTGAGGAAGTACGCTTACTACGACACACCGCTTCCAATAGGCTACGGGCAGACCATTAGCGCTATACACATGGTGGCCATCATGACAGAGGCCTTGGATCCACTACCGGGGATGAAAGTACTGGAGGTCGGTACCGGGTCTGGCTACCAAGCCGCAGTCCTGGCCGAGATCGTGGCCAAAATGGACCCGAGCCACAGGGGACACGTCTACACGGTCGAGAGGGTACCAGAGCTCGCCGAGTTCGCTAAGCGTAACCTCGAGAGAGCGGGGTACAAGGACTACGTGACAGTTGTTGTGGGCGACGGTTCTAAGGGTTACCCAGAGGGGGCACCCTACGACAGAATTATAGTGACAGCCGGCGCTCCCAGCGTACCCAAGCCTCTCATAGACCAGCTAGACGTACACGGCAAACTCGTTATACCTGTCGGCGATAGATTCATACAAAGACTCTTGATCGTCGAGAAGAAGGCTAGTGGAGAGCTGTCCATGAAGTGGGGGATTGACTGCGTCTTCGTCCCCTTGATCGGAGAGTACGGGTGGCGAGAGGAGTGACTTCAGCTACTTTTCTTAAACCACTGATCAAGTCCTAGCTGTCTCCCCTTGAGGAACTCCTTGTAGGCCTTGCTAAGTCTCTCCACCGCGTTCTTAACCCTCTCCTCGTTGAAGTCGTGGTCCTTAACGAGCACCTCGACTATCCCCTTCTGGTCGGGCTCTATCCACTCTAGCTTGTACTCGGCGGTTACAGGAGGGTGGAGGAAGTAGTTCTTGATCTTGACCACGTCGACCTCCTCGCGTGTTCTGAGGTAGCCTTTGGGGATCTTCTCGATCGACCCGTACGTCCTGATGAGCGTTAGCGCTGTCTTCGGCCCTATACCCTCGAAGCCCTCCGGGTTGTAGTCCGTCCCGAGGAGGATGCCTATGTCTATCAGCTGCTCCCTAGTAATACCGAGTTTTTCCGTGAGCTTGCTGAGCTCTATGACCTCGGGCTTCACCTCCACGTATGCGTCTTTTCTCGGCAACTTCCTCTTACCACTGATAGTGAGGTTCCTCACAAGCCTAGGAGACCCGAATAAGAGGCTGTCGTAGTCCTGGCTCGCGCTCGCGTAGGCGTCACCCCTTCTCACCATGAAAGCGGCCTGTGCCTCTCCCTCGGCGGGGGCTTGAACCCACGGTATGCCCATTACTTTCAGCAGTCTCTTGGCCTCCTCGACCATGTCACTGGTAAGCTTCGAGGACATCATCGCATACCTCCTAGCAGCCTCCAGATCGCCCTCTTTCACAGCCTCCTCGTACTTCTTAGCGGCCTCCTCTCTGAGCGCCTTCCTCCGTTCTAGCTCTTTAATTTTAAGCTCCGGCGGGTTGCCATCGAACACGTAGACCGGCTTTATACCCTCCTCGACCAAGTTTATAGTCCTGTAGAAAAGCCCGCTCAAGTGACTCGTAATACGCCCGCTACTGTCCATCAATGGCGAGCCGTCGGGGCCTCTTATGGCGGCCAAAAACTGGTAGAGAGCATTATACCCGTCTACTACAACGATCTTTCCGCGGAGAACCCTCAAATCGTCTAAAACGACTTTTGCTTCGGGTGGAATGAGGTCTTTCAGGTTGACACCCATCTAGAAGCATCCCAATCTTTTTGATTAACATGCTACCTTAAAATACTTGATCGCACTAGTACCCGGTTAACTGGCTCATGAGAGTCTTAGACGGCCTAATCTTCAGTTCTTTACCAATAAACTCGGACGTGATAAACCCGTTGAGCTCCAGCTTAATCAAAGCCTGGTACAGCTCAGGCTTGGAGACCTCGAGGTCGTGCTTCTTTTTGAGTATCTCTAATAACTCGCTCTCTAGAATCCCCTCTGGTTTTGCCAGCACTTCTTCAATGACCACCCTGAACAGTGGGCTCGTGCGCCACAGCGTCCTTTTGCTCATGGGGTAAAACACCGCTCCACAGTTTTCAAGACGATGTAGAAGCACCTTTCATAACACAGGTTTTCGCGGAGTTATAAACCTAATTACTATATCATCGTGAGGACAAGGTGTGCCTCACGTGTACACTTGCGGTCTTAGATGCTCCTTGGGTAACTTCTGCTTGGCCTTCTCGCCCCACTCGATGTAGAACTTGATCATCTCCTGGGTTATAGACGGCTTCACCTTGTTCAAGGCCTCATTGAAGTGCCTCATGTAGACCCTGTCGATCGTCAAATCCTCCCTGATCGCTATCAGGGCAGCCTCTCTAACGAGGGCCTCGATATCTGCCCCGCTATACCCCTCCGTCTGTTTCGCCAGCTCGTATAGGTCGACGTCGTCCGCGAGAGGCATGTTCCTGGTGTGTATCTTGAATATCTCGAGCCTCGAAGACGGGTCTGGGGGAGGGACGTAGATCAACTTATCGAACCTGCCCGGCCTTAGTAGGGCTGGGTCAAGTATGTCCGGCCTGTTCGTCGCCGCGATGACTACGACGTTCTCCAACTTCTCGATCCCGTCCATCTCAGTGATGAGCTGGCTCACAACTCTCTCGGAGACTCCCGAGTCGTAAGCGAACCCCCTAACAGGGGCTATCGCGTCGATCTCGTCCATGAATATTACCGCCGGCGCGTAGAGCCTAGCCTTCCTGAACACCTCTCTTATCGCTCTCTCGGACTCGCCTACCCACTTGCTGAGTACCTCGGGCCCTCTGATAGCGATGAAGTTAGCACCACTCTCCGTCGCCACAGCCTTAGCCAGCAGGGTCTTACCGGTGCCGGGAGGGCCGTACAAGAGGATACCCTTAGGGGGCTTGATCCCGATCCTCTTGAACGTCTCGGGGTATTTTATGGGCCACTCGATGCTCATCCTCAGCTCTTGTTTTATGCTCTCCAGCCCACCTATATCGCTCCACTTAACCTCTGGCACCTCGACGAAGACCTCTCTCAAACCGCTGGGGACTATCTCCTTATAGGCCGCCATGAAGTCCTCCATTCTAACCTCCATCTTCTCGAGTATCTCGAAGGGTATACTCGGGCTGTCCAGGTTGATCTCGGGCAGGTACCTCCTGAGGGCGTGGAGAGCCGCCTCTCTGACCAGGGCTGCGAGGTCTGCCCCAGTGTACCCGTGCGTGATCTCGGCTAGTTTGTTTAAGTCAACGTCTTTGGCCAGCGGTACACCCCTAGTGTGTATCTGTAGTATCTCCAGCCTCGCGTTCTTGTCCGGCATCGGTATCTCTATCTCTCTGTCAAACCTACCGGGCCTCCTGAGTGCCGGATCTAGAGCGTTAGGCCTGTTCGTAGCGCCTATCACGATAACATCGCCCCTAGCCTCAAGCCCGTCCATTAAGGCGAGTAGTTGGGCTACTACCCTCCTCTCGACTTCTCCTACGACCTCGTCTCTCTTGGGGGCTATCGCGTCGATCTCGTCTATGAATATGATCGCCGGGGCGTTCTTCTTTGCCTGTTCGAAGATATCCCTTAGCCTCTGCTCAGACTCACCATAGTACTTGCTCATTATCTCGGGCCCGTTTATCGCTATGAAGTACGCGTCGGCCTCATTAGCTACAGCCTTAGCCAGCAGGGTCTTACCGGTGCCGGGAGGGCCGTACAAGAGGATACCCTTAGGGGGCTCGATCCCCAGCTTCCTGAAGAGCTCTGGGTGCTTCAAGGGTAGCTCGATAAGTTCCCTGACCCTCTGTATGATATGCTTCATCCCCCCGATGTCTTCGTAGGTAACGCGCGGCAGCCTGTAGGTCTCCATCGGCTTCTCCGAGATCGTTACTATCGTGTCCTTCGTCACCACGACAGGCCCCTTGGGTTTGGTGTATATCACCTTGAACGGTATGGTCTGCCCCAGGACGGGCACTACCACTATGTCCTCTTCAACGAGCGGGCGGTTGAGCAGCTTGTTCTTCACGAAGTCCGCTAGTTGAGAGTCTGGTGGAGCGTAGTACTTGCTTGGCGCCAGTTTTATCGAGACAGCGTTCGCGGCCTCTGTTTTCTCCACAATTACGAGGTCTCCTATCTTCACACCAGCGTTTTGTCTAGTTGTGTTGTCTATCCTTATGACTCCTAGCCCCCTGTCCTGGGGCTTGCTCTCCATTACCCTGACCACTGTCCTCCTCTTTCCTTCGATGACCACGATGTCCCCGTTCATCAGGCCTGTTCTCTCGAGTACTTCCGGGTCTACTCTACCAATACCCTTTCCCACGTCTTTGGGCTCAGCCTCTAGAACCCGCAGTGTAAGCTTGACTCTCTCACTCGACATTTAGGTAGCACCGCCTCTCGAGAGATTTTATGATGAAGGGTCCTTATAGGTGCATCAGTGGGAAAAACTAGAATACACTGGAAGACACGCTTAGAAGGCTAACTTGACACTTCAGCTAACTCTGTGCACGATCTCCACTTCTACCTGGCTGACGCCCGGGACGCCCGACACCGTCTCCTCCAACTTCTCGGTGCCCCCCTCGGTCTGTTCGGGCATGAATATGTAGAGCCGTAGGGCGTTCAACCCGAACGCGATTGGCTCGATATCGTACCCTTTGAGCTCGTAGCCCTCGGGCAGCGCCTTCTCAATCCTCTCTTTCAGCTCCTCCGGTTTAGTCTCGACATCCTCGGGTAGCACTTTTAGAACGACCAGTACCCTCGCCATATACACCACCTAAGGCCCCCTGAAGCCGCAACTAGGGCACTCGTAAGGGATGCCCAGCTGGCGACAACGCTTACAGCGCCTTATAATAGCCTTCCCGCAGTTTGGGCAAAAGAACTCCACACCGTGCTCGTGGGGCAGCATCGGTCGGTGACAACTGCTACACACGGGTGTCGTCGCTGGCTCGTGTATAGATATGTTTAGCGATGTAAGCATGTACTTTGACGCCATGTTGTATCACACTAATCCATTCATATCAACATTTAAACAGTTTAAAAACATACTTGTCTCTGGACTGTGGGACATGGCGGGAGAAGATTACAAGCAGGTCGTGATAGTCAGAAGCGACCTCAACATGAGCAGGGGGAAGATAGCTGTTCAGGTAGCCCACGCCTCCCTGATAGCCGCATTCGAGGCGTACAAAGAGCGTAGAGAGTGGTTTACGGCGTGGTGGGAGAGCGGGCAGAAGAAAGTCGTGGTTAAGGTGAGTAGTGAGGGTGAGCTTCTCGAGCTCTACGAGAAGGCTAGGCAGCGGGGGTTGCCGGCGTCTCTGGTAAGAGACGCTGGCTTAACGGAGCTACCGCCCGGTACGCTGACAGCTGTCGCTATCGGGCCTTGCCCAAGTAAACTAGTAGACGAGCTCACAGGAGGCTTAAAACTCCTTTGATCAAGAGGTACGTCAACATACTAGACTTCGTGCTTGACATAGCCTACTTGGTCACCGAGAAAGGTCTACACGCCGAGTACTGCCAGACCCCCTCCTCCTTCCACGTACAAGAAGTGCTCGACAGAGGCGTCCTGACCGAGAGGGGGGAGTACGCTGTTCTAGAGGTGAGGAAGAGGGGGCTAGACACGTACGAAGCCTTGAGGATAATGTCGAAAGAGGCGGATATCCCCCTACAGAACTTCCTCGTCCTGGGATTGAAAGACAAGGACTCGACCAGCGTCCAGTACGTCTTCGTTAAACGAAGCCTACTCCCCGAGAACTTCAGCTTGGAGAGGGGCGGTGTCGAGGCCAGAGTCGTAGGGTTCAGTAGGGGCAAGCCGGGCAAATCGGCGCTGTTGGGGAACCGGTTCAAAATAAGGTTCGAGACCTCCCACGAGTCAGACCACCAACTCGCGAAAGAGATAATGAGACTCGTGGTAGAGCATGGCCTTCCTAACTACTACGGTTACCAGAGGTTCGGGGTTAAGAGGCCTGTGACCCACTTGTTGGGCAAGGCCGTCCTCGAAGCCGACTCGGCGTTCTTCGCGAAGATGCTACTCAGCGACACTACGCCGTTAGAGTCGGAGAAGAGCGTGCTTAGTAGAACTCTCATGAAGTTCGACAACAGCTTGCTGTATGAAAAAATGTGTTACGAAATGCCTCCTCTCGAGGACTGCGGCCTCGCCCTCAATAAGAAGTTGCGGAACCTTTACGTAGACGCTTACGTATCCTACCTTTTCAACAGGTTACTCACGAGGTTGATTGATTCGAACAAGGGCTCCCTACCCGACACCAAGATACCGACGCTGGGCTGCGATAGAACGGCTTACCAGCAGCTTTTGTCGGAGGAGAAGCTCGAGCCGAGAAACTGGGGGTTAGTCAAGTGCTGGTATAGAGACAGCGTTATTAGGCCTGCCGACCCCTCAGTGGGTAGGGAGGGGAACACTCTCGAGATATCCTTCACGCTCCCGAGAGCAGGTTACGCCACCATTGTCATTAGAGAGCTCTTCAAGGAGAACTTCTTAGTCCAGCAAATCCGGTGACAGCACCTCTACGGCCCAGAACTCCCGAGGCCTGCGACCTGGCTTAAAGCAGGTTCGCGGCCGTCATTCAAATGTTATCTTTATGTCCTTCCCTAGAATAGTAGATATGAACCTCCTGTACTTCTCCTCCTTCCCCCTTAGGTACTTCCTGTCCCTCCTCGGGATCCTTACCACCATCTGCTCGCTCCCGTCAGGAAGCCAGAGCGTGTTGATCCCGAGTATGGTCGCGGGGTAGAGCAGTTGCTCCATCAGCTTCTTGACGCCTTCGCCCTCCAAGAGTACTTTAGCGCTCTTCCCTAACCTGGAAGATAGCTCCTTGGCTATCTTGTCGAGACTCGCCTTATCCCAGTCGCCCTTCAAGATCACTATGACCTCGTCCCCGAAATCAAAGGACTTGATATAGTTGCCTGTCCTAAGCTCCTTGAGGTCTTCCTCCAGCTCCATCAACGCCTTCATTATAGGGATCTCTTCCCTTGCGACCTCCCCCGACTCCACCTTGCGCTGGCAGTTCGGGCACAGCACACCGCTTTTAACACATATCCTGTCTAGCGGGTACTTCACTAGGAACATCACCAGGTCTACGCTTAATCATAATGAGAGATTCTTTAATTGATTTAAATATATTGGTGTCGGTCGCCGACCGCGCTACTCTTTCACGAGGATCAGCGCAGAGAGCGGGCTGACACGGATCTTGTTGACGACTACAGCCTGATAACCGGCCGGGTAAACCACTCTCCAAGCCCCTTCGGGTAGCTGAACCTCGTGGTCTATTAGGCCGTTATTCGCTATCACTAGGACTTCGTCGTTGTATCCTCGAGTGTACACTAGTAAGTCATCGCTCGAGTACAGTACACGTATGATACTCGTGTTGAGCCCTGGTAGAGTGTGCTTAAGGGTCGTTAAGTACAGGTAGTGGTTGTAGACCTCGGGTATCAGTTGATCCCACTGGATGGGGTACCTCTGCTCGTCGAAGTGGTTTTTGTCGCCCAGAGCACCTCTCTCGTCGCCCTGGAATATCACGGGCATGCCCGGCATAGTGAACTGGAGCACGGTTAGTAGTTTGAGCCTCTGTATAGACTCGTAACTGGGCTTATCGCCCAGTCTGCCCCCGCCGAGATCAGTCAAAACGCGCGATGTGTCGTGGCTGTCGACCACGTTGAAGCCCATACCCGCTACGTTGGCACCTATGGAGGCGTAGAAGACCGAAAGAGCCTCGGCTGCCTGGGTACCAGTTATCTTACCACTACTGAACGCGAGGAGAACCCCTCTGCCAAGCGAGTAGAACATAAGCGAGTCGAATAAATCTCCTTTGAGCCAGGAGGGGTCCAAGTCCCAGATCTCGCCGACGATGTAGGCTTGGGGGTACTTGCTCTTAACGAGAGCCCTCAACTCCCTGAAGAAGTCCTTCGCGCCGAGGAGGTCTGTCGGGGTGTCTATCCTCATCCCGTCGAAGCCGAAGTCCATCCAGTAGAGCGCCACGTTCAGCAGGTAGTCCCGCACTTCCGGGTTAGTGGTGTTCAACTGTGGTAGACTTCCGAAGCCCCACCAGCACCTGTAGGCCGATGAGTCTCCGAGCTTGAACGGCCACTTGTAGATCGTGAACCAGTACCAGTACTTGCTCGAGGGGCCCTTTTCGTAGACGTCTAGGAAGGCCCAGAAGCCTATGCCGACGTGGTCCGGTACGAAGTCGAATATCACCCGTATGCCTAGGTCGTGTGCCCTTATTATCAAGTTCCTGAGGTCCTCCTGCGTCCCGTACTTGGGGTCTACAACCAGGTAGTCGTAAGTGTCGTACCCGTGGACGCTACCCGAGAGGAAGATGGGGTTTAGGTATATCATGTCCACCCCGAGGCTCTTTAAGTAGCCTAGCTTCATGGTGATGCCCTTCAAGTCACCGCCGAAGTACTGGTGACAGCAGTGCAGCGGCGTTATAGGGTCACTCCAGTTCGAGAAAGCGGGTCTCGACGTGGAGAAAGCGTTCAGGCACAACTCGTCCGTCCTGTTCGCTAGGAGGTCGTTCGTTGGGTCTCCATTATAGAACCTGTCGGGGAAGATCTGGTAACCGACCGAGCCGACCACCCACCTTACCTGCGGGAACCTGTCAACGCCGTCGAAGTTGAACAGTGGCCTCTCAGTGGTGTTGTACAGGTAGACTCTCCGACCTTCACTCGTCGCGAGCACAAAGTAGTACTCGAAGGGGCCTACACCGTCGACCCTTGCGTACCACATCTCGTACCCGCTCCACTTGAGCTGTCTCTTCATCTCTATCGAAGTCCCATTGACGACGACATAGACGCTCGAGTAGGTCCCCGCGGGTGTCGTCAATCTCAGTACTACGCCACCGTCTGCCACGGAGAGGAACGCCGGGTCGGCCGGGTTGAACACAGCGCTCGATCCCCCGCTACCTAGGTATTCCTCCACCGGGAAGGCCGTAGCGCTATTCGGACTGGTCGTAGTACCCGGTGTTGTCGTGTAGGCGGAACTCGTAGTACTAGGGGTGTAGGTTGTTGTAGTCGAAACCTGGGAAGACGTCTTGGTCTGCGTCGAAATCTGTTCACGCCCTTGCTGGGTTAAAACCCACAACTCGTTTGCGAGTATTAAGGCTAGGATAGAGACGAGAACAGCCGCCCCTAACGTTTTCTTCAGCGATGGCATCGTCGACTTCACCTAAACCGGGCCCTTGATGAAGTCATTCTTGCTATTAGATAATAACGTTACCTCGTAATGGAGACCGGGGGGACTCCACCATATACCCTCGGGTCACCTAACCCCCTAGCACCGGTCTCTGTACCGTTCGCAGCGACTGCTTACTATCCTCTCTCGCCAGCGTTTACAACGCATAGCTCTGCCCGCTCCACTGATGGCCCCAGATTGCTCCGGTAGGCGGACTCCTGTAAAGCAGGTTTGTTGTATAGCCGGGGGTGTTGGAAAACGAGTGCCCCGACCACCGGGTCTAGCACACCAAGTAACCCCCCTCTCGCAAGGGGGAGTTAAGCTACGTGAGGGCGTCCAGTAGAAGAAGGGTGTCCAGGCTGTACGCAACAGATACCTCGTGCTGTTAGCGTGCGTTTTCAGTGGGCCCGCGGGGACTTGAACCCCGGACCTCCGCCGTGTCAGGGCGGCGTCCTAACCAGGCTAGACGACGGGCCCTCTCCTAGTAGTTAACCCTATGAGAGGTTTTAAATTTAGACCGTGAAGACGTGATAGAAGCTTACGCTGATGGGCCCGGGGGGATTTGAACCCCCGACCTACGGGTCACTCCCTCCAGATCTAACTCATCCCCCGAGGGGTCGTCTGACCCATAGTTTGGATCTGGAGCCCGCCGCTCTGCCTGGCTGAGCTACGGGCCCATCAGCAGTCATCAAGTGATTAATTATTCCTGACGGGGGTTATTTAAACCTGTGCTGGAAGCTCCTTGACTCCCCATATCCTGACCACAGCCTGTTGTTTGCCCAGTTGACCGATGATCTTCTCGACCACGTCCTTTCCCCCGCTAACAAGGTTACCGGAGATCTCGGCTAGGCCAGCTATGTAGTTGCCTTGGTTGTCTAGTATGATGTAGGCCTCTCCAGCACCCCTCACGCTCAACACCACCACCGCGTAGTCCCGCAATAAGCCTGCTCTCTCTCTAATAGCCTTCTCCACCTCTACTAGACCCCAAGGCTGCGGCATCTGGACTCTCGCGATGAGGGTCGCGTTCATCACGAGCGTGGCTAGAGTAGTGTAGTCCAGTAAATGCTTTACTTTGTCGAACGTGAGAGCGGGGGCTTTGGCTACAACCTCTCTACGCTCCTCTACAACGGGTTGTGTAGGTACTGCGGGAGGCTGGGCCGGCTGGGGAGGGCTAACCACCGGTGGCTGAGTAGGCGGGGCCGGCTGCGGTGTAGGAGCTGTGGGTGCCGGCGGCTGTGCCGGAGGCGTTTCTGCGCGCTTAGCCGGAATTGGTATCTGGACCTCTATACTGGGAGGCTTCTTGACGTACTCTTCGATGTAGTCCATCATATCTGCGAGAAAGTGTCTACACAAGTCTCTTATAGTGCTTTCACAGTCCATATAGACGTTGACGTGGGTCGCGAAACCTATTCCGATAACTCTGTACTTGATAGTGAACTTTATGTTCCCGCCCTCGCCTCGGACTGTCAAGTTCTCCTCGTCTACGGCCTCGCTACGCATCCTGACAAACTCTCTCTGTAGTGACCTAAAACCTGTCCTGATCGAGAGCTCCGCCTCAACGTAGTTCTTGTCGCCCCGCACGATCACTACTCGAGGGTTCCTCGAAAAGAAGGTCCTCAAATCCCACAAACTCGAGTAGACCTGTTTTTGCCTCCCGGGGGAGTAAATAGCCTTCTGCAGGCTACTTTTGCTCATCTCTAGTTCCCGACACTAACTACTCTACGAAAACTGAATTTATATTCTTTAGAATTATAACACTCGGGCTATAAAGGCCTGTCCCCGCTGAACAGCTACTGCTACCTAGTAGGCGCCCGAGACTATTAGCTTGGCTTTCTCCGGCGTGTACTCCCAGTCCGGCGGTAGAATGCCCCTAGACTTATAATACTTGACTAACCGGTGTATCTTAGACTCGATCTCGATCAAGCCCTTCTTGCTATGGTAGTCTTTGGGGTGTTCATCTAAGTGCCTCCTTAAGTTAACCGCCCTCTTCATCAAGTTGAACAAGTCTTCTGGAATAGGCGGCGCCACGTTGTGCTCGCGGAGTATCTCCACGACCTTTTTGCCAGTGACCTGCTTCACCAGTGGGATCCCGAACTGGTCTCTAAGTATTATACCGATCATGGACGGGGAGTAGCCCTTCTTGGCGAGCTCCACCACAAGCAACTCCACGTCGCTGGGGGTCATATCCAGCTTCAGCCACCTAGGCGGCCCCGCTCGAGAGGGCCTCGTCGAGTGGGACTGCCCCTTGTCTCTCCTCTTGTTCATACCGGTCACTCCTAACGTCTAAGAATGGGATAAACTGTTAACCAAGCTTTAAAACATTACCCGGCCCCCACCCGCTCTGCTCCATCATCTTTTTCAGCTTGCTCAGAGCGCTATAAACAGACTTCGCCCTGTGGGAATATCTGTTCTTCTCCTCTAAGCTCATCTCGCCAAAGGTCTTCTCCGACCCTTCTGGCGTGAAAATCGGGTCGAAGCCGAAACCCCGGCTACCCCTCGGACTGTCGGTTATGAACCCACATACTTCTCCACGTTCAACGATGATGAAGGGCTCGTATATCACCGTCGTAACCGACTTGAAGCACGCCCTTCTATCGCTCGTGCCCTCCAACAACTTTAGCACTCCTTGAATGCCTATTGTCCTGTACACGAAGCTACTATACGGACCTGGGAACCCTCTTAGTGCCTGGATATACAACCCCGCGTCCTCGACTAGAAGTGGCCTGCCAACAAGCAGGTACGCGAGTATAGCCGATTTCCTCGACACCTCCTCTATACTATCGCTCTGCACCTCGAGCTTGAGGCCGGGCATTAGTTGGACGTCGAAGCCTAGTTCTCTGGCAACAGCTCTCACCTCCTCGTACTTGTGTATATTGTCTGACACGAAGAGTAGCTCTTGCCTACTGGGTGTATGCTTCGCGCCTGAGCTTTCTTCTGAGCCTTTCCTCGACATACCTCCCCCTCCTCCTAATGTCAACCATCCTCTCAACCACTTCTTGGTGCCTAGGGAACGTCGAGCTGTAACCCTCGATAAAAGACTTGAATAGTCGGTCAGCCTTGTCCGGTGCCAAGTTCCTTGTGCTTCTGTCGAATAGATGGAGGTCTATTGCGTACTCCTCGACGTCGTTGCTGTACCCCGATAGGCCGAAGTCTATTATGTAAGCCTCGCCGTTTTCAGTTACGATCACGTTGGAGACTGTTAGGTCGCCGTGGTAGATCCCCGAGTTGTGCATGACGCCCACCTGTCGGCCGACCTCCCTGTATATCCTTTCCAGCTCCTCGACTCCGTAGTTGTTCAACACGTGGAGAAGCCGGCGGCCCCTGACGAGTGTCATCACGATCACGTAGTTCTCCATGTCCACCAGGAGTGGTTGAGGCACTTTCAAGCCTTTCTCGAGTAGTTCGGCCATGATCCTGGCCTCAGTCTTTGTCCTGTAGAACCTGAAGACCCTGTCGTAGTCGGGGTGTCTGTAGCTCCTACCGACTCTTACCTTGACCACAACGTCCTGCCCGAGTAGGCTACCAAGCAGGACGATCGATTCCGCGCCCTCCGCAAGCCTCGTAGGCCTCTCTAAGGAACCCATGGGACTTCCACCTCGTCCACTCTCCACCTCTGTTTGACGTAGGCTTTCACAGGGTCTACTACGACCCCATAGAGGTAGTTCAACAGACCAGTGTAAGCTATCATCGCTCCATTGTCGCCCGAGTACTCGGGTGGTGTTGAGTGGTACACGGCGTTATGCTCTGAAGCCATCAGCTCGAACTTTCTATTCAATTCGGCGTTCGACGCCACACCCCCCACCAGTAGGACAGAGTCCTTTTCAGTGGTAAGCAAGACTCTCTCGGAGACCTCTACTAGCATGTTGAAGGCGGTCTCCCTAAGGCTCAAACAAACATCGCCTAGTCTCCTCTTGTCGCTCTTACCCGCTCTCTTGGCCAGGTGGAGAGCCGCCGTTAACAGTCCAGAGAAGCTCAAGTCGTTACCCTTTACTACGTAGGGTAGGGGTATGAACTCCCGTCCCCACTCGGAGCACACGTCTATAGCGTGCTTCCCATCGACCACGTAAGGTGGGGCAATTCCTACCTCACGTGTGAACGTGTCGAAGAGGTTCCCGAGGGGTATATCGAGGGTCTCCCCGTACACCCTGTAGGTACGGTTCTTACCTGCGAGGACCGTGGTGTTGCCGCCGGAGACGTAGACCACTACCGGGTCGGCCAGCCCCGAGACCAGCTTACCGATCTCGACGTGTGCGACCGCGTGGTTGACCGGGACTAGAGGCTTGTTCAACATCGATGCGATGAACCTAGCCAAGGTAGCGCCTACCCTGATACAAGGGCCTAGACCGGGTCCCAGGGCTACCGCGACCGCGTCTACCTCCTTCAACTTTACACTCGCTTGGTCTAGTGCCTCCTCGAGGGCTTGTTTCGAGTTCCTAAGGTGGGTGTAAGAGGCCTCTCTAGGGTGTATGCCACCCTTGGACGGAGTGTACCTCTTGTTGACGTTTGCCAGTATGGTAACAGCGCCTTCCCTGAACTCTACCAGGCCGACACCAAAGGTGTGGCTTGTGGATTCGAAG
The DNA here is from genome assembly GCF_000264495.1 of Thermogladius calderae 1633. Taxonomy (NCBI): domain Archaea; kingdom Thermoproteati; phylum Thermoproteota; class Thermoprotei; order Desulfurococcales; family Desulfurococcaceae; genus Thermogladius; species Thermogladius calderae. The sequence continues at coordinate 500,667 of NC_017954.1, read as the reverse complement.
CCCAGGACTAGTACGCTCCTGTCCTCTCTAAGGGGGACTGTGAAGGGTATCCTGTACTTGACCTTACCGGACATACTCTGTGTAACCGCACTTCCCACAGTGCCATCTCGGGACAGGTTGTTTGTGGTAAGCCATAAAGCTGCCGCACTTCGGGCACTTCTTGTTTTTCGGCTTTATGAAGCCCTTCTCTAGGTCAAACTCGTAGAGTTTGTGGACGTGCGCCATGTCCCTAGCCACCCTGCGCCTGTTGGAGTTTCTGGAGAGCCTCCTCGTTCCTCTTTACAATGTACTCGGGCTCGAAGTACCTCGCCCTGTCCGGCGAGTCGTAGATGTGGGCTTTGACTACGCTGACCCCCATGCCGTACTCCGTCTCGATCTTCTTCACGTATACGTGCTCAACGGAAACGTTGTACAGCCTTGCTAGCTCCGCTCGAACAAGCCCCCTGCTAATCGTACCCTTACCCACGTGACCTATCCTCAGGACGACTTCCCTACGCCTTATGAGCGGGTTGTACTTTTCCTCGACAACTTCGCCGGCGAACTCCCCGACCTGGACGTTCTTGCCCATGCTTGACCCCCTTAAGCACGACCAGGTGTTATATGAATTATGGCAGGTTTTAATACTTTAATAAACTTCGCTAACCTGACCTTGTCGACTTCCACGGAGACCACACCTACTCCTGGTTGCCCGTAGGCTACTGTACCCTGGCTCAACACCCAAGCAAGAGACGTCGTCAAGAGGTCCTCCTCTCCTATGACGACGTACGTGCCGCTTCTACACCCCCTGAGAACCGTGAGAGAGTGGAGCGATACCGCCCCCCGCGGGTTGACGATACTCGCCACGCCAACGACGCTAGAGCGGTGGTCGCCTCTTCTCGTTTTACCGTCCACGACTTTTATTGACGACTCGAGAGTCTCTGACACGACATCCCCTACTGTGGCAGTGAACTCGAGCCCTCTAACGGTACCTCCTTTGGACGCAATGTAGAGCGTGCCCTGTGGCAGGCTGGCACTTCTTCTGAACTCCTCCCTCAATACCAGGGAGGGTAGAAACAAGGTTAGACTACCTTTATAGCGTAGCGGCCGGGTTTTGTGAGCTCCAGTTCCTTGGATATAGACGACTTGGCGGGGTCAATTACTACTACGACCCCTTCCCACTCCTCTGAGAAGTCTTTTGAGCCGCAGACAGGGCATACCTCAGCTTTTTTGTCTACCAGCGTCTTACACTTCCGGCAAACTTTGAAAGGCTTTCCACGAGTAGACACGGCTACTCCTCCTTCTCAATCTTGCCTAAGCCGACCTGCCTCATCGTCAACTGAATTCTCAGGCCCTTCCCCGGCTGGAGACCAATGTTGTAAATCCTGGCCTTGACTACGTCGCCTTTCTCGATAGTCTTCTTCCCGCCCTTCAGTAAGAGGGCCTGCCTAGAAGAGTCGTACTCCGCCCGCTCGTCGGAGACTTGACCTATATAGATGAAGCCGTCGAGGGGGCCCAAGTCTATGAAGATACCGCTCTCCGTGACGTTGAGGACTTCTCCCTCGACTACCTCCTTTAGGAACGGGTCGAATGTCAGGGCTGTGAATTCTACGTCGTGGTATGTGGCACCGTCACCGTGTATAATCCTACCATACTCGCTGACTTTCACGTCTAGTATCGCCACGACCAGCCCCGCGTTACTCGTCAATGCCCCCTCGTACTCCTTCCTTAGCTCTTCCCACGAGACCTCGTCAAGAGGCCTACCGAACTTGTCCGGAGGTATTCTGACTACGCTTTTGACTTTAATGAGTTTGAACAATAAGCACACCTTAGCCTAATAGTATAAAGAAGGTCTTTTTAATGTTTTCACGATCAAAGCAGTAATCCCTCGTACTCTAGCCTACGCGACTCCTCTCTGAAGTATATACACGGAATCCCAGCTTCTCTCAACCGCTTCCTGAGCTCTCTGTCGTTTGTGGCTACGGCCACAAGACAGCCCCTGCCGCTTGCGTACTCTATGATCGCCTGATCCGCGTCGGGCGCCGTTTCAATGTCGACGACGCTACACCTGTGTTTAAGGTGGTCCAATACACTCTCTAGCAACCTCCTCTTCGTCCTCCCGAGCTGTCTTGATACGATCTCCAGCTCTCTAAGCACCACGCCCAGCAACACGCACTTGGAGGGGTACTCGGTAATGCTGTCCAGCTGGGATATTAGGTGGGGGTGCTCGGACAAGAGGACTACAAAGTTTGTGTCAAGGACTATTTCTAGGCTCCTTTGCTGGACACACTCTCTATTATACCCCAACCCGAGAGCCTCCACCTGCCGAGGACCCTCCTGCTCAGAGCTACCCTAAAGTTAGGCCACGTAGCTACAGGCTCCTTCAACTCGACCTCCATGTGGTCCTTGCTGAGCTTCGTTATAGTGCCCACTCTCACGGCCGTACCGATGGTGAGGACTATCATCTCTTTTTGTTGCAACGGAGGCATCTTACTCAGCTCCTTCAGACCAACGACTCTCTCTAGTACGTTGTACTGTATAGTCAGAGAGTCGACAACTGGTGGTGTTCTACCAGGCCTCCCAACGACGTTGCCCACGAGACTATCCGCCTTGGTGAGGGAGGGGTCTAGGTTGGTACCTATCGCCAGTAGTCCGCCCGGCCTAGCCTCTTTGACCCTCAGGTCTCCGAACCTAAGCTCTTCAATAGTGCTCACGAGCGGCTGGTACTTATAGGACGTCTTTCCGACAGGTACTTTAGCCCCAGGGACGATCTCGATCTCGTCACCCACTCTCAGAACACCCTGTATTAACGATCCCCCGACAACTCCACCTAGTAGATCTTTGTACGGGGTTCCAGGCCTATTCACCTCGAAGCTCCTCGCAACAAGCATTATCGGGTCTCCCGCCAGGTTTCTCTCGGGGACAGGGATCTCCTCGTACAGCGCTTCTAAGACTACGTCAACGTTTACCTTATGGAGCGAGGAGACCGGTATTATAGGGGCGTCCTCGATCTGAGAGCCCTGTAAAAGTCTCCTGATCTCGCGGTAGTTCTCCAGCGCTCTTTCTTTCGACACCACGTCGATTTTGTTCTGGACTACGACGACCCTCTTGATTCCTATTATGTTGAGAGCCGAGAAGTGCTCTAGGGTCTGTGGCTGGGGGCACGGCTCGTTTGCCGCTATGACGAGTATCGCTCCATCCATTAGAGAGGAGCCGCTCAGCATTGTGGCCATAAGTGCCTCGTGACCGGGGGCGTCTATGAAACTGACCCGCCTGAGAAGCCTTGACTCGCTACCGTCGGGGCACACCTGCTCCGTGGTGTAAGCTTCGGGGGGGTTCAAGGAGTCGCAGTACGCAATGTTCCCGTCAGCGTAGCCTAGTTTAATCGTCATACCCCTCTTTATTTCGTCGCTGTGCTTGGCGGTCCAAATACCTGTTATAGCCTGTACTAGCGTCGTTTTCCCGTGGTCAACGTGGCCGACGACGCCTATGTTTACTTCGGGCTGCCTCATCTCCCAGGGCAGAAACCGTTCACCTCGAGCACAAGGTTTTAGCGGTGAAGAAATACCACCTTCCTAGTATTTAATCATCGTGTTTATCTGGACTATGTCACCTGATATAGTGTCTCCGCGAACAGTCTTCTTCCTCCTCTCCCCACTCTCGGCCGGATGAAAACCGGGCGGTCCCGATAAAAGAACCCTCTTCTTAACGGGTCCGTGAATGTCGGACCTCATCGGGAACCCGCTGTTGTCACTACCACCGGTTATAACCAGCTTGACGCCCTTGAGACCAATTATCTCGCCGCCTATCTCCTCACCTATTTTCAGGCCTATTAACGAGTTTGTCCTCTCGTCGTTGATCCTGATCTGCCATGCCCTCGCCCTGAAAATCTCACCCTCGAGCTCGTTAACGCCCGTAAGGTTTATCATCTGCTCCGAGTTGACCCTAGCCTCCCCCTCGGGTACTGTCGAGTCGGGAACGACCACTCCTGTTATTTTCACCTTGTCGCCCGTGTCCGGCCTCCTCATTCTTATCGTAACAACGCCGTGTCTAGCCCCAAGCCTGTTGATGGTCTCCGGGTTAAGCTTGATCTTGGGCAACTCGAATTTCTCTTTTACCCTGTCAGTGTACTCCACATCGGGGTCTCCAACTACTTTAACCTTTAAGACGACCTCCTTCTTAGGGGCCTCTGGGTCACTTACCACGATCTTGAAGTCAGGCATACGACTCCACCAGTTGCCCGGTGGACTAGTTTTAGATGTGAAAGCCAGTTTTATAAACGCTTCTCTAATATGACCGACTCCACCGGTGCGAATTCGAGCTGGCTAAGATTTTCCCGTAGGGATAAGGCAATCTCGCCGAATCGGGTACTGGCGTACATTTAATTAAGCTGTGAACCTCACAATGTAAAAATGTGAGAACGGGTGAATCCAGCGGAGGTGATGCTGAGTTGGGGTCTGACACGGAGCAGTGGATAAGGCAGCCCATAGTAGTTGTTTTAGGACACGTAGATCACGGGAAAACAACCCTGCTGGACAAGATCAGGGGTACTGCTGTAGCCAAGAAAGAGCCAGGCGAAATCACACAGCACGTGGGCGCGAGTATGGTGCCGGCCAGCGTTCTTAAGAAGGTGACCGAGCCTCTGAGGAAGTTCTTCCCGAGGCTGACCGTTGATATCCCCGGTATACTGTTCATCGACACCCCCGGCCACGAGCTCTTCTCGAACTTGAGACGTAGAGGGGGTAGTGTTGCCGACCTCGCCCTGCTAGTCGTCGACGTCGTAGAGGGCTTCCAGAAGCAGACCTACGAGGCCCTCAACATACTGAAGGAGAAGAGAGTCCCCTTCGTGGTGGTGGCCAACAAGATCGATAGGGTTGAGGGGTGGGTCTCGAAGCCCGACTCCTCCTTCCTAGAGTCCCTCAAGTCGCAGAGCCAGAGGGCCCTCGCCAAACTAGACGAGAGGATCTACGTGATCGTCTCGAAGCTCTACGAGCAAGGATTCGAAGCAGACAGGTTTGACAGAGTAAGAGACTTCCGGAAGACCGTAGCAGTCGTCCCGGTCTCTGCTAAGACGGGTGAGGGCATTCCGGAACTCCTCGCACTGATCACAGGGCTAGTACAGCAGTTCATGAAGAAGAGGCTTGTAACCAAAAACGAGCCGGCGAAGGGGGTAGTACTCGAGGTTAAGGAGGAGCCTGGCTTTGGGACGACCGTCGACGCCGTCATATTCGACGGCGTCTTGAAGAGGGGCGACACCATCGTTCTCGCAGGCAAGAACGGGCCTATAGTTACAAAGATTAGAGCGCTCCTAATGCCGAGGCCGTTGCAGGACATGAGAATGCACGAAGGGGCCTTCACACTCATAGACCAGGTCGTGGCGGCTGCCGGCGTAAAGATATCCGCCGCGAACCTCGACGACGCGCTAGCCGGCTCCCCGATATACGTCGTCCCCAGCGATGAGGTGCTAGGTGAGGTCGTCAAGGCTGTTAGAGAGGAGGTGAGCGAGATCATAGTGAGGGGCAGCGGCAACGGTGTGGTGGTCAAAGCCGACACGCTGGGCACGCTAGAGGCTTTGACTTCCGCACTGAAACAAATGAACATACCCGTGAGAATAGCCGACGTAGGCCCAGTGACCCAAAACGACGTTCTAGAGGCCTCCATTGTTGGTAAGACGGCTCCTGAGTACAAAGTGGTGTTGGCCTTCAACGTCAAAGTACTGCCTGAGGCGAAGAGCTTGGCCGAGAGAGAAAACGTGAACATCTTATACCACAACGTGATATACCAGTTACTCGAGGAGCTCGACAAGTGGGTCAAAGAGGTTAGGACTAGAGAGAAGATGAAAGAACTAGAGCAGCTTGTTAGACCCGGTAAAATAAGAATACTGCCGGGCTACGTCTTTAGGAGGAGCGACCCCGCAATTGTGGGTGTCGAGGTGCTGGGCGGTAGAATAAAGCCCGGGTACCCCCTCATGAGGGAAGATGGCACCGAGATAGGTGTGATCCTGCAGATTAGAGACAAAGACCAGGTGTTAAAGGAGGCAGTAGTAGGATCCTCTGTCGCGATAAGTATCAAAGGCCACGTGATGGTCGGCAGGCAAATCGACGAAGGGGACTTACTGTACACTAGTATCCCCAAAGACCACGTCAACCTCTGGCTGACAAAGTACAGGAGTGAGTTGTCCGATGACGAGCTCCTCGTTTTAAAGGAGATAATCACGATAAAGAAAAAGAAGGATCCGTTCTACGGGGGCTTCTACCAGTTGTAAGCCCAGCTAAGCTAGCTCGTCCTCGCTGAATAACAAGCCTATTTCGTACGCTGCAGACTCTGGGCTGTCACTAGCGTGGACGACGTTCTCCGACTTCGAGAGCGCGTAGTCACCCCGTATAGTGCCTGGGAGAGCCTCTCTACCGTCCGTGCTGCCGATCATAAGCCTCGCGACGCTGATAGCCGAGTCCCCCTCTATCACCATTGCCACTACGGGCCCCGACGTTATGAAGTCGATTAAAGAGTTGAAGAAGGGCTTGCCCCTGTGTACACTGTAGAACTTCTCCGCGAGCTCCCTACTCATTCTCAACATCTTCAGGCCCACTATACGAAAACCCTTTTTCTCGAAGCGCGAGATGATCTCGCCTACGAGCCCCCTTCGAACCCCGTCCGGCTTTACCATCACAAGTGTTCTCTCTACGACCATCTCAACACTCACCGGCCTTCACTATTTCTAAGCCGAGTGTTTGGTCGTCCACTTGTACTTTCTCGGGTCTCTACCTAGCCTGTAGTTCTTGAAGCACTTGCTACTACAGAAGTAGAGGATTGAGCCGTCGTTCTTCACGAACATCAAGCCTGTTCCCGGCTCTATCTCTCTGCCGCAAAAGGCGCACGTCGCTATCTTCAGCATTGTAAGCACACCCACCTACTGCATACACCAAGCAGTTTAAACCCCCAATATAAACCTTTATAAACACGCTTTAGTTGTAATCGTTGCTAAGGTGGTAACAACGAGCAGCCCCAAGAAAGTCGTCTTCGAGCCACTGAACGTTAACGTAGTAGAGGAGATAGGCTTCCCCGCCGAAGTAGTCCAGATACTTGGAAGGACAGGCGTCACAGGCGAGATTATACAGGTTCGAGTGAGAGTCCTCGAAGGGCGCGATAAGGGGAGAGTCATAACTAGGAACGTTAAGGGACCTGTTAGAGTGGGAGACATTCTCATACTGAGAGAGACGGAGAGGGAAGCCAAGAAGCTGACAGGCAAGAGGTAAACCCCTCTACCTCAGCCCTTCGCCGGGTAAAAGAGAGCGGTTCTTGGCTATCAAGTTTACCTGGCTTAATAGGACTAGCCTAGCAGTACACATGACCGAAAGCTAAAAATAAAAACAGTTCTTTGTATGTGAGAGCGGTTCACTCTAGCTCTTGGCCCTGATCTCCTTCAGTTTCGACAGGACTTCCTCGGCGAGATCCTTAGCTCCTCCAAAGTCGATTATCGCAGCACTGGCCGCAGCGACTTCGATGCCGGCTGCCTGTCCCAGTTTCTGCTTGCTGGGCACGTAGATGTAGGGTATCTTTTTCTCGTCGCACAACGCCGGCAAGTGCGCGACTATCTCAGGGGGGTCGACGTCTTCCGCGATCAACACGAGTTTCGCCTGGCCCCTCTCTACAGCCTTAGTGGTCTCGTTTGTCCCCTTCCTGATTTTCCCGCCAGTCTCCCTCGCTTTCTTAAGGAGATCGTACGCCTTCTCAGCCAGGTCTTGTGGGACCTCGAATTTCACATAGAACGGTTTGGGCATATCATCCTCCTCCCTAGTGGTCGTCTGTAGTCTCCTAGAATTCTACAACGGGTTTTTAACGTTAACTTAGAGCGGGTTAACCAGGCTTCACGGCAGTAAACCCCATAGCTCTCCTATCAAAGAACACCCTCACGTAACCAGCCCGTACAAGTCTCTCCTTTATTCCTTTCAGGATACTTGGAGGCCCCCTCGCTCTAGGTTCACCCGTGTAGTGGAAGAGTACCCCGCCTGGCTTCAAGACCCTGAACAACTGGTTGTAGAACTCCTGGCTGTACAGGTCACCTGTCGAGGACGTGAACCTCGGGGGGTCGTGGATTACCCTGTCAAAGAACTCGTCTGGTAACTCGTACACAGCTTCGACTACGTCGCCTAGGTGGATCTTCACTCTCTCGTCTGCCAGGCCCCTGCTCCACGGATTCCTCTCGGCTACGTAAACAACGTTGGGGTCTACCTCGAACGTGATTACCAGGCTTGCCCCGAACTCGGCTACAGTGATCGCCGTGTACCCCAGCCCCATACATGTATCAAGGACTATCCCCCCTCTCTTGAGCCTCAACGCTCTTACCTTGTAGAGCGTGTCCGTGATAGGGTCGACGTCCTTTATCCGGTGCATGTGAATACCGTTGATTTCGAGTGTCGGGGCTACGTCTAGCCCGACAGCCTTAAGCTTGTAGAACCCCGACTCCGTGTGCTTGACAACCTCGTAGAGCTCCTGCTTGTCTACGTCGAAGAACACGACCCTATCGGGTTCAGTAGGCCTCAGGTCTGAAATAGGGAGCTCTAAATCCCCGACTCTCACGTAACCGCCCTGTCTACAGACCAGGCTCTGCGTTAGCCCTATGTCTAGTGTGGCGTGGAAGCACCCGTCTCCACTCTCGAGTAACCGCACTAGAAAGCTCGTGAACCAATACCCCCTCGCTGGCCTGTAAAAGTGGCGTGGAAACCTGAGGGCTCCCAGCCATCCCTCAGTCATGGCTGTACACGAGAACGATCTCGTTGTCGCCTACGTAGTCCACTCTAGCGAACCCTACCCTGTACAACTGGACTATACTGTCTGCCTTCTCGTCTAAAATCCTCTTCTCGACGAGTACGTCGCGGGACTCCAACCTGTCGCCCTCAACTCTGATTAGCTTTGCCTGGACGTGCTCGCCCATCTTCACCCATTGTATGATCGGAAGGTCCAGCCTCTTCGCGTCCTCTGAGCTCAGACTCGTCAACTCGAGCTGTAGTAGAGGTAGCCCGTCCCTCTCTACTACTCCCTTGACGCGGAAATTCCCTAGACCTAATAGCCTGAACCCTGTCTGCTTGTATGCCGCGAGATCCCTTTGTGATATGGCCACGATATCCCCACCCCTGACCTCGTAGTAGTCGACATCCTTAGTCCCAAGCCTCCTAGGTATATGGGCTTCCGCTTTGTCGACATTCAGCTCCATAACCGCTAGTACAGGACCCTCCACCGCCATGTACCTTCTAGCAATCGGGTCCACGATGCTCCTGTTTATGGCAAACAGGTTCACCAAGCTGACTTTGGCGTCAACGGGTTTTATTCCTACGTCCATGACGACTCGGTGTATAGTCTCTGCCTTGATGCCCCTCCTCCTTAAGCTACTAATAGTGCCGAACCTCAAGTCGGTGTAGGGGTTTAGACCCGATTTCGTACTGAGCTTTCTCATCTTCGACTTGCTTAGGATGACGCCTTCGAGGCCCAGTCTACCGAAGTGGATCGTAACAGGGTACTTCCAGCCGAGGTGGTCGTAGAGATATTTCTGCTTTACGGTGTTCGATACATGCTCTTTCGCGCGGAGGATGTGGGTAACACCCATCAAGTGGTCGTCGACTCCAGCAGCGAAATTATAAGTTGGCCACACGACGTACTTGTCCCCGGTTATAGGGTGAGGGGTCTTGGACGTGTCGATTATCCTCAGAGCCACCCAGTCCCGCACGCTTGGGTCGGGGTGGAAAAGGTCGGTCTTCACCCTTACAACAGCTTCTCCTTCAGCAAAGCGGCCTTCAAGCATTTTGTCAAACTCTTCTAGGTTCTCCTCGGGACTCTTATCCCTGTGAGGACAGGCCTTGCCCTCGTTTCTTAGTTTCCGGAATTCTTCATCGCTACACCTGTCCACATAAGCCCCACCCACTCTGATCAGCTCCTTCGCTATATCGTAGAACAACTCCATCCTGAGGCTCTGAATGTACTCCTCGTCCCACTTGACATCGAGCCACCTCAGGTCCTCTTTAATCTGCAGATAAGCCTCGGGGAATGGGGCCTTTGTTCTCGGGTCCGTGTCCTCGAATCTGAGAATGAACTTTCCGTTATACTCCCTCGCGTACCAGTAGCTAAGTAATGCTGGCCGCGCGTTACCTAAGTGTATGGCGAAATCTGGGTTAGGAGCGAACCTTGTGACGACCCTGCCCTCCACTGCTTCTGGTAGCGGCGGGAGGGTCTTCTCCTTCTCCACTCTTTTCTCGAGCACTAGGTCGGGCCAGTTGGACTTAAGAAGCCTGAGCTGCTCCTCGGGCGCCATTTTGTTAACGGACTCGACGATCTCCTGGACGACCTTGACTACTTCTTTCGCGTACTTCCTAGCCTCTGACAGCTCGCCGAGGACCTTCGAGACTACAGCCTTAGTATCAGCTCTACCGCCGTGTTTAACGGCGTTAATTAGGGCGTTCTTTAGAGCAACCTCCCGTACCTTCTCTAACAAAGACTTGTCTAAGCTCATCTTCCTTCACTACCACGACCACGTATTTCTCTGGCGTCTCCCATGTTATATTGACGACCAACGTTATTATCCCATTACAACTAGACCTTATAGTCTTAAGATTCCCCTTAGAGGAGAGGATGTAGCCTATTCTCTCCCCCTCCCTGACCTGGTCGCCCTCCTTCTTGGTTATCGTCACGTAGGCTGCCGAGACCTCTTGGAGGCATACTTTGTCCCCCGCCTTGAGGTAGAACCCGCGAGTCGAGGGTGTAGACAGGCCGTACTTTTCGATGACGATAAAGTCGCTTACAACAGTGGCCTCTACGAGGTCTATTCTCTCTAAAGCCCTCTCGTACTCGATGAGACAGAACCCTTGACCAGACTCGCACGAGCCAGCCGACGGACAGAGCTGGTCTCCTACAAGGCACCATTTCATATTGCTAGAACACGGTACTAGGACGGCCGGGTAGTAGTACAACTCTTACCTCGCCATCACGTACTCGTTTACGTCGACCCCTCTCTGCTTCAAGTATTCTAGTAGTGGGCCGAGTATAACTATGGGCCTCCTCCTCAGCTCGAACGTGTTCCTCGAGGACGTCAAGAACATGACGGTCTTCAGGGTCTGTATGTACGCCTCCATGAACTTCAGAGCTTGCTCGTAGCCCTCTAAGAGGAGCTTCTTGAGTAAGGGTTTCGCCAGACCAACGAGGTCTGCCCCCAGAGATATCGACTTGGCGGCCCTCAAACCGTCCCAAACTCCTCCGCTAGCTATTATAGTAGCGTCTGGGGCTATGTACCTGGCCTCTACAATGGCGGCTGGCGTTGGTATACCCCATGAGGAGAGCGACTCTGCCACAAATCTTCTCACGTCGTTCTCTGGGAGCCTGTGCTTTTCCACGGAAACCCAGTTTGTACCGCAGGCCCCCGCGACGTCGAATATTCTGATGCCCTTCGAGTAGAAGACTGAGACCGCCTCCATTGAAAGACCGTTACCGACCTCCTTGACTATTAGAGGGACTTTCACAGCCTTCGCCAGTCTAACTACTGCCTCAACTACCTCAACGGTGAACCCTGTCTCCCCCTCTGGTTGCACGACTTCTTGGGCGGGGTTCAAGTGGACTGCCAGAGCGTCTAGCTCAAACTCGTTCACAAGGTCTATAAAGACTCTTTCGTCGAGGCCCGGTAGGTTAACTGCACCTATATTGCCTATTACGGGGACGTCCCGTGCTACGCGCCTTACGACCTTGTAAGTCTCTGCGACGGCAGTGTCGCCCCGCTTCACTAACACAGGCCTCATCGACCCAACGCCTATGGGTATACGTAGTACTTCTGCTATTGTTGCTAACTTCTCGTTAACCGAGTAGACCTCGGGATGCCCCCCTGTCATACCGGTGATTATAACTGGAGCGTTAACCTCGTACTTCAGGAACTTGGCGCGTAGATCGACGTCCTCCAGTCTCAGAGCCGGGAAAGCCTGGTGTACCAACACGATCGAGTCGAAGTACTGCTTACAGTGGTCTGGGTGGTCGACATCCTTGGTCAGAACCACGTTTATGTGGCTAAGCTTTCTCAGTAGGTGGTCTACTACCAGGCTGGAACACCTTAGGCTACCTCGAATTTGACTGAGGCGTAGCCTACGACGGCAGAGTAGTCTCCTGTCACGTCGCCGCTCGTAGCGTGTTTCAAAAGCGTTATACGCGGGGTGTACTTCTCGTATAGCTTGGTGTACTCTATGAGGGTCATTATCCCTCCTGGACCGCACACGCTTATGTTCTTCTCTGTTATCGCCCTGTAGAAGCCTTCAGAGTCGCCTCTCAGGATGTAGTTTATGGCCTCCATGTCTTTTGCCACAGTGACGTGTTGAGGCTCGTAGTGGTTGAAGTCGCTACTGGCGAGCACTACCACGTCCCGGCCTAGCTCCGATACAGCCTTCTTCAAAGAGAGAGCCAGGTCCCTAGCCACGTCTACCGTGTGAAGCCCTATGACAACCGGTAAGATCTTGACTCTGTCCTCGTACATGTACTGGATAAAGGGGACCTGAACCTCAACACTGTGCTCCTCTATGTGTGCCTCTTCGTCTAGTTCGGCGAAGCCGCTGAACTCCACTAACTTCTTCGCGAGCTCGCTGTCGACCCTCACCTCGCCTAGTGGAGTAACCCAGGTTCCACCCGGGTAGACCGAGACTAGTGCTCCGTACCCCGTGTGGTTTGTGCCAAGTATGACGACGGTCTCTGGTACTCCCGCCGAGGCGAGCTCGAGATAGGCGTGGGCCGCTACAGGGCCGCTGTACATGTAGCCAGCGTGCGGGACCACGAAACCGACAACGCTCTTATTCCGCGAGGCTGCCACAACAGGCTTCTTACCAGGCCCCAACTTGTGCGTGAAGGACTGTTCTATGCTTACAACGAGCTCTTTTCTACTGGCTGGATAAAAAAACCCGGCGACAGCGGGATACCTTTTACTCATTAAGACCACGCCTAGAGCTTCGTCTCGAAATCGGAGGGTTTCTCCGGTAAGTCCCCGTTGGGCGGGATCAGCCCCTTCTCCCTTAGTATCTGCCTAGTCAACAACCAGTAAAGTAGGGCGAGGCTCTTCCTGCCCTTGTTGTTCCCAGGTATAACCAGGTCGACAAACTCGGTCTTGTTGTCGGTGTCCGCGAACGCCACGACAGGTATGCCCATCTCGGCGGCCTCCTTGACGGCTTGAGCGTCGGCCCTGGGGTCTGTCACTACCACTACGTCGGGCTCGAAGTACCAGCTCAAGCTGGGGTTCGTGAAAGTCCCAGGGACGAACCTGCCAGTGAACGGCTTACACCCAACGTACTGGCACATCTTAGTGACTGGCTTGAAGCCGTACTGCCTGACTGACACCGCGGCGATCTTCGCCGGCTCGTACCTAGCGAGGAACTTAGCAGCGATCCTTATCCTCTCGTCTATCTTCCTTGCGTCCAGTATGTAGAGCCCGTCGCTCCTGACCCTGTATACGAAAGGCTCCATGAACTTCGTGCAGATGTGTGTACCAATGTGAACTCCCGCCGTCAAGTAGTCCTCGAGGGGTATCAGTAGCTCGACTACCTTCTCCCCCGGTAGCATTGTAATTGGCTTCTCCTCCTCCATATCTGGTCTTTCCTCCTCACTCATTTAGACCACCTCACGAGGTCTTGGGGAAGTACAACACCTGCTTCACTATGTCCACGTGGGACAAAAACATCCTCCTACAACAGTACCTCTTAACACCGAGTTCGTCGAGGACTTTCCCCGGGTCTTCTCCAGCCTGGACTCTCCTGATGTAGTCTTCCCACAAGTGACCTATTGGAGCACCGCACGTGAAGCACCTAACTGGGAAGAGCATGTCCATCACCTGTAGCTCTTCTGCCACCTTCTCCTAGCACTAATTCTACCCCACTTCTCGGGCTCGGTCTGCCTGGGGTCACCGCTGAGCATGTGCCTGTCGTAGTCCTTGTAAACCCGTTTTATCTCCTCTAGTCCAAAGTATTCCACAATACCTCGGGCTATAGCTATCCTGGAGGCCTCTGCTTGGCTCATCCAACCCCCACCTCTGACTCTGACCTTCACGTCGATCGCGTTTCGCAGGTCTCCTATGAGCAAGAGTGGCTCGAGGATCTTGTTCTTCGCCAACTCGATAGGTATGACTTCGAGTGGGACGTTGTTAACCCACACTCTACCCTTTCCGGGCTTGATCGTCGCCACGGCTACGCTCGTCTTCCTCTTCCCCGACGACACGACTATCTTGTGTCCACTAACCTCTTGGGAGCTCATTCAGTACCACCCCTCCAACCCAGGCTTTTAGCCACTTCCGCAACGGTCACAAACCTGCCCGAAAGCCTGTTCGCGTCGGCTTCCTCGAACCGGACCACGTTCTGTCCCTGTAGCTCTTTTGGTAATCCCACGAATACTCTCAGGTTCCTGAAGGCGAGTCTACCCTTTGGCTTGTCCATTGGTAACATACCCCTGACAGCTCTCTTAACAATTCCCACTGGTGTCCTAGGCCTTCTAATACCACTCTTTTCCGGGTTGTAGTGGGTTCTTACGTTTAAGAGTAGCTTATAGCCCTCTACTACTCTCCTCCCCTCACCGCTCAAGACGGCCTTCTCCGCGTTGACCACGTAGACCTTGTATCCCTCGAGTAGCTTCTTTGCTATGATACTCGCCATTCTTCCTAGGATCAGCCCGCTCGCGTCTACTACTAGAACCTTGTCTTTCTCAGCCGTCTTTCCCTCACCCAATAATCTTCACCCCACTGCCCTTCGGGTTCTCCTTGACTAGGTCGAGTATATGTATTGCCCTACCACCGCTAGCCCGTATCTTCTCTACGGCTGCCTTAGAAAAGCTGAAAGAGGCTACTGTCACTGGGTGGTCTAGTCTACCCGCGGCTAGGACTTTCCCTGGAACTACCACCACGTCGCCGGGTCCAGTGTACCTGTTGATCCTACTCAAATTGACTACTCTCCTTCTCCTACGGGGTCTTGAAAGTTCTTCTGCGACCTCATCCCATATAGCTGCCCCGTACTTGTTTGCGGCTCTCCTCAGCTCGCTAATAGTCCTCCTTAACACTATGTTTGTCTTAGCTAGCTCCATACGGGACACCCTCGACTAGACTCTTCTTAAGCTCGTTAAGCTTGTCTTCTAGAGCTCTAGTTGCCTCTATTAAAATTCTCTTGGGGGTTAAAGAACCCGTCGACTCGAAGTATAGTATGTACTCGTCCTCCTTATAGGAAACGTTAATAGCCTCACTAGGGCAGACGGTCTCACATAACCTGCAGAGGCTGCAGTCCATTAATCTGGCTTCTTCGACTTCTACGGTGCCGTCCTTCTCTACAATGACCTGCTTGGGGCATATCTCAACACACTTTTTGCAACCCGGGTACCTGCACTTCTCTCTATCTATGTTTATCTTCGCGATGTACTTGTGAGAAGCTACTGAGGCAGGGCTCCACTTTATGTGCTCCCTACCCCTACCGAGCCTAGCATACGCCTCCAACTTGATCCGCTGGTTCTCTAGTAGCTGGACAATAGGTATCTTCTCGTACACAGGCCTAACGTCAGGGTCGCCCGTGACAAGGTCGCCGGCGTACAGGGTTTTAACTCCCCCAGGAGTACCCTCCCCGCTCAACTCGAGCTTGACGAAACAGTCCTCCGAGAACACGCCTTTTTCTCCTGCTTCACGGCACTCCTCCGGTGGCTTGTACTTTCCCAGGGCGTTCTCGCTGGTCAGCGGTATCAGGCCTAGCCTGTGCGCGATATACTCGTCGTAGAACACGCTACTGTTTTCCATGAAAACCACGTAGTCCACGGCCATTGTCGGTACTTCGGCTAAGATTGCTCTTCTTATGCTATTCAAGACGTGTAGTTTAACGCCTCTAACAAGCAACCTAATAGCGTTACCTTCTCTCCGCAGGACTTCTATGTCCATAAACCCCGGACACCACTAGACTCTCCTACCTCTCCTACCACCGGGCCTCCTTGTAGTATCGTGGGGTATCGGAGTCACGTCCTCGATCCTGCCTATGATAAAGCCGGCCCTAGCTAAGGCCCTAATCGCAGCCTGAGCACCCGGGCCAGGCGTCTTAGGGCCGTGTCCGCCCGGTGCTCTCACCCTTATGTGTATCGCCGTAACACCCTTGTCCATCGCGTCGCCTGCGGCGCGGCTAGCGGCAATCATAGCGGCGTAGGGGCTGGGCTTCTCTCTGTCAGCTTTGACGACCATTCCGCCGCTCCACCTACTTACCGTCTCGGCCCCTGTAATGTCTGTTATGTGGATTATCGTGTTGTTCATGCTACTGTAGATGTGGGCTAGACCCCACTTGAGCTCTCTACCGGCGAAGGACATTACTCACCACCAGCCTGTGAAGCCCTCGCCTTAATTGGGCTCGTAGGAGCGTAATCCACAAGTTTCTCCTCGTCCAAGGTCACCAGGTAACTAGGAGACCTGATCCTCCTCCCAGCTATAGCTATGTGTCCGTGGACTATAAGCTGGCGGGCTTCGTGAATCGTGCGAGCGAGCCCCTTTCTATACACTATTGTCTGGAGCCGCCTCTCGAGGAGGTCCTCTGGCTTCAGCGCTAGGATGTCCTCCAACTTGGCGTTCTCCCGTATTACTCCGAGCTTGACTAGCCTGTGAATGAGGACCTTCTCCTCCTTCTCGCGCACCTCTCTGGGTGCGGCTAGGAGGGACCTGGCTCTGTGCCTTATCCTCCTGACCAGGGTAGCTACTATCCAGAGCTCTCTCTTGTTCCTAAGACCGTAAGTACCTATCAGCTTCATCTCGTGCTCTAAGACGTCCCTCCTCCAGGGGTGTTTCGGGCCCTCCCACTTTTTCCTTATCTTACGCGGGTCACCCATCTGGACCGCCCACCTTTTACTTCTTCTGTTGCTGCTGAGCCTGCCTCTTCTTCCTCACACCCACAGTCATGCCAGTCCTACCGGTGGTTCTCGTCCTCTGCCCTCTAACCTTGAGCCCTAGCGAATGCCTAATACCCCTCCAACTCTTTATCCTCTTCTCCCTCTCGATGTCTTCTTTCACGAAGAAGATCAGCTCGTTGCCGACCAGGTGGACGTTTCTCCCAGTCGCAAAGTCCTTCCTCCTGTTGTACATCCAAGCCGGAATACCGTGCTTTTCCGGCGCGCTTATGACCGACTCTATCTTCTTGACCTCCTCTTCGGTTAGAAAGCCTATTTTCATGTCGGGGTTGAACCTTAAGACTCTCGAGACGCCTAGAGCAAAGTTAAGGCCGACGCCCTTTATCTCCGCTAGCCCGTGGACTAGTGATAAGTTTCCATCGACGTCGACACCTGCTATCCTAACTATCGGTCTAAAGCCTCTCTCCATGCGCATCCCTTAAACCGTTTAAGCACGCCTAGAACCTTCAATTAAGTAAACTCTTTTTAAGTTTATGCCGCCTAGGGTCGTAGGCTTTCTCGCTGAGGATGCTACTCCGGGACCCCTCTACTCAACACTTTTAAAGAAGTTTACACCGAAATATTATAACTGAGCCGGGGTGCCCGAGCGGCCTAAGGGGCTGGCCTGGAGAGCCAGTGCCCCATACGGGGTGCGCGGGTTCGAATCCCGCCCCCGGCGCTTGGGTTCTATGATACAAAAAGGTTTGAGGTCCCGGTTCTACTGCGGGTTTACAACAGGGCGATCATGACTTTCACGAAGACAAATAGATAGGTTTTTTAACTTTGGTAATTGAAGCCATAAAATGGTAGCAAACAAAGGGTGTCCGTATGAGCAAGAAGAAGGAGAAGAAGGAAGAGAAGAAGGAGGAAAAGAAGGCTGAGAAGAAGTAAGGTTTTTGAAGCTTATGGCAGGTAGCGGGTACTGGAATTAAAAATCTTTTTTACAGCTCGATCTCCATCCAGATCTCGGGTGGAACCCTTAACCTGATGAGTTGCTTCATTACCCTCTCGTCAGCTGCGATGTAAAGCAGCCTCTTGTGGATTCTCATCTCCCACTTCTCGTACTTCTTCTTGCCCTCACCGTGAGGTAGCTTGAGAGTCCTTATCGAGAGCCTCTTCGTGGGGAGGGGTATAGGCCCGGACAGTTTGACCCCTGTCTTCTTCGCTATGTCTACAATTCTTCCTGTGAAGTCGTTGAGCACGTCTACGTTAGTACTCCAGACCTTTATCTTGACCATTCGAGGCGCTGACATGACTGAGACCCTTAAAACACTTTGTGTTTTGAGAAAAAATCGTTCTTACTTCTTTATCTTGACCTCGGCTAGTTTAATCTCGGTGACTATGCCTATACCTATCGTCTTGCCCATGTCTCTCATAGCGAACCTTCCGAGCGGTGGGAAGTCGGAGTACTTCTCTATTACTAGCGGCTTGATCGGCTTGAACTTCACTATCGCGTTGTCACCCTGCTTTATGAATTGCGGGTTCTTCTCCACTATTTGACCAGTCCTGGGGTCAAGCTTGCCGACGATCTCGGTTATCCTCGAGGCAACACTAGCTGTGTGTACGTGAATGACCGGCGTGTAGCCGACGGCTATTGCTGTTGGGTGCCATATAACGAACACCCTAGCCGTGAACTCCTCGACCACCGACGGCGGGTTCTCCAAGTGTCCGGCAACGTCTCCTCTCCTAATGTCCTTTTTCTCGACGCCTCTAACGTTGAAACCGATGTTGTCGCCTGGCTCTGCCTTGTCGATCCTCATGTGGTGCGTCTCTATCGACCTGACCTCGCCGACAACCCCAGCTGGCATGAACACTACTTTGTCGCCTACCTTCAAGACGCCTGTCTCGACCCTACCGACCGGTACGACGCCTACACCGGAGATGTTGTAGACGTCCTGGATAGGTATCCTGAGAGGCTTGTCTAGCGGCTTTGGCGGTGGCTGGAGTGTATCGAGGACTTCTGCTAGGGTCGGGCCATCATACCATGGCATGTTGGGCGAGCGCTCTATGAGGTTTTCTCCTGTCCAGGCAGACACCGGGACGAACGGTACCTTGTCCGGGTTGTAGCCTAGGCCCTTGAGGAACTTGCTCACGGTCTCCTTGATCTGCAGGAACCTTTCCTTGCTATAGGGTGGCTCGGTCGCGTCCATCTTATTTACTGCGACAATCAGCTGGTCGATGCCCATAGTCTTGGCCAGGATCGCGTGCTCTCTCGTCTGGCCCTCGGGGCTCATACCGGCCTCGAACTCACCTTTCCTCGCACTCACCACTAATATAGCCGCGTCAGCCTGGCTGGCGCCAGTGATCATGTTCTTAACGAAGTCTCTGTGACCCGGTGCGTCGATGATCGTGAAGAAGTACTTCTTTGTCTCGAACTTCATGTAGGATAACGCTATTGTTACTCCTCTCTCCCTCTCCTCTTTCATTCTGTCCATTAACCACGCGAACTTGAAACTTTCCTTGCCTATCTTCTTGGCTTCTTCTTCGATCGCCTGTATTGTCTTCTGGTCGAAGTAGCCTAGACGGTAGAGTATGTGCCCTACCAACGTGCTCTTGCCGTGGTCGACGTGCCCTATTATTACCAGGTTTAAGTGAGGCTTCTGGGATGCGCTCATATCGACCCTCTCCTGTAACCTAACGCACTGGGATTTAAATAAAAATGAGGTGTTTATAAAGCATTATGTTTGAACAGAGCTGAGAAGTAAAAGAGGCCGGATCTTATTCTTCTACCTACTGCTCAAGGCTATTCTCTCGATCTCGTCCTTCTTCTGTATCGCGTAGCTCCTGGGGTCATTAGAGGCGGCCAGTATGATCTCCTCGGCGAGGGCTTCCTCTATGCTAATGGTGCTCTTGAACGCCTTAGAACGAGCCCCCTCGGTTATGTGCCTCAGGGCTAAGTCCACCCTGCGTAGGGGGGATACGTCTACGGAGACGTGGTAGACTATACCGCCGTACATTATTCTAGTGGTCTCTTCGCGGGGGGCAGCGTTCTCGATTGCTCTAACCAAGACCTGGATGGGGTTCTCCTTGGTCCTCAGGTATATCATGTCGAAAGCGGCCTTCACTATGTTGTACGCTAGGTGTTTCTTGCCCATGTTGTGCCCAGGTCTCATGATCTTGTTTATCAGCCTCTCGACTATTGGCACATCGGCCTTTCCGAACCTCTTGTGTTCGTGCCGTCCACCTGTGTGAGGAAGGTACACCGGTTTAAGGGATATGTACCTCTTCAGGCTTGGGTCTCTGACAACCACTCCGTCGTAGCTCCACTTACCGAACAGCTTAATCTCCGGCACTTCTAACCCAGCAGTACTACTCAACCTGAGCACCTGAAGGGATTGAATAGTCAAACTGGTCTTTTAAACCTCAGCCTCTCCATGAAGAGACAACTGGGACTATCCCGTAGAAGACCCTCGCTGACGGCATGCTAGGTTTAAAACTAGGTTTAACTCTATCTGCATAGCGTAAGAGAGGACAACGGGATTGACTAAATACCTGCTCGTAAAGAGGGTTCGCGACGAGATCGGCGAGGTCAAAGTAGAAGGGCTTGACTTATACATGCCTGTACCGAGACTGGTCTGCGAGCTCGAGGACGGGAGGTCTTTCTACCTAGAGAGAGTGCCCTACGACGTCATTATATTTGTAAAGAAGATCAACGGCGGTGTGATCGAAGACGACAGAGAGAGGCTAGGCGACCTGTTAATCTCGATGCCCGAGGTGCTGGAGGCTCTCGGCAAGCACATTAAGAGAGTCCTGATCGAAGAGTTCGACGAGACGAGAGGGGTGTACTCGGCCTACGTCGAGTTCAACGATGGAGAACTGACGATAAAGAGGAAAATGGTGCCGAGTCACGCCATCCTTCTAGCTCTACTAGTGAGTAAGCCTGTCTACGTGAAGAAGGAGCTGGTAGACTCTCAGGAAGCCTTGTTTAAGCAGTGAACTGTAGGGTTTTACCTGACCGGTTTCTGCTTTTTACCGAGCCATATAGCCCTTAGAGAGACGCCGTTCACCTTAATAACCCTGTACCTCACACCGGGTATGTCTCCCATAGACTTACCTCTGGGGCCTCCGATACCCTCGATGATAACCTCGTCGTGCTCGTCTATGTAGTTCACACCACCATCCCACGGCACGAAAGCCGTAACCACTTTGCCGTTCTTCACGAGCTGGACCCTAACACACTTTCTGACAGCAGAGTTCGGTTTTCTCGACTCCACACCCACCTTCTCGAGCACTATTCCGCGTGCCATTGGCGCCCCTTCTAGTGGGTCGGCTTTCTCCTTCAGCCTTAACATCTTCACCTTGAACTCTCTAAGGCTCCACCTAAACTTGAGCCTCTTCTTCTTCAGCTTCCTCGCAGCGAAGAGGCCGTTCGGCGCCTTTTTACCTGGCATTCCTTGACCCCTCTAAGAAGGGAGTCTCACATAGGCTTTTAAGCTTCACGCTATTATCACTGTGTCAATGTTGAAATACCGGTTGAGTAGTAGACGAGCCCTAGCAACGTTCTTACCGTTTTTTCCTATAGCAACCGCCTTGTCGTTAGGGTCGACAGTGGCGTACACGACTCTCTTGCCACCAGGTCTCTGGGCCACCTTCACCTCCCTGACCCTAGCCGGTGCTAGGGCGTACTTCGTCAACTCCTCTATGTTGTCGCTGTAGCCGACGATCTCGATGTTCTTATTGAGCATCTTCTTCAGTGTCTGTACGAATATGCCTTTGGGGCCTATCGCTTTACCTATCTCGTCGGGCTTGACGAGGAATATTATCCTGTTGTTCTCCTCGTCGACAACACAGTCGTGTACGTGGACCCCGGTCAGCTCGTGTAGCAGAGTCATGTACCTGAACTCTTCGGGCGTTATCTTGATCTGGGGTCTCTCTTTGCTCATTGCTTGCCTCCACCCGCCAGCTCTAGGATGTTGGACTGCCCGGGCTCGATCACTCCCAACGTGGACACGCCGAACGGCTTCCCTAGTATCGTGCCGAGCTCCATGTTGGTGCCCGGGAAGACCATTACGGGTACGTTGGACAGCTTAGCGTAGTAGTATACGTCTTCCTTGAACTCTGGCGGCGTGTTTGCCGCGAGTATTACTAGTCTGACCTTCCCGTGGAGGAGCAACTTCACAGTCCTTCTGTAGCCCATGACCACCTTACCCGTCTTATACGCCGTTTGAATAGCCTTGATGACCTCGGGCTGGGCTGTGGACATGACTATCCCTCCGTCTTCTGGTTCCTAATACTTGACGATGTCGCGTAGAGCTCTACCAACCCTGTACCAACAGGTATTATCTGCCCTATTATAATATTTTCGGGGACACCGTTTAAGTTGTCTACCTCGCCACTGACCGCCGCTTCTATCAGCTTCTGCACCGTCATCTCGAAAGTGGCCCTGGCCAAGACGCTGGGCTTCTCACCGGCTACGCCCATCCTACCCACTTGCCTCACCCTACCAGTCCACGTCATAACGTCGGCTAGGAGCATGATGTGCCTTATGTCGACGTCCAGCCCCTGGTCGTCTAGGATGCTCTTGATCTCGCGTATAATCGCCGCTCTCGCAGCCTCGATCCCCAGCGTTCTCTCGATCTCCATGATGTCGTTCGTGTAGACCTTCCTCCAATCAACGCCCTTGATCCTCATCACCTCGGGTAGGTTACTACCTTCGGCGATCAACACGTACTCGTCACCCCTCTTTTGGATGATGACCTTCTTGATACCCTTCACCCCCTTGATACGGGCCGACGCTATTTTCTGCCGTATCTTCTCCATCTTGGAGTAGTCCATGTACTCCTCGGGTAACTCTACTCTCACCGTATAGTTCTCTTCGTCTACCTCGATCTCGCCTATGTTAAGCGCCTCGAGGACGGCCACCACGTCTGATATCTTGACGCCCTTGTCTTCCAGCATCTCTGGGTCCAGCTTGATGATGGCCCCCTCGTACGGGTTGATAACGATACTCTCGGCAACGTTCTCGATAAGGGTTGACTCTATCCTCCTGGCTATCTCCTTGGCCTTCTCCTCGCTGTTCTTGTATTCTTCTTCGAGGTAAATCTCCATGATAGGAGTCTCCGGCCTCTTCCTCGCGTCGACTATCTCTATAAGTCTCGGGAGGCCCAGGGTCACGTTGAACTCCCTGACGCCAGCGTAGTGGAAGACACGTAGTGTCATCTGGGTCGACGGCTCTCCCAGGCTTTGAGCTGCCACCGTCCCTACAGGCTCGCCGGGTTCAACAAGAGAGCTCTCATACCTCTTAGCCACCTCGCCTAGGATGGCGTCTACCTCCTCCTCGTAGAGGCCGTACTTCTCGTACACCTCGACGAGCTTTTTCTCGAGCTCCTCCACGACGTTTTCGCTCACTCTACCCCTTAGCGACTCAATACGCTTCCTTAGCTCTTCGACCGACTCAACGGGCCTCACATCCTCCACCCCACCACTTTCTGGATGACCCTGTCCACGTTAACGGCCTTTCCATGGTCGCTCCTCATGGGGTCTACACCGTCCTCCCCGTACTTGAACTGTATGACCTCACCGTTAGTAGTCCTCACACTACCGTCAATGTCTACTCTGACGTCCTGTAGGGCGTTTATCAGCCTCCTCTGCATGTAGCCCGACTGACTCGTCCTCACAGCCGTGTCAATCAGGCCCTCTCTCCCGCCTGCCGCGTGGAAGAACATCTCGATAGGCGATAGGCCGTTGACGAAACCCCTCGCGACGAACCCCCTAGCCTCTGGCCCTAGGTCGCCGGGCTTGAAGTGGGGTAGGCTCCTGTCCATGTAGCCCCTCGTAAGCCTCTTACCTCTAACCGTCTGCTGCCCTAGCAGGGCAGCCATCTGCGTTAGGTTGACAGGGTTCCCCCTGGAGCCCGTCCTGGCCATGACTATCACGGGGTTGGCTAGTGTGAAGTACGGCGTGATGACGTCAGCTACTTCGTCGAGAAGCCTCTTGGACAGTAGGTCTATGACCTCGTCTTCAAGGGTCTCCTCAACGGTCTTCCCCGGCTTGGGTTGCAGCCTTCCAGCCCTGTACTCCTCGATCAGTCTACTAACCTCCCTCTTCTTGTCAGCGATTATGCTCCTGATCCTCTCCCTGGCTTCTGGGGGTATGAGCAGGTGGTAGTAGCTCATTGTGAAACCGTACATCTCCGAGAACCTTATGAACATCCTATAGACGTTGTCCATGAACTTCCTAGCAACGTCTTCCCCGTGCTCTTTGATCAACCAGTGGACCAAGCTCTCGGGCTCCTCCCTGCCGATACTAGCCTTGTCTATAACGCCCTCGAGTAGCTGCCCCTTCTTGATTATGACAAGGCTGTCGTGCGGGCAGTCCTCGTCTATACACCTCAACGCGGAGGCGGAGGCTATCTTAGCGTTCCTCTTGTAGTTGAAGTCCCCCGGCAGGAAGACGGAGACTATCTGCTTCCCCGTCCAGTACTCTACGGGTCTCTGTATAGCTGGCTCGGGTAGCGAGCCCTTATAGCCAGCAACGCTCAGCAGGTCTATGACCTCGGCTTTTGTGAGTATGGTGGACTTGTTAGTCAGCAAAAAGGCTCCGCTTATGTAGTCCTGTAGCCCACCGATTATGGGCCCACCGTACCTCGGGGTGAGAATGTGTTTCTCGACGAGCATTAGTATTCTTGCTTCGGCCCTCGCCTCCTCGCTCTGAGGTACGTGTAAGTTCATCTCGTCGC
Source organism: Thermogladius calderae 1633 (assembly GCF_000264495.1). NCBI lineage: Archaea > Thermoproteati > Thermoproteota > Thermoprotei > Desulfurococcales > Desulfurococcaceae > Thermogladius > Thermogladius calderae. The sequence continues at coordinate 476,111 of NC_017954.1, read as the reverse complement.
CGTCAAAGTCGGCGTTGTAAGGCGGGCATACTAGCAGGTTGAGACGGAAGGTCTTGTACGGGAGAACCCTGACGATGTGGGCCATTACCGATATCCTGTGGAGCGAGGGCTGCCTGTTGAACAGGACTACGTCGCCGTCTAGTAGGTGCCTCTCCACTATGAAACCGGGGGCTAGCGACTCGGCCACGGCCTTCCTGTCGACGAACTTGAGGCTGATCTTCCTCCCGTCCGGCCTTATCACGTAGTTTGCGCCAGGCCACTTGTCGGGACCGTTGAGAACTAGTTTCCTCATCTCTTCAATGTTCCAAGGCGTCACTTTTTCCGGGACGGTTAGGACCTTCGCTACTACCTCCGGTACACCCACCTCGTTTATGCTCAAATTGGGGTCTGGGCTGATCACAGTACGAGCACTGAAGTCGACTCTCTTACCCCTCAGGTTACCTCTGAACCTGCCCTCCTTACCTTTGAGCCTCTGCGCTATGCCTTTGAGCGTCTTACCCGTCCTGTGCTTGGCCTGCGGTATGCCCGGTGCCTCGTTGTCGAAGTATGTAGTGACGTGGTACTGCAACAGCTCCCACTCGTCCTCGATCAGGGCGTTGGGCGCACCCGTCTCTACGTGCTCCCTCAACCTGTTGTTGACTCTTATAATGTCCACTAGCTTGTGCGTCAGGTCGTCCTCGCTCCTTATACCCGTCTCTAGCAGGATCGAGGGTCTCACAGCCCTCGGCGGTACCGGTAAGACCGTTAGAACCATCCACTCCGGTCTAGCGTCGGTCGGGTCTCCGCCGAGTAGCCTAACGTCGTCGTCCGGTATTTTCTCCAGTCTGCTCCTAACTTCGGCAGGAGTGAGCTTGACGATCCCCTCCTCCCGGTCCTCGTAGAATGTGTGTGGTTTGTCCAGCTTGATCTTGTACTGAGGCGCACCACAGTGCGGGCACGTCTGCTGTGCTGCCGCTCTCTTCCTTATGAACTCGTGGAGCCGCTTGACCAGGTACTTGAGGTTTAAGTCCTCGAGATCCTTCAACAGCTTCAGGTAGAGTTGCCTCTCGTTCTCGGGGAGCTTTACCCTTCCGCACACCCTACAAGTGGTCTTTAAGTACATGTGGATGTGCTTGGCAAAACCGGCGTGTATAACGGGCTTAGCCAGCTCTATGTGGCCGAAGTGTCCCGGGCACTCGTCTCTCGTGTTCCCGCAGATCGGGCAGACCTCTTTAGGCTCTATTGCTCCTAGTCGCTTGTCCATTACGCCCCCGTCCACGGGGGCTCCGTCGCTGTCGTAGACGTCGCTCGTTATTATGTTGGTCACGCTCATTCTACGGATCTCGTCTGGAGAGAGTATGCCGAATTTTACCTCTTTAATCCTGTACATACCCATGATCTCAAGCCTCCCTAACGTCCTCCAGCTTTAGACGGGGCATGATGGCCATACTCATGAGCTCCTGTATGAGCAACTTGAAGCTGTACGATACCTCAACGGGTTTTAGAACCCCTTTCTCCTTGTGGACGGGGCACACGTACCTGTCCCTGATCCTGTCGTAGTAACCTATGTGGCCACACAACTCGCACACGTATATCACCGCCTTGTCGCTTCTGTCTATCATCGTCTCCTTCAGTAGCGAGGCCGCGCCGTGGCCTACCAAGCAGTCTACCTCCATCTCACCCCATCTAAGCCCGCCTGCTCTAGCCCTGCCCTCAGTGGGCTGCCGGGTCAGGATCTGCACCGGGCCCCTAGCCCTAGCGTGGATCTTGTCGCTGACCATGTGGTGTAGTTTCTGGTAGTAGACTATGCCTATGAAAACAGGGGCTCTCATCAGCTCGCCAGTCCTACCGTCGTACATGGCCTCTTCACCTGTCTCCGGGTAGCCGTGCCTCTTCAGTACGACCATCAGCTTCTCCGGGTCCTCTTTGAAGAAGGGTGTACCGTCGACAAGCCTACCCTCTAGTGCGGCCACCTTACCCGCTATGCTCTCGATCAGCTGCCCCACAGTCATCCTGCTAGGGAACGCGTGGGGGTTGATTATGAGGTCTGGTGTAATCCCGTCCTCGGTGAAGGGCATGTCGTACTGCGGGATGATGAGGCCTACTACCCCCTTCTGGCCGTGCCTCGAGGCGAACTTGTCTCCTAGTTCAGGTATCCTGAGGTCCCTCACCCTCACCTTGACGAGCTTGTTACCGTCGCTGTCAGTGGTTATCATGACGACGTCCACTATACCCTTCTCCTCGTGCCTCATCACGACACTTGTGTCCTGCTTGACCTGCTCGCTACCAGTCAGCTCCTGCGTGATCATGAACCTTGAAGGGCTGACCTTCCCGATCAGGACGTCGCCGCCTACAACGTATGTCTCCGGGGCTACGATACCGTCCTCGTCTAGCTTCTCGTAGGCCCTCGGGCCCTTGTAGCCCCTTATGTCGCTCGGCGGGACGGATATCTTGTCCTCCTGTCCACCGGGGTACTTGTACTCGACCGTCGAGTAAACACGGAAGAAGGTGCTACGGCCTAGACCCCTCTCAATACTACTCTTGTTCATTATGACCGCGTCCTCGATGTTGTAGCCCGTGTAAGTCAACACGGCCACCACCATGTTCTGCCCAGCAGGCTTCTCGTTGTAACCGATTACCTCGAGCGGCTTAGTCTGGGCTAGAGGCTTCTGGGGGTAGTGGAGGAAGTGCCCTCTAGAGTCCATCCTCCTCTGGAAGTTCGCAGCGTACAAGCCGAGGCTCTGCTTACCCATGGCAGCCTCGTATATGTTCCTCGGGCTCTGGTTGTGTTCTGGGTACGGTATAATAGAGGCCACTATGCCGAGGATGCTCGGAACCCATATCTCGAGGTGCGTGTGTTCAATAGACAACTCGTCGGGGTTTAGGGCTATGTACGCGTTCTCTTCCTCGTCGGGGTCTAAGTACTCTATAACACCCCTCTTGACCAGGTCCTCGAATTTCAAATTCCCGTTCTTAAGCTGCTTTATGTGCTCGGGTTTGAGCTTTAGCTCGCCGTTCTCTACCACGAGAAGAGGCCTCCTGATACGCCCGGCGTCGCAGTTGACATAGACCTCGTTGAGGTACTCTGTTCTAAAGTAGGCCACGTTGACCTCCGACGAGATCTTGCCCTGCCTGCGTAGCTCCCTAATCTTCCTCGCGAGCTCACCGCCGTCCGGGTAGAGCCCTATCAGCCTGCCGTTCAGGTAGACCTTGCTCCAGGAACTGTACTCCGCTGTGCCAGAGTAGGCCTCTCCTCTCTTAATACTCTCCTTGAGCTCGTCCAGTATCTGAGGCAGGGTTTTCACGCCTAGTTTAACGAGCGTCTGCTCGACCTCCTTCTCGTCGAAGCCCACACTAATGTGAGCCATCAGGGCGAGGTTCTTGACGAGACCTATGTTCGCGCCCTCGGGGGTCTCGAAGGGGCACATCCTACCCCAAGAAGTGAAGTGAAGCTCTCTAGCCTCGAAGTGGGGTTGCGCGCGAGCTAGCGGCGAGACGACTCTACGGAGGTGGCTGAGAGTGCTCAGCATGTTTGTCCTGTCTAGTATCTGGCTGACGCCAGTCCTGCCTCCAGGCCAGTTACCTGTGGCCATCGCGTGGGAGATCCTGTCGGTTATTATGTTGGGCTTGATAACCATCTTTAGGTCTACTTTCCTGTACTTGCTGTAGGTCTTCTCGATGCTAGTCTTCACTTCCCTGATAAACGACACGACGATTGCGTGCCTGAGAAGCGTTGCGAGGAGGTCTCCCGCGAGCTTGAGCCTCTTGTTCCTGTAGTGGTCCTTGTCGTCGGGTTGTCTCCTGCCAAGGTAGACCTCGATTATTTTGTTTATCATCTGCCCTATGAACAGGGCTTTTTTCAGCCTCGTCGAGGGGCTCGGGTCTGTGCCAATGTGAGGTAGGAGGTACTCGTCTAGTGCCCTCTCCGCTCTCCTGACCCTCTCTTCTCTAGGCCTGCCGACGGCCATCCTCGCACCTATGAAGTCGAGGGCCTCCTCGACTACTTTCTTCCTGTACTCTTCTTCTAGTCTACGGATCTCCTCTTCGGAGACCCCCGGCGGGATTTCGAGCCTCGGCAGAACCGACTGGACTTCGCTTATGGATGGTAGGAGCTGGATCTGGACGTCCGGGTCAAAGGACACCGCGTTCATCAGCTCGTACTCCGTAGCCAGCCCTAGGGCTATCATCAATATTGGAGCCGGTATCTTCCTCCCTTGGAAGTTCGCGTAGAAGACTCCGTCCTTCCTCCTCTCTATCACTAGCTGGCTTCTCCTACCCTTGGCAGTGCTGACGACCTTCGCTACATGTGTTGTCGACGAGCCCTCCGGGGATATGTCTACGATTATGTTGTTGCTCGCCAGGTCCTCCTGGGCTATCAAGACCTTCTCGGCGCCGTTTATTATGAAGTAACCGCCGGGATCGTCGGGGTCCTCGCCGACCTGCTTAAGCTCCTCCTTGGACAGCTTGCTTAGCGGGTCTAGCTCGGACTTCAACATGACCGGGAGGTCCATGAGCTTTATATCCTGCTCCTTGTGAGAGCCCTCCCTGTCTACTAGGGCGACCTTCGCCGTCACCGGGGCAGCGTAGGTCAGGTTCCTGAGCCTGCACTCCATGGGGGTTACTTCGCTCTCGACCCCCTCGATATTCTTCCAAACCGGCTTCCCGATCTTGTAGTCTTTTATCACCAGCTTGAGGTCGGCCGTTATCGGGATCTCCCGGTACTCCCTCATTATCTCAGGGAGTAGTTCGCGGACAAACCTGTTGTAACTGTCCAGGTGCTGGCGCACAAGACCCTTCTCTTCGAAAAAAGCCTTCATTAGAGTCCACAAGTCCTCGATGGAGGGCTTGTACGTCACTCCATACTCGCCTCTTTCTTGCTCACGTCCACTACTACGTACCTGTAAGCGATCGCAACCCCGGCTGTGGGAGACTTCCTCACTACCCTGATAATGTCGCCGGGCCTGGCTCCTACGGCCTTAGCCGCAGGGTCGTCAACAGATATCCAGGGAAGGTTCTTCGGGCTTACACCCAGTTTCTTTAGGACCTCGAGCGCCTCCTCGGGAGACAGAACCTCGTGCTTAGGGACTAGAACGTGTTCTAAGATGTTTATACTCTCCTCCTCGCCCATAATCAACACCGGTTATAAACATGATATAATCCTAGCTAGCACACCTGAATACCCCAATTGATAAAAGTCTATTAAATTTATCGTCAGCTACGACGCTGCCGATAGAAAAGTAGAGGTTGGGAATGGACCGGCCGGGATTTGAACCCGGGACCTCTCGGATGCCAACCGAGCGCTCTTCCAGGCTGAGCTACCGGCCCGCTAGTTGATACTATACACTCCAGACGTCTTAAAAGCGTTCACGCGTGAGGGGGCAATTCAACCCTCTCCGTTAAATAGGAAGAGCCCCCTATTCCCAGTTGAAGAAGAGGTTGTGTCCCTGTATGTCCTTGGACATCATCGACGAGCTAGTCAAGAACCTGAAAGCACCCTCTACGAGGATCTTCAAGAACAGGGAGATACTCCACCCCGAGTACGTGCCGGAAGTCCTGCCTCACAGAGAGAACGAGATCCGGCGCCTAGCGGAGATACTGATCGTCGCCTTAAGAGGCGAAAGACCTAGCAACGCACTTCTCTACGGTCTCACGGGCACCGGCAAGACTGCTGTGGCCAGGTACGTCGTCAAGAGGCTTGTCGAGAAGGCCAACTCGCTCAACGTGAAGCTGGAGCAGGCCTACGTCAACACCAGGAAACTCGACACGACGTACAGGGTTGTGGCCCAGATAGCCTCTAGTATAGGGCTGAAGATCCCCCCGACAGGCCTAGCGATCAGCGAGGTCTACAGGAGGTACATCAACGCACTCGAGAACTGGGGCGGTGTTCACATCATAGTCCTCGACGAGGTAGACTACTACGTGAAGAGAGAGGGAGACGACCTGCTCTACAAGCTCGTGAGGATCAACGAGGAGCTAAAGAGCTCCCGTGTAGCCCTCGTGGGTATTACCAACGACATAAACTTCGTCGAGAGCCTAGACCCCCGGGTGAGGTCTAGCCTAGGAGAGGTCGAGATCGTCTTCCCGCCCTACAACGCAGAGCAGCTTTTCGACATCCTGAAGCAGAGAGCGGAGATGGCCTTCTACCCGGGTGTCGTGGACGACGGCGTGATATCCTTCTGCGCCGCACTAGCCGCCCGAGAGCACGGAGACGCGAGGAGAGCGCTCGACCTGCTCAGAGTAGCGGGCGAGATCGCGGAGAGGGAGGGCTCGCCGAAGGTCACGGTTGACCACGTGAAGAGGGCCAATGTCGAGATAGAGGAGGGGAGAGTCCAGCAGAGTGTGATGTCCCTCCCCCTCCACCAGAAGATAGTGCTGAAGGCAATAATCGAGGTCGCCAAGCTGAAAGGGAGCGCAACCACGGGCGAGGTCTACTTGAAGTACGCCGAAATCGCCAAGGAGCTGGGCCTAGAACCGCTGACTCAGAGGAGGGTTAGCGAGATAATAAGCCAGCTGGACATGCTCGGGCTCGTGAACGCGACTGTTGCGAGTAGAGGGAGGCACGGGGTCACCAAGGTTATTAGAGTCAGGTCCGATCTAGTGAAGACCGTCGACGACCTGTTGAAGGATGTTAAATGAACTACGTTGCCTTCGACGACGGGTACTTCCCCGTCGGGTTCAAGTCGAGGAGGGGCTACACGATCGTACTCGGGGTTAAGACAGACGAGAACTTGAAGCCTACTGCTGCGGGGTTCAAGCCCGTCCTGGTAGACGCGGGACGTAGCGAAGACGCGGTGATAGAGCTAGGAAAGAGACTAGGGGGCGGGCTACTACTACTGGACGGGGTGACGTACAGCGGCTTCGACATCGTAGACCCGTGGAGAGTGTACGAGTCCACGGGGCAACCCGTCGTAGTGGTGCAGTACGGCGACGTTGACCTACAAGGCGTCGTCGAGGCCTTGACCAGGCACTTCCCCGACGGGCACGAGAGGCTCAAGACTTTCCTAAGAGCGTACGAGTCCATGAAACCCCTGGAGACGCCCTGGAGAACCATAAGGATACTCCCGGTAGGGGTGGACTTCTACGAGGCCGCCGTGTTGGTCAGAGCCGCTATGGTCTACAGCCCTATCCCCGAGCCCCTTAGGATAGCGCACAACTTAGCGTCCGCGTTAACAAGACTCCTATACCACAGGTTGAGTGTAGGAGCAGAGTAGCCGGGCGGGGATTCGAACCCCGGTCACGGGGGCTCCCCTCGCCAGGGAAATCCCTGGCGACCCAGAGCCCCGCATCCTTGGCCGCTAGACGACCCGGCTATCAAGTATATTGATACTTGGCAACAAGGGTTAAAAGTCTTATACCCTTGAGGACTCGTCGCCTGGGGCCGTGAGCGGGCCCGCCGGGATTTGAACCCGGGACCTACGGGTTAAAAGCCCGCCGCTCTACCAAGCTGAGCTACGGGCCCTCAGTTCTCCTCCTACTCTATGTTCTGTTATAAACTTTACCGGGAGAGCCTTCTCTACCGCGGACTCTCACGGTGAGCTTGTGGGAGCCGGAGCCCTCTGCTAAATCCCAACTCACAACGAGGGTGGAGCCGTAGACGCCTGGTTCTACATAGAGCTCTTCGTCTAGCCCCGGGATCAAGACCTGGACTCTGTAACAGGGCTCTCCCACAGCTATAAGGCAAGGGATTGGAACCTCAAAAGGCCCGATCCTAAGCCAACCGCTCGCCATTAATTTGTAGTAGCCTGCCACGCTGTTCTCGTACTCCACTCTAATACTCTGCTTCGATTTGAGGGCGAGATCGCCCAGTTCGAAAACCAGCGTCCCAGACCTGCTTGTGATCCTTCCGCTGAAAACCCGCGTGAACGGCTCGCCGATACTGGACTCGAAAACGACCTGTATGTTTATATCTGTCATGCCTCTCACTTGTTTTCATGAGCCTGTAAACGCTTATATTCGCCCTCGGTTATTAGGTGAACCTAAGACAACGGTGGTATTGTGACCATAACAGTCGGCAAAAGGGTCGGGGAGATCTCCTACGTTATCCCCCGGTTGAGGCAGGGCGAGGAGCTCGTATCCACGACCATGAGTGTTTGCCCCTACTGCTACAGAGTTTTACCAGCCGTACTAGTCGAGAGAAATGGAAAGATCTACATACGGAGAGTGTGCCCTGAACACGGGGAGATCGAGGAGATATACTACGGTGACGCTACTACGTACAAGAGGATCGCTAAGTGGGAGGAAGACGGGAGAGGGACGAGACACGTCTACACCCAGTTGAGGGGGCCCTGCCCGTTCAACTGTGGTCTCTGCCCGATGCACAAGCAGCACTCAGCCCTAGTGAACATCGTTTTGACTAACAGGTGTAACCTGAGTTGCTGGTACTGCTTCTTCTTTGCGGAGGCCTCGGGCTTCGTGTACGAGCCGTCTATAGACCAGATAAGGGAGATGGTGAGAGCGATCAAGAAGCAGGGCGTGACGGTCGCCGTCCAGCTGACAGGCGGTGAGCCGACCCTTAGGGAGGACCTCGTCGAGATAGTCAGGATGTTGAGGAGCGAGGGCGTAAGGCATATACAGCTCAACACAAACGGGATCAAGTTCGCTGAGCTGTACTGGGAGGAGCCCGCTAAAGCTGTCGAGTACGCCCGAGAGCTGAGGGCTGCGGGCGTGAACACGGTCTACCTGAGCTTCGACGGCGTATCGCCCGTCACGAACTGGAAGAACCACTGGGAGATCCCGTACATCTTCGAGGTCTTCAGGAAAGCGGGTATGACGAGCGTCGTACTGGTGCCCACGGTGATCAACAACGTGAACACCCACGAGCTCGGGGCGATGGTAAGGTTCGCCGCCAAGCACATAGACATCGTGAGGTCCGTGAACTTCCAACCGGTGAGCATAACAGGGCTTATGAAGAGGCACGAGAGGGAGAAGTACAGGGTCACCATAGGCGACATAGTCAAGCTGATAGAGGAGCAGACCGAGGGGGAGGTCCCGAGAGAGGCGTGGTTCCCGATCAACGTCAGCGCCGTGTTCTCCAGGTTTGTAGAGGGCTTCAGCGGGGAGTTCAAGTTCGAGATGAGCAATCACCCAGCCTGCGGGGTGGGGACCTACGTCTACGTCGAGAGGAGGGGTGACGCCACCAGACTCGTGCCCATAACCGAGTTCGTGGACGTGGAAGGGCTCGTCGAGTACCTCGAGGAGAAGTGGAGGGACTTAGTGGAGGGCTCGAGCAGGATCTTGACCGGGATGAGGCTGCTCTACACTATCCGGAAGTTCATACACCAGGAGAAGGCCCCCGAGGGCTTCGACCTCTACAAGTTGCTGTTCAACATCATCGTGAAGAGGAGCTACGAGGCCCTGGGTGAACTCCACTACAAGCTCTTGTTCCTGGGGCAGATGCACTTCATGGACCTATACAACTACGACATTCAGAGGGTCCAGAGGTGTAACATCCACTACGCTGTGCCAGACGGTAGACTGATACCGTTCTGCGCGTTCAACATCTTCGAGGACATCTACAGGGAGAAGATACACAAGGAGAACAGTATTAGCCTGGTCGAGTACAGCAAGAAGTACGGTTTGCCCGAGGGCATCGTCACTAGGAAGTACATCAGGGACAGGCGCAAGCTGGAGTCGACGGAGATCTACAAGAAGACCTACGAGGGTATCCTCGAGCTGGTGAAGAGGTAGCCACTCCTGTTTTTAGCGGGCTATTTCCATCCCTACACGTTGGTTGAAGCATGCCGGGTTTCAAGTGCCTGGTCGTAGCCGGTACACCTGGAGTAGGCAAGTCGACAGTCTCGAGACTACTGGCAGAGCGGATCGGAGGCACCCACGTCGACTTGAGCGAGCTAGTAGTGAGAGAGGGGCTCTACGACTACTACGACCCCGAGACTAACAGCTACGTTATCAGCGAGGAAAGGGTCTCGGCTAGAGTGAGAGAGCTGTGTGAGAGCAGTAGTGGGACTGTGATCTCGACGCACTACCCCGAGGTCTTGGACAGCAAGGTAGTGGACTTGGTGGTAGTCCTCAGGCTGGATCCCAGGGTACTGATCACCAGGTTGAGGAAACGGGGGTGGAACGATAAGAAGGTAGCCGAGAACGTGATGGCAGAGGTCTTATCCGTAGTTTTGACAAACGTCGTGGCCAGGTTCGGTACCGGGAAGGTTGTCGAGGTAGACGTCACTGGCAAGACCCCAGAAGAGGTCGTCGACGAGCTCCTACGCAAGGTCAGAGAAGGGGCTGCCCCAGCCGGGTACGTCGACTGGCTCAGTGTTGTAGACCCCAGCTTCATAGAGGAGCTCGAAAGGGTGCTGGAGCGTGAGCCGGAGGCCTAGGTTCTTCCGGTTGATGTCCTGGAGCGAGGTCAGGCGGGTGATCGACTCGGCGGACGTAGTCCTGCACGTGCTCGACGCCAGAGACCCGCTCTCCACGCTGAGCGCGCGGGTCGAGAGCATAGTACGCCGCCAGGGGAAGGAACTGGTCCTCGTCTTGAACAAGGCCGACCTAGTACCAAGGGATGTAGCCGAGGCGTGGAAGAGGTACTTCGCTGGCAGGGGCTACAACGCGGTCTACGTGTCGACCACTAGACACCAGGGCACGCTCATACTTAGAAGGACTATAAAGCGCGTAGCCCCGAGACTCCCGACGGTCGTGGCCGTAGTCGGGTTCCCGAAGACCGGGAAGTCGTCTATAATCAACGCCTTGAAGGGGAGGCGCTCTGCCCCCACAAGCCCCTACCCTGGTTCCCCAGGCTACACCAAGGGCGTCCAGTTCGTTAGGGTAGACAAGGACATCCTTATGGTCGACACCCCTGGCGTGATCCCCATAGAAGGAGACCCGCTGGAGAGGGTTATCAGGGGGACGCCAGTGGAGCACATCGAGGACCCGGTGGGGGTCGCCCACATGCTGATCAAGAGGGTTATCGATAAAAGGCCCGACGCTTTCAAGAAGGCCTATGGCCTCGACTCCGTGGACCCCGACGAGATCCTAAGGGCTATAGCGACCAAGCACGGCTGGTTCTACAAGAAGAGTGGGGACCCCCTCGTCGAGGAGGCTGCTCGCAAGGTTATTAGGGATTTCCACGATGGTCTAATACCATACTACGTCGAACCCGTGGAGGCGGAGTGAGCACAGCGATGGGAATACGTGTGAGGATAACAGGGGAGGGAGAGCGTGTTGTCGAGAACGTCTCCAGCGTGAGGGAGCTACTGGCCAAAGTAGGCCTAGTGGGAGAGGAGGTGGTCGTGCTCCGGAATGGCGTCATACTGACAGAAGACGACGAGCTGAGCGACGGGGACGAGGTAATCGTCTACGTGGTGAAGTCCGGTGGCTGAGAGAGTGGAATTGAGCGAGTTCGAGAGAGAGCTCTACAGCAGGCAACTCGAGCTGATAGGAGAAGAGGGGCAGCTGAAGCTGAAGAAGGCCAGGGTCCTCGTCGCCGGTCTAGGCGGCCTAGGCTCAGCCGTATCGATCTACCTGGCAGCCATGGGTGTGGGGAACCTCTACGTACTGGACAGAGAGGTGGTCGAGGTCAGCAACCTCCAGAGGCAGGTGCTGTACTCAATAGACGACCTGGGCAAGCCCAAGCCGCTCGCCGCCGCAGAGAAACTTAAGAAGCTGAACCCGAACACGAACGTCCAGCCCATATACGCCGAGGTCTCCGAGAGCCTCTTGTCGAGCATAGACGTGGACGTCTACGTCGACGCGTTCGACAACTGGCCTGCTAGGTTCGTCCTTGACAAGGTCGCCTGGTCTAAGAGAAAGCCCCTCGTCCACGGGGGCGTTAGGGGCTTCTACGGACAGGTGACAGTCGTCCTCCCCGGGGTGACACCCTGTCTTAGGGCCCTGTTCCCGATTAGCGACGAAACCAGGGAAGAGTCCACTCTCCAGGTATTCCCCACAACGCCGGGGATCATAGGTCTAATAGAGGCCCTGGAGACCGCCAAGATAATCCTAGGTATGGGTAACCTTCTGGTCAACAAGCTGCTCGTCTACAACGGTCTCCAGCCGTCTTTCGAGGTTATCGAGTTCAAGCCAGACCCAAGAATGTTCGAGAGGTGCCAGTGAGGCTCAACCACCCATCTCGGGCGTCATGAACGTGACCCTGTCGCCGTCCCGGAGCCTGTAGTCGGGGCTGAGAACAGGCCTGTCGTTTACGAAGGTCACGAAGACGAAGTGTCCTTGAGAGTACCTCTTGTATATCCTCGGGTTGAGCTTACTGGACACTGTTTTCACCAGCTCGTCTAGGGTAGCACCCTCCGGTAGCTCGACTTCCATCGCGAAGACGCCGGACATCTCGCTCGCTCTCCCGGTGAAGACGACCTTCACCTTCACCGTCAGCCACCCGGCGCTTCCTCTATAACTACAACTCTATCCCCGGCCCTTATAAGAGTCCACGGCTCGTCCGCGATTCTGTCGTTTACCAAGACTATGAGGTTTCCGCTGAAACCGCGCTCTACTATGGTTCTCACGAGCTCTGCCAGCGTTATGGAGTCTCTGGGTACTTCGACCCAGACCCTGCTGGGTAGTACGAGGGCCCTCACGGGCATAGGCGGCTCCTACATGCTAGCCACTGTGAGAGTCCAAGCAATGGCGACCACTACCTCGATGGTCGTAGCGACCAGGGCCATCTTCAGCCACTCGCCCCACCCTATCTCCATCTTGTTCTTCTCGCTCAGGCCCACGGCTATTATGTTCGCCGAGCTACCTATCGGCGTGTAGTTCCCGCCGAACACGCCGCCGTATAGTAGGGCCCAGAACGCCGCAGCTGAGCCCCCGATCGAGACCAGCGTCTGCGCGACGGGTGTCAGGGCCACTATGACAGACAAGTTGTCCAAGACGCTGCTTAGGCCCGCCGAGAGAACCAGCATGATGGTGTACAGGAGCGGGAAGGACACCGCGCCTGTCAAAGAGCTTAGCAGGACTGTCAGGTAAGCCAGCTTGGAGGCCACGCCAGACCAGAACAGAGAGTAGCCTAGCATGAAGAGCGAGATGAAGAATATTATAGAGGGCCACTCGACGCCCTTCTCGAGCACCTCGCCCATTCTCGAGGCGCCGATAAGGGGGGTCGACACCATTATCAGCGGGTAGGGTGTGAAGGCCAATAGGGCGTGGGGGTCTACGTTAATGCCTCCTAGGAGGCTTATTGCCCTCGACAGCTGGTCGTTTACCCCGACGAGGGTCAGGAAGGCTATTAGTATTACCAGGCCCCCCTTAACCCTGCTGATCTCGTCGGGGGACAGCGAGGTGTAGAAGCGCACCGCTATCTTGTCTATCATGTCCCTGCTCAACCTCTCGCCGAAACCCGAGAGGTAGCCTCTCGCGAGCGCGGAGAACACCACTACTAGGAGCGCTAGGTTTAGGAGGGACAGGGGTAAGGCCTTGACTATGAAGGACGTTATACTGAGGTTCGCTGTGAAGGCCAAGTATAGCCCTATGGGGTTCCCCACGGGCAGGGCGACGCTACCCGTGTTGGTGGCTAGTACTGACAGTATGACCAGAGGCCTCACGTCGTAGCCTGTGAGCTTGTAGATGTCGAAGACCAGCATGAGCACGTACGTGATACTCGCTACTTCGCCTACGGCGAGCGAGAGGAACCAGGAGAGGACGGACAGGTAGGCCACGAGCAGTACAGGGTTGCCGCGGCTGGCCTCCAGCACTCTTATGGCGAGGTACTCGAAGACCCTCAGCGACCTCAGGACGTAGGCGAGGGTCATGCTCCCGATTAGGAAGAGGATCAGCCCCCACTCGACACCTCCTAATACCAGTTGCGGGGAGACAACCCCTAGGAAGACTATCGCGGAGACGCCGAGGAGGGCCGCGTAGTACCTGTATTCCATCGAGATCACTGTGAGGGCTATCACGACGAGGAAGAAGCCCAGGCTAGCGCCCTGCTCCACTATGCTCCTCGAGGAGTTTATCAGCGAAGGGTCCGAGCAGCCTCCTCTCGCACTACACCACGCGTCAATGATGCTCTTACCCACCCCCTCGTACGGCACCCTGATGAGGTACATGCCGGCGAACGACAACACGAGGATCACGAGAGACACTATTAGACCCTTCTTAACGTTGTCCATTGAAACCGCCCCGGGTAACGGCCTATGTTGGAGAACGCATAAAAATACACATTCTTAGAACCCACGAGGACCACACATTTCCGTGGGAGTCTCCCGGACTCTGGCTGAGTCGTTCAAGCACCAAACCGCCCTCCACGCCGCCGACGGCCAAGCTATTCACCTCTCAACAAGGTCTGGGCCCTCGAGGAAGGGGCGTGCACCCCGAAAGTTCTTACTTGGGAGGACCCCGACAAAAAGCCTCCGCGCGAGCGAGACTACGCAACGTCAGCCACGCTCGAGGCGCCTACCGTGTTGTAGGCGGGGTGCTGTTGCTCTGGCTACCGCCCACGTAAACGTTTACAGCTGGGTTTGCTTCCAGGTAACCTGGTGCTACACCTGTACGCGGGACAAACACCACTCTAGGGCAACCGAAAGGACCACGGGTATTCCTTCTACGACTATGACTTCTGTTGCCGGGATTAGACAACAGCCTACCCCGCGTTATTCTCGTAGGTGTACAAAACCCGGGGCTTCGCGCCCGCTCGAGGGGGCCCGCCCGTTACCAATGGTTAACGTAGTTGACACGGCGGGTGCGGCTTGTGTGGTCTACAAAAACTTGAGGGTTCGTTCAACGAGGCCACTTCCTGTCGAAGTATATGTTCTTCGAGGTCGCAGAGAGGGGTATCCCGTAGACCACGTCTGCCTGTATTAAGCCGAGCTCCTGCGCCGCGACGCCCACCGAGAACATGACCCTGTTGTCGACGTTCAGGATCTGGGCTGTCTTGACCGCCGAGCCGATGGCTATACCGAGGTTCACGAGGCAGTTCACCAAGTCGGCGTCTAAGCCCCACCTCTTGGGCGTCTCGAGCCCCAGCTTGAGTAGCCTGCAGCCGACCAAGAACACGGCCTTGCTCGCCCTGACAGACTCTGCGTCCCTCCTGAAGAACTCCCCGTAGACTGGCGCCAGCTCCTCCATCTTCGAGGCCAGCCTCTCGATCTCGCCTCTGTCCGTCACGAGAGCCGTGACGACGTTATCGACCCCCCTAGCCTTCGGAGCCGTCTTAGCCGCTACCGCCATTAGCCTCGCCGCCTCTAGTATGCCCTCGCTTATCAAGGCCTCCTCGTTTATCAACCCGACCACCTGTAATAGTGGAGTGTTGGAGACGGGAAATTGCCCTTGCGTTAGACAGGGCTAACTCACACCCCGACGTCCCATGGGCAACAGGATACCGGGTCTAGGACAGTTAACGGAGAAAAAGGGGTGTTGACGGCTGATCGATACAGGATCTTCTGATCGAGCCGTGGAAGTTAATCCCCGGTTAACTTGACTGGAGGGTAGTTAACCAGGCCTCCCCCGCGTCGAGGACGGGGAAACACTGTAAGCGGGGTCGTAAAAGATCCTTCGGGTTAGGGTAGATCATGGTAGACAAAAGTATTGTGTATAAGGGTAGATTACCCAAGTACCCGAAATACACGGTTTATAATCTCAAGCCAGTCTCATGGACTTCAAGTTGATTTCACTTTACACCATTAATGCGTTATGGCATGAAATACACTATAATAAGACTAGAGAAGTAGTACCCCTCGTACCCGCCCCATCTAGACGGGGGTATAGTTGACATAGGTGTAGCGAGTGGTTTAGGCCTTGATCCCCCGAACCCGGTAACACCGGTAAGCGGCTACTCTGTGTATTTAGGGAAGTTAAACCTTCATGTGTACCATTATGCTTTATTGAGTTAATAGTCATCGTAATCGTCATACTTTTCAGTGTCTAAACATTGTCCGGTGTGACCGAGTAGAGTCGATCGCGTCGGTCCGACAAGTATTGACATAGGTTCTACGATACCTCCAACACCATGATCCGGCGTATCCCGTAATACCCATGCTGCTCTTAGACTTCGTAATGTCGAGTCTTAACCGTTCGACACTTTCGTTTTAACAGTTACGATTGATCGCCTCGTACTCAAGGCCTCCTTTACACGGTCTTAGACTAATGGGAGTGTTACCTTAAGGAGCTGATCAAGGGCTGAGGGATATATTCCACCTATGCCTTACACACCTCTGGGTGTCTTGTACGGAGATATGCCTTAGACCCATAGGGTTTGTTAGGCACGGCTTCAAGGACGAGGAGGTCAAGAACAGCGTGGATGGTGTACCGGGTTTCATCGAGGTCTTACCCGAGTACTCGGAGGGCCTCCTCAACCTCGAGGGGTTCTCCCACGTAATCGTGATAGCCTTCCTCCACAAGACGAGCGAAGATGACAGGAGGGTTCTCAGAGTCAAGCACAGGAGGCTGTGCCGATTGGGGGTAAACATAGAAGACCTCCCCGAGGTAGGGGTTTTCGCGACCGACAGCCCCCACAGGCCCAACCCGATCGCCCTCTCCATCCTGAGGGTCAGGGGTATCGAGGGAAACAGGATACACGTGGAGAACCTCGACTTGTTCGACGGGACGCCCGTCCTCGACATCAAGCCGTACGATAGGGGGAGGGTCGTCCAGGACTCGAAGCAACCCTGGTGGGCCGAGGAACTCGAGAGGAGGATACGCGAGAGGCTGGGCAAGACCATCACCCCGTGACCCCGCGGAGGCTAAACGCTTAGCGGGACGAGAGGGCGTGTGCTCTGCGTCGAGGCCCCGCCGCCCCTACGCTCACACGACTCCTAGTAGCTTGAGCACTGTTCGAGTTTTGCGTATATACGTCCAGCCCCTCCTATTGTACGTAAGTATTTGGGACAGCGGGGTATGTATCTAGGTTGGAGGGAAAAGTATATAAATTCACCCCGTAGGTTAATTTTACCCCTGGTGCGAACATGAGAAAGTGGCTCGTAGCCCTTGTCGTCGTAATGTTCTTGGCCACTATCCTACTATCGGTCGAGACTGCGGCTGCCCCTGTAACCGTTGAGAGGGTCGTTGTAAGGGTAAGCCCCTCGGCCAACTACGGGCTGGTCAAGGCCCAGTTACTGGACGCCTCTAGGAGGCTTGGAGGGGCCTTTGTAAGCGAGATACCCGAGATAAGGGCGGTCGTCCTGGCAATGCCCAGTAGCGCGAAGGCGGCTCTATCGGGTATATCTGGCGTGCTACTCGTCGAGGAGGACAAGCCGGCTAGGCTGCACGGCGAGATCCAGTGGAACGTCTACATGGTCAAAGCGCCGCAGGTCTGGTCGGCCTACAGCCCGTACTACGGTAACGCAGCCTACGGCTACTACTCCACCGTGAGAGTGGCCGTCGTCGACACCGGTATCGACTACAAGCACCCGGACTTGAACGGGGCTGTGACCTGGTGTGTCGTGTCCCTGAACAACGGGGCGACCTTCTACAAGGGCACAGACCTGAGTAAGTGCTCCGACCCCAACGGGCACGGCACCCACGTAGCCGGGATCATCGCGGCCAGGCTGAACGGGGCGGGCGTCGCAGGCGTGGCCCCCAAGGCGCTGTTGTACGCTATCAGAGTGCTGAGCGCCTCTGGCAGCGGGTACGTCAGCGACATAGCCAGGGGCATTATCGAGGCCACTAAGGGCCCCGACGGTGTTGCCGGTACCAGCGACGACGCAGATGTCATCTCTATGTCCCTGGGCAGCTCCTCTGACAGCACGACCCTGCACGACGCCGTCAAGTACGCCTACAGCTACGGCGTAGTGCTGGTCGCGGCCTCGGGTAATGAAGGCGCCAGCTCCCCAGACTACCCGGCCGCCTACCCGGAGGTGCTGGCCGTGGGCGCCGTGGACTCCAACGGGAACGTGCCGAGCTGGAGCAACAGGTACCCTGACGTGGCCGCGCCGGGCGTCAACATCCTGTCGACCTACCCGGGCGGTAAGTACGCCACTATGAGCGGTACCTCGATGGCGACACCACACGTCTCGGCGATAGCCGCTCTGATACAGGCTCTAAGGCTGGCCGCGGGCAAGGCCAAGTTGTCGCCCGACAGGGTCTACTACGCGATAGAGTATACCGCGTACAACCCGACCGGCTACAGCTACGACCCGCTCTACGGCTACGGTATAGTGGACGCGAAGGCCGCGGTCGACTACGCGCTCTACTACATGTGAGCCCGATCTCTTTTTACCCTCCGCATCAACCTCTCGCCGCCCTTATGAAAGCCCTAGCCCTCTCCTCGTCCACCGGGTTACCCGCTCTACCGCCGACCTTGATATACGAGCCCACGATGACCCCGTCGATGTACCTCTTGTAGAGCCCGATGTTCTCGGGTGTAGCGCCGCTGCCCAGAACTAGAGGGGCGTGTGTTAGCCCCCTGGCCCTCTCCACGAACCCTGGCTCGGGCGCCTCCCCCGTCCTGTAGCCCGTTAAAACGACTTTGTCGGCCCCGCCTCTCTCGACAGTGTCGTGTATGAGCTCGCGTAGAGCGTCCCAGTAGCCCTCCGCGCCCTTGCCCGACGCAGAGTACGCCAGTAGGGACAGGCTACCGGCGTGCTTGACCAGTACGTCCGCGTACACCTCTACGCCCCCGTAGTTCCTCCTGATCGCCCTCAACCGGGGTGCCTCCGGCTCGATGAGACCCGAGTCGCTCACTATCGTCTCGGTCAGCGCGTTGACCCTGATGAACCTGGCCCCCGTCGCCACGGCTATAGCGTACGCCTCCCTCCCCGAGTTCCGGAGGACGTTAACGCCAACCCTCATACTCGTGGACTTCGCGACCTCCCTAACGATCACAGCCAGCGTGCTAAGGGCCAGCGGGTCTCTCAAGCGCTTGGGGTACGGGCTGTCGCCGTAGTTCTCTACTATGACCCCGTCGTAGCCGAGCCTCTCGAGGACAGAGACGTCTCTCAGTACCGCCTCCAGGACTCTGTCCAGGTCGAAGTCCTCTCTCGTGTTGGTGTACGGTAGCCTGGGCAAGTGGATTACGCCGACGACCTCCAACCCAGAACCCCCTTTAAGCCCCTGGGGCGGACACCCCTCCACGCATCTTATATGGTGTGGGCCTCATTTGAATACGCTACCCGGCTTGAGCACCGTGTACGGCGGGACCCTCGCACCGTAGCCTATGACGGCCCCCATCTTCTTCTCGAACACGCCTCCCCTGACCACGTGCTCCCTGAGACGGGGCGGCGTCTCCTCGGAGGGCAGCACGTTGAGCGTGGTGACGCCGATGCCCACGATGCTCTCCGAGCCGAGGACGGAGTTCAGTACTGTGACCTTGCTGTCCATGAGCGAGAAGGGTTGGATACTCGAGAACTTGACCTCGCTGTAGGAGCCTACCCTGCTGTTCTCTTCCAGGTCCACGTAGTCCCTTACGAAGCTGTGGGCGCCCACGAAGCTTCTCTTACCGATGTATGCCGGCCCCTTGACCACTGCGTAGTGGTCTATGTAGGCGCCCTCCTCGACCACGACCGGCCCCTCGATCACAGCAGTCCTCTCCACAGCGGCCTTCCCCGATATCCTGACCTCTCTCAGCCTCGAGAGTAGCTGGTACACGGCCTCTAGGAGGTCTTCGGGGTACCCGACGTCCACCCACGTCCCCGTCCACAGGACTGCCTTGACGCGCCCGGACTCCGCGACTCTTTGAAGAGCCTCGGGGAGGTTCAGCCCCTTCTCGAGGTAGTCCAATACCCGCGACGGGAGTATGTACACCCCGGCTATCGTGTACACCGCTTCTGGGGGTCTAGACCCCGCCGTGGAGTAGACCCTCTTCACGAGCCAGTTCTCGTCTACGGACACGAGGCCGTAGTTCTCCACGTTGTGGGGCTCGACAGGTGTCACAAGGATGGTCGCGTCCGGGCTCTCCTCCAAGTGCGTGTTGACGACCTTCGCGTAGGCCTCGGAGTCGAGTACTAAGTCGCCGAACGACAGTAGGAAGTAGTCCACCGTGTCAATGGCTTTTCTCGCGGCCAGTATGGCGTCCCTCACCGTCTCCCCCGCCTCCTGCTCCACGAACTCAACGGGGAGGTCGAGCGCCGACGACGCCTCTCTCGGCACAGCGTCCTCCCCGCTCCTGTAGACGATGACTACTGTCGACCTGTTCGCCTGGTACACCCCGCTCACAGGGTAGTAGAGGACCGGTCTACCGAGCACCCTCAACAAGACCTTGTTAGAGCGGGGTGGGACTAGTACGCCCAGCTCCCTGGAGGGCCTCCCCGCAGCTAGGACTACGTTGAGCAAGACGACCACCTACTCCACGGTGACGGTCTTCGCCAGGTTACGCGGCTTGTCTGGGTCGTAGCCCTTGAGCGTGCTCGTGTAGTATGCTAGTAGTTGCATTGGCGGGGTGTGGGTTATAGGGGTTGTCAGCCAGTGCGAGGAGGGGACTCTGAAGAACAAGTCGAACTGCTCTCCCAGGCTCGTGTCCTCGGGTGCTACGCCTATAATCCAGGCCCCACGCGCCTTCATCTCCTGTATGTTCCCTAGGAGCACCTTCTCGTAGTAGACGTCCCTGGGGACCACGAAGACGACGGGGAACCCCTCCTCGACGAGGGCTATAGGGCCGTGCTTCGACTCCCCCGCGGGGTAAGACTCCGCGTGGATGTAGGCTAACTCCTTGATCTTGAGCGCGCCCTCCATTGCCGTCGGGAGCCCGACCCCCCTGCTCAGGTAGTACATGCTCTGCTTCAGCCTCAGCATCTCGCTCACCTTCTTTGCCAGCCCCTCGCTCCACGCTATGGACTTTGCCGCGAGATCGCTGGCCCTGGAGAGCTCCCTAGCGTACTCGTCGTACTCGCTCTTCAGTATCGCCCCTCGCAGGAGGGCGTAGTCCAACACGAGGAACGAGAGGAGGAGGGTCTGAGTGGTGAAGGTCTTCGTCGCCGCAACCCCTATCTCGGGACCCGCCCTCGTGTAGAGTGCTATGTCGCTCTCCCTCGGTATGGCGGAGTCTACCACGTTCGACACCGCTATAAGCTTCGCGCCCCTCTCCTTGAACGCCCTCGCTGCCTTCAGAGTGTCCATCGTCTCGCCGCTCTGGCTCACGGCTATCAAGACATCTCCCTCCCTCACGACGGGGAGGTACGCCTCGTACTCGCTGGCTACGAACGGGGTCGCCAGCACCCCCGCTATCTTGGACAGCGCGACGGCGAAGTGGAGAGACGCGTGGTAGCTTGTACCGGCGGCTGTTATAAAGACCCTGCGGGCCTCAGCCATGATCTTAGAGGCCTCTCTCAGGGTGGGGTCGCTACTCAGCCCGTAGAGAGTGTCGACTAGGGCCCTGGGCTGCTCGTGTATCTCCTTGAGCATGAAGTGGGGGTAGCCCCCCTTGCTCGCGCTCTCCAGGCTCCACTCCACTACTCTCACGTACTCCATAGGGTTGACCGGCCCTTTACCGAGCTCCTCGATGAAAACACTGTCCCCTGTAACGAAGCCCACCCACCCGTCCCTCAACGTGATGACCCTCCTCGTGTGCTCCAGGATCGCCGGGATGTCGCTCGCGACGAAGTTGGCCACGTCCCCCAAGCCTACTACGAGGGGGCTGTCCTTCTTGGCAAAGAAGATGGTGTTGGGGGCGCTCGCGAAGACGACGAGGATCGCATAGCTGCCCCTGATCATTGAGACCGCTTTCTTGAACGCGTCGTAGGGCCTATCACCGCTCTTGTAAAACTCCTCTATCAGGTGGACGACGACCTCGGTGTCGGTCTCGCTCTTGAAGACGTGCCCTCTCTTAGCCAGCTCCTCCTTCAACTCCCTGTAGTTCTCTATTATGCCGTTGTGGACTATCGCTATCGTCCCCGTGCAGTCCGTGTGCGGGTGGGCGTTGACGTCGCTGGGCGCCCCGTGGGTCGCCCACCTGGTATGGCCTATTACTACGCTGCCCTTGACCCGGCTCAACCCCAGCTTCTTCTCTAGGTCGGCGATCTTGCCCTTGCCCTTCAACACCCTCAGGACTCCCTGCTCGACCGAGGCAACACCGGCGGAGTCGTAGCCCCTGTACTCGAGTCTTAAAAGGCCCTTGTAGACGACGTCCCCGGTGTTAAGCTTTTTGTCGACGCGGGTGCAAACACCTATTATGCCACACAAACAGTTGCGCCCCACGCACCTACTTATGGTTGAAACCCACGCATTCTTTAAAACCTAATCCACCTATTAGACTAAGGGTGTTCGGGTAGCGTGGACACCGTCGTAGTAAAGGTGACCGGCAAGATTTTCGACGACCAGGAGGCACTGCGGAGGTTCGTGGACGTAGTGAGAGAGCTCGCCCGCGAGAGGAGGGTTGTCGTAGTAGCGGGCGGGGGTAGGGTGGCAAGGGAGGCTATCGAGAAGGCGAAGTCCCTAGGGGTCTCCTCCAACTACTGGCTCGACGAGATCGGGATAGAGGCCTCGAGGCTCAACGCGTTGATCCTAGTAGCGTCCCTTCAGCCCTTCTCCTACCCCGGAGTCCCGAGAACCCTCGGGGAGGTCATGCACGGGCTCGCGTACAGTAGAGTCGTGGTCTTGGGAGGCCTGGTGCCGGGGCAGTCGACGGCAGCTGTCCTACTAGAAGTAGCCGAGGCCGTGGGGGCTCGCGAGGTCTACGACCTGTCAGCCACAGACTACGTCTACGACAAAGACCCCAGGACCAGCCCCGATGCGAGGCCGCTTAAGGTCGTCCAGGCCTCCAAGCTAGCCGAGTGGCTCAAGGCCGGCCAGGTGCCGGGAGACTACGCACTACTCGACCTGAGAGCCCTAGACATCGCCGCCAGGAGCCGGATCACCATCAAGATAGCTAGCTACAAGAACCCGGGCAACTTGATCGAGATGATGAGAGGAGGAAACCCGGGCTCGACCATAATCCCCGAGTAGGCTACCCTCCTACCTCCAAACCCTCCTCTTCAGCCTCATGAGCATGTAGAGTACGATCCTCGCCTCCAACTCGGACATTCCAGACCTGTACACGACCCTTCTTAGTACTGTCTTGATCCTCCTCCGTTTGTCCTCGGGCGTCACTGCAAGGTCCGTTAACTCGCTTAGGACGCTGACAATCTTGTCGAGCCTCTCTCTAGGCGCGAGCGGGGGGACGTTGGTAGGCGCCACCCCTTTCATCTTCCAGACCTCCCACAGGACAACGGCCACGGCCTGCGCCAGGTTGAGAGCCGGGTACTCCGGGTTAGCCGGTATCGTGACCAGCAGGTCTGTCTGGGCTATCTCCTCCCTCGTAAGCCCCGAGCTCTCGCGACCGAAGACGATCCCTAGCCTGTTCACTCTCCGGGACTTCACGAGCTCTGGGAGCCTCTCGAGGGTTATAGCCTGCCTCAACACGTCGCCCCTGGAAAAGCCCTCGTCGCTGGTCGAGACCGAGAGGTCCACTCCCTCCAGGGCCGACTTCAGGTCCCCGACGACAACAGCCCTTGAAAGGTACTCCCTCGCCTTAGCGGAGTAGTTGAGGGCCTCGTTCAAGTCCGCCTTCGGGTTGACGAGGTAAAGCTCCTCGACCCCGAAGTTAACGCACGTCCTTGCTACCACGCCCAAGTTGTACGCTCCCTCGACGCCGACCAGTATGACCCTGGTTATCAACTCCCACCACTCTTCTTCTCGAGAACTACACCCTTTAGCTCCTCGAAAAAGAACCTCTTAACCTTAACCTCTCTTACTTTGAAGCGCTTGCTTATCTCCCCCTCTACCACCTCTGTGTTGCTAAGGGACGAGTAGACTAGAACCAATAGTCCCCCTTCCACGAGCAGTCTATAGGCCTCTCTCACTACGTCGACTATGACCTCGAACCCGCGGGGGCCCGCGTAGAGGGACGCCTCGTACTCGTTGCCCGGTACACCCGGGAGGTAGGGTGGGTTGGACACGACGAGCTGGAATGACGAGTCGTGTAACCCGTCTGTGGAAGACACTACTAGCCCACGCGACCCAAGACCGTTTAAGTCTACGTTAAGCCTCGTATTGAGTAACGCGTTATCGTAGACGTCCACGAACACCGTCTTCTCACAGATGCCCGCAACCAACGTGTACAGCCCTAGAAACCCTGTGCCGGACCCTATGTCGGCGCAGGTCTTCAGCCTCCTCCCCAGAGACGTCTTGATACTCCCCAGCAGGCCGGCCGCAAGCCAGGTGTCGTCGCTAGGCTCATACACGTCTTTGAGCAACGCGATCTTGATGCCTTCTATAGTATACCTCTTGACCTCAGGTACACCGCTAAACGTAGCAACTCTCCCTCGCTCAGCTCGTAGACTCTCGTCGACCAGTTTAAGCCTATGCGACCTAGTTCCTCCCTACTGACCTTGAACAACCTCTCCACCACACCCCCCACGATCTTCCTCCTGAACGGGAAGATCGCCCTAGTCAGTTCCTCGACGAGTGCTACCTCGTCGTCGTACATCCTTTTCCTCACGAGGACGACACCCCTCGACTCCACCTTTGGTCTCGGGTAGAACTCCGTGCTGTGGAAGAGAGGGCCTGGAGTCACGTCGAAGAGTAGCCTAACGAGGACGCTCAACCTCCCGTAAGCGTCTTCACCCGGGCTCGAAAGCATCCTGTCCACTACTTCCCTCTGGAGGATTAGAACCGCCCTCCTGACGCTGTTGCTCCGCGCTATCTTAGAAAGCAGTCTACCCGAGATCGCGTAGGGGACACTGGACACGACCTGGTGGGCTGTTATTTCCAGGTCTAGGACGTCGCCTACCAATACCACGGCGTTGCGGCAGCGGACGACCTCCCGGGAGAGGTCGGCGAAAACGCTATCGATCTCCACTGCTAATACCGGGGCCTTTACAGCCCTGCACAGGAAGTACGTGAGAATACCTGTGCCGGACCCCACTTCTAGGGTAACAGCGGACTCGTCGACGCTCTCTAAGACCCAGTCGACGACGCGAGGGCTCGCTGTTATGTGTTGGCTGAGGCTCTTCCTCAGCTTGACACGGCTAGATTTAACTTTCTCCACGACCCTCTTGAAGACTGCCCGGAAAGAGTCTGGATCCACATTATAGGAGCTCACCATGGAGTCTCTCCAAGTAGCCCAAATAGACCTCGCCGGCAGTCCTTTCTCTGGGTCTTATGAACAGGTAGTACTTCTCGCCTCCAACCATCTCCTTGATGATCCTCTCGACCACGGTCTTTATGGGGTCTATCTTAACTCTTTCTTTAATGTCCGCGAAGTTCTCGAACCTCCTAGACTCCCTCTCCTCCAGTATAGTCTTCATCGTCTTCTTTCCCACGCCTGGGAGAAGCTCTAGGGCATGGAGTCTGATGTTTATGGGCTCTGCTATGTTGAAGAACTCCGTGTACAGCTTCTCGTTCTCCGCCACGACCCTCTTCAGGGCCTCGGGTAGATTCGACCTAGCTACGCTGGTCAAGTCGTCGTACGAGACGTGGATGATGTGCTTCACTTTGCTGTGAGGGCCTAGGTCTATCCTCTCGAAGATCTCGACCCTTACAGCAGGTAGTGGAATAGCCTCTAGTAGTGAGAGGTACTTGACCCCGACGCCTTGAACCAAAGGCTGGTTCCTGTGCTCGAAGTGCCGGTCGGAGGGGTTACCTGTCTCCAAATAGTCTAGAACATACATCGCGGGTTCTCTGCCAGCCTCCTTCCTAGACTCTAGCCCTCTCCTGGACAAAACCTCTCAGTCCTCTCAAACACCCTCACTAAATAAGAATTCGAAGGAGTCTAATATTTCCTAGCACACCTCAAAGGTTCCTATAGGGGGGACTACAGGCAGACGTTCTTCATGTACTCTACTGTCTCGTTTAGGACGCTCTCTTCGACGTACCTCTCTTCATAGTCAAGGAGAATCCTGAGGTCTTCTACCGTCTTAGGGCACAGGTTGATTATCATAACTATGGTCTCGTCTTTGTAGCCTAAACCCTTGAGGAAGGACTTGACGGCTTCTACCCCGACGTCCTCCTTGAGTTTGGAGTGCTTGCTAAGGTAGTTTAGCGTCTTGGCCAGGAACGGCGAGATACTGCCCTCCTTACTCTTTATTCTCTCGACGACGTCCTTGAGGAGGTGTGCAGCCTCGGGGTTGGACAGTACTTTCTGCTCGACTACGTTTAGCCTAATAACCCTGCTCAACTCGCTCAGCCTGCTCCAGCCTTTACGACGTGCTCGGGCCTCACGAACAGTATTTTCTCCTTGCCTCCGAGGTTTACTTTAACTATTAAGGCCCTCCCCCTCTTGCCTACCACAACTCCCGTTTTCCCCTGGTACCGCCTGTGCGGCATGCCTTTGTGAACAGACGGGTTAATGTCTATGTGGACTACTTCGCCCTCCTTGTACTCCACGAGGATCCGGCTGAGTGCTGGTACAGCACCTCTCTCCCTTACGTCTTTCTTCAACAGCTTCCTTGTCCTGTGCCTGTAACCCTTGGGCGCCTTGACCATACTAGAACCCTTTTAAGCATTGAAAACGAATACTCTTTAGGCTTTTAAAAGTCTAATCCTGGCCTCCCAGCGAAGCCGAGCACGTCCAGCTCGAGGGGTAAGGCCTGTACCCCTAGTACACCTGCGAAGCAAGGGTCTGTCCTGCCGTTATCGCAGTGGACTAGTTCCTTGACGTAGAGCCCGCTCTCACAGTAGATCAAGACCTCGACCAGTCTACCCATTACTGAGGCCACCTTGACGGAGTAGACCTTCCTCCTCCTCGCAATGTCTTTCTTCCTCCTCAAGACCCTCGTCGGGGTCCTCTGCGTTACGACCCTCTCCTGGAAGGAGTCCTCGAGCTGCCTGAGCTTGTCTCCGTTGACCTCCCCGCCTAGGAGGACCAAGACCTTGTAGACCTTCGCCTTCTTCCCCAGGTTCTCCTTGACAACCCTCTTGTCCCGGGGCTGAGCGTAGCCCTCGAGCCTAACGGTCACTGCCCCGCCTTCGAGGAGAGAGTTCAGCTCGCTCAGACCGACCTTCCTGCGGCGGGGTCTAACGACCTCGACGACCAGCGGCCTGCCTGTACCGACCATCCTCGCGTCCACGTCCTCTCTCCCAGCGGCGTGGATCAGGACCGCGTCTGCCTTGAACAAGTCTCTCAGCCTACTGTCGACGAACTCCTGTATACTCAGAGGGTACTTCCTGGCACCGTCACTCGTGATCCAGGGCGTATGGGATATGTTCCTACCCGTCTTCACGTAGTAACCTCTCAAGTAGACCGGCTTAACTTCTAGCTCGACGTGTAGGCTGGGTATGTGTATTATAGCTACGACGTCCGGGTTAGTGAAAGAGGGTTGAAGACCCGTTATCTGGGCGACCCGCTTACCGACCTCTCGCTTCACCTCGTTCTTTATCGACTCGCTGTAGTCGAACCCCGCCACCCTGGCTACCTCCAGCTCGTGCTCGAGGACGCTTTGCTCGAGCTTCACTCCAACGAGGAAGGTCGACGCGTCCAGGTCCCTCAAATACGCGGAGACCTTCTCGGCTAGCTCGTTGAAAAGCGTACGCGAGAGGAGCCCGCCGCAGACATAGCACTTGTCGACGGCCACGTCCTCTCCGTAGACCCTCTTGTACAGCCTCGTCAGGGGCTCTCCCCCGTGCCTCGCGAGTGTGTATAGCTCCTCCTTCACCCCTCCCTCGCCCGCAGTCCTCAACTTCAGGTCGTACACCATAGACAGCAGGGTCTTCAGAGCCCTCCCCCTCTCCTCGTTCCCGAGCTCGCGTCCCATCTTAGCGAACAACCTGCCGAGGCAGTGGTCGCAGAGAGGGTACTTCAATAGCGCCTTCTCGACTCGTCCTATCACGTCGTCGACGCTCATAACGCACCACTTCTAGGGGTAGCTATAGCTCAAGGATCTAGCTAGGGTTAATTTAGGTGATGGGTTAACGCTGGTACTCAACTCTTCATGAGCTCGCCGAGCTTTTTCGTGTCCAGGCCCATCTTCGCGAGCAGGTTCTTCTGCCTCTTCAACTGCTTCGATATGGACTTGACCGCCTCGTACTGCTTTAGGAGGGCCTTCACGTCCTCGGGGTCTACACCAGCGCCGTAGGATATCCTCTTCACCCTGCTCTTGTCTATAACCTCCGGGTTGTCGAGCTCCTCGTACGTCATCGAGTTTATGGCGGCCAGCCACTTCTCCATCTTCTCCTCCAAGGTCTTCGAGTCTACCTCGACGGGCATCCTGACCTGAAGCCCGGGTATCATCTCCAGTATTTTCCTGAGCGGGCCCATCTTCCTCAGGCTCACCAACTGCTTGTACACGATCCTCATGTTAACCCTCCCCTCGAGGATGTCCTCGACGTCCTTCTCGCTCAGCTCAACTTTAGCCTTCTTGACCCTCTCTAGCAGGCCCTCCAGGTCTCCGAGCCCCATAATCCTGGCGACGAACCTCTTGGGGTCGAAGACCTCGAGCTCGTCGATCTTCTCCCCGGTACCCACGAACTTTATCCTGGCGCCAGTGGCTGCCACCGCTGAGAGTGCCCCGCCCCCCTTCGCTGTGCCGTCGAGTTTGGTCACAATTATGGAGCCGACGGGAGTCTTGTTGTGGAACTTCGAGGCGACCTCGAACGCCTGCTGACCGATCGAGGCGTCCAGTACGAGCACCACCTCGTCTGGCCGCACCCTCCCAGCGATGTCCTCCATCTCGGCCAGCAAGTCTTCTTCTCTGTGGTGTCTGCCCGCAGTGTCTATGATTATCACGTCGAACCCCTTCTCCCTGAAGAACTCGACGCCTTTCACGGCAATGGACACCGCGTCTTTGGAACCTGGCTCGCCGTACACTGGGACGCCAACTGCCTCGCCGAGAGTCTTAAGCTGCTCGTAGGCGCCAGGCCTGAAAGTGTCAGCTGCTACAAGCCCTACCTTGTAGCCCTCCAGCTTGTAGAAGTAGGCGAGCTTGCCCGCAGTAGTCGTCTTACCCGAGCCTTGCAACCCCACGAGCAGAACGACCCATGGCTTCTTGGGCGGCTTTACCTGCGGCCTCTCGGGCCCACCGAACAAGTTCACTAGTTGCTCGTACACTATGCTCAGGAACCAGTCCCTCCGCGTCAGCCCGGGAGGAGGCCTCTCCTCGGCCGCTCTCTCCTTGATCTTCTTGGTTAAGTCCATAACGAGCCTGACGTTCACGTCGCTCCTGATCAACTCCTTTTGGAGCTCTTTCACGAACTCGTTGACGCTCGTCTCGTACTCTCTGGACTCAATGAAGTTCCTGACGATCCTCCTTAAGCCGTCGAGTACCAAATCCTACCTACCCTGAGAGTCTGGTGCCAATCCACTTCTTTAACCAGGTCCGGTTAGTGCGGGGGGTGGGATTCGAACCCACGCAGGCCTACGCCACCGGGTCCTCAACCCGGCCCCTTTGACCTAGCTCGGGCACCCCCGCTCAGTCTCTTAGATATTCACTCGGGGTTTTTTAATTATTCCAGCACCTGGGTTAATATAGAGTTCTGGTGGAGTAATTATAGCATTGGGAGGGTCCTGGTGGAACATGTGTACGTGTCCTTAGACCCAAACGAGTACCACGTCCTACACCCCAGACCAGCATACCTCATCGTGACCTCCGATAGGGAGGGCAGGCTGAACGTGATGGCGGCGTCTTGGGTTATGCCCGTGAACGACGAGCCCTTTATCCTCTCCCTTGCCCTGGACAAGGAGACGAAGACGTACCAGAACCTCCTCGAAGTAGGCGAGTTCACGGTGAACGTGATGGGGGAGGAGCACGCTGGCCTGGTCTACCAGGCCGGTAGCCTGAGCGGTAAGAGTGTCGACAAGTGGAAACTCCTACGCCTCGAACCGGCTCCCTCGAAGTTCGTCAAGCCGCCTGGTGTCAAGGGGTCTTACGGGTTCGTAGAGTGCAGGGTCGAGAGGATGGTAGACGTGGAGTCTGTGGCCCTCGTCCTAGCCCGGTCGCTCGCAGTCCACGTGAGGCAAGACCTCTACGAGAAGTACAGCTGGAACCTTGGTAGGGCTAGGATACTCATGCACATGAGGAGGCGGGTGTTCGTTGGCCCCGGAAAAGTGACTGTTGTCCCTAAGACCTGAGCGTCTCGCGTGTCCAGGCCGCCACGAGTACTAGCCCCAGCAGAGAGACGGTGAGACTCAACGCCGAGTTCGCGAGTGGCCCGACGAAAGGCTCTGTGCTCTGTAGCACGGCGATCCCAGTGAATAAGACGAGGTTGAAGAACGATGTAGCCGTGGCCGAGTAGTCGATGCCGTAGGGCTCCTTGGCCATAGGCGGAGCTACTATGTGTAGCCCCATCGATACGCCGAGGAGTACCAGCCCGGCGAGGAGTAGAGGGCTGCTGCGCAGTAGTAGCGAGGCTATTATCAAAACCCACGAGATCGTGGAAACCGTATTGGACGCGATCAAGACGGGCTTCCTCCTCCCTATTACCCTATCGCTCAAGACCCCTACTAGAGGCGCTGACAACACGAAGGAGAGTGCGAGATACATCAGGAGTATGCTCACCGTGAACTTGTCGTAGCCGAACGCCCGCGACATCAAGTCCTGGCCCCAGGCCGCCTGAAATGCCGTCCCAGTCCCGTAAGACGCCACGGCGCCCAGCGCTGTCGCCCACGCGTGTTTCTCGCGGGACAAGTGACCTAGTTTACCCCACACCTCTCTAAGCCCGAGCCCCTTCTTCCGCGTGCCGACATCCCACGCTAGAAGATATACGAGGACCATGATCGTGAAGGCGAATACCGCTAGGATCGTGAGGAGCCCTGCTAGCCCGTAGTAAGATAGGAAGACCCGTAGAGGGTAGGTCGCGAGGAGCCCGCTTATGTTTCCGGTCATTAACAGCAGCGATGTTATTATCGCTTGGCTACTTGACGCGAAGTAGAGCGAGGCTACTCTCTGAGTCCCCACGAACACCACAGCCGCCGACACCCCTACCAGCGTCCTACCCAGCATCAACGCCGCAGGCGACGGCAACATCATGAGAGCGGTCGACAAGCCCATCAGGCCCATCATCAGGGCCCCAACTCTCTTCACGCCGTAGGTGTCAACGAGGCTACCCATGAACAGCTGTGATAGGGCGTACGCGTAGAAGTACGCTGAAGGGAAAAACGCCAGCAGGTATTCTGGGTCCACTTTGTAGTACTCGGCGAACCCCTCGATCTCTTCCTTCATTATGCCCGTCATGACCCTGTGGAAATAGACTAGACCGTAGGCGAGCAACATGACTACTAAGAGTACTACGGCTGCTCTCCTCATAATCAACGCCGTAAATCCTATAAGCGGGGGGCGTTTTTATTAATTTTGTGAGACCATGCCACGGGTAAAAGTGAAACTGGTCTCCTGGGAAGAGATCGTTGAGTGGTCCCGTGGTCTCGCGAACATAGTAAAAAGCAACGGGTTTAAACCAGACATCGTGGTAGCGCTATCGAGAGGAGGCTACGTACCCGGCAGGCTTGTCTGTGATTTCCTCGGAGTAGAGAACTTGTTGAGCATACAGAGCCAACACTGGACAGAGGCAGCGAAGGCGGAGGAGAGGGCTATCATAAAGTTCCCCTACCAGCTTGACCTCAGGGGTTTCAAGGTGCTAGTGGTTGACGACATTGTGGACACTGGTGACACCCTCAAACTTGCGAGGGACTTCATCGCGGAGAACTGGAGGCCCAGCGAGCTCAGAACAGCCGCCCTCCAGTGGATTAGTAGCGTCGCGAAGTTCAAGCCGGACTACTACTACATCGAGGTAAAAGACTGGTGGTGGTTCCAGTACCCCTGGACTAGGCTCGAGGACACCACCCAGTTCATAAAGAGAATGGTGTTGGAGACCCTCAAAGAGGCGGGCAAGAGGGAGTGGTCGTACGAGGAGATAGTCGAGTCTTTCAAGGACTGGTATGGCGTGGACGTAGGAGAGGCCTACTACAAGGAGGCCGTAAGCGCCCTCGTGGAAAAGGGGCTCCTCAAGTACGACAAGAAGACCGGGAGATACGTGGTTGAGGCTGGTTAGACTTGCTAGTTAAGCCCCCGGTCCAGGCGGAGATAGCCATTATAGGGGGTAGTGGTCTCTACAACATCCCCGAGCTAAAGAACGTAAACGAGTACAA
Source organism: Thermogladius calderae 1633 (assembly GCF_000264495.1). Lineage (NCBI taxonomy): Archaea > Thermoproteati > Thermoproteota > Thermoprotei > Desulfurococcales > Desulfurococcaceae > Thermogladius > Thermogladius calderae. The sequence goes on along the minus strand of NC_017954.1, from coordinate 444,244 downwards.
GGTCTACACACCGTACGGGGAGCCCAGTGACAAGGTCGTGGTCGGGGAGCTCGACGGTAGAAAAATAGCCTTTCTGCCCAGACACGGTAGAGGACACAGAATACCCCCGCACAGAATAAACTACAGAGCCAACATATGGGCGCTCAAGGCTCTGGGCGCTTCGTGGGTCATATCGTTCGCCGCTGTAGGTAGCCTGCGCGAAGAAATGAGGCCGGGCGACTTCGTTGTACCAGACCAGTTCATAGACATGACCAAAGGCATAAGGGACTTCACGTTCTTCGAGGGCGGTACCGTGGCTCACGTGAGTATGGCCGACCCCTTCTGCGAACACCTGAGGAGAGTCATCTTGGAGGCGGCTAAGGAAGTAGCTGGGCTCAGGGTTCACCCTAAGGGCACGTACATATGCATCGAGGGGCCGAGGTTCAGTACGAGAGCCGAGAGCCGGTTGTGGAGAGACGTTTTCGGGGCCGACATCATCGGCATGACCCTGGTACCCGAGGTCAACCTGGCGTGCGAGGCACAGATGTGCTACGCCACGGTAGCCATGGTCACCGACTACGACGTGTGGGCTGAACGCCCCGTCACAGCCGAGGAAGTGGTCAGAGTCATGGAGGAGAACACGGTGAAGGCTAGGAGTTTAATACCGCTGATTGTGAGAAGATTACCCGATAAACCAGATGAGCGGATGTGCAGTTGCTGCAGAAGCTTAGAGACAGCGCTTATCTAGAGCGTTTTTTAGCCAGCCTAAATAGACTAGAGGAGCTATCGAATAAACTGGTCGCCGAGACCCCTAAGTCGTTGTCCGACCCTCCCCACCTAGTAGTCCTGTACGATAGGCACGGGTTCCTACCGGCTTCGCTAGTATACTGGTTTAACAACGTGTTAAACCCGTCTAGGACGGTTCTCCTCTACGACGTCGAGTCTTTTGTTTACCATGTAGCCCCCTATAGAGAGGGAGGCCCGATCCTCGCATACGCGTCAAACCCCTACTCCCCAGCTGTTTACGAGCTACTCCAAACCACCAGGACTCTCGGGTATGAGGCAGTTCTGGTGTTACCCCAGCCAAGAGACGAGAGGGCCAGAGGGCTCCTGAGCAGATTTGAGAGTGTGCGGTTCGTAGGCGTCCACGACGAAGTGGAGTACGCAACGTTAGAGGCGATCACGGTGTTCAAGTACTACGCAGGCCTGTACGGGGACAGGCTCGACGCGAGGGGGAGGAGACTACGTAAACACGCCGAGGAGGGCTTCAGCGTCTTGGGCGAGGAGATGGTCAACAAGTATATCGGTAACCTAGAGGAGGTGGTGTCGGAGAGAGCCGTCTACGTGTCGTCGACGAGGTTCCTCGAGCCCGCTGGACTCCTCTTCTCACAGGCGCTGAGAAGCGCGGGAATCAACTCTGTCTACGTGAGCCTCGAGCAGGCGCCACTCTCGGGGCACCTTGTACTACTGTACAACAGTGTTGAAGAGTTCCTCGTGAAACAGAGAGTTGTGGAGCTCACACGGCTTGGTTTAAGGCTCCATAGCATTCAAATGAATACCGACCCGCTAGAGTCGCTTGTCTACTTCGCGATTTTGTCCCTCTTTATAAACGAGTTAAAATCTTAATAAGAGACGAGTGTAAACGACTTGTTGAGCGTGGTATACGGCATGCCCGGTATCAGGCTGTACACTAGGAGGTACACTTACGCCGCCCTAGCAGCCTCAGGCATCGGCAGTCTCCTTATAACTTACCAGGCGAGCCTCTACACTGTCGTGACAGGCGTCGTGCTGTTCTTGCTCTCGATGGCTTATTACGTCAAGTACGTCGACTACGTTAAAAGCCTGAGAGAGGCGGCCGTCCTCGTCTTACTATTAGTAGTTGCCGTGTCGCTCGGGGGGCTCCTAGGCTACGTCCTCAGCGGCTCGTACTACTCCCTGTCTACCTGTGCCACATTGGCACTAGCCTCTTTCGTCACCGCTATCGCTTCTCTGAGGCTGTACCCGAGATGAAGATAGGGATAATCCACTATAGGTCGACACTATCCGAGTCCGTCGTAGACTTGTTGAGGGCTGCCTCCGAGGAGAACGTGGAGGCAGAGTACGTCAGGGTTCAGGGTCTCGACTCCTATATAGTAGACGGGAAAATCAGCGTGAAGTATCACAACAGAGAACTAGACATAAGCGGTGCTGTTCTCAGAGGTGTAGGGGTGTTCATGTCGCTTGAGGTCTTCATGAAGAGGATCGGCGTCTTGGAGGCACTTTCAAAAACTGTCCCGGTAGTCAACGACCCAATCGCCTCAGTTACTGCCAGAGACAAGTGGAGGAGTCTTCTAGCATTGGCATCTGCTGGACTGCCCGTCCCTAACACACTGGTCACCGAGAACCCGTTCACTGCGATGAGGTACGTAGAGCAAGCCAAAAGAGCCGTTCTAAAGCCCATCACGGGGAGTCTAGGGCTCGGCTCGACGCTTGTAGACGACCCCGATGTCGCTTTCCAGCTGACTAAGGGGCTGTCATCGATGGGTATACCAAGCTACTACCAGGTCTTCTTGGAAAAGCCTGGTTTCGACTTCAGGTTGTTCGTGGTAGGTGATAGAGTAGTCGCCGGTATGAAGAGGGTCGTGGAGGGTAAGTGGAAGACCAACGTAGCGCAGGGCGCTAGAGGGGTGAAAGTCGACGAGAGCGAGTACCCTGAAGCGTTCAAACTAGCAGTAGAGGCTACTAAGACCTTAAAACTCGACTACGCTGGGGTAGACATCGCACTAGACAGGACAACAAACAAACTGTTCATCCTGGAGGTAAACGCGTTCCCGCAGTGGCACGGACTCAAGCAGGCCACCGGCGTAGACCCCTCGAGGGATATAATTAGGCTCCTGAAAGATAAGATAAAGAAGTGAGATGATGAGTAGCAAACCGTCCGGAGTGGTGAGGAGGAGCTCTCAGCCTGATCTCTAGGTCCTCCGAGACGAGTGGTAAAAGGGGTGGTCCACGTGAGCACTGTAGTAAAGTCCTTCCTCTACGGGGTCTACCTAGCAGTCGATACCCCTATCAAGCCGGGTGGTTATCACAGGTTGAGAGTAGACCTCGAGTCGGTTAGCCTAGTGTGCAACAGTATCTCGGTATCGGACCTCGTAAACGAGGCGACCTCGATAGGGGAGCGGGTTAGAAGAGGCGACCTCTCACTACCCTCGGTCGAACTCGGCAGGTTTCTCAACAAAGCCCTAAGGGAGGCCTTCAGGTGGTGTGGCAGGGTCTACCCCTCGTTGATAGTGCCGAGCCTCCTGTACGCCTTCTCGCTCGGGTACACCGGTACCGAGAGTATTCTGAGAGACCACGCACAAGTGAAGAGGGTGCTGGAGAACCTCCTCTCGGCAAACAGGCCTGGGGACATCAAGACCTTCCTAGACGCGCTGAGAAGCGTCCATAGGACGGACATGCTCGACCACCTTGCCTCCACAGACCTTACAGGCGTCACGTTGATCAGCTCAACGGTTTCTTTCAGCGAGGTGTTCAGAGTCTTGTCGTCTAAATGGCCCGCATTTACGCTTCTCGACACACACGAGTTCCCAGTCATAGGGCTACTGAAGAACATGCTCAACTACAAGAAGAGGTTCAAGAGCGCGGAGGCCAGTATACTGGCTACTTACCTCGACCTGATTACGCCCCGTATTCCAGTTAACCTCAGAGGCGCTGTTAGAGAGCTGGTCGAGAAAGACCTGGCCAGTAGGGAGGCGGCTAAGAGGTTACTCGAGGTAGATGCCGAAGTGAGGAGGCAGGGGTTTAGCTTTAACGAGTACGTCGAGGAACTGGCGGTGCTGACCTTCCTAGCCATCTACGAAGGGCTACTCACGGCGTAGGGCTACTTGCCCTCCAACAGGTCTCTAATCCTCCTCTCAATGCTCCACTCGACCCACTTAAAGGTCGCTTTCACTCCGTGATGCCCGAATACTGGATGTACCCGGCCTCTCCTAATGGACTCCAAAACGTGTTGAAGCCCTAGGTCGTCTACTTCGACGATCGTGTAGGCGGAACCGACCTGTTCGACTACATGCGCGTCGCTGTTGGCTAGCCCGGGTAGGCCCAGCTCCCTGGCCGCCTGAACCGCCCTCCTGTTGGAGGCCTTGGTAGAAGATGCGTTCCAAACCTCTATAGCGTCCCACCCCCTCACGCTGTACACGTACTCGCCTATACCGAGCCTGAAGAGGTCGAACGGGTGAGCGGGGACCACGAGACAGTTGTTCTCGTGTGCTTTATCGACAAGCTCTTCAAGCCTATACGGCGTGTCGAAAGGGTGTTCGCAGTAGACCAACACGTCTCCTCTGTCCGTCCTAACCTCCGCCCCAGGAACCACCAGCACCTCCAGTGCGCCCTTGGGTACTTGCCTTACGGCTCTCATACTACCCTCGAAGGTGTTGTGGTCGCTTATCGATATCACGGCTAACCCGATGTCTGCAGCACGGTGGACTATCTCGCTTGGAGAGTTCTTCCCGTCGCTGTAGAGGGAGTGTATGTGGAGGTCGGCCTTGACCCTCACTTCCTAGCACCGCTCTTCAACGGTATTTTAGACCGGGTTGGACAGTTTAAAGTATTAGCTGAGAGTCATGAGTTATAGAGTGGTGCTGGACATTGAGAAGTGCGACAAGTGTATGCTTTGCGTCGACCTGTGCCCGCTACACGTCTTTTACACGGATAAGAACGGTGAAATACGCGTTAACGACTCTCGCTGTATAGGGTGTTTTGCCTGCGTACCTCTCTGCCCTAGGAGGGCCATCAAGGTCTTTGTTGACGGAAAGTCTCTTCCAGAGGGAAGTACGGCTTGAGCTCGCCTCCGCAGTAGGGGCACCTGTAGTGTAGCCTTCTCGCGTCGGCACTACAGAAGTACGCATCTCTACCCTTTGAGACGCAGGTGGGGCAGTAGAAGACGTCTTTTGTGTCGTACGCGGCGAATAAGTCCAGCTTCTTGTTACAAATCGCACAATAGACTGTAGTCCAGCCCTTGTGACCAGACTTCTCCGCACCCCTCAGTAAGCCTACAGTCATAGCACCACCGCAACTGGGAGCTGGGAGATTATTGATAAAACGAGGTTTTTATAAATTTACCCAGGGTACTCCTGTGGTACTGATCCTAGCCACCGGCGACATACACGCCCCGGCCTACACTTCGAGTTTCCTGAGCGCTCTCGAGAAAGCTGGTTCTATAGAGCCGGACGTGGTTCTACTCGCGGGCGACCTAGTGGAGCACAACAACATAGCCGCTTTTAAACCAGTCTACGAAGAGCTCCTCAAGCGGTTTGGAGGCGTACCTATTGTAGCGGTTTTCGGCAACGAGGAGTACGTGGGGTTTGAGGACGAGTATAGGAGAGTCTACGGGAGGGTCAGGTGGCTGAACGACGAGGTCCTCGACCTCGAGGTATCTGGTACGAGGCTGTGTATTATAGGGTCTCGGGGGGCGCTCAACAGGCCGACGAAGTGGCAGGAGAGGCATATGCCGGGTCTAAGAGCCTACTACAAGACTCTACCGGAGAAGGTGCTGAGAATGAGCAGGGAGTGCCGGGCCCGTGGATGCCAGAAAATCGTACTGCTGACGCACTACGGGGTGACCTTCAAGAACCTCGCTGGCGAGCCCCGCGATATATGGGACTACCTAGCCAACCCCGACTTCGAGAGAGTCTTAGCCGAAGGCGGTTTCAGCCTGGCTATCCACGCTCACGCCCACAGGGGGGTGTACGAGAGGGTGGTCGTCGGAGACACGCCTGTATACAACGTCTCCTTCCCGGCTAGGGGGAGGATCGTCGAGATCACCCTCGAGTGAAAAAGCACCCGGTCACAACGCAATGTAGACTCCGCCACCGATATCCGCCGCGTTCGCGGGCGGCTCCTCGTATAACTCGACATCTTCGAGCCTGTGGAGGTCTACGACCTCTTCCAAGGCCCCGCTGAGCTTGGCGGGTAGGTAGACCTTGGCCTTTACGGGGTCGGAGAGCCGCATATTGTTCTTCTTCTTGAACCTCCATATAGCCGAGTTGACCTCTTCTACAAGCTTCGCTAGCTCGTGCCCTTTCTCTCCAAGCGTCTTATCTACTCTGGGGAACTCCTCTGTGTGCACGCTCTTCCCGTAGAGCTCTCTGTAAATGGCGTCTGTGACGAACGGCATTATCGGCGCCAGCATCTTGAGAAGAGTCTTCAACACGTAGTGTAGAGTGAACCAAGCCCCTCTCTGCTCCTCGCTACTGTACCTCCCGCTCTGGTTGTAGGCCCTCGACTTAACTAACTCGACGTATTGAGAGGCGAAGTAGTTCCAGGCGAACTGGTATATCTCGTGTACCGGCTCGTAAACATCTAACTCGGCGTAAGCCCTGTCGACCCTCTCGAGGACGGCATTCAAGTAGGCTAAGGTTGCCTCGTCTACAGGCCTGAGCTTGTAGTCGCCCGGCTCGGGGAAACTTGATACGAACCTCGCTATGTTCCACAGCTTGGTGGCGAACATCAGCCCTGTCTTGATCAGCTGTTCAGAGAACCTGTAGTCGTACCCTAGCCTCCCACTCGCTGCAGCCCAGAATCTGAAGGCGTCTGCCCCGTACTTCTCCAGGTAGGGGTCTGGGTCTATGACGTTGCCTTTGGACTTGTGCATCTCCTCACCCTTCTCGTCTAGCCCCATCCCCGTTATCCTCACCCAGCTGAAGGCCGGCTCTCCTTTTAGTTGGTACACTCTCAGGATTGTATAGTAGAGCCACGTCCTCACAATGTCTACGCCCTGCGGGCGCAGAGTGTACTTCACTCTCTTGTAAAGGCCGGGGTTGTGCATGTACCCAGAAGCGTAGAGCACCGAGATACTGCTGTCGAACCAAGTGTCGAACACTTTCTTCTCGCCGACGAGCTTGTCTCTGGGCGCCCCGCACACGGGGCACCTGTCCCATGGCGGTGGGTCTCTCCAGGGCCTGTAGTACGTGCCCGGCTCCGGGACAAGCACACTACCACAGCTCGTGCAACGCCAGACAGGGACCTCGGTGGCGTAGTACCTGTCCCGGCTTATAGGCCAATCCGTTGCTACGCTGTTAATCCACGATATTAGCCTGCTCTTGTGGAACTCGGGCCTGAAAACGATTTTGTCGACCAAGTCGATCAGCGCATTCTTGAACTCCACCTGTTTGAGGAACCACTCTCTCGTCGCGATGATCTGAGTCGGCGTCTTGCACCTCCAGCAGACTGGCACCGAGTGCCTAATGGCCTCTTTCTTTACTATCAGCCCGCTCGACTCGAGCGCCTCGACGACCTTTCTCCGCGCCTCCTCAACGGTTAGCCCCGCGAGAAAGCCTGCTTTCTCCGTCATCTTGCCCTCTTTGTCGATGATTATCTCGGGCTGGAGCCCTAGGTCCCTGAACATCTTGACGTCGACGTGGTCTCCGAAGCTACACACCATCATGAGGCCCGTGCCGAAGGAGGGGTCTACCTCCGGGTGCTCGGCTATTACCAGTTCTGTCCCGTACAGTGGGGCTACAGCGTGGAGACCTTTCAGCCTTTCGTACCTCTCGTCGCCCGGTTTGTAGACGAGGGCTTTGCAAGCCCTGAGGAGCTCGGGTCTAGTAGTGGCGACGACAACGTCTTCGCCGGTTTCCTTGACTTTGAACTTTATGTAGTACAGGTAGTCGTCCCTCTCGACGTACTCGAGCTCGGAGTCCGCGAGCGTCGTCCTACATCTCGGACACCAGTTAACGGGTCTCTCGGCCTCGTAGATCAGCCCCTTCTTGTAGAGGTCTATGAAGGTCGCCTGTGTTATCGTCCTGTACTTGGCGCTGTCCGTCCCCTCTCTCCAGTAGTCGAAGCTGCAACCTAGCCTCCTCCACACTTTAACGATCTCGTTCTCGGCCTCGTCCAGGAAGCGTCTGCACAGCTCCAGGAACTTCTCTCTACCCTCGGGGGTCTTGGAGAGCTCGTGGGGGTTGACACCGTACTTCTTCTCAACCTGTACCTCTACCGGTAGCCCGTTCCTGTCAGCGTAGAAGGGGACCACGACGGCGTAGCCCTTCATCCTGAAATACCTTGCCACCATGTCTATCTGGGCATAGTGCGCTGCGCCTCCCACGTGCCACTTGCCGCTAGCGTACGGGGGCGGTGTGTCTATCACTATCACTTCTTTCGAGTCTAGATCGGGCTTGTATAAACCCTCCTTCTCCCACAGCTCTAATAGCTCGACCTCTCTACTGGGGCTCCAGCGAGTCGCCTTTAACCTAGGCTTGTACGTGTCCGGCAACGCGACACCTGTCCGGCTAGGTGTTATAAAGTAGCCGTTTGTGATTAAAAACGTTCAACGGCTCACTGTGGAGTGGGTTTTGCCCTAATTAGAAGCCAGGAGGTCTCGAACACCTTTCTTAACACGTCTTCTCCGACGGGCTTTCTCAATACCCACCTGACGTTCAACGTCTCCACACCGCCTGGGGTCTTGGAGCCCACGACCTCGAGGCTCAGGGTCACGTCCTTGAGCTCGGGGCCCGCCAGAGCTGGGTCTAGAGTCGAATATATCAGGCAAAAGTCCTCCTTTACGCAGCTAGTTCTCGTGACAGGGTAGTCAAAGCCCTTCTTGTACACGTCCACGCTTACGAAGACCTTGTCGTCCTCCTCAACCACCAGTACCCTGTAGTAGTCGCTGAAGTACACCTCCCTTACACTGTCCGGCAGCATCGGCTAAGACACCTGTTTGTACTCTAACTTAAATTCCTCGGCCATTTTATAAGCCTCGAGGATCTCGTCGCGCCTGAGCCTCCGCGCTATCTCCTTGTACTTCTCCGGGTACTTCAGGACTAGGTGCTCTGGCCTGTACTGGTCCATGACGTTCACTAGCGCCCTCGGCGTGTTCTCGGATATCCACTGTAGGACTCTCCTAGTGCAGCACTCCAGGTGCCCGGGTAAGACCAGGTGTCTTATGATCATGTCCCCTGAGTCGTGCGCCATCTTAATGTTTCTCGTCGCTACCGCCCAGTAGTCCCTAACCTTGCTTAGCCGCCAGGCGCACTCGTCGTTCCCGTACTTCAGGTCTGGGAGCCATATGTCTACCACGTCGAGGAGCAGCCTCGCGACCTCCTCGGTCATGTACATGTTGCTGTTCCACAACTGCGGCACGTTCACGTCGAGGAACTTGAGGCTCTCGAGTATGAAGGCCACGTGAGGCGTCGGCTCGCCTCCCACGTGGTTTATGTTGCGCGCACCTCTCAACCTTAGAGCCCTCTGGACCTTGGCGAGCTCCAGGCTCGAGACAACCTCGCCGCCTCTCGCGTTGACCTGGCTGATGTCGTAGTTCTGGCAGAACACGCACTTGAAGTTGCAGCCGCCGTAGAAGATAGTCCCGCTAGGTACGAGCGGCGCCTCTTCCCCGATGTGGAGGAAGGCCGAGTGAACAATGCACTTGTCGGCCATTAAGCAGACGCCGGGCTGGCCGCTGAGCCGGCGGGCGCCGCACCTCCTCTCGCACAGCCTACAGGGGTCCATGAGCCTGCGGGCGATAGCTATCTTCACGTCGAGGTAGCTGTGCCTGGGGTCGGGTCTCCTCAGGTACGAGGCAGGGGTCGCGTCGGCGCTCTTGACCTCTCTCAGCAGGCTGTCGAAGTCCCTGGCAGCCCTCTCGTGGACCTTCCACAGTTCTCTCATGTCATCCAACCTGTACGGGTCCTCGGGGACCTCGACCTTGCGAGCGATTATGAACTTCGCCGGCTTCTCGTCGACCATCACGCTGTGGTACCAGGACAGCCTCTCTCTTACTACCTCGTCCTCCCACACTGCGAGGGCGTCGGGTCTAAGTATGAAGACCTCGAACATGTTCTTCATCACTTTCTCTAGGATAAGGCTCTTAAAACCGTGTCTAGGCCTCCCCGCTCCGTTAAGCCTAGAGTAGGGGCTGGCCTTCGGAGGCCTATGACTCTTTACCCGAGGAAGAGAGCTCCTCTACAAGTTCTTTGACCACTCTCTCGACTCTGCTCGTCAGCTCCTCCGCTTTCCTCTTGGAGTAGGAGAAGTGCATTAGGTCTTTCAGCCTGAATATCTTCTCGTGGAAGTGCCTTATAATGTCGTCCATACTACCGCCCGTTTTCCAGTTGTACGCAAAAACCCGTAGGAACCCTACCACGCCCAGCGCATCGAGCTTGTCGGCGTCGCTCAGGACGAGGGCCTCGGTGCTCATAGGCCAGACCTTCTTCGAGCGCGAGTAACTGAAGCTGTGGTACTCTATGGCGTTGACAACCTTCTCGACGACCGCGTCGTCCAAGCCCCACCTCCTGAGGAACCCCGCTGCGAAGACCGCCGAGTAGTAGGCGTGGGGCTCCCCTATGACTCTCCCGACGTCGTGCAGGTATACCGAGAGGTCTAGCACGAGGGGGTCGACTTTCAGCCCCTCCTCCCTAACGATCTCCCAAGCCCACTTCCTCACTCTCTCCACGTGGGGGTACCCGTGGTCGAAGTCCGACCCCAGCGACTCCCGTGCTACGCGCCTAGCCTCGGCCACGACTCCTTCCATGGGCGCACCCACGTTTACATGAGGGCCCTCGTCTTTAAACCCCTTTGGTCCGGGGCTCTAGGCATTTCGAGAACTCGCTGTAGAGCTCCGAGAGAATCTCGATACGCTCACCGCCAAGACAGCCCCTCGCCGCCTCCAGGATCTCGTCCATCCGCCTCCTACCCGTGAGCGCCCCTGCTAGTGCCCAGGTGAGGGCGTCCAGCTTCACGCAGTCCACTCCGGCCGTGGTGCAGAGCTCTCTGAGGGCTGCCAGGGCGGTCCTCTTGTGCCTTGTCATCAACAAGCCCACGCACTCGTCTAGGCTCCCGCCACACCCCCTCACGAGACAGCCTGCTAGCAGTAGCAGGGCGTTTCTCCGGTCTACGGGTACGGCTACGTCCCCCCTCGTCTCCGAGCCGCACGCCAAGCAGACGTACCTCAGCATCTTACCCGCGAAGGCGATCGTCTTGTCCTCGGGGCTTCCACCCATCGTCCTCGCCAGCTCCTCCACGAGTCCCTGGAGGTTGCCACAGTACCTCAGCGGGTCGGCCTCGAGCTCCGCCGCCAACCTCGAAGCGTAGAACCTGCTGAGCCTGTCGAGCTTGTCTAACAGCCTGGCCCTGTTGAAGCGCGTGGACTCGAGGAAGCCCCTGTGTACCTCGTACAGCCCTCCCGACGACGACACCACCCACTTGGCGAACTCCGTCCAGTACACCTCGCCGGTAGTACTGAGCTGGTAGCTCACCAGGGAGTTGGCTACGACTAGGACAGCGGACTTCCCGCAGCCAAGCCTCTCAACGACCTGCCTCACCGCGCTGAACTGAGGGTCGGCCCTCTCGAAGCACTCGAGGAATCCCCCGAGACCCCTCAAGAGCCCTGCTATGAACCTTACCCTATCACGGTCTACTATCAGCGTCCCGATCCCCTGAGGCGGTAGGCCGTGAAGTAAATGTCGTGTTGAGTACAAATAAACGCTCGCCAAGCCGGTGTGGGCACGACGGGAAAAACGCAAGTTTAGGGGGAGGTTGCACCGTTGAACTCTGTCTAGGCGCTATGTTTGGGTTAGGCGAATTCGAAGTATATGCCAGCTGGAACATTGTAGACGCAGCTGCCGCACCATGGACACCACCATGGGGGCGGTTGCGTGTAATTGTATTTGCTGACTGCTACGTACACGTACTTGTCGACGTTGTAGCCGATGCCCTGCAAACTGCCAACATTATACATACCGCCCGTAACGTAGAAGCCGGGCCGCTCAGTGCCCAGCGATATCTGTATTGCTGAGGCGAGAGTCGCGGCCACCGCGCACGCCGCGCCGCTAGTCTCGAGGCCGAGGGCGGCGCAAACACCCATCGCTATGACCGAGCCGGATACCCCTACTCCGGACCCGCTCCCGCAGGTGTCGTAGTATTGGAATACGTTCCCTAGAGAGACGGACTCGCCCGGGCTCAGCGCCCCGTCGCTCAGGGCGGTGTCCGGTATTACAAGCAGGGTTCTAGTGGTTGCGTTAAAGAACTTGTCCATGATGTAGGGGTGCGGCAACCCCTGCTCTACACCCCCCTGTATGGTGGTGCCGTTCACCAGGACGTCTGTTATGAACGCCTCTACTCTGTCCCGGCCCTGCAGGCGGGTACATTCACTCGAACTGCATAGGTAGGCCTCGACGAACCGCTGTATTGGCCTGGCCCATATGTACAACCACGCACTAGAATTGGGCGCAACCGGGTAACCGACGCCGTAGTAGTAGGTGCTTCCTCCCCACGTTCTCCCGGCTAGCTGCAGGCTTATGTCCGGCAGGCTAGCACGCGTTATGTTCGGCAAGATGTCTCCAGTGCCGACGGTGAGCTTAGCCTCTTCTCGCCGGGGCCCTATATTCATGCTGACCATGACCACCCCTGAGTAGGAGAAGAGGTTGTTCGCGATCAACACGGGCGTTTTAACGTAGAGTATTCCGTTCTCTGCCCTGAAGTAGCTGGGAGGCAGGTACGCTGTCACGTACTCTGGCTTGTTAGTGTACGTCCTCTCGCAGTAGTAGAATGGGGGGTACGCGGGGGCGCACTTCAGGTCTACACTACCCGAAGTCAGTAGAGTAGTGCTCGCCTCGACGTTTTCGACCTGGAGAACTTCAACGTTTTTCACAGGCCTTAACAGGACGTTCTCTACTCTGTAGACCGCCTGGTAGAGTCCCCCGGCCTTGGACACCGAGACAGTGTACTTCAGCGCTCGCGGTGACAAGAGGTCGCCGAGTTTAACCGGGAGCGAGTATGTCGTCTCGTACAACACGCTGTTGTTTGAGGAGTCCAGTAAGACAGCGTGTACTATTAGGCCGAAGAAGTGGTTTGCCTGCCCGTCGCCTGGTACTCCTCTCGACCTGAGCACCGAGGCCCAGGCCCTCAACGCCGGCTCGATGCTCTTGTACGGGACTAGGAGGAGGGGTATACCCTTGTAGCACTTGAAGCCCAGTAGAAGAGTGTCGCTTGGGACAGGGGCGACAGCCTCCGCCCTCACACACAGGTATACGTCCCTGCTCAAAGACAGCTGGTCTGTCACATCGATATTCCTGTCGTGCGAGGGCTCGTGGAACCTGAACTCCAGGTAGACCCCAGGCTCGACCACTAGGTATGTCCCGAGAGGTATGGAGGCCGAGAGTACCCCGACAGCTATCAATAGAGCCACGTAATGCCGGCTGAGCCAGCGTGGCCAAGCGCGCACTAGGAGCCCCCTATAGCAGTTAAACAAGTTTTGTATCTATAAACTTTTGCTCGCGCTCGTCGTCCACGACCAACGCCTCGACACGCACGCGAAAGGGCCTCGGGGTACGCCTAACAGCAATACACCGATCCACGGCTGCTTCGTAAGGAGTGGCCTTCTTAAAGCGGCCTCTGCAAAGACATATTACCACCGACACCTGGTTACAGTAGCCCGGGGTTACCTGGACACCTCCGACTCCAAGCCCTCGCGCGATGGTGGCCTATGTACCACGTCTCCCTCGACGTTAAGCTGGGGGCAGAGGGCCCCTCGCGTATCACGAGAAGGCTCTCGGAGTTGCTGGGCGAGCCGGTCTGGGATGGACCTGTCGGCCTCTACCGCAGGGGAGAACTCGTGGTGCTGGTAGTGAGCAGGGGGGATCAGCTCTACATAGACATCATAGGGCCCGAGGAGGAGGTCAACTCCGTCCTCGCGGGGCTGAGGGACTGCCTCCCGCTGACAGGTGTGTACGTGAGGGGGATGCGGAGGCTCGGCTCTTGACGGGCTCTACGCTAGCTCTACTACCCCCCTCCTGACCCTGAGGTACCTTCTAGACACCAGTTTAGAGAGTATCTCCCTGGCCGCGTTCTTGGACACGCCCATCTCCCTCTCTATAAGGAACAGCACGTCGCTCACCTTCAGCTCACCGTAGTCGAGCATCGCCTTCTTGACGAGCTCCAGAGCCCTCTCTTCGAGGGGGGCTAGGCCGGTCCCCTCTACTAGACGGCCGCCGCTAGTTGTGAGGACTACCCTCTCGCCTGTCGAGGGTGTCTCGAAGACGTACACGCCCCAGTCCAGCCTCCTCAGGTAGTGCCTCGTGTAGAACCTGGGCGCCTTGACCCTCTGCGTCAGGAAGACGACCACGTTCTCGGCTGGGACGTCGAAACACGGCTTGTCTACGCAGACCAGTCTAGTCTCAGGGCCCGGCAGGCCCTCCTCAGGCTTCTCGCTTAGCACCACCCTCTCCAACCCCTTGGTCAAGACTGCCGCCAGGGCCTCTGTGACGCCCCCCTCCGCCACGACGTTGATCCGGCCGCCGGTGGTCTCCTCAACAAACCTCGCGACGAGCTTGAGCACTACGTTGATGTCGCTGGTGTAGACTACGTGCCTGCCCCGGGCCAGCACCTCGACTACGCGCAAGAGGGCTTCCTCACGCCTACACTAAAATACTCTTTGCTCCATATAAAGTGGTCTGGGTGGCGGCATGCGGGGGGACTACCTCAACTGGCCTAGACTAGTGGAGGACGCGCTCTCCAAGTGGGGTAGCGTCTCTGTCGAGGGGCCGTTCGAGAACATCGTGGTGTCGGGGATGGGCGGTAGCGGTATTGTAGGGGACGTCGTCAAGCTACTAGCGCTGGAAAGGCTCAGCGTCCCCGTGGAGGTTGTGAAGTCCCACATAGTCCCATCTTACGTGTCTGCTAGGACGCTCTTCGTCAGCGTGAGCTACAGTGGCAACACACACGAGACCCTACTGGCCACGGCCAGGGCCCTCGAGAAGGGGGCCAAGGTGGTGGCGATAACAAGCGGGGGGTTACTCGAGAAGCTGGCCACGGAGAAGGGGCTCCCCGTGTTCAAGACCCCTGTAGGCCTGTTACCCAGGGTGAGCTTCCCCCACATGCTGACCGGCGTGCTAGGCGTACTGGACTCCAGCGGCCTCACCGTCGCGTCGAGAGCCGAGGTCGAGGACGCTAAGAGGCAGCTGGAGAGAGAGGCGGGGGAGATAGCCAGCGAGGCCTCATCGCTAGCGGAGTTCGCCTACAGCAGAGAGCTCCTCGTTGTCGCGACTCACAGCCCCCTGGAGCCCCTGGCTGTGAGGGCTAAGTCGGAGTTCAACGAGAACTCGAAGATAGTGGTCAAGGTAGACGTGGCACCCGAGTGGATGCACAACGACATAGTCGGCTACGAGAAGCCCCTGTTCGACGAATACCGGGTTGTCGCGTTCTACGACCCCGACGACCAGGCGGGGAGGGGCCTCGTCGAGTTCATGGTGGGGGAGCACGAGCGGAGGGGGAGGAGAGTCAGGGTACTCGCGTTGAGGGGGGTGAACAAGGTGGGGAAGGTCCTCTACGCCGCCATGTTGTTCGGGCTGGCGAGCGTGGAGCTGGCGCTGAAGCGGGGGCTGGACCCCGCTGCGACGGAGAGTATTGCGAGGTACAAGAGCGCGGCTGGGAGGATCTTCGGGGTCGGCACGCTAAAGCCCTGAGGCCCAGAAGGCGACAAGCCCCAACACCATCGAAGCCAGCATTTTCACTCTCGCGTCCTCCAGCACCTTTTTGTCCGTGGGCCTAGAGTAGGCCTTCACCGCCTGGTGTAGGTAGGCGGCCGCCGCCAACAGTATGAGGACTAGGAAGGCGGTGCTACCGTTGAACGCGTACGCTACGAGGGCCAAAAAGGGTGCGGAGGCCCCGATCACTAGGACCAGCCTCCTCGACGCCTCCGCGCCGAAGACTATTGGTATCGTCTTGTAGCCGGCTTTCTTGTCACCCTCCACGTCCTGGAGCGCCTTGACGACCTCTCTACCCGTAGTGACGAGGAAGACGAGTACTGTGAAGGCGGCTGTGAAGGCCAGCTTCCCCTGTGGCGGTCCCGCGAGCACGTACCCGTAGACGACGGGCCCCGTGGTTGAGAGCGAGACGAGTAAGTGGCTCCACCAGTGAGCCCTGAGGTAGCTGTAGGCCAGCCCCACGAGAGTGTAGACTGCTACCACCAGTGCGGGCAGCCAGCCCAAGCCCGGCTCGGCGAGTGCGAGCAGCGCGTTCAGGACTATAGAGGACACTGCCAGGGCTAGCCCGAGGCTCCTAGTAGTCTCCCGGCTGACCCGGCCTGACGGTATAGGTTTCCACGGCTTGTTCACCGCGTCAACCGCCGCGTCAACGTAGTCGTTCACGAGCATTGAGGCCGCTGTAGAGAGGTAGCCCGTCGCTGTAGCGACGACAGCCACCAGGATGCCTGGTGGAGTATACCCCCTGTAGACCAGGAGAGCCATGAGGGCACCCAAGCCGCTCATGAGGCTGTTAACAGGCCTTGTCATCGCTACGTAGTCGCGTAGCCCCAAGCACCGCACCACTGTTTTAAACCTGGGAAACAGAGTTAAATACGGTGTGATGAGACGACGGTTTACGGACCGGTGAAGAGCGTTACCCTAGCTGAGGCCTTCTCCTAACCTACGGTAAACTCACCAATACCACTCCTACACTCGAGGACACGAGAACATGCCCAGAAAGTGGAGTGAGGGGGGTCTACGCCGCAGGTAGGTCTATCAGGAGACGTGCCCGAGCCCGCGTGGGCTAACGCTCTCGCTCCCGGGTGAGTAGCTACGGCGTCGGGCTTTTGGGAGCGGCGGGCTGAACCCCTCGGGGGAACCCTTGGGGCTCACACCCCCGCCCCATCAACCCCGTCTTCTACGGGAGCCCTACCCGCCACGGGTGGCCCCGTGACGGACGGCCGCCTCGTCTCGGGGAGGGGTTCCCGCTTAGATGCTTTCAGCGGTTACCCCACACGGCGTGGCTGCCCGGCGTTGCCCGCCAGGACAACCGGTAGACTAGAGGCCGCGGCGCCCCGTTCCTCTCGTACTGAGGGCACCTTCCCCTCAGGCGGCCCGCGCCCCCCGCGGGTAGAGTCCGACCTGTCTCACGACGGTCTAAACCCAGCTCACGTTCCCCTTTAATGGGCGGGCAGCCCCACCCTTGGGGGCTGCTGCACCCCCAGGATGGGAAGAGCCGACATCGATGTAGCAAACCGCGGGGTCGATGGGAGCTCTCGCCCGCGACGACCCTGTTATCCCTGGGGTAACTTTTCTGTCATGCCCGGCCCCCACCGAGGGGGACACGAGCGTTCGCTAGGCCACGGTTTCCCGGCCGGACCCCTTGTGTTCAAGGGTCCGGTCAGGCCGGCTTTTGCCCTTGCACTCTACGGCGGAGCTCTGACCCGCCTGAGCCGACCTTTGGGCGCCCGTGTTATCTTTTCGCGGGCGTGCCGCCCCAGCCGAACCGCCCACCTGGCGTTGTCCCCCAGGGTCTCCCCCGGGGTGAGGCCCCCAGGCTGTAGTGGGTGGTGTTTCATTGGCGCCTCCGCCACACCCGGAGGTGTGGCTTCACAAGCTCCCACCTACGCTACGCACCACAGCCCAGAGGTCAGCGCCAGGCTGCGGTAAAGCTCCACAGGGACTTATCGCCCTGCGGGGGGTTGCCGGCCTGTGCACCGGCTCCGTGTCTTCACGGGGCCCCGGGCCAGGACAGTGGGGACCTCGTTGATCCATTCATGCGCGCCGGAACTTACCCGGCAAGGCATTTGGCTACCTTTCTCCCGGGAGGCCCCACCGCTTGGCAATACGAGATTCGATTATTTCAAGTACCTCTCTGAGGGCCCTTTTCCTGCGCGATTTTCTGCTCAGGTTTGACAATTCATACACTTTTAGAATGAGCTCCCTGAGCTTTAGTGGGTCTTTGTGCTCACCTCTGTACAGGGCACTCACAATTTCTCTAAATATTTCGTATTGCCTTCTTTTTGAGTGTAGTAGCCCAACGTGCTTGTTTATGAAGGGTATCAATTGTTCGTTTAGCTCCTTCATATTGTCTATTATTAGCACGTACAGGTGCTCTTGCCCGGGTTTCTTAATTATCCTCCCTGCGCCGATTACGTTTTTCACAATTTTCAGCGTCTGTTCCTCGAGCTGCGTGATACTGAATGCTGGGTCTAGTCTTATACCATACACTAGGTCCTTCTGTAGTTTTACACTAACCGAAAACGAGGCCTCGGCATCTATTAGCCCGATCACATAGCCGTTTATCAGCTCATTACCACTCAATTATACGCCCCCGACCGCCAATTTGTAGCCAGGGACTGATAAGCCTACGACCTGCCAAGCGATGGGGCTCTCCCGTTAAGAGAGTCAGAGTTACTCCCGGCCTTCAGCGGCGCTTCGCCGGGTTGTACCCCGGTTTCACGGACCGCCAGTGGCCAGGATTCAGCCCCCGTACAAACCCTTTCGGGCTAGCGGGGACCTATGTTTTTATTAAACAGTCAGGCCCCCCTAGGCACTGCGACCTGCGGTTCCAGGGGTGCGCCCCAGAACCGCAGGCACCCCTTCTCCCGAAGTTACGGGGCCAATTTGCCGAGTTCCCTGGCCCGGGTTAACCCCCACACGCCTGGGGCTACTCACCCAGGAGCACCTGTGTCGGTTCTCGGTACGGGCGCGGGGGATCGTTCCCAGCCCCCTTTTCAAGGGCCCCCGGAGTCGGCGGAAGGCCCCTAACGGGGCCCCATTCCCGGCTTCAGCCCCTTCTCACCATTACGGTACTCCGGGGCCTTCACCGGTTAGCTGGGTCGCGGTCATTCGACCGCCCCCAGTCCGCCTATCCGGAGGCGTCGGAGGCTGGGCTTGCGTTGCCGCGCCTACCCCCGCGGCACGGGAGTGTTAACCCGTTTCCCTTTCCCCGGGTCCGAGTTACGGCCCGGGTTAGGACCGGCTAACCCTCGGCCGACGACCGTTGCCGAGGAACCCTGGTCCTTTCCGGCGGAGGGGATTCCCACCCCTCTTCGCTGTTACTGCCGCCGGGATCTGCACTCGGATCGGGTCCACCGGACCTCACGGCCCGGCTTCTGCCCCGACCCGACGCCCGCCTACCAGATCACGGCCCCATAGGGGCCGTGCCCCGGGGTCTCGGCGGCCGGCTTAAGCCCCGACCAATCTTCGGGGCCCCACGGCTCGGCGGGTGAGCTGTTACGCACTCCTTAGAGGATGGCTGCTGTTAGGCCCACCTCCCCGCTGTCTGAGCCGTGGGACGCCCTTTAAGATTGGCACTTAGCCGGCACTTAGGGGCCTTAACCCCGGTCTGGGTTGTTCCCCTCTCGGCCCCCACCCTTACGGCGGGGAACCCCACTCCCGCCTTCTACGGTGACCACGGGTTCGGAGTTGGACTGGAGGCCGGAGCCTTTCGGCTCCTGCACCCCCAATCCGTAGCTCTACCCCGTGGCCCACCTCAGGCGGGGCTGGGCTGAGACCCACTTCGGCGGGAACCAGCTATCACCGGGCTTGATTGGTCTTTTGCCCCTAGACGGGGGTCATGGGAACGAATTGCACGTCAGAACCCTTTCGGGCCTCCACCGGGGTTTCCCCCGGCTTCACCCTGCCCCCGCCTAGATCGCCCGGTTTCTGGTCCCACGGCAGTGACTCCGGGCCCTTTGGGACCCCGCCCCTCGCCACGGCTTAACCGTGGTTGCGGGCATGTCGGTTTCCCTACGCCTACGGGGTTTAACCCCTTAAGCTCGCCACTGCCGTGGACTCCCCGGCCCGTGTTTCAAGACGGACGGCGCCACCCTGATCAACCCCCCTCGTACTCCCGGGTCGCCCCGGTTTCCTTCGGGGGCGTCACCTCTTTAGGGCAGCGCCGTATGTAGCCGCCTGGTTTCAGGCTCTTTTCACCCCCCTTGCGGGGTGCTTTTCAGCTTTCCCTCACGGTACTAAGTTCGCTATCGGTCTCGGGACGTGTTTAGCCTTGGAGGTCGGTGACCCCCTACTTCCCACGGCACAACCAAGCCGTGGTACTCTGCTCCACGGCGCGAGCCCCCACGGTTTCGCCTACGGGGCTGTCACCCTCTACGGCGGGCCATTCCAGGCCACTTCGGCTACCGTGGGTAGGCCCGCTCGGGGTCGAACCCCTAGCCGTGGAGCCGGTAACCCCACATCCCCCCACGGTCGTCCCGTGGGGGTTTGGTTTGGGCTCTCCCCCTTTCGGTCGCCCCTACTCAGGGGATCTCAGTTTGATTTCTCTTCCTCCCCCTACTAAGATGTTTCCGTTCGGGGGGTTCCCGCCCGGTACTCCCTCGACGGTTTCCCGGGCGCCACGGGCTTAAAGCCCGTGGCAGGAGGTCCCATTAGGCGATCCCGGGTTCGACGGCTGCCTGCGCCTACCCCGGGCTTATCGCAGCTTGCCACGGCCTTCCTCGGCGCCCGAGCCGAGCCATCCACCAGGCGGCTTCCTCGCCGTAGCCTGGGATGCGAGAGCAACGCCCACGCGGAGCTCGACTAGCACCCCTGATAGACCTACCTGCGGCGTTCATCTCCCCCTCCCGTTATCGGAGGAGGAATAACGCCCTTTACACAGGGCTCTGAGGCCCTGTGCTGCATCGGAGAGAGGGGCAGGGCGGCAGTGGCTTTTCACGTAGCATGCCCCCCGGCGGCGGGGTTGCAGGAGGTGATCCAGCCGCAGGTTCCCCTACGGCTACCTTGTTACGACTTCTCCCCCCTCAGGAGGAGGGAGTTCGACCCAGCCTCCGAAGAGACCAGGCCTCACTCCCTCCTCCCTTGGGTGGAGCGACGGGCGGTGTGTGCAAGGAGCAGGGACGTATTCACCGCGCGCTGATGACGCGCGGTTACTAGGGATTCCGCGTTCACGAGGGCGAGTTGCAGCCCTCGATCCCGACTACGGCGGGGTTTGAGGGATTACCTCCCCCTTTCGGGTTCGGATCCCGCTGTCCCCGCCATTGTAGCCCGCGTGTAGCCCGGGGGTTTCGGGGCATGCTGACCTGCCGTGGCCCCCTCCTTCCTCCGCCTTGAACGGCGGCAGTCCCCCTAGTGTGCCCCGGAGCCGGAGCCCCGGGTAGCAACTAGGGGCGGGGGTCTCGCTCGTTGCCGGACTTAACCGGACACTTCACAGCACGAGCTGGCGACGGCCATGCACCTCCTCTCAGCGCGTCGGGCAAGGTCGTTAGCCTGGCCGTCATCCTGCTGTCGCCCCCGGTGAGGTTCCCGGCGTTGACTCCAATTAAACCGCAGGCTCCACCCCTTGTGGTGCTCCCCCGCCAATTCCTTTAAGTTTCAGCCTTGCGGCCGTACTCCCCAGGCGGCGGGCTTAACGGCTTCCCTGCGGCACTGGGTGGGCTCTAAGCCCACCCAACACCTAGCCCGCATCGTTTACAGCCGGGACTACCCGGGTATCTAATCCGGTTCGCTCCCCCGGCTTTCGCCCCTCACCGTCGGGCGCGTTCCAGCCGGGCGCCTTCGCCACTGGTGGTCCTCCCGGGATTATAGGATTTCGCCCCTACCCCGGGAGTACCCCCGGCCTCTCCCGCCCCCTAGCCCGGGAGTATCTCCCCCAGCCCTCGGGTTGAGCCCGAGGATTTAAGGGGAGACTTCCCGGGCCGGCTACGGGCGCTTTAGGCCCAATAATCGTCCCGACCACTCGCGGGGCTGGTATTACCGCGGCGGCTGACACCAGACTTGCCCCCCGCTTATTCCCCCGCCTCCTTACAGCGGGGAAAAGCCCCCTTATCGGGGGCACTCGGGGTAGCCCCGTCACGGTTTCCCGCATTGCGGAGTTTTCGCGCCTGGTGCGCCCCGTAGGGCCTGGGCCCTTGTCTCAGTGCCCAACTGGGGGCTCCCGCTCTCACGGCCCCTACCCGTTATAGGCTTGGCGGGCCGTTACCCCGCCAACTACCTGATGGGCCGCAGCCCCATCCTCGGGCGGTGCGGCAGCGATAACCCCCGCCGCACCCTTTCGGGGAGGAACCCTTCCAGGCCTCCTCCCCTATGGGGGATTAGCACCAGTTTCCCGGTGTTATCCCCCTCCCGAGGGTAGGTTAGCCACGTGTTACTCAGCCGTCCGCCACGCCCCGCGGCGGCGGGGCGTACGACTCCCATGGCTTAGCCCTACCCCGATAGCGGTCGGGTCCGGCAGGATCAACCGGAGTTAGCCGCAAGGCGGGAGGCATGCTACCTCGTGCGCCACGCCGCCCTGCCCCCGTCGGACTCAAGGTTCCCGGGGTTAAAGTCCCCGGTTTTCTTGAGTCCCCACGTGGTAAGCGTTGTTCCAGCATAACTATCTTACTCTGAGGGTGTTATAAACCTTACCCCCTTTGATCTCTTCATTAACCAGCTCAACTGTCCCCGCGGCAGGAGGCCGATTCCTCACTCGCTGGTATAACCCAGCGTAGGAACCGCGCCGCCGCCGGGTGCCGCGGGGCTGTATATAGTATTGCCTGTAAGACCTAATTAACCTGCAACAGATGGCTACCGAGGCCGGTCACTCGCCCCCGTAGCGGGGGCCTTTTACCGTGTAGGAGGCCTAGACCTAGCTCGGACCAGGGTCGACTTTAAGCTCCTCGAAGCCAGGTGTTGATGTGACTATGTGGTGTGTGCCACCACTAGACTGGGGCTTGCTCCTCCTGGTTTACGGTGGCCGCTCTAAGGCTCTGCGTAATAACCGCGTCTCTGCTCGCAACGTTCGCCCTACTTAGCTCAACCGATTTTGTCAGAGAAATATATATGATCAAGTCCACTATGTTTATGTCCACGTATTTCACCCAAGGGCTATCTTATTACTAAAGCCCCTTTTATATTCAAAGAGAAAATTATGTTCACAAACATATCAATTTTTGTTGATATACAGGAGGAGGTCTGGGAGAGGCCTGAGGCTCTCTATAGCGTAGTCTGGTCGGCACACGCCCTGATCGTACCCGTAGTTTTTCCTATTGACCAGCACGAAGCCGACCCCTGCCGACCTGGCGGCGAGGCAGTCGACCTCCCTGTCGCCGACGTATACCGCTTCCCCGGCTCCAACACCAATCGTGCCTAGAGCTCTCAGGATCACGTCCGGGTAGGGCTTACCTCGTACCCCGTCAACGACTCCCGAGACCGTGTCGAAGAGGCCGAGTATGTTGAAGTAGCCGAGGTACTCGACTATCCTCTCCAGTTTACTGGAGGAGGCTACCGCGAGTCTGAACCCCTTGCTCCTCAGAAGGCTCAGAACCCCGGAGACGTCGTCGAAGACCCTGATCATCCGTTTCCAGTTCTCCTCTACTAGTTTAGCCCTGACCTTCATCAGCTCGAGGTACTTCTCTCTACGCAGCCCCCCGAATACCAGGGCGGAGAACTCGTCTAGAGGCCTACCGATGTTTCTCCTGATCGCGTCCTCGTCTACCTCGACGCCCACTATACGCGAGGCCTCGAGGAAGCTCCAGGTTATGAAGTCCTCCGAGTCCAGTATCGTGCCGTCCATGTCGAACAAGACAGCCCTAATCACAGCTGGCCGCCCTCGATCAACTCGGCGAGCTTCACGATGGCCCTTCCTGCGGGCTCGTCTACGATTAGCTTAGCCACCGCCTTGAGCTCCTCGTCCGCGTCTCCAGTTGCCACGCCCAGCTCCACTGCTTTCAGAAGGTTCGCGTCCATAGAGCTGTCGCCCACAGCTACAGCCTCACTAGGGTCCAACCCCAGTCTGTCGAGGACGAACTTGACGGCTCTGCCTTTATCCACGTCCCGTGGTGTCAGGTGAATAGCGTACTTGCTGTAGCCTACTCTCACCCAGTCGTACCTGCCCTCGACGTAGTCCTTCACCAGTTTGTAGACCTGGTCGCCGTTGGCCCTATCAACTAGTCTGAGAGCGAAGTCGTAAAGCCTGAACCTGTTCTGCCACGAGTCCGCCACAAGCCCCCTGAACCTAGAGAGAGCGTCCGAGTAAGCTTCTCTAGCCGACCTCGACGGTAGCTCTACTATTCCGAGGTCCTCGCTATATATTAATGCACCGGTCTCTGCTATAGCGGGGCCGTCCAAGTCTAGATACCTGTGCAGGCCTATGACTACCGGGAGGGCGTTACTGGATACTATGCTAACACGTACACCTAAGCTCTGTAGCCTTCTCATCGCCTCGACGGCCCCCAGGTGGATCCTGTACGTCCTCCTAGACTCGGTCAAGGTCCCGTCTAGGTCGGTGAACACTATCTTTACTCTGGTCACGCTTACCACCATACACTATGAGATTTATTGGAAGATCTACAGGGTTTTTAAAGAGACGGGTAGGGCGGCGCGATCAGTATGTACGCCGCCGCCGGGATTTGAACCCGGGTCACGGGCTCGACAGGCCCGCATACTAGACCGGGCTATACTACGGCGGCTCTGTAAATTTGGATACTGCATTGTAGGGTTTTAAAAAGTTGTTTCACGGCACGTAAGGAGGCTTCTCGTCTAGTTTCAAGAGGCCCGACTCCAACTTGGCCTGTAACCTGTAGACGACAAGCTTGTCGTCCGGGCTAGCCCTGGGCGGGTGTGGGACTCTCAGCTCTCCCCCGCAGTACGGGCACTTGTCTGTCGCAAGGGTATACCTGCCACACCTAGAGCACTTCCTCATGAGCCACTTCAAGACTTCACACTCTCGACAGAGACTTCGACGCCGAGCTCCTTGGCTTTCTTGAGCGCACGCTCAAGCGACCTCTCCAGAACCGCCTCCGCTGTCTTGTAGTCCCCAGCCTCCACCTCTACGACGTACCTCGGGGAGCCAGCCGTGTATATTCTCGCCGCTAGTCCTTGCCCGGTTATCTCCCTGTCCAGGGTTTCGAGGACGCCCTTCACCCTCACAACGCCGTCTCTTTCCAGGCTCCTAAGCAAGACGACCCTCTTGACCGAGATCTTCCTAGGCTTCACGTGCTTAGACGCCTCTTCGAGAATAGGCTTGACCCACTTCTCGGGTACACCGGCTTTAATAAGAACCTCCTCCCCCTTACCCACGGCTTCTTCAAGCGCAGTTAGTGGCTCCCCGAACTGGTCTTCAAGCTTCCAGACCACGTCCCTATAGGCTTCTTCTAGGCTCCAGCCCATAGACTTGGCTACTGTCTCGATTATCTTGGCACCCCGCAGGAACCTCTTCCACCACATCATCTTCCTGCGCTTGTCCCCATCGGAGACCCTCTTCAGGGAGACGTCTACCTCGTTCTTCCTTCTGTCCACTCTTATGACTTTGACGACTATCTTCTCGCCCTCGTATATGACCTCGTGAAGGTCCTTGACCCACTTAGTGGAGGCCTCGCTCCAAGGCAAGTACGCCTTCAAGTCGTTGTACTCGTCTAGGGTGACGTAAGCGCCGTAGTCGAATATCTCTCTCACCGTGGCGACTACTAGCTCTCCTAGGTCTGGTAGGGGTTTCCTTGGGACTACCACCTTAGACCGTCACCTCGCGGAATTCGTATAGTGCCAACAGGTAATAATTGTAGAAGGTCGCCGACGTCGAAGTAGCAGTGTCCAGCGGTATGAGTGTAGTGTTGACGAGTCTGAAGAACATTGGAGTCTTTACGCTGAGCTCTTGGGGCTGGTAGATGTCGTTTAGAGTGGGGTAACCCATCGAGTGGGCCGCGTAAGCTAAGAGTTCTACTACAAGGGACGACGCTGCCCTACTAGTCCATGCCAGGGGCACGTTCACGAAGTACGTCGCCTTACCGTAGTCTATGAAGTCCGTTATACTCTGGTTGGCGAGGGCGACGTAGACGGGTATCCTGGCGACGTCCCCTAGGGGCTGGTAGGTCACCGTGCCGATACGACCCGCAGGTATAGCCCTCCCGAAGTGCACCTGCTTAGTACCATAGACCGTGTTCTCGATGCTTATAGCCTCCCCCACGATCACGTAGACCCTGCTTATGTTGTACGCCATAGTCAGCCTCCTCAAGATACCGGCCGAGGTGGCCTCGTCACTGACCATGATCCAAGACGTGAGCCTCCAACCTTCCACGGGGCCCGAGGGGCCTGCAAGGGCAGTATACCCCTCGCCTAGATATCCCAGGACGTAGTACGTGTAGCCCCAGTACGCTACCACGAGGGTTCTGTTGCTAGAGGCGTTGGAGAGAGCGCTCAGAAGGCTGGGCAGACCACTGAGGTCGACCGCCGTCCTGTTTATGTAGGTCAACGGGATGTCCAAAGACACGATGCTAGGGGGGCTCCAGCTCACCGCCGTCGAAGAGACGACGTTGCTCCCTACAAACGACAGGAGTACTAGCGAGACTAGGAGTATAGAGGTGGCTCTGCCGAAGCCTTTCTCGAATACGCTTATCCCGTGGAGCACCTTTGTCAAAACATAGGCGACCACCACGGAGGACGCTACTATAGCGTACAGCTCGTTGATCACGTCAACGTAGCCCAGGAGGAGCGAGGTAACAGACATCGAGAGCAGGAGGACCTTTGCGAAGAGGTCTACACTCCCCGAATACTTGGCTGTTCTCGACAAGGCTAGGAAGCCGAGGGCGAGGAGAAGCCCTGGAGCTCCCAGGTCGAACATCGGGTTGTACTGCTTATAGTACACCCCGGTGACGCCGGGGGCGCCCAGGCTCGCCGACAAGAGCACAGACAACACGACGACGAGTACCAGCGACACGACGAGAGCCACGAGCCTCGAAGACGCTTTGTTGAGACTAAACCTCTTAACCAAGCACCACCCCACCAGGGGGCCTGCCAGCAAGCCCAACGCCACTACGTGCCAGAGGGTTACGAACCTGTAGCCGAGCAAGACCGCTACAAGGAACACGACCAGTATAACTTGGGCTGGGGAGAGCTCTCTCCACCCCATTTTACCGGCCGTCACGAGAATACTGGCAGTGATGCCGTACGACGCTACCACTGCCCATACGCTACCGTTCAACAGCCACGAAAACCCTAGGACTGCCCCCGCTAACACGCCGACCAGGGGGCTCCCCGTGCCCGAGGCGGCGACTAGGAGTAGGATGCCGAGTAGAGTGAGCGGAATCATGTTCCAAGGACCGAACATCCCCAGTTTGAACCAGTACACGAAGCCTGGAGTTGTCGCGACGAGGAGAGCCGCGAGGCCAGCCGTCAGCAGATCCCTCGACCAGAAATACGAGAGAGCGGCTACAAGGGCGAGTGTTAAAGCCCCCGCTACTAGTGGCACTACGTCTACAGAGCTCTGGGCCAGCACCCTGATTAAAAGATCCCCTAGCGTGTCGTAGTACCTCAGATCGACGGGTGCCACAACAGAGAGGCCCCTGTCGAGTGGGTACCCAGCATACTTCACGACGTATATGTGGAACCACGAGATGTCGCTTGGCAAACCGTACTTCAAGATGTAAAACCCGAGAACAAAGTAGGAGACCAGGCTTAGTGCTAGGAAAACAACGCCGGGCACTACGTTCTTGACCTTCATAGTAAGCACC
The DNA here is from genome assembly GCF_000264495.1 of Thermogladius calderae 1633. Classification (NCBI taxonomy): domain Archaea; kingdom Thermoproteati; phylum Thermoproteota; class Thermoprotei; order Desulfurococcales; family Desulfurococcaceae; genus Thermogladius; species Thermogladius calderae. Next base: position 417,105 of record NC_017954.1, on the reverse strand, counting down.
TTCAAAGCTGTGTTTATTAGTTGAGACCTAAATTTAAAACCTAAACCCGTAGGGGGGAGGCATGTCGAGAAAGACGAGGAGGTTTAAAGAGGACTTAGCCTTCGAGTTCGACTACGACTACGTGGCCGACAAGGCCCTTTCGTTGTTCGTAGTCTTGTCGATCATAGCCGTCATAGTGGTCGTGCCGAACTGGCCCTACTTCGTCCTGACCTTTGGTTCACAGCTCGCCTCGTATGGGTTGAGCGCTGTAGGGTACACACTGCTCTACACCACACTAATAGCGTTCCTAGTCGTGGTAGGAGCAATAGCGCCGCATTTCACCGAGTCTATTAGACCAAAGGGTTTCAAGAAGATAACTGAGGAAAGGAGGCTCGAGATCAACTTCTACGTAATGGTCAGCTTACTGGCTGTCGTGTCCTTGACCGCCTTAGCTGTTAGTTTGCAGTACCTGCCCTCTTAGCTGGAGGTACGAGTAGATCGGTCTCTCTACTAGCTCAACACAGTCCTCCAGGTAGAAGGGCATCGTCTTCTCGGCCTCTAGTAAGACGACATCACCTCTTCTGTATTTGCCGCAGCCGGACTTGAAGTAGACGAGGAGCCTCTTTCCATGCGATACTAAGGAACCAGAGTATAGTAGAGCGAGGAACTTCTTCAAGCGCCACACGAGGCTGAGCACGTACCCGTCTACGCTATCGGCTGGGGGCTCGACGCCGAGAGACGCCTTCAAGAGCCTGAACTCGGCCAGAGTACGCGCGTCTTCGACAACCCTACTTAGTATTCTTAGGAAGAGCTCTCTCTCCTCTCTGCTAGAACTTATACCTGCTTGAAGGCCGCTCTCCAAACCCGACTGGACGTCTTGCAACTTGACGTCTTGGATTGACAGGAGCTTGGCAGACCAGATCTCCTCGCGTATTAGCCTGGTCAGCGGACTGCTCATACCAGGGGCTCCACTCCCTTATCGCTCACGTAATTTGCTAGCTTCTTGAGAATTAAATATATGGCGTAGGGAGCCTCCAGCTCCAGCCTGACCCCCCTCTTCAGGTTTAGCTTCTGGTCGAATACCCTGAAGCCCGTGAAATCTATGAGCGGGCTTACCACTACTCTCCCCGACCAAGCGAACAGTTCCGTGAAACTAAAGGGCTCATCCTCTTTAAACTCCGCTACCTTGAGGCCCGCTTTACCATTGATGCCTCCCTCAAACCTAGACAGGCGCGTAATATCCATTGTGACGACCTTGTCGACCTTAACACATAAGTCGCTCAGTATGTTACTAAGGTATTCACCGGGCACCCTGTACAACACGCCCCTCTCACTGTGTCTAGGCGGGCTCCTAAAGCCCTCTGCGACTACCACCTTCTCGGCCAGACCCATCTCGAGTGCGAGTTTTAGAACCCTCTTCCTGAACCCGGCCTCGTTTTCCCCGAAGTACACAAAACCAGCTCTACTGGACGTATCCGATGGGAAGAGGCGCGAGACGTCCATGTTTTCGCAAGAGACGTAGTCGGCTATAGAGGCTCTCGCCTCCCTCGTTAGATCTAGCGCGGAGTCGTCGGAGACCCTCACGTGGAACCCCCTGTGCCCCGAGAAGTAGACTTTAACGTCCTTGAACCCGAAGTCTTCTTCGAGGATCTCGCGTAGCTTGGAGGCTTCACCAAGCCCTTTCCTAAAGCACTCGGGCTCTATGACGCTCACCTCGACGGGCTCCGAGCCGGAGGGGCACTTCTCGGTGTGTTCGCCGAGAACGCTGTTGTCCTCGACGCACACTTTCAACTTGAGGTCGCACCCGGGGAGGTGGTCCACGTCTATGTCGAATATAAGCTCCGAGCCTTTCCAGCCCTTCATACTCATGTTCTCCGCCGAGGGGTCGTCGTAGACTGCTGACGAGTAGTACAAGTGTAGCGGCGTCTTCTGGTCTACAATGAAGTGGTATAGCTGGGCCATCGAGGGGAAGCTCAGGTGTCTCACGTAAGCCTCGCTCTCGAGGTCTACGAGGGCTATCTCCCTAGAATGGAGGTTGGGCGGCTCTACGAGAGGCCTCCTACTATAGTATTGCCTGAGTACCCTCCGGAGAAACTGCTTATTCGACTCGCGGCGATACATAGAACGTTAGCCTTCCGCCCTGCGAGATGTCGAAGACGAGTCTCATAGGCATGTTAGGCCCGTAACTGAGAGTGAGGCCCTCTGCCACCGGCGAGATCCTTGAAATCTCTACCAGGTACTCTATGCTGTAGCTTGCTTTCGCGTCGGCGTTGACGACGTACTCGAGGAGGGAGCCGTCTTCGAGAGATAGCTCGATCTTCGCCTCGGCTACGTCGCTGGACGAGGAGAATACCAGCTTACTAGAGCCCGCCTCGGACTCTAGCGTGATCACGTCGCCGACAACCTCCAGCTCCCTCAACACGTCTGCGAAAATAGCCGGCTGGATTCTAGCGGTTACAGGGAACTCGAGCTCTATCTCGGATATTTCCTCGACGGTCGACACCTCGATATTGGGTAAGATGAAAGTCCTCGTCCCGTGACCGTGGAACGTCACACCTAGCCTACCGCCTTCGAAAGTCTCCAGTACGAGCTCGTCCCCCTTTGAGGCTAGTTTGAGTATCTTAGAGAAGTCGTCGAAGTTAACGCCGAACCTCTCCTCCCCGCTAACGTCGTACTCAGCGAAAGACTCCTTTGGGATTACTAAGTCTATTAGGGCGGTATTAGACGAGTCTAGAGCCTTCATCTTTAGACCACTAGCGTTGGCCTTGAAGACGCCCTCTTCTATGATCTTCGCAATGGAAGCCACCACATACCTCCATATCGCCGCGTTCGAGAACTTAAGCCTCAAGCAATGACCACCCGCTCTATGCAACTAGTTAGGCTCCAGAGGAATTAAACCTTGGGGGCCTTGTAGGAGCACCCAGCAACCCGCCCGACCGTCTACTCGTATTCCCTCCAGACGTGCCCGCATCTCCTGCACTTGTAAAACCTCGTCGGAGGCTCGTCGGCAGCCCTCGTCTGGATGAACCAGTAGTACGCCTCGTGGTAACCGCACTTCGGGCAAGTCACTTCCCTGGTTACAGGCAAGTTAGCCTCGCCGCTGTCTTTCAGTACGAGCGTCTTCTCCTTCTCCGAGTGCTCGATTTTTACCTTCAACCCGTAGAGGGCCAGGTCTCGCTCGGTAGCCTTGACCTTGTAGCCACACCTAGAGCACACTAGGTAGTATGTCCCACCCTCATTCACCGGCTTCATTAGACCCCCGCAACGAGGGCAAAACCGTGGCATGGCGTCTCGCCGCAGACAACCGACTCTAGAGCCTCTACACCACCCAAACTTATATACTTGACAAGACTGGAAGCGAGTCTTATAAAACTACAGTACTTCTCCCTTAGCGGTAGGTATTGGGAGCCCTCTACAACCCTCAACCCCAACCAGGCGTGGTCGTACTTCGAGCCTTCGCAGTTCACTACTATCGATAACTCGTTGAAAGTGGACAGGCTTCTAACGGCCTCCCGTAGGCTGAACAGCCTATCGAGAGCCTGGACTATTTTCATCTCTTCTAAAAATTTCCCCTATAGACTGCCAGTACTATGATGTCGTCGAGTAACGCTACAGCTAGTACCCTCGACTCCCTCTTCATAGCTTCTCCTCTACTAGGCTCCTGAAAGCCCTTATGTCACCGACTAGCTTGTCTATTATCTCGACGAGAACCTTGAGCGGGTCTTCGCCCTGCTTCGTGACTAGTGTTAGCTCCATTCTCTCTTGGAGCGGGTGCGGGATCCTGTACGCGCTGTACTCTACTCTCGGGTCTAGGAGAGCCTCTTTTGCCAGCAGGTTCCCAAGTGTATGGTCCTCTCCCTGGATCTCTATCACTAGCTCGTTTCCCTCCCTCTTCAGAATTCTCACTTCCATTGATGAAACCACCGGTTGCTTGCTGGCTAGCCAGTACTATGCTTTACCTTTTTTAAAAATTCATCTACTCCCTGGACCCACTCGATATCCAGGACGATAGACCCCTCTTCATCCTTCCTTAGGTGCGATAACGCGAGAGCTCTCTCCAGGACCTCCTCCAGAGGGATCCCTGTTAGAGCGCCTATAGTTAACAGGTAGTACTTAGTCGACAGCCCTCTCACGTTGCCGGGTATCCTCTTGGCCAGTTCTATTATCCTCTTGGACAGCTCGTAAACCACCTCTTTGCCCGCGTTAGTTATCACCCTATTGCTGTCCTTGTCTAGAGCGGCCGTGAACCCCCTCCTCTTCAACACCTCAACTAAAACACGGGGCGGGAAGGTCGAGCCGAGTTCCCTGAACATAGCATTAAGCTCTAAGGAGAACCCTCCCCTGCCAGCCTTGGGTAACCCGGCTAACAGGCTCTTGATCCTGGCCCAGGCCCTCTTGATCTCCGACTCGTATCCGTGGAACTCTATCGATATCCAGTTGTCGTGGATTGTTATAGCGTATTCGCCTACAAGAGCTATGTGCTCACTTATCATCTCGGCTAGTTTCTCGCAGGGCTCGCTAACACACCTCACTCTGAAGACCCTTTTGACGAGAGGCATCACTGACCCTTCACTAGTACGTAGTTCGTGCTCACCTTCCTCTTGTTAACCTGCCCACACACGCTACAGACCAGCCTGCCACCCTCGTACACCAGCTCGCCTCCGCAGTAGTTACACCTCGCGTACACGACACCCAGTTGCGGCTCCTTGATGGAGAGCTGGAATACTCCTTTCCCGCCTATCACCTTGGCTTTGACCACGTCGCTGACCCTGACAATGTCGAACATCGTCTCCACGTATGCTTGGCTGGCCTGCGAGACGTGTATAACCCCAGTCATGCTTACGGGCTTAACAGATCTCTTGTCTTCAATCCAGTAAATTCTCACAAATGCCAGGTCGTCGTTCATGTACACCACTACACCCTCTACGATGTCCCCTACACGCGGTACGAGAGTCTTGGCGACAGCGGGTTTCACGTTCACGGACTTCCTCAATTTATCCGCGAAAACCACGCCTACGACGCTACTCCTGAGCCTCCCACTAGCATCCTCGTATACGCCGCTACCCGCTATGAACTCCTCTAGGACCCCCAAGACATCGCCCGGTGTGACCTTGTCGCTACTCAACCCAGACCCCTCTTTAGCACGACGTAGAACGCCTTGAACCTGTGCACCCTCCTACGGTGAGTCTCGAACATCATCGGTATTTTTAATTCTAGAAAGCCTATTTTAACGACTCCGAAACCTTTTTCAACGGCACGCGTCTTAACTAGCTCAACGGCCTTCTCCGTGTACTTGTGGATCGAGTAGACGCTGCTCGCGACGTCTAGTGCCGAGCTCAAGAAACCCATGTCAAGCCCCCGGTTGCTCTCGTACACGCCGAAAGGCGGGTTCATTAAGACCGTGTCAACGCTTACGACAGGGTTGTGGAGGGCGTCGGCGACCATGTAGACGACCCTCCTACAGAGCTGCCGGCTGTGGCTGCAGTGGGCCTCCCTCGCGTATTCCAGCACCCCCTCGTCTATGTCGAGACATATACCGAGCCTGGCCCCCAGCATCAGCGCACCGAATACGAACCTGCCGGTACCACACCCCAACTCCAGGACGACGGAGTCCTCGATATCCCCCATCATGTACGCGTCCCAGAGAACAGCCGCAGCGACGTCCGGCGATGTCTCGTACTGCTCCAGCTCCCTCCTTGGACGCGGGTAACGGGGTATCTTGGAAAGGGCTATTTCAAGGCTCTTCTTGTCTAGACTACCACGGGAAGACGTACTTTTCAACCCCCCAAACAAGCATGGCGAGCTCTCCTGGTGTGAGGACCGGCTTGTGGAAGTCATGGAAGTCGTCGAGGGGCAGCCTAGGACAGCTCGTGACGACTATGAAGTCTGGCCTGAACGTCTCGTCTATAGTGAGGAGCCTGTCCAAGGTTAGGTAGGAGACGGTCGTCACGACGTACTCGACCCCGATCTTCTCCATCAGCTTGGCGACCATGCTTAGTACACTGGGCCTGAACTGCCCCGGCCTCGCGCCGGCGATTACTACTGCTCTCCTCAGAGGCTGGTTACGGAGTCTAATGACCGTGTAAACCCTTCCTCTGACCAACTTGCGTGCTTCTACTGATGGATCCCAGACCTTCTCCCTGTAAGGGTCGTAGGCCAACAAGTTGTCGGTGTATAAGGCCGCACCCAACGCGTGGAACAGCCCCCCAGAGACTAGTATGAACCCGTCTACCGAGCTTGCCAGTGCTATTACAGAGCGGTAGTCGCACCCGAGTATAGGTCTATCCCAAGCCTCCCTAATCTCGAAACCCCTGCTGGACAGGTAATCCGCGATCCTCTGAGCCGCTAGACGCTCCGTTAAAGGGCTAACCACGGCTACTCTTCTCCAAGACCTAGAGCCCAGCAAGCCCTCTATCTCTAGTAGAGACTCGGTGCGGGGGGTCACGTCGTAGTAGACCGGGACGTACACGACCCTTAAAGGGGGCTCGACCTCGGCGAGGGGGTACTTGGCGTGCCCGACGTGGACTACTAAGTCGGGTCTAAGGAGGGCTACCTCTTCAAGCGGGATGTCGCAAGCACCGAACGAGGGCGACGCCGAGTAGTAGACCTCGACGTCCCTTACCTTTTTTAGGAAGCCCCCTAGACAGTCGTACAGCTTCTTTAGCCCGTCGGGGGCCTGTAAGAGAACCCGGGGCCTAGAAGCAGATATCGAAGACAGCTCCTCTACTAATAGGCTCTCCTCAACAATGTAGGTGTCGCATTTCAAGGTACTAACCTTGCGGACTGAAAACGGCTCTTGACAGCGTAGCTGCTACTGCCCAACAGCCGTCTGGAGAGGCTCTACGACCACTCTCGCAGGCAGAGGTAGCTTAGACGCCGCTATTTTCATAGACTTCTTAGCTTCGTCCAAGTGCTCCTTCTTCACGTAAAGCTCTACGATCACGTCACCGGGGCTAACTCTGGCGGCCAATCCGATAGGTTTGCCAAAGGACAGCCTCATACCATCCTGAAGCCTGTCGGCACCGGCAAACGCCATCATCTTGTTCTCCCTGATAACGTGGTGGGGGTACTTCTTCACTTTCAGGTAGTAGTTGACGTCGCCTGCCACGACACTCATCCTCTTGTTGATCATTACACGCGCGGCCTCGAGAGCGTTATGCCTGATCTGCCCGGCCTCCTCCGCCACTAGCTTCAGCACGTACTGGTAATCGCCTTTCGGGTTCCCCATCTCGAACTTCGTTATCTTGGGCTGAGGGACGCCCGGTATGTACTCCTTCCTAGTGTACGGCGGCCCGCTGAAGTGCGTGTAGCACCTTGCCGGTCTCAGAGGCATTTAAGTAGCACCCTAGAGTATACGAGAACCTTAACTAGACTAATAAAGCTTAGTCCACACCCCCTGACCAACCTGCTTACGTAGACCACTCATGGTTGGAGTCGGCAAAGTCTAGGTTAAAACCCCTTGTACACTTAATTTATATCTACGGTGCGGGGGTGCCCGAGCCAGGCCAAAGGGGGCGGACTCAAGTAGCCCAGGGGAGATCCGCTGGTGTAGGCCTGCGTGGGTTCAAATCCCACCCCCCGCACTAAGCTGGAGGAGAACCGATGAAGATGCCCCCGATAGTGGCTTTCACGAGGTGTTGCCTCGGCGAACTCCTCCTGTTTACAGTGCTCGTGTCTAGCATAATTTTTATGATACAGTTGTTCTTCACACCCGTCGTGGTCATCGTCAGCGGTCTAAGCTCTATAGTGAACGCCCCGCCGGCGCAACCGGCTAGCGTCGGCGTGTTACTCGCGAACGAGAGCGAGATCCCCCTAGTAGTCTACTGCCCCTCCGTAGCCGAGGGGTCCCGTGGAGGCGTCGAGATGCTGGCTTCCACTGGACTACTAAAACTACTCCAGTACGGGAGCGAGCTGCCCACCCGCCTCCAAGCCGAGGTCAAGATCGGCCCGGTGAAAACCAGCGTCGTCATCACGGGTTACTTCCCAGATGAGGCGCCGGCGTTGAAACCTGCCTCGGGGTGCGACGAGAGCCTGCACCCATTGTCGATAGCTTCCTCCAGTGTAGTGCGCGAGTTCGAGAACGTGGGAGAAGCCCTCGTCTACTTTGCTCTAGCCGTACTGCTCCTGGGCTCCCTCTTACTCGGCTTGAAAAGAGAGGACGACTTAGCGAACACGGCACTAGTGATTAGGGAGCTAGGAGGCGGGAGAGGGTCCGTAGCCGCCGGTCTTCTCCTCTCGATCGCGGTCACGGCCGTGACCGGTGCACTCCTCGGTTTTAGTCTCTCTATAGTTCTGTCGCGTACTCTCACCGTTGTAGCAAAATACCTCCTGAAGGCCCCGATCGTTGTAAGTCCGTACATAAACTTAGTCGGCTTCGCGCGCTCTTACGCTTTGATAGCAGCCATCGCCCTACTACCCCACACGTTCATAGCCAGGAGGGTGACGAGGAGGGTGTACGGGTGAACGTCTTATTGAAACTCTTCTTCGACAAAGACTACTTCGCTTCGGCAGCGGTACTAGCAGTCGTCGTCTCTTTCAGCATGGTCGCCATAAGCATAGCGGGGGACATTATACTAGCGCCACTAGAGGTCGCTAGAGGGGGCAGTGACCTACTGGTCTATAACAGGTACAGCTTCGTGGTGACCGGTCTACTACCGAGTCGCTTAGCAGACTACGTAGTCAACAGTACTGGCGGGAAGTGTGTCCCTGTCGTCTTAGCCCCTGCGCTGATCAACGACGCGAAGCCCGTGGTAGTCCGGGGTGTACCACCAGACAAGGTCCAACAGGTAATTGGCGCAGGCAAGGTTGTCGGAGAGCCGAGAGTAGACGGGTTCAACGTTATGGTTGGCGCCCGGGTCTCGAGCGAGGTGGGCGTCTCTCCAGGAGAACTACTCCTACTGAGAGGGGTTTTGAACAACAAAGCTGTAGCAGTCGAGGTATCCGGCGTTTTCGAGACAGGGACGCTACTTGACGACGAGGTCTTGACGAGCCTTGATATAGCCAGGCTTCTAAGAGGTGTAGGTGTAGGCGAGTACAGCGTCTTGACGTGTAGTAGCCTAGACGAGCAGGCGACCAGGCTATTGGAGGCCGTCGCGAGCAACACCAGCGTGGGTTACGGGCTCAAGGTAAGCATACCGAGCTGGCTCGTCTCCCTGTTCGAGTCTCAGAGAGGAGGGTTCAAAGGAGTCGTGTCGATCAAGGGTTTCGGCGACGTAGTCAACTTGAGTAGGGAGACGAGTCTTCTCGGGATAGCTGGCTCCTTGATACTCTCGACGGCCGTACTGGTCGAGACCTCGTCATACTACTTGAAGACGAAAAGGAAAGTCCTGCACACGCTTCTCGAGGTGGTGCTTGATACGAGGAGGGTGAGGTTTATGGCCGCAGGCTCCCTAATAGCTTTGTTCGTGTCGGGGTATGCTCTCGGGGCCTTGCTTACCTGGCTTCTCCACGGGCTTCTGCGCTTCCAGGTGCTGTTCCACAGTATCAGCCTCGACCTGCAACCAGACAACACGTTGCTGTACACCCTGGGCCTCGTAATTATTCAGACGTTTATCGTGTTGAGAGGTGTCAGCAAAATTGGAGAAGAGGCGTAACATTGGTGTTCTGCTTCTACTATTGGCCGTCTCAATCCCGCTCCTAGCAAGGCTCGCACTCTACATTACCAGCAGTACTTTCTTCTCGACCGACGTGTGGGGTATTCTACGGAACTCGCAGGTGTTGAGCCAGTATTCGCCTATTAGCCTTTACTCCAGCGTTTTCGACGGCTACAACAACTACTGGCCAGCAACATCGTTTGAACTGGCTATCTTCAGCGAGGTGGCGGGGACCAGCCTGCTGCTCTCCGTAGCCACGATAACGAGCTTGATTACTGTGTCGATCATAACAATTGTCTACTCGTTTAGGAAGGGTTTAGAGGGCGCCCTGGCCGCGATAGTGATAGGGGCGGCCTTCAACGTCCTGATGATGACGGCCGCTTACACAAAAGAGGGGTACGCCTACGTCCTCCTCTTAATGATGGTCTACTCCCTCGTCAGCAGAGCGAATCTAGGCCCGGTTATACCCGTGGTCTCCGCGCTGGCGCTTCCGTTCACCCACCACCTTACTTCTCTAATCGCTACCGTCATCCTGTTCTCGTCGTTCTTAGCCCACGTAGTCAGGCTATATAAGCCGCTACCCTACTGGGCGGTGGAGTTTCGTAGGGTTGTCGTCCCCTCTGTGCCGCTAGCCGTATCGCAATCCCTGCAGTACCTTACGCTGGGGAGGTTCTCGACGCTCTCGGCTGTAACGGGTTGGCTTGCTCTCAGCTTAGTCTCCTACGTTGTGATTTTCAGCCTGGTCGGGCTAGCAATAGGGGTCTTCGTAGTCAAGGTGAAGGAGCGTTTATTAGACGTCACGGCTCTCCTATCCCTTATTACAGGGGTCGCTTTATCGGGCGTGGTCGCAGAGGTCGTTTACTCTCTAGACACGGTGAGTCTCGCTCTGACAGTGCTCCTCGTTCTAACGGCACTACTCATCGTGGCCATTAACGCTGTGTCGAAGGACAGGACAACGCTCTCTTCTCTCGCGTGGTTCACCGCTATAGCGGGCCTGATCGCGTTCTTTGTCGGGGAGGAGATCCCCGGCTACGAGTCCATAATCTACAGAGTGGCCGGGTTCATCGTAGTTCTAGCCCCGTTAACCATCAACGGGCACCGTAGGAGGCGTGCTGTTCTTGCGTCCGCCCTTTTCCTCGCAACGTCAGTCCTCGTCTACGTCCTGACCTTCACCGGGGTAGCGGCCCCCCTTGGGTGGTACTGGGTGTACAGGGAGAGCGAGGTCTACACGGGGCTCTTACTCAAGGAAAAACTTACAGGGTTGAAGGTGTGTAGCGACGTGAAGCAGAGCATGATGCTGAGTGGTTTCTACGGGGTTGAGACGGCACAGATCCCGTGCGGATCAGAGTCCCTGAGACTCCTGTACAGGTACATGGCGACGAACGGGGCACTCGTGTCCGCCGGCCGGGTTGTAAAAGTGAGTGTGGACCCGAATAGGGCCAACGGTACCGTTTTAAACAACGGCAACGGTTTCCTCTTATTGGTATAGCAGTGTAGCGGGGTAGGGTCAGCCTAGTGGAGCTCGTTAAGCTGGAAAAGGTCAGAAAGACCATTAACGGAAGGGTTGTACTCGAGAACGTCGACCTACAAGTAGGGCCCTCGAGGATCGTCGTGGTAAGGGGTAGGAGCGGGGCCGGTAAGACGACCCTACTAAAGCTCATGGTCCTACTGCTAAAGCCTGACGAGGGCAGGGTACTGATAAACGGCGTCGACGCGTGGAGACTCGGCACTGCTGCGAGGTCTAGGCTCGTATCGGGAACCATATCGTACATCCCTCAGACAATAGACCTGCTCCCTAATCTAACAGTAAAGGAAAACATAGAGCTACCGGTAATTATTAAGGGTCTGAAGAGGAGAGACAGAGAGCTGGCCGTCAGGGAAGTAAGCGAGCTGCTCGGAATACCGCACATGCTTGAGAGAAGAGTGGAGACGTTGAGCGGCGGCGAGAAGCAGGTTGTCGCCTTGGCTAGGAGCCTGGTGACCAAGCCTAGGCTCGTCGTCGCGGACGAGCCCTTCGCCTACGTTGACGATAAGGGTGTAGAAAAACTGTTCAACACTATAAGAGAGCTTAGGGACAGGCTCGGGGTCTCCTTCGTAATCACCACTACGGAGATAAACATCAAGAGCTTCACGGGGGACGAGGAATACCTTTTAACCAACGGGACTCTAACAAAGGTCTAGGGATGATTAGACCCCGAAGGCGAGATGAGGAGCTCTATGGTCAGGCCGGTAGCCGCCGTTCTCGCAATCCTCGTTTTAGCGGCTGAGGTCGTTTGGGCTGCGTCGCCTGACTACCTCGCCCAGGTAGAGGAGATAGCTACTAAGTTGAAGAGCCTAAGCCAAGCGGGCATGAACACCAGTATGGTGGAGGAGTACGTGAACAACGCCTTGTCGCTCATAAACAAAGGCAACCTGACCCCCGAAGAGGCGGCGTGGGTTGAAGGCAACCTCACCCTGGCCAGAGAGGAGCTGTCGTCCCTTGAGAGCTCGTATTCCAGTTTCGTAACCTGGCGCTACATTACGCTAGCCGGCACAGTGGTCGGCTTCGCGTCCATACCTATAGCTGTGTACTTCCTGCTACCGCGTGCCTGGGCCTACCTGTGGTTCAAGACTAGGAAGAAGTGGTTAGTCCGCAGGAGGTACAAGAGGTAGTTAAGGCTTATATTGACAACGTGAAATTATTGATGAAGCGGCTCGCTAGGGATTCAGGCTTGTCGTTTGATATAGACCACGCCCGCGAGATGGTCAAACAAGCCCTAGGCGAGATCAAGAAGGTCTACGTCGGGAAGGAGGATTTAGTAAAGCTTAGCATGGCAACGCTTCTGAGTAGCGGCCACCTGCTGATCGAGGGCTTACCCGGCACCGGTAAAACCCTTCTAGCAAAGACGCTAGCCAGAGTTATAGGTGGGACTTACAGGAGGGTCCAGGGACACCCCGATACGCTGCCCTCTGATATAACAGGCTTCCACGTGTATAGGCCGGACGGTTCATCGAGCTTTGTGAGAGGGCCTGTCTTCTCTAATATTCTACTGCTCGACGAGCTTAACAGGGTGCCGTCCAGGTCTCAAGCCGCACTCATAGAGGCGATGCAGGAATACCAGGTCACGGTCGAGGGGGCCACCTACTCTCTGCCCAGGCCTTTCATGGTGATCGCGACGATGATCCCCCAGGAGTACGCGAGCGGGGCTTACGGCGTGATCGAGACGGTGATCGACAGGTTTGCTACTAGCCTGCCCTCGCTCTACAACCCACCCGAGGAAGAACTCGAAATAGTCTCGAGGTCAGACTACGTGATACAGCCTCCAGTCGAGCAGGTGCTCACACCGTCCGACGTGACTAAGATCTCCGAGTTGATCGCTTACTGGGTGCACGTGGAGGAGAACGTCAAGAAGTACATAGTTGATCTAGTGAGCTACGTGAGGAGCTCCCGAGCCGTGCATTACGGGCCTAGCCATAGAGCTAGCGTCTGGTTATACAGAGTGTCTAGGACCCTCGCCTTCATGGAGGGGCGGGACTACGTTATACCTGATGACGTGAAGGCCCTCGCGGTCCCCATCTTAGCGCACCGGGTCAAGATCAGGGAGGAGTTCGAGGTCGAGGGTGTGACCCCGAAGAGCCTTGTCGAAGAGGCTCTAAATAGAGTCCCTGTCCCAAAGTAGGTCGCTCGAAATGCTCGATATACTAGTAGTCACACTACTAGCTACAACCTCGATCCTTGAGTATTTTGCCCCCGGCCTACTATCGCTAGTTGTAGCACTAGGCTCGTTCACGGCTGTACTAGAGGCCTATTACTTTTCACTAAGCAGAGGGGGGAGTCTAGACTTACAGCCGTTACTCATTTACGTACCTTTGACCGTAAAAGCGCTCATCACATCGCTCAACACGCCTCTGTGGCTACTTGATCTAGCGTGTCTCGCCGTTCTAATTCTGGGGCTCTACTCTTCCACAGATGTGGATAAGTACCAGTCTCTCTACAGACCGTATATCCTACCGCCCCTACTTTTGTCAACTACATTAGGCGTAATTCTGGGCATCAAGAACCCGTTGAGCGTGTCCGTGGTTGCTGTATACGATGTCTTGTTTTCGGCCAGGCTACTAGAACCGGCTAGTTTAGACAGCGCCGTCTTGGTCTCGATCTACTTTATCCCCCTTTACCTTAGCCCGGTCCTGAGTGTGAACCTCTTATACTTGGTGTATTCGTATATCGTCTACATGGCGAAAAATCTTGCTCTCGATAGCTCGGAGAGGGCAGATGTCATCGTGGTATTTGACACCATAATTAAACCCGTCGTTTACTACCTGGGTGGGCTGGTTTGATACTGCGCTACATGGTAGCCGGCTTGAACATAGTCGTTATCGCTTCTATACTGATCGCGTACGGTGTCGTAACGGGTAGCCAGCCTATCATAGGTATGGGTGCCTCGACAGCTGTTATAGGTGTAGTCCTGATCTTCACCTCGGCTTCTACGAGCGAGAGCCTGCTTCTATCTCTCAAAGAGTACTCTCTGGCGTCGACCGTGGCTATCACGAGTATACTACAAGACGCCGACATGTTGGGTGTGAGACCTTGCTATATGAGGGGTTCGGGCGGGGAGGAGTACGTCGTTTTCTCGAAGAGCGCTCCACACGCTGTTCAAAAACCTGGTGTAGGCTACGCCGATACACCGTACATAGCCTTCCCTATATCTAGTGTTTTAGCCGACTACGATAAGCTGAGCACCGCGGACCTGCGTAGTGCCCTGTGCTCTAACAGAGGGCTCTGTAATAACATAGCCTTATTCGAGGAAGAGGGCTCCGTGAGAGTAGTTCTCTTCAATCTACCGCCCGAGTTCGCTGATCTACTAAAATACCCCTACAACCCTCTCGTAGGGTACGTGCTCGCAGCCGTGGGTAGGCTTAAAGACCGGGTTGTCTGCCTTGAGAGGGTTAGTCTCGCGGGCGGTAATGCCGAGGTGTTCTTAAGGGTGGGGTAGTGTGAGCGAGCTGGACAGGTTCGTGCGCCTGTATATAGTCTTAACCCTGGTCTTGAATGGCTGGGTTCTGTTTTTAGGCGAGACACGGTGGGACGTGTACGTTGTACTCAACATCCTCTCGTTCTACATATCGTACGCCATGAACAGGCCTAGTTTTGAGAACAGGAGGGTTGTAGGAGTCCTACACGGGATCTTAATAACGCTATTCATAGCCCTGGTATCGTACAGGGTCTACGAGGTCTTAGCGTCTTGACGAAGCTCGCCTTAGCCGTTTTACTCGCTCTTGTCCTCGCGCTCCCCCTCCCAAGCATAGGCCGTGCCGACGAGGCCGGCCTCGACTGCCAAGCCCTCATCGCCTCACTGTACAAAGTTATGGAAGCCTCCTTGAGCGGCAACAATTCGACAGACTTACTAAACCTGTACTCGAAGGCAGTCCTACCTCCACCAATAAGCCAGTTACACGGCAGTGTCGTGGAAGACCTCGTCGATCTACACGACGCCCTTAACACGGTGTTCAACGAGAGCGGTGTCGCCGCCACCCTAGAGCATATCGCGGATTTATCCAAGAGGCTGAGAACAGACGTCGAATCATACGTTAAAACTCTTACAGCATGTAGTGTAGACAAGAGCACTGCTTCGCTCTACTCGGGAAAGGTCTATTCGTTGCTGGACAGGGTTGACAGCCTACTGAACCAGACAATGGTATACCTAGCCACGTCCAGGTCAAGCAGCTCTATCAAGGTGTACCCGAGCTCGCAAGCTATTGCCCCAGGCGACACCGTGTCGTTTAAGATCGTTGTCTTAGAAGAGGGCGTCTTTAACGGGTCCCTAGTCTTGGCTGTACTCCCAGGACTCACAACCTTGGTCACCGAAGAGTTCTCTGTTTCAACGGGTGTCAACAAGATCGATGTAAGTATCCCCCCGGCAAGCAAACTGGGCGAGGTGTTACCCGCAGGGAAGTACACTGTGGTCGCTCATGTCGAGATACGGGACTCGGCCAATTCGTCGGCCCTTTCACTCCTGACACTAGACTTATACACCAATAACATAACAGTCAACGTACCCAGGGTTGTGCGGCCCGGGGAGCTTGTCTCGGCGAACATAGTCCCCGCCGAGGGGTGTCCTGCCTCTGTCCTACTAGATCGAGACGTGCTCTTCGAGGGCTATTTAAGGGAAGAGGGCGTTGTTGTAACTTTCAAGATCCCCGACAACGCCACGCCCGGAACACACTACCTCGTAGTGAGGCTAGAGCCTGGCTTCAAGTACCTGGGCGGCACAGTCTCGATCCCGCTACTCGTCGAGAGACCCGAGGTCCCCGTCCTCGTGGAGGCACCCTCGGTATACGTGAGCCTCTCCAACGCGATACCCGTACTTGTGAGAGCGTTGGGGAACGCTTCCAGAATAGTCGTTGTTACAAGTGGTGGTGAAAGAGACGTCTCCAAGGACGGTATAGCTTACTTAAACGGTGGATTGGGGCTGTTCGACCGCGTAGAGGCCGTAATAGAGGTATACCCAGTAGAGGGCTCTGTCTACCAGCCGGCAGTACACCGTGTATCTGTGCTGTACATAAACCCGCTGACACTCCTGTCTATCGTCCTTGCTGCCACTTTTGTACTGCCACTTCTCGTAGCTCACGAGAGGGGAGTGTACTTGGTGTTGAAACATGTTGGTTCTAGAAGTGGGAGGAGAAGTTCGCCGAGGAGCGTCTCTCGGTTTATAAATTACCTCAGCAGCCAGCTGCCAGTGGCCGGCCTGTACTACAGGCTACTAAACGAGTTGGGGTTCAGAAAGCCCGAGGCGCAGGAGACGCTTAGAGAGCATTTTGCCAGCCTAAGGATCAACACCGCTATTAAGAGCCTCCTATGGAGGCTACTCGTGTTAGTAGAGAAGGAGCTCTACTCGCGTGATAAGCCCAAGAGAGAGGAAGCCGAGTCGGTTGCAAGGGAGATTAGAAATGCCGAGACCTAGCCCGCTACTGTTTGTCGTGACCGCGTTCTTGCTTTTTACGTCCCTAAGCGTACTCGTTATAGTGCCCTCGAACAAGCCCGAGTCAGTAGCGAACACCGGCAAAGATGGGTTCTCGACTCTCTACTCAGAGTACAACGCCGCGATAATCCTGAGGTATAGCGAGCTCGAGAGGCTCGACCCGAAGAATACTGTACTAGTGCTTACATCTGTTAGCTCGTTGGACAGTAACGGCTTGAAGTACGTCGCCGACTACCTCGCCAAAGGGGGCACTGTCGTCATGTGGGCCGACAACACCACAGAGGAGTTCCCGAGCCTCCTCAACCTGACCGTCACGGTATACAATGGGACACTGCTAGATGAAGTTTCCAAGCACGGCACTAGGTTCGAACCCGTGGTCTTCTCCAGGCCGCTAAACGTAACCGTCGTTCTTGAAAAACCTCGCCCCATCGAAAGCTGGGGACCGGGTGGAGAGTGTATTTTGTACTCCTCACCCTTCTCGTACATAGACCTGAACGGTAACGGTTTTTACGACCCTGGCGAACCGATGGACAGCTTCTGCGTAGGCGTCGCGTTCAGGTACCTCAACGGTACAGTGTTTATAATACCGTCCAGCAATATTTTCGTCAACAACCTGTTCAGCCTTAACAAGGACTTTCTAGACGAAATTAGAGGCGGTAGAGAGGTTGTGATCGACCAGACCGCCCAGAGTAGAGACCTCCTAGAGTACCTAAGGCTCGCCGCCTCTACTAGGGGTTACAACAGTTTTATCCTCGTTCTTCTATTAGGGACATTACTGGCCGGAGGAGTATTTGTTGTCAGACAGAGGTTTTAAGGCTCTAACCGTTTACGTCGCCGTTTCAGCTCAGCTCACCGTGTTTCTATTGGTGCTATTGGTTGAGAGGGACTTCGTCAGATCGTTGGTAGCTCTAGTACTGGCGTCCGCTACAATGGTTGACCCTGCTTACACGAGCTTCACAACCTTTACGTCGAGTCTTCTCTGCCTGAGCTTGGACCCCTTGTGCCTGCTAGCCAAAGCTGTGTCGTCGGCCGTAAGCGTACTCGCCTACAAGTCCTCTCCCGGCAACGCGCGGAGCGGTTTTACCGAGATATCCGTCTTCACGGGGATTTTCACACCTATCTACATACTGACGCCCGTAAACATAGTCTCGGCGTTCTCCGCACTAAGTACGGCTGCCTTTAGACTAGGCCTGGTCCAGTTCAAGCTAAGTAAGATTGACGTTATTGCTGAAGCCGACCGGAAAGTAGTGGAACTCGGCGGAGAAGCACGCATTAGGGTGAGGGCTGAGATAGGGGAGAGCGCCTGGTACGAGATACGCGTCGGGGACAACTTCGTTAGAAGGGGGTTAGCGAGCGGGCCTATTGAATACGAGTACGTGGCCAGGGCTACTAGGATAGGCTTGGTTAACATGCTCGTGAAGGCCAGGTTCTGTGACAGCAGCGGTTTCGCCTGTATTGAGAAACCGGCCATTAAGGTGAATTTCAAAGTCGTCCCAAAGTTTAGAGTAGTTTCCGAGAGAGCGCTAGCTTATCTCAGGAGGGCGTTGAGAGAGACCCCTTCACCTCTCATACTCGTGCGCGAGAGGGTCTTACACACCGAGCCCGGGGTTCCGTTGGGGGGCGCTACTGGTGCTGGCTTAGGTAGTAGTCTGACAGCTGGACAAGTTGGGGCAGGCTCTCAACCCGCACCAGGAGAAGCGGGCGCAGGGTATGCGGGTTCAGGTTTTCCCCTCCGCGGAGAATTAGGAGAGTGGAGTGGAGAGACTATCACGGCTGGGGACGCCAGGGATTACTACGCTGCGTGGAGATTGGCCCGCAGAGTGTACATTTTGATGCGGAGACTGTTTTCCGGGTTCTACGGGGAATACATCGGTTGTAGAGACTACACACCGGGCGACCCGCCCAGGAGGATACACTGGAAGAAGAGTGCTAGTAAGGGCAAACTCGTAGTCAAAGAGTTCTCTAGAGGAGACGGGGGAGGGGCGGCTGGGGGGTCCGGGGGTCTGCTCATAGTGGCTGACTGGGTGGCCTCGAACTACGAGGAGCTCGACAGCCTCGTTCTGACTACCCTCAGCTTGGTCTGGTATGTGAAAGACGCGAAAGAGAGTCTCTATATTTACCTGCGTACACCCTCGCTGAGGGAGTACTTTATATCAGGCTCTCCTCTCGAGTCTCTTGCTGGCCTGATTAGTGTGCTTAGAAGTGAGGAACTGAGCTTGAACTGGGATTTCAGCCCGGTAAACAGCAGTTACAAAATGGTGGCAGACAAGATGATGACGCTAGAAGAACCGTTTTTGGTAGTATTCTTGCGGGAGGTACACAGAGTAGAGTCTAGTAGGATATACGAGGAGTTCAAGAGACTGGTAGGAGACACTAAAACACCCTACGTGATAGTAAACGGTACGCCGACTATGTTAAAATACGACTTCCTAAGGTTTATACTGGAGTCGCACGGTTTAACAGCCTACAGATTACCCGAAGTCGTAGAACCCGGGTTGTCGAGAACCGGTTTAGTGGTCGATGCGCTGTGATCTTGGACGACGAAGTATTCGCAGTCATACTGGCTATATCCATAGTTCTGTCAGTTGTCGGCATAGCCGTCTCCCTACCCAGACCCTCGGAAAACTTTGCGGCTATAGGGTTGCTGAACAAGGAGGGTAAGATAGGGGACTACCCCAGTAACGTAAGAGTAGGACAGGTAATTTCTCTCAACGTCTTCGTCTACAACCACCTTGGCTACACGGCCTTATTCAGAGTAGACGTGAAGGTGGGGGATGGAGGGGTACCCTCGAACACCACCCCGCTACCCAAGCCTCCTCTATTCAGTCTCTACACACTCCTCGGCAACTACGAGAACGCGACAATACCTTTTAACGTGACCTTCACGTACCCTATGTTGAACCAGACGCTGGTTTTAGAGCTGTACGTTTACTCCCCCGATAACAGCACGTGGGTCTACATGGGCGAATACGTCTTCCTAAGACTGAACGTGACGGGTGTCGTGTTTTGAGCAACAAAGAAACTCTTGAGGACTATGTAGCCAAGAAGAGGACTGGAATAAAAAGTGTCTTGGAGGCCTACAGGGAGTGGGCGAGAGGTGACATTGAGCTAAGAGATCCACACCCTCCCCGCTCATTCCTAGAAGTTGTCGTGAGACTCGACTACTCGCTCTGGTTCTGGACATTGATATCGGTCGAGGCAATAACACTCCTGCTGGTTGCTGTATCGAGTACAAGCCCTATCTTAACCTTCGCTAGATACTTGTTCGGCTCACTTTTTGTCCTATTCTTACCGGGATACTCGCTGATAAGAGCACTGTATCAAAGCAGGGAGTTGAGTCCGATCGAAGAGCTAGCTCTATCCATAGGGTTAAGCCTAGCGATAGTCCCCTTAGTAGGGCTCGTCTTAAACTACACTCCGTTTGGAATAAGACTTACACCCGTACTAACCTCACTCGCATTACTCACTACTGCACTAAGCCTACTAGGTCTGTACAGGAAGTACTCCGAGATAGTAGAGGTGGTCTATGGGAGTTAAAAACTACTTGAAGAAACCGACCTTCCTAGCCAGCTCTGTGAAAGAGTCTACGACGTACTTCATGTCCTCCGGCTTGTGCGCCGCCGAGGGCTCGAGCCTGATCCTAGCTTTACCCTTCGGCACCGTGGGGTATACGATAGCCTGGGCGAATATGTTGTACTCGTCGAACAGCCTCCTCGAGAACTCCTGCGTTAGTTTCTCGTCGTAGAGCATCACAGGTGTAATCGGGTGTTTAGTGTTGCCTAGGTCGAAGCCCGCGTCTCTAAGACCTTTCTGTAGTATGTGTGTATTCTCCCACAACTTCTTGATCAACTCGTCGCTCTCCTCTAGTATCTCAACGGCCGCTATTGCTGCTGCTACGTCTGGCGGGTTCATCGCGCTTGAGAACAGGAAGGGCCTGCCCCTCTGCTTTATGAACTCGATTGACTCCCTGTCCCCGGCTACATACCCTCCTATAACGCCGAAGGCTTTACTTAGGGTGCCCATTTCGAAGTCGACTCTATCGTGTAGTTTGTAGTAGTCGACTATCCCCCTACCATGGTCGCCCAGGACGCCCTCGCCGTGTGCGTCGTCGACGTACACGATAGCGTTGTATTGCTCGGCTAGCTCGACTATCTCAGGGAGAGGGGCGAGGTCCCCGTCCATCGAGAACACTCCATCGGTTACGATCACTTTGATCCTGTAGTCCTTGACCTCCTCGAGCTTCTTCTTCAAGTCCTCCATGTCCACGTGCTTGTATATCACCTTCGGCGCCCCTGCGAGCCGCATCGCGTCGATTATGCTCGCGTGATTCAGCTCCTCGCTGACGAAGACGAGGTCCTTTCTACCCCACCCCAAGGCGCTCAGAGCGCCCAGGTTGGCGTTGTAACCACTCTGAAAAACCACTGCCGCCTCCCTTCTCTTAAACCTGGCTAGTTTATCCTCGAGTATCTCGTGTAGCTCCATAGTCCCTGCTATGGTCCTCACGGCCCCAGCGCCGACACCGTAGTCTAGTATAGCCTTGATCGCGGCCTCTTTAATCCTCGGGTGAGCCGCGAGACCCAGGTAATTGTTGCTACACATGTTCAAGACTCTCTTACCGTCTACGACGACCCATGGGCCCTGCGCGGTTTGTAGCTTGCGTATAGTGACGTAGAGGCCTTGTTTCTTCAGGTTCTCTAGCTCCTCTGTAATCCAGTCTAGCCTCCCCACGCTCAACACCACACCATATATGTATAGATCGCTGGTTCGGATATAAATCTATTAGACGCAAATAAACGGTTTAAGGGTTCTCTATCCCTTTTTTCCTAGGGACTTCTTTAGGTTCTCTATCATGTCTCTAGCCATGGACTCGAGACCCCACACCGGCCTCCAGCCCCAGTCCCTTCTAGCCTTACTGTCATCGATGCTCTTTGGCCACGAGTCCGCTATTCTCTGCCTCAGCGGATCTGGCTTGAAGTCTGCTTTGAAGCCAGGTATATACCTGGCTATAGTGTCAGCCAACTCCTTGGCAGTGAAGCTCATGCCCTGGACGTTGTAGAACCTGACCGTGAGTGCACTGTTATCAGCCCTCATCAACATCATAAACGCCCTTATAGCATCCGGCATGTAGATCATGGGCAGCCTAGTGTCGGGTCTAACCCAGAACGTGTACTCCCCCCTCTTAACAGCCTCGTAGAATGCCTCGACAGCGTAGTCGGTCGTACCTCCTCCAGGTGGAGTCTTCCAGCTTATGACGCCGGGCAGCCTGGGCCCCCTAACGTCGAGGCCGTACTTTAAGTAGTAGTACTCGCCCAGGAGCTCCGTGACGACTTTGCTAATCCCGTAGATCGTCTTCGGCCTCATCACTGTTATGTCGCCAGGGTTGTCAGGCGTCTCGGGCCCGTAGACGGCAATACTACTGGGTACTACAACCATGTCGAGCCTGTTCTCCCTCGCTACCTCGAACACGTTTAGCGTCCCGTTGGTGTTGATGTCCCAGGCGAGAGAGGGGTCCTGCTCTCCCTTCGCCGATAACACCGCGGCCAGGTGGACTATCACGTTAACCTTGTACTCTTTGACGACTCTGGCTATCTCGTCCCGTCTCAGCACGTCGAGCTCGGCGTACGGCTCGCCTATCTCTCTTAGCTTGGCCACGTTCCTACCGGAGGCGATCACTCTGTCCTTGCCGTAAACTTCCCTTAGAGCTGGCACCAGCTCAGACCCTATTTGCCCGGTAGAGCCCGTGACTAGGATTATCATGGCTAACCACATTTTGCTATAAGACACCCCGTGAGAATAAGACTTTCCCCCTATTCAAGAGTGCCTTTTATGGGAGACGGTTATGTACTAGACCCCCGTAGGCAAAAGACCCTGTACATACGTGCATAAAGGATATATATTTACACCGCTTATATTAAATAGGGGCGGTAGGTGTGAGTAGTATCTTTGTGATAAAGAGAGACGGGAGCAAGGAAGAGTTCATACCGGAGAAGATCGTGGTCAGCATTATCAAAACAGGAGCACCGGTAGATGTTGCCCGAAGGATCGCTAAAATTGTCGAGGGAAAACTCCTCGAGCAAAACGTAACGGAGATCTCTAGCAAAGACCTGATGAAGATGGTCCTGGAACTTTTGAAGAGGGAGAACGAGGAGTGGTATAGAAACTGGATCATCTTCGACAAAGCCGTTAAGAGGAGGAAGCCCGAGGTCTGATCTAGGCTGGCTTAACTTTTTTAACTTTCCCGCAGATTAGAGATGCGAGGGTTTAGTCTTGGAGGAGGCGTCCTTAGTAAAGAGCCTAAGCGAGATTAAACAAGTCCTTTCTGACTTTCTCAGCAAGGCGCCCGAGCTTAAGGACTTCATTCACTATGTTGAGGAGGCGGAGTCCACGAGGGCTCTAGACAAGAAAACCAAAGAGCTTGTCTCTCTAGGTATAGCCATCGCGATAAGGTGCGAGCCCTGTATCCAGTGGCATCTATACGAAGCGTATAAAGCTGGTGCCACTATTGAGGAGGTCTACGACGTGATCAAAGTTGCCGTCTGCATGGGCGGCGGCCCCGCACTAATGTACAGTCTAAAAGCGTACGAGTACGCTAAACAGCTTTACAAATAGTTTTTTGACCATTAACCCATTAACATCCCATCTTCACTACACATTTAATACACACAATTACTTATTAGACATGAAAACTCCCACAGGTGAGACCTTGAAACTCCTGCGAGTAGAAGACGCTGTAGGGAAGAGACTGGCAATGGACTACACGATCGTAACACCCGACCAGAAAGGGGCTCTGAAGAGAAGGGGCGAAGTCCTAGAGACAAGGGACGTTGAGGTAATGAAGGCTAACGGGCACTACTACGTCTACGTGCTAGACGACGAGGAAGAGTCTACTGAAGAGGTATTCGAGACGGATGCCGCGATCTCCCTGGCAAGTAGTATTACGAGTGGAAATCTCGTAGTAGAGGCTTCGGAAGAGGGTAAAGCCCTTGTAAGAGCAGGCGAAGACGGGCTGTTTATTGTCAACTCCGAGGGGCTGAGAGTTGTTAACGAAAGCGGGTTATTGGTTGTGATAACGCGGAGAAACGGCGTTTTTGTGCGGAAAGGGGACGTGGTGGCGGTCGTTGACGTTGTGCCACTGAAGGTGCCTAGAGCGGTCCTAGAAGACCTGTTGAACAAAACGAGGCCATACAACCCGGTTCTAGCCCTGATACCGAGCGCGAGACCCAGAGTCGGGGTTCTCGTCGTGGGCACCGAGATCGTGGAGGGCCTCAAGAGAGACAAAGCCAGCGGGATCATCGTAAAGAAGCTCGCCGAGTACAATTGCAGTCCTAGTAGAGTTCTCTATGCCAGGGATGACGAGAAGGAGATCGCGCACAAAATAGAGGAGTTGCTCGAGGACTCCGAAGCGGTTATAGCAGTCGGGGGCATGAGCGTCGACCCAACCGATAGGACACCGGTCGCGATAAGAATGGTGGCTGACACGGTCGTAGCCTACGGTATCCCCATTAAGCCGACCACGATGAGCATGGTCGCTTACAAGGGAGACAAGGCCATCATAGGCGTCTCAAGCGGGGTAATACACTTCCCGGACCTCAACTTCCTAGACATAATACTACCGTGGGTCTCGTCTAAGGCGAGAGTACCTAGAGAACACATAGTTAGACTCGGCGAGGGAGGGTTAACTGACTACTACCTCGAGAAAATGAAAAAACGCATATAGCATTAACAAAAGCCTTACGATAGAGATTCGCACAGTACCAAGCAGGGCAACGTGCGATTCGCGTTTACTATTGATCTCGCTGTAATCCTCGTTGTCCCTACTAACTTTGTTCATCCATAACACGGTATGCCAAGCTGTGAGCTTCGAAATAAAAAATAGGCGCCGGGGGCGGGATTTGAACCCGCGCGGGGTTTCCCCCACCGGCTTAGCAGGCCGGCGCCCTACCAGGCTAGGCGACCCCGGCAGGCGTTATAGGTTTATCTACTCTAGCTTTTATTAATTTTAATCACTCGCTTAATACGCTCGGTGAATACTCCTAGAGAGAGTGCGAGTAGTACTACGTTCCTCGCCTGGACAACCCACTGGACAGGCGAGTCGAGGCTCCACGGCTGGTCGTAGACTGGTAGGTTAAGGCCCAGGTAGAGGTTTGCGTAGTATCTCAGAGTAGAGTCCTTAAACCACATCGGTATTATCATGGTGTTTAGAAAGTCGGCTGTGTACAACAGGAGTTGCTCGTTAGTACCTGGCGTGTACACGTAGAGTAGAGGCGCTAGGAGCAAAAGAGATTGAGGTGGTAAGGAGGGGTTTAGCACTATAGCAAGGGCTGTGAACGACGCCATGTAAGTGCTTAGACCCCCCTCTTCTACCGCCCCGGATAGGGTTAACAAGACGAATAGAATAGTCATGTAGAGCCCGACCCAGTACCCGTAGCCGTCCCTGCCCGCGAAGTAGTTGAATATCACCGCTAGCCCATTGTTCAGGCTGTTGTCTACCACGTACGTAAAGTAGCCTACCAAGCCCGAAGGCGTTAACACACCTAGCACTGTATAGGGTATGAGCCCGGCTACGACAGGTAGGTAACTCAGCTTTACGTTACCGACCGCGTTGAGATAGAGTAGTAAGGAGAGCGGTATGAAGAGAAACGCGTTCACCGAGGAGCCCACGGCTAGCGCGATCGCTGAATACGTAAGGCGACCCCGCGAGGCGAAGTAGAGCGAGGAGGCCAGCAAGAAGAGGGATAGGGTGTCAAGAGAGTACACGGAGTACGCTACCATAGATGGGAAAAGGAACGAAAGCACCCGCCTCTGAATAGGCGCGTTAAGCTCGACTGTGAACCCGTGGTATACCAGCGCTGCGACGACGAGAAAAGATACCTCTACGACAGACTGAAGAATGTAGAAAAAGGCACCCGCCTGTGGGGTTCCAGGCTTATACCCAACAGCGTTTGACAGGTAGATCATGGAGCTTGCTATCAGAGCGTAGAGAGGTGGCTGGTTCAGCTTGTAGTCCGAGTAAGGTACAGGGAACACGGGAACACCCTCGCAAACAGCACGCATTACCTGCGCGTTAATCCAGTTCTCGCCACCAGAACACGAACTCGCGTATACCCCGTTGTAGACTGACTGGTAAAAGTCGTCGTAGAAAGGCGCCTGTATAAGCTTTCTCCCGAACAAGGCGACCGATACTTCGGGTGGCATGTGTATAATAAAGGCCGCCAACCCTGCGAATAGAGCTACCAGCAACACTACTGCTCTCTCCTTCAAAAGAGCTTCACCGGGAGCTGACTCCCTATATTAATACCCGCCCGATTTATAATAACGCAAGGTGTCGCGTTGCCTAGGCTGAGACTATACGAGCTCGCCTTACTGGCAGTTATTCTGGCTCTGTCCGCAACCCAGTTCTACTACTGGGACACGCGCTTCACCGACAATGAACTGGCCGTTGGCGGGAAAGGCTACGTCTCGGACGAAGTGTGGTATGTCGCCTCCGCTAGAAACATTATGTTAAAGGTGTTCCATCTCTCCCCTAAGGAGGTGGGGGGCTATGGGTACACTATCATCTACGACGGCAAACTGGACAGGACACGCGTCGAGTCGTTGGCGAAGGAGTACGGTGTAGCCCTCAGGCTTGACTACAGCAAGCTGAACGGTTTCTACGCATATTCCACAAACCTTACAGCTCTCAACGAGTTCCTAGACGCTGTTAAGAGAGTGGTCAACGTGGGAGACGTGATACCCGGCTGGATGATGCCCGACGCCTCCGGTATCAACACGTACCTCAATCTCGAACACCCGCCGCTAGGAAAGTACCTTATAGGCTTGACCATTGTGTTGGTTGGGGACTACCCCTTGTACTGGAGGCTCGGCAACATGGTTGCGGGGGTTCTGTTGATCTTCTTAACATTTCTCACGGCAAGGAGACTCTTACATGGAAACACTGTAGCGGGCTTGGTAGCAGCCGCACTCTTGTCCGTAGACCCGCTTGTAAGAAACCTGTCGTCAATCGCGCTGTTAGACATATACGTCTCCTTGTTCACAGCGTTGTCCTTCTACTTCGCGCTCAGTAAAAGGTACGGGTTGGCCCTACTCGCTGTGGTTATAGGGTCTCTATTCAAGTTCAACGCACTCTTCGCTCTAATACCTCTGTCCCTGCTGTACGCCCGAAAGCGGGTGGAGAAGGGCTTTAACCTGCTAGATTTCACCGCTACCTTACTAGGGTTCTACATAGTCGGCGGGCTGGCGTTCCTTGCCGCACAGATCTTAGCTGGTCTACCCCTGATCGGCTATTTAGGGTTCACTAACTGGTTCAAGCAGTCAATCACGGGGGCTATAGCCTGGCACACCCAAGTGAAGTGCTCCGGTGGCGGCTGCCCGGTTAGCTCCACTCCTTGGGACTGGTTCGCCGGCGTAAACTCCTTCACGCTCTACTACTTCCCCGGTGGAGTGACTGTATTAGCTGTCGGGTTCTGGCCTGTATGGTCATTCGCACTAGTCGGTACACTAGCCCTATTACCGGGGTACCTGAAGGGTAAAACCGCGTTCGCCAAGTCGTCGTGTTGGCTACTCGGGTTGCTTGCGGGCTATGCTCTGTTGTGGGCTATAGGTGGGAGAACACAGTACAGCTTTTACGCCGTCCAGTTCGCACCAATAGTCTACACGTCCACGATGACTATTATAGCCACTTTCAACAGTACTGACGTACTGCAAGTCCTTAGGTCGTGGAGAGGCGTCTTGACCGAGGCGGAGAGGGCAATAGGAAGACTACTGCTCCTCCAGTAGTGTCCCGGGAAAAATGGCTTGGGGTTTATAAATCTTACCGTACGCCATAGAAGGTTGGTGAGTAAGATGGCTAACAGCATTGCTAGGATGAGATTGATCACCGTCAAAATGCCCGAGATTTACGTCGAGGGGATTGACGAACTAGTCAAAATTGGCAGGTACAGTAGCAGGAGTGAAGTCATAAGAGTGGCAATTAGAGACCTGTTGAAAAAGGAGCTCTGGGTTAAAGACCGAGAAATGAGATAGGGTTTTTCCTGGTTTACGAGAGCTCTCGTAGTTTCTTTATTAACAAGACGTAAAGAGGCTCGTCCTCTCTCAACACTCTGAAACTGAGCGGGGGCTGGAACCCGGGGAAGATCGTCCTGAGCTCTTCCAGTTTAACCGGCCTCCTGTAAAGCCTGGCCCCGCGTATCTCGATCCCCACCGCTGTCCTCGACCCTTTGATATACCTCAGGTCGCTCTTGGAAACGCCTGTCTCGCCTCTCAGAGCGATCTCGGCTACTTCGTCCGGGCTTCCTACAAATACCTCGCCAGCGTAGAACTCCCCTACGATCGCCCTCACACTCCCGCTAGAGTACACGACGAAGAGACTGCCCGGCGAAGGCCTTATCCCAAAGAACCTCCTCAACTCGATCTTCTTCTTCCCCGTGAAGATCCTGTGGGTGTATAGAGGCAGTATGCTTATCAAGTACATTTCCATGTAGACCACGTACTGCCTCTAACTAGCCGGTGACTGCCTACACTATTTAAACTCCGAAGAACTTTAAATATAGTTGAGATGAGGATAGCTGGTATTGCTGAGCGGTGATGTATGACACCAGTACTGAGCGGTGTTCCGAGTAATGCCGATCCGGCCTGGTGATCGGGTCCTCTTCTACATAGACCCCAAGAGAAGATTCGTACAGGTGATCCGCGAGGGCGGTATCCTCGGAACCGACAAGGGCTTTGTCAGACACGAAGAAGTCATAGGGAGGGAGATAGGCGAGTCCGTGATGACTTCTAAGGGAGTAAGAGTACACCTGCTCAGACCCCTCCCAGTCGACTTCCTTGCGTCAATGAAGAGAGCCACCCAGGTAATATACCCCAAGGACGTGAGCCTGATCGCATACTTGGCCGGGGTCACAGAGGGGTCCAAAGTACTCGAAGGGGGCGTAGGGACGGGGCACGTTACAGCAGTGTTGGCCTACCTGGTTGGGGAGAGCGGGAAGGTATACGCCGTAGACATAGACGAGACGAAGCTTAGGAAGGCCGCCGAAAATTTGGAGAGGCTTGGCCTCGCAAAGAGAGTCGTTTTTGTCAAAAGGGACGTCAGGGAGGGGGTCGACGAGCGCGATTTTGACGCCTCTATCCTAGACATCCCCGACCCCTGGAACGCCATCAAAGCCGTGTACGACTCGCTCAAGTTGGGATCCCCCCTTGTCGCCTTTCTACCCACTGTCAACCAGGTCGAGAAGACCGTGACATCGATGCGAGAGTTATTCGTCGACATTCACGTATACGAGGTTCTCCTGAGAGAGTACATCGTATCCGAAGAGGGCACGCGTCCCAGCCCTAGAATGACGGGGCACACGGGCTACATAGTATTCGGTAGAAAAATACTCCCTTGATCAAGCGTGTTTTCCTTTAACGTACAAGTAGACCGTGTGAGTTAACCCGTTGTCGTCTTTAACGTCGACAACTCTAACCGGGTTCCAACCAGGTATTTTGAACTCGTGACTGACCACTCTCGCCCCGTCCCTCAGCTCTTTTTCGAGCTTGGGTCTCAGGGCCTCGTTCACGGACGTCAACAAGAAGAGCGTTACAACCGTAGCCTCGCTGATGTCTACGTTAAAGAAGTCGTCGTTTATCACCACTACTCTGTCGGCCAGTCCATGGTTTAGAATATTGTTTTTCGCCTCCTTCACTCTCTCGGGGTCCTTCTCGATACCTACCGCTTTTTTGGCGTTGAACTCCTTGACCGATACGATGAGAATCCTCCCGTCGCCGCATCCTAGGTCATAAACCACGTCCTCGGGTCCGACGTTGGCAAGACTAAGCATTTTTCTGACAACAGGGTAGGGGGTAGGGACGTACGGCACGTAGTACATGCCTAAGGCCTCGCGTTTGAATCCAAGGTAAAAATATTTGCCGTTAAGACCCTAAAGCTTTACTCTTCATAATCTCTATTGCTTTCTCCTCGTCTGGTTGGAGGGCCTGGTTCAAGGGAAGTTGAGACAAGAGGACTTTTACTGTCCCGTCGTCGTACTCGGCTAGAATCTGAGGCAGCCACGCCATACCGTACTCGTCCTTGTCACCGTACTCGTTGATGTAAACGTAGTCTTCTATTTTGACGTCCAAGGATGTGTTAAGATCCTTCGATAGCCTCTCCGCCAGCTTGACCCATAGCTTGTGATAGGGGTGGTGTTCCGCGGTGACGAGTACTACCTTCTTTATGGAAGCCATTCGATCACCCGTTCTCAGAGCCGTTTAAATGCCTTAAAGAGGTTAAAACCGTATCCCTGTCTCTAAATAACCAGCCCTCTAGCCTTCCTCTCTTCCTCTGGTCTGACCTTGATAATACCGTAGTGTATAGCGCACGATATACAGTAGCACTTCCTAACAGGGTACTTCATTATTATGGCGCCCTTCTTCTCTAGTTCTTGAGCTAATTGAGGAGCTACAGGGCTGTACATTCTCGTGACACATATAGCCTTGTCTGCGGGGACAAGCCTCCCGCAGTTGTCACACTGTATCATCTCTACTTTGCCCTTATCACCCTTTCTACGTCCCCTACTCTCCCTCTTCTTTGGCATGAGGTAATCACCTATCGGCTGAGTCTCTAATTGGATCAAAAGCCTATATACCTTTCTATCCCGTGTACTCTATTTTGACCTGGCCAACAGGTCGCTTACCCTCGTCCCGATAATGCTGTCCCAGTCCAGCCCTATCGCCTCAAGTAGCTGTTCGAGGCTACTCCTTATGTTCTCGATGTACTTGTCGGGGTCTATATCGGCGAGTTTTGCCAACTGAATCGCCTTCACACCGTCCTTGCTCTTAACTTTCACGTACGCTATAATGTCGTTCTCCCCAACGTGGATACCGTAGTTCTTCAACTGTATAGCTGCTTTAACATGGGGTGGCGTGTTCTTCGTGTACTCCTCGACCTTCTTGGTCAAACCAGTCCTGATCGTGAGCTGGTCGAGAGTTATCTCCTTCCTCTTCAAGCTAACGTACTTCTCCTTCACCTCGCTCCTTAACCATTCCTCGAATTCCTTGAGGTCCGCTGGGTTTGAGACGACTCTCATCCTCTCGATTATCTCCTCGAAGAAGTTCTTGAGGAAGTCGGGCGTGTTCTTCTTCTTGGCAATAAGGCCTTTTATCTCGATCCCGCCATCGCTAGACCGCCCGAGATAGTTCTTCTTCAACCCCGTGAAGACGATGAAGGTAAACACCTTGTCGAGCTCTATCTCCAGCCCGAGGTTGTTGTAAACCCACTCCTGTAGCCTCCCTAATTGCTCCTGCGTCGGGTTCCACAAGAATATCGAGTCCGTGTCCCCATACAATATCTTTACACCTAGCTCTGCCGCCTTACTAAGGATACTGAAGAAAGAGCGCCTCCCCATCGCTGTAACACTTTCGGCCACAGCTGGCGAGTAGAGTGGGAAGGCCTCGTCGCCGAACACCCCGTAGCTAGCGTTTATGAAGACTTTTATGGCCTTCTGCACGACGTCGTACCACGCCTGTACTTCTGGTGGAAGACTCTTGTCCTTGGCTCTCTTCTTGTAGACAAAAACCCTGAAGTCCCTTAGTATACCTACGAGAACTGACATCAGGCCTGGTCTGTCCCTACAGACACTATGGATTTTCCTTCCAGTCTCGTCTTCTATCCAATACTTGTTAGAGCACCAATCTACATCAACGGTCTCGAAACTCAGGTTGTACTTCTTTATGATACTTGGGTACAGGGAGGCGATGTCCAGGACTACTACATTGAAGAAGACGCCTATTGGCGGCTCTATCACGAGAGCGCCAGCGTACTTCTTGCCCTCTATTATAGCCTTGGTGTGAGTGCTCTTTGCGAACTTCTGGATATCCTCTTTATTCACGATCAGGTAGTTCCTCTTCCTCGACTCCCAGAAGACCATGTTCTGGATCCAGTTTGAGATCTTCCTCCTACAGATGTCCTCGATACCGGTTCTCGATATCCTGGCCATTAATACCATCAGCTTCCAAACCAACTCGTTATTGAAGGTGATCAGCTGCAGTGTGATCTCGGCGTCTCGGTAGTTGTAGGCTACTAGCAACGAGAGGTCTTTCTCGCCGAGATTTCCCTCGAACGCAACCTTGGATATTCCAAGTAAGGCAGTTGATACCGCCTCTAGATTCTCCTCCTGGTACTTGTTGCCGAAGGCGTAGCTCTTAATGGCCTTATTCGAGAAAAACTTGTACAAGTCGATGTGTATAGAGGACTCCAACCTGGCCTGGACTTCTTTCGTCTCCTCTATCCTCGCAATCCTGATGGGGATCTTGTCTCTCTCTATACCGAGGTTGATCGACCTGTTGTACAAGTAGTGTAGGTCGAAGTTGTCCCCGTTGAACGTCACGACCACAGGGTAGTTAGACATGACTCTGTAGGCTTCGAGGATCATAGCCCTCTCGCTATCGAAGACCTCGATCTCGGCCTCCCAAGGGTACTCGCCGGTCGGCTCGCCGAATCTCACGTCCCTAGCCAAGACTAAGACTTTCTTAAACCCATCGCTTGCGCTGAACGCTATCGATATCACGGGGAGGTCCGCGTGTTTTGGTGAGGGGACTTTACCCTTTGCGGGACTATAGACCTCTATGTCGACCGCCAGTTTCACGGGGTTTGGAGGCATTTCCTCGAAGTAGTCGAGGAAGCCCATCGACGTCTCGTAGACCTCGGGGTGTTCATTACCGAATAGCTTCGTGACGAGCTCCAGGACTTGCTTGTCTACGGAGGGCTTGACTATTGACAAGACAGGTCTATGGTTGACGTTTTCAACCTTTATCCTCATCGTGGGCACGAGAAAGTTGTCGTAAATGTAGTTGTTGTGGTACTTGATCTTGGCCTCCCACGCCGAGGCGAAATGCTCCCTAAGCTTCTTTACGGCGAGCGGGTCTTTAACAACTATTTTTGTCAACTTCACCTTCTGCATGGTCAAGGGGTTTACCTTGATAACCTCCTCAACAGCCTCGAAAGAAGGGTCTCCAGTTATCTCCTTCCTCTCCAAGACCTCGTCAGCAGGCTCGTCTGTTATGAAGTATGGTTTATGCCCCGTGGGGTCTAGCAGTCTAATTATCCTTCTCCCATCGTTAGACAAAAATACGAGGCAGGCTCTACCGGCCTCTCCATTATACTCGACATTGAGGAGGTAAGCCGGCGAGTCCAGTGTAGAAACATACCTGTCGAAATCCAGTGTGTAGACATCGCCTATTTTACTGTACTTCACTAGACCCCCTCCTCTCCCTTAGCCTCAAAATCGCCTCGGCAATATCACCCTTAGTCTCCATGAGTGCTCTTCTAGCCTCCTCTTTGGACACGCCAGCTTGCGAGGCTACAAACTCAACGTCTTCTTCGTTTACCGCGACCCCTGCTTCTCTTTGCTCCTTCCCAGCCGTCTCCTCTTTTGCCTCCCCGACGACCTGGAAAACGGTTTGGTTCTTAGACTTTATAACCACTACCTGGGGGCTCTCGATAACGATCTTCCTGTCCTTCAAATAGAACTCAACTTTTTCGACATCGCTCAGCTCTTCGACGTCTAGACCCATCCTCTTCAGTGCTCTCTTCAGTTCTCGGGGGCTAAATCCCGGTATCAAGGAGAAACACCGCGGTAGTCTAATTTATATAAGTCGTGTTAACCTATTAAAGTAGAAGCCGAAGCGAAGAATCCTGTTGATTCAAAATGCCCAGCCTGAGAATACTAGGTGGAGGTAGGGAAGTAGGTAGAGCCGCTATACTAGTCGAGGACGGGGAGAAGGCTTTACTAGACTACGGTATTAACTTCGACGACAAGGACCGTCCTCAAATGCCCCTGCACGTGAGGCCTGCTGATCTAAGCCTGATCGCGATCTCGCACGCGCATCTCGACCACATCGGGGCAGCCCCCTTGATGTACATAACCGGGAGGCCGAGGATCTACATGACGAGGCCCACGATCGAAATCGCCAGGCTCCTCGTACTAGACTTTCTGAAGCTAAACGCAGTCAACGTGGACTACGAGTACAGCGAGTTCGTGAAAATGAGCGACAACGCCCAGTTCGTCGATTACGGTGCGGAAGTCGAAGCTGGGAGTTTTAAGCTGATCTTCATGAACGCGGGCCACATACTCGGCAGCACAGCTATTTACGTCGAGACCCGGAGCGGGCACAGGATTCTATACACAGGAGACATCAATACGGTGCAGACATGGACGCTCAGCGGGGCTGAGTTGTGGCCTGTCAAAGTAGATACCCTAATTACGGAGGCCACGTACGGTGATAGGGTACACCCACCCCGGTACCGCGTCGAGAAAAGGTTCGTCAGCGTAGTCGAGGAGGTGATCTCCAGTGGCGGAGTGGTACTAGTACCTTCCTTCAGTGTGGGCAGAAGCCAGGAGGTCTTGACGCTACTCGCGAACGAGCTACCGTATGTAGACATCTACGTAGACGGGATGGCGAGAGAGATATGCGGTATATACCTAAACTACCAGAAGTACTTGAGAGACCCGTCCCTGTACACAAGGGCGTTAGAAAGGGTTACCTTCGTGAAGAACGTGAGAGATAGGAAAAAAGCGCTAAAGAGTCCAGGGGTCATCATAGCAACGGCAGGTATGCTCAAGGGAGGTCCCAGTCTCCAGTACCTAAAGAAGCTCGCCGACGACCCTAAGAACGCTGTTTTACTCGTTAGCTACCAGTCACCTAATAGCCCGGGACATAAGCTCCTCGAGAAAGGAGGGCTGGAGGAGATCGGGGTTTACTTCACTAAAGCCCGCGTCGAGTGGTTCGACTTCTCTAGCCACGCTGGTAGAGACGGGCTAGTAGACATAGCCAAGACCTACTCGCACACGTTACGCAACGTGGTCATAGTCCACGGCGACGAGGAGTCGTCTAAAGGCCTGGCTAACGCCATAAGGGAGAGCCTGGGGAAAGACCTAAACATCTACGTCCCTAACAACGGAGACTCCATAACTGTTGACTAGCCTGGCTCTAATTACGTACACGTTCTTGGACCATCTCCTAGCAAGACCCAGTCTCTCTAACCTAGCCAGTATCCTCCCAGCTGACGTCTTGTTGGTGTAGAGCCTCTCAGCGACGTCCTCAACGCTAACGAACAACACCCCGGACTCAACAAAGCTCTTGTAGAGTTTGACTACGTCAACCTTAACCCTCACCGTGCTTGTTATCTCCGGGCACCCCTAGTGGAGGTCGGCGTTGAAACACGACCACCTCCCTGAAACTAACGGCGACAACGGTTGTTGAAGTATAAAACCCGTCGTACAATATATAATAAGAACTCGAGCCGGGGTAGCTCAGCCTGGTAGAGCGCCGGGCTGTTAACCGCGTTAGGTAGCCTGGTGGAAACCCGGTGGTCCGGGGTTCGAGTCCCCGCCCCGGCGCTTTATCCAACTTCTAAAGGTTAACCAAGAACAGTATATGAAAAACCCGTAGCTTGAGAAAGTGTCTATGGACCGAGGAAGTCCTCAGGCCTGGGAGGCTCTGGTTTGAGCCCCTTCCTCTCCCTGATCTTAGCTACCAGGTCCATTAACATGCTGTCTGGTACTGGGGCCCACCTACTGAACTCCTGCCCCCAGATCGCCTTGCCGGCAGTCGCGCTCCTGAGCTCTTCGGCTATTGTAAAGGACTCGGCGACTGGTATCTCAGCAATCACCCTCGATAGATTCCCCTGCTGCTGGACTTCTATCAACTTCCCTCTCTTCTTCGTTATTATCGTCGATATGTTTCCTATGAACTCCATGGGTGTTCTTATATCGAGTTTCATGATAGGCTCTAGTAGAGTGGGCCTCGAGGTCAACATGCCCGCATATATAGCATTCCTGACCGCCGGGAACAACTGTGCCGGACCTCTGTGCGCCGGGTCTTCGTGTATTACCGCGTCGTGTAATACCACTTTGACCCCTCTAACGGGCTCCATGGCCAGCGGGCCTTCTCTCATGGCTAGCCTGAAGCCCTGTATGATGGTGTCCTTTACGTCCCTGAGGTACTGAACTCCGGTAGTCATGTCGACGAACACGTTTATGTTGTCGTCAATAGCCCATATTCTCCTGGCTTCGTCTGCGTCCCATCCAGCCTGCTCCCTGAGGATCTTAGCCCTGTCCCTCGGATCCATGTCCTCCGTGATGATCCTGTCCTGTATCAGCCTGATAGTATTCTCGTCCAACGGCGATACGCTTATGTACAACTTGTTATGTTTGTTCGGCGACTTGCCCTCGAATACGCGGCTACCGGCCCTAACACTCTCCCTGTACACTATCACCGGCGGGGTGGCGACTACCTCTAGCCCGTAGAAGTCTTTGAGGAGAGTAAGGGCGATCTCGATGTGAAGAGTCCCGACACCGCTCAGCAAGAACTCGCCTGTCTCCTCGTTTATCTTGACCACCAAGCTCGGGTCCTCTATGCTCAGCTTGTGCATCGCGTCGATCAGCTTGGTCAGTTGAGAGGGGTCTTTGGGCTCAATGGCCACGGTGACAACCGACTCGGTGATCATCCTCAGCCTCTCGAAGGGGGTCATTGAGTCTCTAACTGCGAGAGAGCACACGGTCTCTCCAGACCTGGCCTTGTCCAGTCCCAGAACGGCCGCTATGTTGCCGGCGCTTATCTCGTCAGCCAGCTCCCTGTACGGGCCCATGTACAGCCCTACCTGTAAAACTCTTTGCTTTAACCTCGCGTTAACCAGCCAAAGCTCTTCTCCAGCTCTAACAGTACCCGAGTATACCCTCCCAGTAGCCACGAGGCCGGCGTGCGGGTCTACTCTAACATCGTTGACCAACATCACCAACGGTCCGTTCGGGTCCGCCTCTAGCATCGTTTTTGCCACCTCGCTATTCAAGTCACCGTGCCATATCTTCCTTATCCTGTAGGCCTGTGCCTCCCTGGGGTTGGGGACGTACTTAACTACCATGTCGAGAATGGCCTCGTGTAGCGGGGCTACTTTCTGTAGCTCGGGTAGTGCGTCCTTACCCCTCTGGTAGACATCAACAACATCGCTGAACTTGATGCCTTTTTGTTGGGCCATAGGTACTGAAAAGCCCCATCTATCCCTAGCACTACCGAATACGACCTGACCTTTAGCCGGGTCGAGCTGCCACGCTGTTCGGAACTCTTTGTCGGCGTAAGTGGCTATCAGCGAGTTGATGTCCTTAATTATCTGGACTAGCCTCTGCTGTATCTCTGTCGGGGACAATTTAAGCTCCTTTATCAACCTGTCGATCTTGTTTATGAACAGTACCGGTCTCACCATCTCCTCCAACGCCACTCTAAGGTACATCTCCGTCTGCGTCATCACTCCCTCAACAGCGTCGACTACGACAATAGCGCCGTCGATCACCCTCAACGCCCTTATAGTCTTCGACTGAAAGTCGACGTGCCCTGGTGTATCGATCAGGTTGATCACGTAGGGCTTGCCCCTGTACTCGTGGTACAAGCTAACGTTTGCCGCCTTGACGGTCATCTGCCTCTTCTGCTCGATATCTAAGTAGTCCAGCGCTAATGCCTGGCCTGCGATCTTTTCAGAGAGCAGACCAGCCATTGCCAACAGTGAGTCGGACAGCGTCGTCTTCCCGTGGTCGACGTGCGCTGTTATGCCTATATTCCTGACCTGCTCTAGGTTCTTCATTATCTTCAAGACTTCACTAGTCTGCTTATACTTGACCATGCGTAAACCAACCTCGCCCACGTAACCGTACTAAAAGACCTCATGTATATGGGGGTTAAAAATCGGATGTCAGGTAGTCCCCTTCGCGTATTTGCATATGAGCTCCTCGAACTTTCTCTTACCGACGTTAACCGAGTCCCTTAATAGCGTGTCGATGTCGAGCGCCCCACCCGTCACTCCCCCTCTTAGCCTAACGTCGATTACTACATTGACTCTCTCCGTAGTCTTCTCCAACCGGACTATCACGTCAGCCTCGACTAGACCCCGCGCCTTCTCGTCGATGAAATCCCTGATTGCCTCCTCGACTCTCAGAGCGATTTCTTCCATGTCGTCGTCTTTTATGTTGTCCAGATTTAAGCCCACGAGCTTAGGTCTGCTTCTGGGTCGCGAATCCATACTTTGATAGTACCTCTCTGATCTTGCTCTCGAGGTCTGCTAGCTGCCGGGAAAGAACCTCTAGCTGTTTCCTATACTTTTCCTTCTTCAAACTAAGTAGCTCCTTCCTCTCTTGGAGTTCTTTGACCACTTCGTCCTTGCTTTTCTTTACCAAGACTTGACCTATAAGCTTGTAGACCTCCGTGGAGTCCTGTAGATACTGCAGGTTCTCTAGTACGTTGTCTATCTCGGATATCTCGGCCTCTACGAGTTTTAGCTCTGAGTCGACTTTGACGTAGCTCTCCCTCATAGCTTGGTACTGTGCTATCAACTGCTGAACCTCAGGTGGCAATCTCTGCTCGCTCATTCCTCGATCACCGCCTTTAACTCCATAAGCATTGATATGGTACTTATTATACTATTAACAACCGCTCTTAAAAGACCTATCCTAGTACACGATACAACGACCCTGAGCGTAGACTCCTTCAACTCTAGCTCGCCTCTGCAGGCCTCCGGTAGGCTCTCTATCTCTGGCCGCAGAGACTCCACGATGGACCTAGTGATGTTCTCGTCGAGACCTCTTACCTCGAGCTCAACCTTGTTCTCCATAAGTCTTGAAGCCCCTCACCTTTAACACGGGGCCGACTACATCTCCATTCCGAGAAAGTATTTTAACCGTTACATTACCCCCCTCGTCGTGTAGAGATATCTTGAAGGCTGACGACTTGTTGATGAAGTCCCTAAGTAAGCTCATCAATAACCCTGCTAGTTCTAGGCACTTACTGCTAGAGCAGTTCGACTCGTCGACGCTACTGTATGATGTTATGGGGGTCGTTAACTTGGCTCCTCCCTCTCTGGAGAGCCTTACGCCACCTAGGAGGACGTCAAAGTACCTCGACGCCGCGACTTTACCCTCGGCATCGTAGTGGACTACATAGACGTGAATAACCGCCGGGTTTCCCTTCTTATTCGCGGCTACAACTAGATACTTCTTTTTCAATAGCAACGCGAGGTAGGCTAGATCAAGGAGTCTTCTTTTACCTCTGGTAACTCTGACAGAGCCGGGTAAGACGAGGGTGAGGTCTTTAACGAAAGACCTGAGTCTCTGGCTCGGGCGATGCGACGTAGTAACTAAAAACAACCCCTTCTACTCCCTTACAACAACCTTGGGAAAGTACTTGCTGATCTCTGTCCTGTGGTAGTACGCGCCGCCGGCCCAAACGGCTCCGCACTTTCTACAAGTCCACAGACCGACCGACACTCTCACCACTCCACCCGTGTAGCCACAGAAGGGGCACTGCTGGGGAGAATACCTCTTGAGCAATACGTCCCTAACCTTCTTCCTCAAAGTAGAGCCATACCTCGCCCCGAACCTACCGGCGGGACCAACGACCTTCGTCCTTCCCATAAGCAACACCTGGTCTACCACTTCGTGTACTCTTGTGGATTGCTTATAACCCTCCTTATAAAGCTTAAGACTTGTTCGCCAGCCTTTAAAGCTATTTCGACAGCAGAGTCCAACGTTTTAGGCGTGATACTTCTCGGCCCTCTCTTCTGTAGGCCTACTATACGTCCCTTCTCGTCCACCGAGATCGACAAGAACGTGTCTATCACGCTCTCCTCCTCGAGCGACGGGTCTACGACCAGAATATCACCTAGCACGCCCATGGTTACCGTTGTCACGAGAGTGTTTATCGGTAGAGGTGTATCCTTGGTCCCGTAGACGACTTTGATGCCCTCCGCTGTTGTGTCGAGTCTAGGTAACTTCGACGTGGCGAGGGCTATCATGGACGCTATCATTCCGGTATCTAGTATGTTCCCGTCGTGGTCTATCACGTAGACGTCGTCGTATATAACCCACGCTAGCCTACCTGGTTGGATCACCAGCTTAGATAGGTCTACTACCTTAGGCTCTCTGAGACTCCTGTCTATTACCCTTGCGACCTCTATCGCCTCCTCGTTCGGGGGTCCGGGCTCGAAGGAGGGGGAGGCTAGTGGTACGAATTCGGCGTGAACCTGTAAAACCCCCTCATTCGGCCTATCCTCGAAAGGCGTGCCCAGCTCCGCTTTCACACCCGCTATAACCTGCGTACCCCCCAGCTTCACTAGGGCGCTTCCTTCCGCCTTACTTATTATGCCGACGCTTACCGAGATGTTCCTGTAGTCGTGAAGACCCCTGTTGTCTATACGTTCACCCTTCTTCAGCATCCTTACTATTGTCTCAGCCCTTATCTTGGGCATTATAGGCTCTCTTTGAGGAGTTATCGACATAGAGCCCACCTCACGACTCTAGTGCGGACAAATACTTCTTGTGCAACGTCTCCTTCATCAAAGCATACACTTTCTCGGCCCCCCTCTTCGCGAGTTCAATGGCCTTCTTGAACTCTTCCACTGTTAGAACACCGTTCAGCTGAAGTAGGACTATCTCGCCAATGCCCACAGCATACCCTACAGGCAGGTCTGCCTCGCCGTACTCGTCCTCAAGCTCGTTTATGTCTAGTACTAGGACCCCCTCTACTTTGCCCACCGCGACCCCGGCCACTAAGTCTTTCATTGGTATGCCCGCGTCGGCTAGCGCCAACGACGCTGCTGTCAACCCGGCCGTCCTTGTACCGCCGTCGGCCTGTATCACCTCAATGAACACGTCTATGCTGGCTCTGGGGAACTGGTCTGCGAATACCACTGACTCCAGCGCTTCTCTTATGACTTTGGACAACTCTATCTCTCTCCTTGTAGGAGCAGGCGATTTGTGTTCTGTGGTCGAGAACGGGGCCATATGGTACCTCACCCTTAGTACGGCTCTGTCCGGGAGCTGCACAGCCTTGGGTATTACCTCTCTAGGTCCGTACACAGCTGCTAGAACTTTTGTTCCACCGTACTCAACTAGGGCGGAGCCGTTCGCGTTCTTCAGTACGCCTATCTCCATTCTTATGGGCCTCAGTTCGTCTGGTTTCCTACCGTCGACCCTCAACCCGTCCTCGCGGATTAGCTTGGGTTTAGATTCCGACACATTAACCACCCAGTTTTTGTTCCAGGAACTGCTTTACCTCCTCCGTTAAGCCCCTCGCATGTGGCTTTTCCTCTATTATCTTAATAGCCTGGGTTAAAACCTCCCCCCTGTACTCGTCCGGGCACTTCGCCCATATGAAGCCGTTCTGGGCGACTGTTATGTCGCAACCCGTTTTCGTTGTCAGCAAATTGAACATACTGCCCTTCTTGCCTATTATCCGAGGGATCCTACTCGGTTTAACCTCTATTACGATGCCCTCGATGATCTTGCCAAGACCTTTACCTCTTATCGTGAGGAGGGGGTCTCTCGTCCTGTCAAAGGCGACGATCTTGGCTAGTACCATGTCACCTACGTCCAGGTAGGACTTCAAGTCGTGGTATAAGGGGTTAAAATTCTCTATAGCGTCGCTCGCGTTCAAGTAGGCCTTATACGGGCTCCTGATGTTGACTTCCCAAGCTGTTATCCCGATCCCCTCGATAACGCCGATCACGACGTCGTCTCTTCTAGGGTAGTACACAGTGTTGAATGGTATGACAGCTATGTCGTTCTCGGAGACCGAGGCAACCCCGTAGGCGTCGGAGTAAATCTTGTTGTTTACTAGGTATACGTGCTTCTCCGGTAGCCTCTTAAAGCCTTGGTTCCCGTCCTCCTCTATTTCGGCTAGAGTATCCCCCGGCCTAACAATCTGCCTATCCGCTACGTAGACCTTGAGCTTCAAGTCTCTCAACCCACGCTAATAATTTTGACCTGTGCCGTACCCTTTGTTAAACTGTTCACCTTGTCTATGAACTCCTGTTGCATGCCTGCCGGTATTTCTATCTCCATTAATAAACTACCGTCATTCATCCAAGTCGACTTCTTTACCTCGCCTAGCTGCGTAATCGGCTTATGGATCTTCCCAGCATACTCTGGTGGAATCCTCACACTGAGGTACGCCTTGGCGATCTTTATTGGTATCACCCGCGCAATCTTAGAAAGGATCTCCTCCATTTGAGCCTCGGGGGGCTTGAATGGGTCTATCGAAACCTTTGCCTGCTCAATTGCCAATTCGATCCTCTTCTGAGGTATTGGAAGTTTAGTCTTTGGGTCCACGGCGTTTTTTGATATAAGGGTTATGATCTGCTTCTTTTTCTCCTCGACAAATTTCCGCCTCTGCTCAGCCGTCAGCTGAATCTCGCCTCTCCGAACGATCTCGAGGGCTATTTGTCTGACATCGTCTGTCTTAAAAACCTCCCTCAGGCTCTCGGGTGACGCCTTCAACCCCTTCCTCGCATCCTTGTAAATGAAGTCACCTACGAGAAGATCGTCTACGTTAACAGGCTTCCCCTCCTTTACTTTCAGAGCTAAATCCGGGTTAACCAACACTTCAAACCTGTGCCCCTTCTCCTCGAGCCTCACTATCACGTATTTATCTGTCAAAACACATCACTCTTCTACACTAAACTACAGATTCTTTAACTAACAGGGTAAAATAACTTCCTGTATTACACTCTAGGTACTGATGAGAAGGTGGTGTTTCACATTTTCACTTTTCCTTCCTTTGCCAGCTGCTTTAACACGTCGTCTATCTCCTGTCTGCTCATTATCTTGAATTTCCTGGAGTCGGTGTCAACGTAGCCGGCCTCGATGAACTCACTAGAGGGCTTTGCATCGAGCACCGAGGCGATAGCCTGTATTCCGAGCTTGATCGTCTCCTCTACGCTCATGTCGTACTTGTAGTTCTTCTCCATGAACTCCGATACCGCGTTGGCTTTCTCACCGATGGCCACGGCGTAGTAGCTGAGGTATCTCCCACTAGGCTCTGTCATAAAGAGTTGCGTCCCCTGTTCGTCTATGCCTGCGAATATCACTGCTACACCGAAAGGCCTAACACCTGCGTGTTGCGTGTAAGCCTGCTTCACGTCGCATACCCTCTTCGCAAGGTACTCTATGGGGGCTGGCTCGTCGTAATACAGCCTATGTAACAAGGCTACCTGCCTAGCATACTCGATCAAGACGCGCCCGTCGCTCGCGATACCAGCGAAACTCGAGCCAACGTGGTCGTCTATTTTGAATATCTTCTGTATCAAATTCTCGTCAACTAGAGGCGCTATTTTCTTCTTCTCCACAACAACCATTGCCGCTGTTTTGCTCTTCAACCCAACTGTAGTCCAGCCTCTTCTAACAGACTCGAAAGCGTACTCAACCTGGTATATACGTCCGTCGGGTGAGAATATCGTGATCGCCCTGTCGTAGGCCGCCGCTGATATCCCGAAACTCATCTAAACCACCGCTGATTTGTACTCAATGAATCAAGGGTTTTATAAGAATTGGGTCTCAAGTCGTTATCAGCCCGGTTAGTGCGGGGGGTGGGATTTGAACCCACGCAGGTCTACACCAGCGGATCTTAAGTCCGCCCCCTTTGGCCTGGCTCGGGCACCCCCGCTCTCAACAAGTACTTTACTTAACCTGGGTTTTAAGCTTGAGACGAGAACTCAGTTCGTCGCGAGTTCTTCACTTGTCATGTTGGAGCGGCTTCATCATCTGGTGAAGTCTAATGCAGTCCGGAGTTATTAAATTAGGCAGTCAACCAAGCTTCTTCTTCGCAGACTTAAACGTGCCTGCTATACCCACGGGTATTATTTTGAAACCCAGCTCACTAGAAGCCGCTAGAGAAGCTAGAAACTCGACCTTAAACCTACCATTGAACCTCACTATAGCCTTAGACCCGCCCGGGTCGAAGTATACAACCTTGGGGTCTATACTAGCTAAGTAGACAACTCCGAAAGACCTCATCACAACCGATCTCAAAGCCTTCTCCAACTCCCCTGTTTCCTTAAAGCGACCTGGAGGGTAGTACATTATGGCGAGGTACCTCTTCCTGTACCTTCCGACTCTCCTAGCACGCGACAACCACGTAAATGCCTTGCAAACTACCGTCGGGTCTAAGAGAACTACGAGAACGGTGACGAGAGAGATTCCCGACAGTATTATAGAGAGGACCGATAATAACTGGTAAATGTCCA
The DNA here is from genome assembly GCF_000264495.1 of Thermogladius calderae 1633. NCBI lineage: Archaea > Thermoproteati > Thermoproteota > Thermoprotei > Desulfurococcales > Desulfurococcaceae > Thermogladius > Thermogladius calderae. The sequence goes on along the minus strand of NC_017954.1, from coordinate 373,537 downwards.
CGTCAGATCGCCGTTCTAGTGAGGACTTTGTAAGGATGCGTAGAAAGCATTGCCTTCGCCGTCTCGTAGTCCACGTCTAATAGTTTCACGATAAACGACAAGACCACCAAGGGGTGATGGTATTCGAGAACGTCACTAGCACCGCTCGATACTATGACTGGCACCTTCCTGGAGATCATCAACTTGAGTCTTTTAACGAACCCTGCGAGGTTATTCTCGTTCGTCCCCCTTATCTCCGTAAACGGTACCTCAAGGGGCTTATTGTAGTACTTCATAACCGACGCCTGCTTCTTGTCAAACACAACCTGGTTCCTCGACGTCATGATAATGCTGTCGACGCGTCTATCGTGGGCTACCCACCTTGCTACTTCGACATTCAGTGGAACGACGCTCACAACGGTTTTGGGTTTCTTGAGACCGGCAAGAGCGCTCTTAAGATTACCTATGTTGTCCGAGACTACGACGACCTTCGAGAAAACGTTGGGGTCCACTGACACCTCGCCTGAGTCTAACCCCTCGACCGAAACCACCTTGTACCCAAGTCTCTTAGCCTCATCTACTAGCTTGTAGTCTTTCAGCCACAAGTCGATTAGCGTAAAACCACCCCTATGCTCGTAGAGCCTCCTACCTCACTCCCCGGGGATCGAGTCGAGGAGAGACCTTAACTCGTTCACGTTCTTTAAGCCCTTAAAGTGGACGACTACCTTGACCACGTCGTCGGCGTCGTTCAAGACGAATTTGCCTTGAAAGAGGCTCTGCTTGTCGAGTCTTATGAAAAACCTCCCAGTTCTCCCATCAAACCTCAGGTCTAGCGAGGCGTTTAGTAGAGACCTATCGGTCTTGCCCAGGTTTCTCAGTATGTTCTCGAGCACGCCTTTCTCTCCGACTCTAATCTTCATGACCTTTATCCTGTTCCCGTAGAAGCCCTCTAGGTCCTCTTCTTCGACTCTCACGCGGTCTCTAAGCTCGGCGGGTATAACGTTGTGGAGAGCTACCAGGACTCTCGAACAGTCTTCCGTCGCGTGGCAGTGTGTAGATACCTCTACCTCTTTTACACCGAGTTTTACTTCTTCTTTTCTGCCTCGCTCCAAGGTTCTCTTGCTCCCCTACTAGCCTCGTGCCTCTTCTTCAGCCTCCTCTCTTTGGCTTTCTTCTTCCACTTGTGCTTATGAGTGCCCTTCAGCCCCCTACTCTTCCTCAGACCCCTCATTTTCTTGCCAGCACTGGTTAGACCCCTGAATACCCTCCCTCTGTTCTGCGGTTCGCAGACCCAGTTTACCTCCGGGTCTTTACAGATAGACGGGTGGTTGGGGTCGACGAGTATGACCTCGTACCACTTGTATCTGCCGTCCTCGCCGACGTAGTAGCTGTTCAGCACCTCCAAGCCCGGGTACTTCCTCGCGGCTCTCTCTTCTGCTACCAGTCTCAGGCTCTTCGCAGGCGCATAACCGTAGACACCCATCCGCTTGGGTCTACGACCACTCGAGGGTCGCTGCTTCCTTAGTCCACCCTTCCTTACTCTGACCCTTACCACAATAAACCCTACTTTAGCCTTGTAACCCAGCTCTCTCGCTCTGTTAAGACGAGTAGGTTTCTCCACTCTAGTTACAGCCGCTTCTCTCCTCCACTTCATCAACCGCTCTCTCATCAAGTCTTTCATGGTTCCTTCGTAGGGCTTCTTCCACAGCATCGCAATGTAGTGGTACATGCTCTTGGCCATTCGGCCCACCGCTACCTGACTCTACACTCTAACCGTTATACAAGCTTAAAAAACTTATATAAGATTGGATCGGGCCACACATTTTAAGAGGGCGTGTTCACCCCCCTAAATGTTGTAGTGGAGTGTCATGCCTCCACCAGAGCGCCTCATCGGTATTGTGGGTAAGACGAACGTCGGTAAATCAACGCTCTTCTCCGCTATGACGCTCGCGACTGTGAAGATAGCGAACCACCCGTTTACGACTATTGAGCCCAATGTGGGAGTTGGGTACATCAGGATAAGATGCGCCCACGTAGAACTAAACCTACCCTCGTGCAACCCTAGGACGGGTGCCTGTATTAGGGGCGAGCGGTTCGTGCCGGTTAAGATTATGGACGTGGCTGGACTGATACCAGGGGCGAGCCAAGGTAGAGGGCTCGGCAACAAGTTCATGGATGACCTTCGCCAAGCAGACGTGTTGATCCACGTTGTCGACGCGGCCGGATCCACTGACCCCGAAGGGAGGCCTGTACGACCTGGTTCATTCGACCCGGTAGAAGAGGTCAAACTTATTCAGGCCGAGATTGACGAGTGGTTCTGGGGCGTCGTCAAGAAGCTCTGGGAGACTAAAATCCAGCGGAGCCTCCACAGTACCGTGGACCAGGTCGACCTACTAGCGAGAAGCCTATCGGGATTATCCATAAGGAAACAACACATCGTCGAGGCCCTAAGAGAAGTGGATTTGGAAAGCAAGAACTTGAAGAACTGGTCGCTGGACGATGTCAGGTCCTTTAGCCTAGCTGTTAGAAGGCTGAGCAAGCCGATAGTTATAGCAGCCAACAAAATAGATGTGCCGGAGGCTAGCGAGAATGTTAGGAGGCTCGTAGAGGTCTTCGGCAAAGAGAGCGTAGTACCTGTAAGCTCCCTCGCAGAGTTGTTGCTGAGGAAACTCGCAGCAGACGGAGTCGTAGAGTACCTGCCCGGAGACCCCTCGTTTAGGGTTGTCGACGAAAAGAAGCTATCGGGACAGTACAAGAGGGCGCTGGAGCTCATAGAAGAAAGCGTCTTAAGAGTCTATGGTAGCACCGGGGTTCAGTCGCTATTGAACAAAGCTGTATTCGAAGTGCTACGCTTAATACCCGTTTACCCTGTCGAGGATGCTAACAAGTACACAGACCACCACGGCAACGTGTTACCTGATGTCTACCTAGTTCCATGGGGGACTACAGCCAAGGAGCTCGCGTACATGATACACACAGACCTGGGTGAAGGGTTCTTGTACGCTATTAATGCACGTACTAAGGAGAGAGTCGGCGAGGACTACCAGCTCAAGTACGGCGACGTCATTAAGGTCGTTTCAGCCAAATCGAGACGTTGACGTCTATAGCGCTGTCACCTGTTCTTCCTTAAGGACTTCCAGTAACGTTGAGCCACCTTGTAGTAGTAGTCGTGAGACTTCCTCTCCCCGAAGTACGCTAACCCGTGCTCTCGGACTACTCGTTTCAGCTCCTCGCCTTCCTCTAGAGGTATCTCGCCGCGCTTCACCAGGTACTCTATGACCTCTACTGCCTCGTTCTCGTCCTTACACCTCCTTAAGTAGTCGTAGACGTTAGGAAGATAACCATGCCATGGATCGGAGAAGCCCTGGTCTACAGTCAGCCTGATACCCTCATACTGCCCGTCCAGTATCTCCTTAGCGAGGTTCGGGTACTTTCTTCTGAACTCATCAGTGCTCATTCTCAAACTTCATCACATCAACTCTAGCCTTAGTCTCGGGCTTTAATATCGTTTTCTGCGGTACGTCGCCCGTAACCACGACTCCTGGATATATCCACGAGAAGGAACCCACCTTCACCCCTGGCATTAGCGAGACGTTTATGCCGGTCTTCGCGTAGCCCCCAATCACGCTACCAAGTTTTTTCCTACCAGAGTCGACGACCTTGTCCTTAATCCTCATCTTAACGGTTTTTTCGTCGAACCTCAAGTTAGCCGTGACCGTCCCTGCCCCCAGGTTCACTCCTTCGCACACAATACTATCCCCGATGTAGGACAGGTGATTTGCGTGGACGTTCTCGAAGATAACGCTCTCTTTCACTTCCACGGAGAACCCTATCACTGAGCCGTCGCATATCACGCTGTAAGGTCTAAGTCTAGCAGAGGGGCCCACCCTTACTCTTCTGCCTACGTAAACCGGGCCCTCGATGTAGGTGAACGCCTTTATTTGGCTCTCCTCGCCTATGTAGACGTCACCGTGTATCACGACAGGTTGCTCCACTACCCCCTTTATGTTTTGTCCTCTCAGGTTGCTAAGGGCGGTTTTATTTGCCTCGATGACCTGCCACGGTAACCCTATGTCTATCCAGCTCCCTCTCGGCGCTGTAACAACCCTTACATCGCTTACGCTCGCTATCTTGTTAACTATGTCTGTGAACTCCAGCTCTCCACGCGGGCTAAACTGTATGTCCCTGTTCGAGAGTATATCTCCCACCCTGAGCTTGTACACCCCAGCGTTGACCACTTTAGAGAGGTGTTCCTTGGGCTTCTCCAAGATTTTATCTAGCGAGTCTTCGCCTTTTGTTAATAGCACCCCATACTGACTGGGGTCGTCCACCTCCGCGCCCAGTATCGCATTGCCCTCCCGCTTGGCTACCTCGAGTAGCAACTCCGGTTTACCCAAAAACACATCTCCATATACGATGAGAACGTCCTCTTCCTCCTCGACCCCCTCCACGGCCCTTAAGACAGCGTGGGCTGTACCAAGCTGTTGCTCCTGTTCGACAACCCTTATTTTCTTGTTTGCCGCAGTCTTCGATAGAAACTCTATTACCTTGTCTTTCATGTCGCCCACTACGATTATAACCTCGTCGACTAGACCGCCCAAGCCTTCGATCCACTCAAGTTGCCACGCGAGTAGTGGTTTACACAGTATAGGTATCAGAGGCTTAGGCCTGGTCTCGGTGATCGGTCTCAGTCTCTCCCCTTTACCCGCGGCTAGGATCACCGCTTTCAAAATAAACCACTGTGAGCACTATATGTAGCCTACTCGTAAAAAGTCTTACACAGCACCTTTCTGTATCGGTGAGATGACCTTGGCCGGTTGAGGACCGGCGGGGCCGGGTACCATGAGGAGCTTGCTCTTGTAGACCTCTACTCTTCTAACAGGGTATATTTTCCTGGTCCTCTCGGCTATGTCGGCGGACACCTTGCCTCCCAGTATCTCATTGACCAACTCGTCCAGTGTCAAGCTCGACGCTTTCTCGTAGATATACTCTCTCATAATCCTCCTAATCGCCTTCTTTTGGCTGGTGTTACACCTAAAGCTTGTCAAGGTGACGATCGTTAGCCGGACAACATAACCGTCTTTTGTCGTAACGTCGAAAATCCCCTGTATCTTGCTACTCTTCCTCCTTATAAGGCTTCTCATGTAGTCTCTAGCCAGCTCGTGGCCCTTGAACCTGGTAATGGCCTGGTCTCCTTGAACGTCGACTACCTGGAAGTATAGCTTCACGTGAACCTGCGATATGTCGCCCGTTAGATCGTACAATGTAGTCTCAACAGTCCTACCGATCAGCTTCATAGGGTCATCAGACGGTGTAGTAGCCAGAACAACGCCTCCGAACGATTGAGGTGCCACTATGTTGAACCACTTTTTCAACTTCCACTTGTCCTTGATCACTCCCTTTCTGGCCGCCATGTAAGCATCCCTTCTCTTCGGGTTAAAAGCAGATTAGTTTACTAACTTTTAAGCTTTCAGTGCACTAAGTCCCCAATTTTGACCACTACGCTCACTAGAGCAAGCACTTCGTCTATTGTCCCCTTAACTGTGTTTAAGCAGGTCTCCTTACTTTGGCATTTAACCTCCAGAATGTAAACCCCTTTACCGTCTCTCTCGACTACGCGATCCTCTATATATAGGTCACGACCAGGGTACTCGTTGTCAGGCTTAAGCGAGACGTATACAGACCTTGCCTCCCTTGCGTTTAGCTCGATACTAAGCCTTAACGAGACTTCCATCCTCTCTGACCCTACACAGCTGGTCGGGACCGCAACTCTCGTAAACCTCCTCTACCGGGTAGCCGACTCTCAAGAGCTCGCCAACGGTCGTCATCAACTCCCCGTCCCTTCTGACAATAATCGGTTTCCTGGACTCGATCGGGTAGATGAACCTTAGCGCCTCTACGAGTAGTTCAGGCCTATTCAACGGCTCGGGCATCTCGGTAACTCTACTGGGGCTGGCGAGGGGGGTAGACATAGCCCTGGCTACTATGTCGATTGCGTCCTCGTATACGTTGAGGAAGTCGTAGGCGAGTCTCTGGTGGAGTGTCACCTCGAGTAGTTGGTAAGGCGCCCCCTTTACAAGGCTCAGGAACACCAAGAAGGCCCCCAACAGCTCGACGAGGTCGACTAGAGTCCCATCTATGGTCGTCGTGTAAACGTAACCAACCAGCCTACGTTCTATTTTCTCTTTAAGAGCCTTGTCGCCCACGATATTCGACTCCAGCAACAGGATGAACTTCCTTAGTAGGTTTGGGTCCTGCTCAACCCCCGTCTCGGAAGCCCTCATTCCCGGTTGCAACTTTAGCTCTGCCAGCATCTTCATTACGACTTCCTCTCTACCGGTCAAGCCGGGCAAAGGAGGAATTATCGTTCTTGTCAACGCCTTCAGTATACTCACTCTCTTGTACCCCCATACCCTGAAGCCCAGTTCTTGCTCTATCAAGCCCTTGGTTAAGAGCTCGTTAAGAATCGATTTCTCGACCCCTTTAGGGCCTTCCCTCCCAACATCCACGCCCTCGTAAACGCCTGCCGCGATTGATAAGACCTTGTCCCAGGCGTGAACACCAAACTTCCTCTCCATCTCGTAGACAACAGACCCTGTCAACGTAGAGTTCGGGTGCTTGCCTAGGACGATAGCCTTAGCCCCCTTGGGCTGCGGCAAGCCTAGAAGGACTACTTCCTCTCTCCCTTCCAATATGCTCGTAGTGTCGAAGCTAATGGCAACATCGACCCCGCGCTCAGACAAGTTGTGAAGCATAGTACTAGCTGCTAGAATAGAGTCGAGGTCTATACGGGGCACTACTCTTATAAAACTCTTCGAAAACACCTGCTCAATAGAGCTCAAGCAAACCCCTCCGGACTACCCGGTCGAAAACGTGTACACCGGCAATTGCCTGCTTGTGTGCCCCTAGCCTGTACCTCAAGTTTATATCCCGCGAGGTCTAATTAAAGAAGATGACGCCAAGCCGATGAAGAGGGAATCCGGGTTTAAGCGTAGATTGGACGTGCTGACGAGGCCCGCTACTGAGGTTCGACCCTCATCCAGCTTCTTCTTTAGGCCTCCATAGCTCCCTCATTCTCCTTCTCTTCAGCTTGTCCATCTCTCTCTCAATGTATGAGTAGACTGTACTGTGCCTTCTACCCTCGATTAGCATCTCCACTGCTGCTCTCGCTACCTGGGCCGACTCGTAGTCGCCTATGATGGCTACATTAGTGTCGTATACCGAGATATACGTGCCGGTCATCTCCTCTAGAACCCTTCTTGCTTTACCCCCTTCCCCGATCACCCTTCCAAGGATCCTCTGTATATGGTTAGGCTTGTCGCCTACGTACTGCTTGAGCTCGATGATCATCAAGACCTGGTCTTCCCCTAGGAGGCTCATGGCTTTATCGGGCGAAAAGCCGCTGGCGATCGCTCTGACGATCTCCCTCGCCTTCATCAGCTCATATGTCGTTGTTGAAGGAAACGCTGGCTCAATTATGACCATACCGCTGGTCGAGTCTACGGTTAACCTAGTCCTAGTCTTCTCCTCGATCTCTCTCTTAACCCTCCCCTCGTTACCTATTAAGACTCCAATCCTCTCCAAGGGGATTTTCTCGTAAAGTTTCGTGACCCCTATAATCATTCTACCTTTCTCTTCTCCAGACATTTGAGTAGTACCTCGAGGATACTATTAGGGTCTTTAACGCTATTAAGCCCTACCTCATCCTTGAAGAAGCTCTCAACTCTCTCTACGTCTCTCCTTAGGAATTCAAGCGCGTTGGGGTGCCCTACGTCGAGTGCTTGGCTAACGTCTATTATGACCACGTCTGCGTCGGGGGTCACCATGATGTTGAACTCCGACAGGTCGCCGTGGACCAGCCTAGCCCTGCAGACCATTTTCTCGAGTTCCTCCAAGACTTTGTCGTGTATCTTCTCGAGCTCCTCCAACTCTAAGTCTCTGTAAGCTTCGACCAGTAACGGGTATCTGAGGCCGTCCTCGCCTATGAACTCCATTACGAGCACGTTGTTGTAGACGCTAATAGGCCTTGGAACCCTTACACCCGCCTCGTAAAGCCTCGCCAAGTTCCTGAACTCTTTCCTAGCCCAAGCGTACACGAGTTCACGCGTATTACGCGGCGAGAAGCCGGCGAACCTAGGGTCTCCTGCTATATACTTCCACATCCCTTTCCTGAACTCAGCACTACTTGTCAGGTATATCTTCACGGCCACAGGTTTATCGTCGTAGGTGTAGCCTAAGTAAATCCTAGACTCTTTACCAGCGCTTATAGTACCAGCCAGCCTCTTGATGACCTTCCTCCTCATCAACTCGACAACGTTCAGAACAGTTCTGGTGTCAAAAACCTCTTCTACGGTCTCGAATAAATCGTCGTCTTTAATCCGCTTCTCATGACCCTTAGTCATACAAGTTCACTGATCGCGTCGATAAACTCCTTCGTCACAACACCCTTCTCCATCAGTTTCTCTAGCTCGCTCCTACCGTACTTGTACAACACCTCGCCTTTTTCTGGAGAGAAGTCCCACACGCCCGCGAGCACGATGTCTCCCTCGCTAATCCACACGCGCCTCCTCATTTTTCCCGGTATTCGTAGCTTCCTGTCAACTCCGTCCATGCACTTAGCCAGCACGTAGTCGCCACCGAGGTGTTTGATGACACCGCAAATTATAGTCCCCTCGCCGGGAAGAGGTGGTTCTTTACTGCTCGGCTCCCCAACTGATTTCCTCGACAGCATAATCACCCTATTGACCATACTTCAAGACATACTCTTTATCATCTATAACAAGTATTTTAACGTAATCACCCTGCTTGACCTGAAACGGTATGTTTGTCAACAGGAACTCCTTTACCTCCCCCGAGTCGCGGTCCAGCAAATAGACCATAGACTTGTCCACAGCAACCACCTCGTACACCCCCTTAACGTAGTAGTTCTCGACGATAGAGAGGTGTCCACTCCAGTACTCCGATAACGGTACAGTCGTTCTCCTAGAGGAAGAAACCGCTTCTAACTGGATCCCTCTTACGTCGAGTTTCTTCACCACCCACAGCTCACCGCCGTATCTGACTATAGAGCCCTCTGTGACATCGGGAAGCCTGACCGAGAACGTGTGTATACCCTGCCAAACACCTTTCCGCGCGTCGTACCTGGTCGACTTGAAGGTCTCTTTCACATGACCCCCTAGCAACCTAGCCAGCTCGTATGCCAACCTCCGAGCAGGAAGCTGGTCGACGAACCTTATGTCAAACCCGTTCGGGGCGTCTTCTACGTCTACCAAGTACTCGCTGTAACCCGGGTTTGACATGATAACCCCCTCCACTAAGCCTCTGTGAGCTTGAGCATTAACTCCCCTGACTTGTACTACGGCCGAGATTTTCCTGCTGGCACGAGCCAAACACCTCGGGCATATGGTTCTTGAAACGGATATCCTGACGTCTTGGTTGAACTGCACGAAATGCTTCTTGTTCAGAACTATCCCAAATAACCAGTTCTGGACGTAAACCCCTTTAGCGGACTCCCTAGGCTCGCCCGAGGGCTCCACCGAGATCAGCTCTGCCGAGGCTATCATGTACTTGGCCTGGTTGTCGAGGAGGTACCTCCTGACTATGTTTTCCATGCTATCCTGGTGCCACTCGCCCTTATAGAATATTGAGCCGCATCTACTACAGACCTTTAGCTCCAGAGAGACTTGTTTAGTAAAGGGGTTTCCAATCTTCCTGAAACAATCTATGCAGTAGCCGTTGACGTAGTCTTCGTCAGAGACTTCTCTACCGCAATTTAGGCAGTACCTCACTACGACCCACCGCTCCTGGGACGCCTACAAGGTTACGAACATAGCTACTTTAACGCCGTTCACAACAAGCACGGTATCCTCTCTGACAAGGCCCTCGCTTATAGCCCGCCCCACGATACTGTTACCCACAATGTTCGCCATACTAGCCTTCCTTAGGACTTTCACGGCTTTATCAACGTCCAAGACCTCTCCTTTAAAGAAAGACGGGTCCACGTAGAAGTTGATACCCCGTGACTCGTCTACAAGCCTAAGCCCCAAAACGTCCTCGTCGCACGCTGCTACAAGAAGCCCGCTCTCCGTGTTGTAGGTCTTGACGTACACCCTCACCGCGACTTCACGAACGCTCATTTGAACGCCTCCACTGTTGTCTCGGCGCCGCACGCCTCACACTTGAGAACAAAGACCTTGCCCTTCCTTATCAGCTTGGTGTGATAGCTACCACAGGTCGGGCATCTAACGTACTTCTTCACGAACATGTCTAGGAACTTGTTAATCACTATAGCATTGAACTTACCCTGCAGCACCAGTTGGCCCGCCTCGTTGATCACAGCTGGTACACCCAGCTCCTTGATGTAGTAGTGCTGGAGGAGAGACTCGTCGCGTGCTAGAACGTCGGCTATTTTCCTGAAGTTCGTTATTATAGTCTTACCGCCTACAACTGTAACTTCCGCCTTGGGCACCTCGAAGACTTCGCCACTACTGGTCTTCTGCGGGAGCCTACTGTAGGCTCTCTCGAGTAGTTCCTCGTAGGCGTAGTCCCTAGCACGTTTTGACATCAAGACCACGCTCCTAGATTTAATGGTTAATAGGGCTTTAATAACTCTCATTCAAAGTAACGTTGAGGAAGACTAGATGAAAGTATACCTAGAGACCTATGGATGTGCTTTGAACAAGAGCGACGAGGCATTAATGAAGAGAGTTCTCACCGATAGGGGGCATGGTATAGTAGACGACCCTACCAGCGCTGACGCCCTAGTGATCAACACGTGTACTGTAAGGCTCGATACCGAGTATAGGATGGCGAGGAGGATCGCCGAGCTTTACAGACTAGCTAAGGAGAGCGGTAAAAAACTAGTGGTCGCGGGCTGCCTCGCCAAGGCCCAGCCCTATAAGGTAGCCAAGCTGGCGCCTGACGCCAGTATCGTCTCGCCTCAGAACGCCGACAAAATATACCTCGCCGTCGAGTCCAACTCTAGAGTCGTCTTGTTGACAGGGCTTAGGAGCAGGGGGTCTATAGGTGTCTTCTTGACGGGTAGAATAGCTCCAATACCCGCACAGGAGGGCTGCCTGGGCAACTGCACTTTCTGCATCGTGAAACACGCTAGGAGGGTGCTCGTAAGCCACCCCATCGAGGACGTCAAGAAGGCTGTCGAAGAAGCTGTCAGGCTTGGTGCTGTAGAGATAGAACTCACCGGCATGGACCTCGGCACATACGGGATCGACCTCTACAAGACCCGGAAATTGCCGGAGTTAATCGAGTCCGTGGCTGAGGTCGAGGGGGACTTCATGGTAAGGGTTGGCATGCTCAACCCCGAACACTTGAGCTACATCCTAGACGACCTCGTGGAAGCCCTACAGCATAGGAAAGTCTACAAGTTCCTCCATATACCCCTCCAATCGGGCAGTAACAGGATACTTAAGCTTATGGGGAGGAAGTACACCGTTGAAGAGTACATCGATTACGTCGAGGAACTGAAGAGCAAGATCCCGGGCATTAGTATCGCCACCGACATACTCGTCGGCTTCCCACACGAGACGGACGAGGACTTCCAGGACACAGTAGAAGTCATCAAGAAGCTAAGGTTCGAAAGAGTACACCTAGCGGCTTACAGTATAAGACCTAGGACGCTAGCCACGTCTCTACCCCAGATCCCTACTCAGACAAAGAAATCACGTGTGCTCCAAGCACTGAGAGTAATAGAACAGGTGGGTCTCGAAGACAAACAGAGGTACGTCAACACGGTTCAGAACTGCTTCACCACAGAAAAAGAAAAAGGCTGGGTGTGTAGGCTTGAAAACTACATACCGGTCGTCCTGAGATCGGAGGAGGATCTAGACTACGGGAGGTGGGTTAAGGTAGCGATTAGTGAAGCCACATTCTTCGACTTACGCGGCTACGTAATAAACTAGACAACTCCGTCCAACGGCTTTCACGCGTGTTTTCTTGAGTTCAGTCTAGAAGTGGGCGTAGTCTCCCCGCGACGGGGTTAATCCTTAAGATGAGATATTCTGCCCAAGCGGGCCCGCGGGGATTCGAACCCCGGGCCTCCGGCTTAGAAGGCCGGCGCCCTATCCTGGCTAGGCGACGGGCCCGCCTTTATGCTTCTATGAGTTAAACCGGTTTAAAAGAATGAGCGCGACGCCTTCGAGGCTATTTACTGGAGCAAACAGCCTTCTCGATTACATGGTTGATAAGACCGGGGTCTGTGGGCTTGAATAGCTTGACTATCACGTGGTCTGGTTTACCCCCGCCTTTACCGTACTGACCGAGCTCCTTTACCACTTTTGTGAGGTCCAAACCCCTCTCTCTCGCCTTAGTAGGGTCTACCGCTATCTCGAGTAAGTCGCCCATTAAGACGACAACCATTGCTCTCCTCTTCAAGGCGGCCTCTTCAACGACTTCCTTCCTAAGCGCCTCGTCCTCTATCGGTATGAGGACGAAGTAGTACTCGAACCCGCAACTCGCGCTCACAACGCTCCTCTCGAGGAGGATCTCCTTGAGGAGACCCCTGTACCTGCTTAAGAGGGATGTCTTTTCCTTGAGCTCGTTTACTATTCTCTCGGCAGCCGCAACTATGTTGTCCCCGCCCAGGATACTCAGGGCTTTCTGCTCTTCATCCATGAAGTCTCTCATGACCTCTGGTATCCTGGTTGCCGATACAAACTCCAGCCTGACAACGCCCTCCTGTATCCTGTCCACGTTGATTATCTTTATCCCGCCGACCTCGGCTGTGTTCTTGACGTGCGTCCCGTAACACGCTTGAGCGTCGAAACCTGGTATCTCGACGACTCTTACGTTACTCGAATAGACCGAACCACCCTGGTACAGCCTAATCCCGTACTTCTTCTCAGCGTCAAACCTACTCAAGGTGTTGAAGTTTAGATCGATCCTTAAGTCGACTATTCTATTAGCCTCTTTCTCTATGGCCTCTACATCCTCTTTTGACAGGGGCTTGTAGTGGGTTATGTCTAGCCTAGCCTTCTCGACGGTCTTCTCGGCGCCGGCTTGCCAAACGTGTTCTCCCAGTACCTTCCTGGCGGCTGCGAGAACTATGTGGGTCGCCGTGTGGTGTCTCATAAGCCTATACCTCCTACCCCAGTCAACCTCGACTACGACGGTGTCACCTGGTCTGAGAGAGGGCTCACGGTCTAGCACGTGGACTATGACGTTCCCGAACTTGTACGCCTCGAGAACCCTGTAGACTTCTTCGCCAAACCTCACGATGCCCGTGTCGTAGTCCTGCCCACCCGACCTCGGATAGATCACTGTCCTGTCCAAGACCACCAGCCTACCTTTAACGCCTAGCACTCTAGCCTCCGTGCTCTTCTTATAGGGGTCGATGTGGAACTCCGGCACCGTCTCCCACAGGTTACTCGCCCACTCGAACTCCTCCTGCTTCTCGACCTGCTTCGCTAGCCTCGGCGGCGCAGAGTGCCTCGCTGCCACGACCGAGTAGAAGTCTGGTGGTAACTGGACGTTGGTGCCCAGAGACCTGGCTTTCTCGACAACTATCTCCGGGGGTATACCGTAAGAGTCGTATATCGAGATCAGGTCTTCTAGGCCCAGCTGCTTTTTCCTGGAGACGATTTTCCTAACAAGGCTCTCGCTCTCGACTAACGTGTCAACGAACTTGCCTATCTCCGCCTGTGCCACTTCCAGGATGTAGTCTCTTCTACCAGCCAGCTTGCCGAAGACGTAGTCCCCGGTCCAGTAGTTTATCTGGGCGTTGATTAGCTCCAGTACAACGTCTCTTACCTTGCTAAGCTCCACGCCAGCGAGTAGTACGTTCCTCGCGAGCCTTCTAGCCACTAGCCTCGCTAAGTAGCCTTCTCCTGTATTTGACGGGACTATCCCGTCCGCGAGCATTAGAGCTAGCGTCCTCGTATGGTCGAGTATAGAGTACGTGTAGACGCTCCTCTCTAAGTCTTTAGCGTACTCGCCGAAGCCCAACTTGGTAGCGAGGTCTAGGAGTTCGCTCACAGAGGATATCTCCTTGTCGCTAGTCTCGTACACGATCTTCTTCAGGACATCGCTAGGGGGCTCCTCGACCCCGAGGAGGTCTTTGAACTTGCCTACCAGGCTACCGTACACTGCGTGGAAGCCGGTCGGGGTTCTCTGAGTAAGCCACGTGATCCTCTCGATACCATACCCGCAGTCGACGACTAGTACGGGGTTGTCTACCCACCTACCACCTGCGTCCTTATACTTCATGAATACGAGCGTAGCCACCTCTAGACCGTCGACCAGCACTTCGGGGGCTGGGCCAGCGTTGCCCCCTCCCTCCCACCAAGACTCTTTGAAGACTATGTCGTCCATGCTCAGCCCGATCTCCTTTGTGAAGAAGTCTATCGTGTTGTCTAGGACTCCCTCGACCCAGTAAACAAACTTACCGGGCTTGTTGAAGGCGTGCATGCCCCCCATTTCGAAACTAGTCATGTGCCTACCGAAAGTGAGCCCGACGTTGTCTATGTCTGTCAGCCTGATCGACGGCTGAACTATCACGAGAGGGTTGTAGGGTGGATCGACGAGACCGTCGGTCACGTGCGGCTGGAAGACTATTATCGACGCAATCGTCAAGTAGAGGTCGTCGCGCCACTTTGCTAGTACAGGATAGGGGTCGACGACCTCGTGGCCTCTCCTTACGAGGAAGTCGATGAACCTGCTCCTAACCTCTCGGAGGGAGAGAGGTCTCAGGTTCTTATAGTCCTTGTAGAGGAACTCGTACTTAGAGCAGGGTCTATCGGGGCACGTCTCTCGAGGTCTCGTACTCCATATTACTCCTTCGCACTTGATGCACCTGTACTTCTCGTACCCGTACCTCCTCAAGTATCCTAGGTCTATGTCGCTTGTAGACAAGAATACCCCCGGTAGGCATCAAAGAGTATAGAAACCCGCTGTTATATTAAAATACTTCTGCTGCTTCGTGGGAGTAGAACTGGGGTGTGTTACATCCCGAAGAGGGCTCCGAGCCCTTCAGCCAGTTGCTCTTCGCTGATCGTCTCCTGCTTCTCCTCCTCTTTCTTCTCTTCCTCCTTCTTCTCGGCAGCCTGCTGCTGAGGCTGTACCGGCTGAGCTACTGGGGCTGCCGCAACAGGCGCCGCTAGTGCTTGCTCTAGCACCTTGCCTATGTCGATCGTCTTGAGCGCCGCAACGAGGGACTTAACCCTTACCTCGTCTACGGCTACACCAGCTGCTTCCAGGACCTTCTTCACGTTTTCCTCATTTATCTCCTTGCCGGCTCTATAGAGTAGTAGGGAAGCATAGATGTACTCTATAGACATCACCTCTACACGCATTGTAGATTGTTTCAGGGCTTTTTAAATTAATGCAAGGGTTTTAAAACTATCGTGAACCAAATAGGCTACATCCCGAAGAGGGCTCCGAGCCCTTCAGCCAGTTGCTCTTCGCTGATCGTCTCCTGCTTCTCCTCCTCTTTCTTCTCTTCCTCCTTCTTCTCGGTAGCCTGCTGCTGAGGCTGAGATGGTTGCTGAACCACGCTGACCTTGAGTCCCAGTTCTGGTGCCTTCTCTGACACGGCCGCTGCTAGCGCCAGGGCCTTACTCTCAGCGACCCTAATAATGTGCTCCACGGTGTCAGGGGTCACGAAGGCTGTCTCTACTGCTAGACCTAGTGCCTGTCTGTGGGCTTTCACCAGGGTTAGCCTTAGGATGTCGGGCTCCGGCCACGCTATCTCGACGCCTACCTTCAGGTAGTCCAGAGCCGCTACCTTCAAGAGCTCTACGTACTCGTCGACATTCAACGCCAGTCTATCGCCGGGGATGAGGATCCCGCCGTCGTAAGCCACTTTGACTCTCAGCTTGACCTCCTTTAAGGGGAGGTCCAATTTCTGGAGTAGGCTGGCTAGCTCCGGTGATATCTGGTCGCCCGGTTTAGCCACGACCGTGTCCTTGGCTATTTGAATAGAGTTCCCAACGACTTTTGTTGGTATTTTAAGCCTCCCGAACACGCTCAACATAGGTCCTGGAGGTATGCCTGTGTCCCCTTCCGGTATAACGATCTCGCTCGACGCCACGTCGCCGGGCTTGTAGTACGTGTACGACTTGTGCTTCTCGAGAAGGCTGTTGAGCTCGAACGCGTTAATGTCTGATAATAGGAGGGCTACTTGGCCCGTCAAGTACTTCGTTAGACCCGTCTTCTCGGGGTCTATCCCGGCTTCCCTCAGCGAGATGGCTAGTAGCTTCGGCTTTACGACCTTGATAAATGCTACCTTGCCTATCTTCTTTCTCAGCTCCTGAAGCTTGTTCGTAGGGAAACCTGTGAGGTCCGCTACGAGGATCGTTTTGTGCCTTTTGATCTCCTCTGCTAGCTCCTTTACTTGCTTGACTTTCCACTCAGGGATCTCTCTTTTCTGCATGAGGGCTGGCACACTAGACACCTCTAACCTCTACGGGTATCCCCATCGTAGTCTTGACTATAACCTTGTCGATATTGGCTACACCTTGGGGAAGCTTTGTCTCCACGGCCGAGATCACGGCGAGTGCGTTCTCGGCTAAGTCCTCGGGTTTCATGTCAGCAGTGCCTATAGAAGTCATTACTTGTGGCTGGTCCTTTAGCCTGGCCAACACAGCGTTCTTGAACCTGTTCATCAGGGCCACCATGTCCGAGCCGGGCGGGACAGGTACCGGTGCCTTACCTCTGGGGCCAAGAGCCGGCCCGAGAGTTCTACCCACGACAGCCATTAGATCCGTCTTGACTAGAACCCAATCACACGTGTCTGCAATCTTCTTTGCGTTCTTTTTTGTCATACCCTGGAGGTCGGCCGGCGTAAGAACCATGTGAGCTCCTGCCTGCCTAGCTCTCTCCGCCATCTCGCCGTCAGCCACAACACACACTTTACGTTCTTTGCCCCTCCCCTTGGGCAGGAACACCGTTTCTCTCACTTTACCGCCCAGCTCCTTCACATTCACGTCTCTCAGTACTATTATCAGCTCCACGGTCTCCTTGAAGTTAGCGTGCTTGTGCGATACCGCCTTTTCTACAGCCTGGACAAGCATCTCCTTGGTTATGGGCATCAAGACACCTCTTTCTCCCACTCGGTCTCAAACTTCTTTAGTAACTCGTCGTAAAAACCTTCGTCAACAAGCTTCTGCACCTCCTTGGGGTCCTTACCATCCACGGTCAGACCTATCGACCTGGCTGTACCGAGAACGGTCTTGACCGCGGACCGGAGGGTCCTAGCGGTCAGTTTATCCTTCTTCAAGATGGCCACTTTGATGACCTGCTCCATCTTTAGATCGCCTATCTTCTGGTGAGCCGGGTCACCTGTGAACTGGCTAGCCCCCGCTTCCTTCAATAGAAGGGCTGTCGTGGTGGGTACGCCTACTTTGATCTCGTACTTCTTAGTCGAGGTGTCTACATGGATCTCGACGGGGACGCTGAGACCCTCGAATCCCTTCGTGGCTTCGTTGATCGCCTTTACGACCTCCTGCACGTTCAACTTAAGAGAGGACAGGGTTGGACCCAGTGGCGGACCAGGGTTAGCCTTCCCGCCCTCCACCATAACCCTAACGACTTTCTTACCCACGGCTAATCACCCTTCTTAACAGGCTTCACGTACTCACCTGAGATAGTTATAGGTATCGCGTGAGTAGCTTCTAAAATGCTAACCGTAAGCATGTTTTTATTCTTATCCACGTTGGTGACCTGAGCTCTCATGCCCTTGAACGGCCCTCTCACGATCTCTACTATGTCGCCGACTTTGATGGACTCCACTACCGGCTTTGGCTTGATGAGCCTCTCTATCTCCTCCTTGGATACTAGTATGAGAGACGAGCTCTTCAAGTGCTTTACCTCGGATATGACCTTGTATATGCCCGTGGGCTTTGTAGCCTCGATGAAAATGTAACCTCTTACACCAGGGGGTATTATCAGGCTGGCTATGCCGACGTCCTCGCCTTTTTCTGCCAGCTCCTTTATCCTCCTCTCCAGGATGAGGACTACGTCCAGCTCACGCCCTACGGTGGTCCTTACCGCATATATCTTAGCCTCCTCCGAGGACATACTGCTACCCCGCTATCTGTGGGAAGAGGAAGGCGTAGAAGATCACTCTTATGATAAACGCGATACCCCCTACGATAGCCATACCAAGTAAACTCAACTTGAGCGTGGTCATGAAATCGTCTCTCTCGGGTTTAGACGCGAGAGTGAAAATTTTCTTCCACTGGTCGACCATCTCCCGCAAGTCCAACACGGACACCCTTTCTAAGCGGGTAAAATTCTTTCCAGGTACTCAATTGGGTCAAACAGTTTTAAATCTTTGTAGTCCTGGCCGACGCCTATAAACAGGATTGGCTTCTTAATCGCGTAGACTATGCTCACGGGGACACCCCCCTGCTCGTAAGCATCTACTTTAGCTATCACAACAGCGTCTACGCCTACTTTCTCGTTGAAGAACCGTGCCTGTTCTATAGCGTCGTTCCCTGTTAAGGCGTCTACTACGAGTATTTTCATGTGTGGCTTAACGACCTTCACTACCTTCCTCAACTCCTCAACCAAGTCTACGTCTGTGTGCATTCTACCAGCTGTGTCGATGAGTACCACGTCGAAGCCCCTGCTCTTCGCATATGCTATGCTATCGAACGCCACCGAGGCAGGGCTCACCCCATACCTACCCGTAAAGACTGGGACCCCTATTCTGTCCCCATGTATCTTCAGCTGTTCTTGAGCTCCAGCCCTAAAGGTATCCGCGGCCACCATCAAGGGCTTCAAGCCCTTCTCTTTAAGGTAGTAGGCTATCTTGGCTATAGTGGTGGTTTTGCCGACACCGTTTACGCCTAGGAAGACTATTTTGAAAGGCCTCTCGCTTCTAACAGCCTTGTCGAACTCGATACTACCTGCTTCGCGGAAGTAGCCTAGGATAGTCTCCTTCAAGTACTCTACGAGCTTTTCTCTAGACTTGACCACGTTGTCCTCTATAGCCTTGTTAAGCTTGCTTGATATGTCCTCCGCTACTTCTAGAGCGACGTCGTTCGACAATAATTCTAGCTTCAGCTCCTCTAGCTCGCCTAGTAGCTTCTCCTTTGAGAACGCTATTGACGCAACTCTCTCGACGAAGTTTGAGAAGACACTCTTGAGCCTACGAAACAAGAAAACACCCTATAGGTTCTCTATTATCTACTTCCGCTTTCTACGCTGGTAGAACCTGCTTGCCTAGACTGTAGTTGAGCAAATACCTGGGTGAGGATTTGCTGGATGTACGAGTACTCCTCTAGTACAGACTTGTAGTCCCTCTGCAGTTTGTCAACGATCCTCTTCACCGCCTGTAGCCTTTTTTCCAGCAGGCTGACGCCTTGGTCCCTACTCGCCTTTGCGTAGTAGTTTAGGCCCAGGTTCACTATTACATTTTTGTCCCAACCGTCTTTCACTACAGCCGGTACCATAGCAGAGCCGAGCCTATTTAAGAGGACGTATATCTGGGTTTCTCCTTGTGGCAGGTTTCTCAGAGTGTCTAGAACCAGCTGTAACTCTGCGTACTGTGTCAGGTAGGTGTTTAGTGCCGACTGCAACGCGCCAGCGTACTCCTTCAACTCCTCAGCTCTCGCAACTAGTTCCTCTAGGGATACAGCCCTCCCCTCTTCACCCGGCTTCTTACTCATTTAACTACCAGCCTCTCGACCTTCAGAAGCTCCCGCACGTGCGGGTCCATAGCCTCCTCGAGCGGTATCTCCTCGATTTTCTCAACAACTATGTGTTTCCTCCTGAGTTTGTGATTGCTCCCCAGCAAGGAGTAGACTTTCTCCAGGGCTTGCTCTCTTGTCAAGGCCCTAACCTCCTTCGTGAACTTCTGCCATGTAGGGTACCTGTCGTGGCTGACGAGCATTCTACCCGTAACCCTGTAAACCTTCACCTCTCCCATCAGCCACCACCGAAACCCCTCTTTATCCTCAGTATCTCGGGGCCCGTTGTTATGCCCCCGACTATGACACCCCTATTATTAGCAATTAATCCACTCTTTATAAACGGAACTCCAGCGTTGACTGTAGCCTTCTCAACTGTGACTCCTAGAACCTGTTTGACGAAACCTACTTCGTCCTCAGGTAAGTCGGGGTGAACTATACCTCCAAAGTCGTTCACGACACCTAAGCTACCGGGTATGGGGAGGTTCATCAGGCTCCTCCTTACCACGTTGATACGCAGCACTTCTACCATCTCTTTCACATCTTCCTCTGAGAAATCCGGAGACACAATACCCGCCTTGTTGTTGAGGAGTATCGCATTCCCCAACGCCGTGACACGGGACTTCAGGGTTCTCACTTCGAGACCGTACCTAGAGACCTCCTTCTTCAACCAGTCTATTTCCGAGCTGTGGACAAAATAGGGGAGCAAGATCCCGTTGTCGTTTCCCGCCACAAAAACTCCATTGAGAGGACTGCCAGCTACTCTGAACTCGAGAATGTTTACGCCCAGTATCTCGCTGATCATCTCCAGGTCGTCCCGTGGGAGACCCGGGGGTACAAGTGCGATCTCGTTGTTTACGAAAATGTAGACCCCTATATTCGAGTTACCATAAACGCTCAGCTTCACAATCTCCATATAATTAAAACACCTAGTTGAGTTTCACGCGTTCTTTGTCTTGCGAGTACTCCTAGCCAGCAGCACCTTTGCCGTCTTCTCCTCGGGGTTATACCTTATTTCGACCACTACTCTTCTAGGGGGCTTCTCTCTCCCCCTCGACCAGATGAGCTTGTTCACCAGAGGGTCGATGACTATCTTCTCGGCTTGTTTATAGTGCCTCGCAACATACTTTTTTACGAGTCTGACGGCTCTGTCAGCTCTGTTCATTCTTCTACCGAAGTAGACGCGGGAAAGTGGTATTATGTGGACAGACCTCTTGACTTGTGCCTCGCTCAACTATACCACCCCTCACAGTTTCAGCTTGCTCCTACGCCAGTGTCTCAGCCTAAAGGCCCTCCTAACCCTCCTGTTCGTCTTGAGCGTGACCCAGATAGGTATGGGTCTATTACTCTTAAGGGCAGCTGCTAACCTGAGCTTCCTGGCTAGGGGTTTGAAGCGGGCCATATTCACTTCCTCCTTATCTCAATCTTTGTATCCCTATGTGTCTGCTCGTATATTTCTGCGAGCAGTCTCTTGAGAAAATCATCGGTTATGGGTATTTTAACTCTCCCACTCCTAGCCAAGTTGATTAACTGCTCCTCCAGGGCCTGTGCTAGCTCCGGTTTAACGAGCCTCAAGTTTGCCAGCCTCTCCCTAGCCTCGGGCGTCAAGATCTGCCGGAGCGCCGCATCGATCTGCGCTCTGCGCTGCCTCTCCTCCTCCATCTTTCTTTGCAACTCGGCGAGCTTCCTCCTCTTGATCTCCTCTAACTCCTCGTCTTCGTAGCCAGCCGCCACGACGAAGCACCCACCTAGTTGTCTAAAACTGTTTTTGATCCTCTTAAGGCTTAGGTGGTAGCTAGGTACCTGGCGTACTCGGGATTCTCCCTAGCGTACTCCCTCGCTACCTCGAGCGCCACCCTGTCCATTATCGCTATAGCCTGCGGGGTGAGTACCCTACCTTTACGGGTTCTCCTCACCAGCTGTGCCTGCTCGAGCTGCTGGAGGATCTTCCTGATTACACCTCCGCCAGCCTTCCTAAAGTGAGGGGGTCTGACACCCCTCCTCTGCCTACCGCCGTAGACGACTCTCAGCTCGGTCAGCCCGACCGGCTCGCCGGCCTTGTACATCTTTCTGAGTATACTCGCGGCCCTAACGTACCACCAGTCCGGGTCCGAAGGCGGCCTCTCCTTGAAGCAGCCGGTTTTAACAAACAAGTACCAACTGGGCGGCTTGACCTCTGGCACGTTCTCTTTCAAGTACGCGGCCAGTCTCTTTATTAGCCTGTCTGCTGGGACCTCCAGCGCGTTGACCATCCCAAAGCACTCCCTTAAGCAAGCTAGATGTAGTTTAAAATCGTTAAGGTGTTTTAAATGTTAATAGACAGCTGCCGAGTCGGCGCCGCGCTTCTTAACAATGATAAACGTGTGCCCCCTAACGTCTCTAACGACGCCGCCGGTTCTCGAGGCAATCTCTCTAGCTATCTCCTCTACATCAGACCCGCTTGCCCTTAGATAAGACTTGAGCACACGGACCTTCACCACGCCCCTCTTACTCAACCTCGTCTTAACTTCTTTCACAAAACCCTCTGTAATACCCCTTTTACCTAGTTGTACATCTACCTTGCCCTCGAGTCTCTTCCTGACCTCCTCCTTGATTTTATCATGAACCTCCTTCTCCAACCGCACTCTAGGCATGTAACAACCAGCCTTGAGCCCTTACCCTCGCTAACTATCCTATACCTTGCTGTTAACCCGGGTATTAAAGGTATGTAACACCTCCTGCAGTACCCTCTCCTAATACTCTTGGGCGGCCTCGTCCGGCTCTTACCAGCGATGTCGACCAATAACTCGACGTACCTTCTCGCCAAGTCCTTGTCGCCGCTCCTAACCGCTTTTAGCGCCATGTCGTAGAGTATGACCATTCTCTCCTTCGCTATGTCCCTGAGGACGTCTTTCAAAACCGTGCCTCCGCTAACCCTATTTAGACTCTTGCTGAAGAGCGTGCTAAATAAACCACCTCCCGCGATCTCATTCGACGAGGTGGAGAGTGTGAAGACACTGACCATACTACTCCTAGAGTCCGGGCTCGAGCTCGTACCGCCAGAGATAAGGCGCGAACAATCCGTTGTTAAAAACGCGAGAAGGCGGGATAAAGACCCGTCCAGGGTACTACTCGATATCTCTATCCACTACCACGCTGCCAGGAAGCTCAGAGACTGGGTTAAGAGGGGGCGCCCAGACATAGTCCACACGACTCTTCTACAGGTCCTCGACGGGCCGGCTGGCAGGAGTGGTCTAGTCAACGTGTTCGTCCACACCTACCATGGACGTATCATATCTTTCAAGACGGGCGTGAGAATACCCCGCAACTACAACAGGTTTGTGGGACTAATGGAGCAACTTTTATCCGAGGGTAGAGTCCCCCCTGGGGAAGGTGAGCCCCTGATCAAGATTGAAGACTACGGTCTAGAGGACTTCGCTCGTAGAAACGGCTTAAAAGGTATTATACTACTCTGGGAGAGGGGCGAGCCCAAAGGGCTTAACACCATAGTAACGGAGGCCCTGGAGAACAACTACGCCGTAGGTATAGGGGGATTCCAACAGGGGGACTTCGATACAAAAACACTTCAGATCGCTACAGTGAAATATTCCATCTACAAAGAGTCGTTGCCGACATGGATCGTGGCATCGCGTCTGATCACAGCATTTGAAGTAAAGCTAGGTTTATTAAGCCCTTAACTAAATAATTATTGTTAGATCTAGATCAAATAATCCAAAATGGTGATCTTTCACTTCTACGGTGTTTAATAATTAGGTATAATAACGAAATTATCACTCTCTTTTAAACCTACTAAAACCAATAGTTTAACAGCAAGAATACTTTTCAAGGGTTTGGATCAGGTGAAATTTTCATGGATCAGCAGATCGTGAGTCATAAAATAGAGAGCAAGGTCGACCCACTAGTAGAGTACGCTAGATGGAATAGTTTAGACGTAAACGAGAACGCTAACAGGTATATGGGTCCTACAGGTTTCTTCAGCTACCTACTCGAGGAGTATATGAAAAAAGACCTACTGGACTTGATACCCTCGAGAATTCTGAAAGCCCATAAGGCGGGGCTGATATACATCCACAAGCTACCCTACAGTATATACATACCATACTGCTCGGGCCACAGTGTTAGCAGGCTTCTGGAGAAGGGCCTGAAGACTTTCACAGTCGTGTCGAGGCCGGCCAAACACTTCGATACCTATGTAGACCACATCGCCAACTACCTGATAACCCTACAGCACTACTTCACTGGTGCTCAAGCATTCTCAAGCGTTGAGTGGTATGCTGGTCCATTTATTAGAAACGACAAGCTGGACTTCAAGACCGTTAAGCAACAAATACAGAGGTTGCTCTTCAACCTCAACTACCCGACTAGAGTCGGTATGCAAACACCGTTCACAAACTTTACCGTCACAATGAACGCTGCCAAGAAGGCTCTTGAGGGAGATTACGCCGTGTACGACGGAAAGAAGGTCGAGCCTCTCGGGGCATACGAGGACGAGGCCAAGACGTTCTTGAAGGCGATGTTCGAACTGCTCATGGAGGGCGACGCCGTTGGACAGCCGTTTACGTTCCCTATACCGACGCTCATGACCACTGCCTCTTGGATCTGGGACGACCCCGAGATTCACGAGCTAGTGTTCAAGACCGCGGCTAAGAGGGGTAGCTTCTACTGGCTCAACACGAGGGTTGTCGACCCCGACGGGTCTTTCGCGATGTGCTGCAGGATTGCCATCGACAGAAACGAGCTCATGTACGCGTACTCTAAGACAGGAGGCTTCAGCCTAAAGGGTAGTTCGCTTACGAGGAAGGACCTCGAGGAGGCTGAGGAGGAGTACTGGAGTAAGCTGGAGAGGCAGAGGTTCGGAGGGCTATGGGCTATGCCAGACATAACAGGTAGCGTGAACGTCGTCGACGTTAACCTACCTAGGGTTGTACTCGAGTCCCAGAGAGAGGAGTCCAAGTTCTGGGAGTTATACGAGGAGAGGCTCGAGCTGGTAAAAGAGACTGTCGACTGGTTCAGGCAGAGGTACGTGAAGCTCATGAAGCAGTACCCGGGTCTCTACAGTATGATACTGGAGTACATGCCTGAGTTCCCCTCTAGCCACTTCAACACCATTGGTTTAGTAGGACTACCCGAGGCCGCCGCGATCTACATGGGAGAACCCAAACTATGGCTCGAGGGGTCTAGGAAAGACTGGTTGAGAGCCGCCGAGTTGATGAGGAAAATGGTGGAGTTCGCGACCAGCCACGCAAGGGAGTGGATGAGGGAGGCCGGTACACCGTGGAACGTGGAGGAGGTCCCCGCGGAGTCCGCGTCGCCTAAGATGGCCTCTATTGATATGAAGCTGTACCCCGAGCTAGCCGAGTACCTTCCCGACCCGGAGAACCCGGTGTACAGTACAAGTATAGCGCCGTACTATGGCGAAATCGATCTAGCCGAGAGGATAGAGATTGAGGCTAGAGTCCAGAAGTATTTCACAGGAGGAGTTATGATGCACATATTCCTCGGCGAAGAACCGGAGCCGGAAGCCCTCGCAAAGCTCGCCAAGAGGATCATGGAGACGGACATCGTTTACTGGAGCTTCACACCTGCCCTGACATACTGCCCCTCGTGTAATAGGACCTTTACCGGCCTATACACTAAGTGCCCGGTGTGTGGCAACACAAACGTGGAGATCTGGAGCAGGATCATAGGGTACTACAGACCACTGAAGAACTGGAACCCGTACAGGAGGAAGGAGTTCTGGACTAGAAAGCACTACGCGTAGCGCGAGGGTCATGAACGGGTTTTTGTTATGGAGGACATCAGACTTGTAGGAGCTGGTTGGAAGAATGTTAGTCTAGTCGACGTTGTAGACTCAGTCACTTTCACCCTATGGCTCTGTGGCTGTAATTTGAGATGCCCCTTCTGCCATAACTGGAAACTCGCCGTGAACAACCCGGAGAGGTGTAGACTCCTTGATATCGAGAGATTGCTTGACGAACTAAACGCGGCCAAGATGCTGGTCGACTACCTTCACGTGACCGGTGGAGAGCCCCTAGTACAGTGGTATGAGCTGGGTAGATTACTCAGATTGGTGAAGAACAACATAGGGGGGAGGACCAGCGTTAACACAAACTTAACGTTGTATTCACCACTGAGTAGGCTCCTCAAAGAGGGGCTAGTTGACCACATTGCCACGGACCTGAAGCTCCCTCCTGAAGTCATGTACGGACACGACTCCGAGACGGCCTCGAAGTTATGGTCTCTATACGAAAGAGGGCTTATGCTCGTAGCCGACTACGGTGTACCTCTAGAGCTGAGAATCCCTATTACCAAGTTTAGTAAACCAGCCCTCGTAGCAGAATACCTGGTTAAAATCCAACCCTACCTGTCCAAAATCGGCAAGCTTATTGTTGTTGTCCAGCCGCTACTCGGTGAGCCGGTTACCACGCCGAGAGACCCTGAGTGGTGCAAGCTCTTCTGTAACCCGGACAACGGTCTACTAGACGGGGTTGCCGAGACGGTAACCAAGCTGGGCTTCCGCGTAAGGGTAAAAAAGTGGTTGTCCAGCTGAAATACACCGTTTTAATCCCTGCCAGCGATACCTGGTGCCGGTAGGATAGCTGGATGCCAACTAAACACTACCCTTCGGCCAGGCTTGTAGCTAGACTACCCGACGCGCAGAAACTCATTGCCATCTCGGCTAAGCTCACCATTACGCCGAAAGACTTCGAGAGTATCGCGGAGAAAATGGACGAAAACAAAATAGAGACGTGGATTACCGAGTTGGTTAAGAGAGGGCACGGTAGCCCACTAGAGCACAGCATCTACGTGTTCGAGGTTGTTTGCAGCAGGGTGTGTAGCCACCAACTGGTTAGGCACAGGCATGCCTCGTTTTCCCAGCTAAGCCAGAGGTACAGCGACAAGTACCTGAGAAGTTTGGTGTCTAGAGCCAGAGAAGTAACTGGGTTGACGGGCGATGACGTTGGCGAGGTCGAGGTGATAGACAGGCTCCTCGAGATGGGGCTAGACTTCGATACTCTCCTAGACGTTGTCGGCGAGGCCTTCATCGTGCCCCCAAAGGTTGTCGAGCTTAAGAACAGGGTGTTTCTGGAGAGGTTGCTTGAGAGCGTTAGAGACTACTACGAGGTTCTCAAAAGCGGGGTTATTTACGAGGACGCTAGGTTCCTCCTACCCCAGGCCGTGAAGACAAGGGTCATTGTGAGCATGAACGCCCGGGAATTACTCGAGGTATTCATACCATTAAGGACTTGTAGCAGAGCCCAGTGGGAGATCAGGTGGGTTGCCTGGGCTGTAAGAGAAGAGCTCGTTAAGGTCGACCCCCTCATATTCAAATTCTCCGGCCCACGCTGTGTCCTCATGGAGAACAGAGCCAGAAGCAGTCCGTGTAGCCTAGAGGACTTCGCGGGTAAGAAGTGCTCTTTCACAATTGAGAGATGCCCTGAGCTGGTGCCGAGAGACAAAATACAAGAGTGTCTCTTCTACTCGGTCTCGGAGTTCCAGAGGTACACACGGACAAGCTGAGTTCACGAAGTAGACTCCACTAGTATACTGAAGGTTATTAAATACCCTATTGGGCATTGGTGTAACGCGCGACCGCTAACAAATCCCTGTTATAGAGCTCGCTGTAAGAGAAAACGGGACCGTGATAGTTGTTCTGCCAACGAACTACCAGAGCGTTGTCCCCGCAAACTTCAGGTCGGAGACCATATACGAGAACTTCTACTTGAGAATTGTCCTTGTGTCTTCCTGAACTGAGATGAACTACATCTCGCCTAACCCAACCCTTTAATGAGTAACGATAGGTAGTAGATAGTAGTGGTACGAGGTGACGTTATGATCCTGAGCGATTGGGATATCAAGGTCTATCTCGAAAAGAAACTCCTCGTGATAAACCCTCTTCACGAGGATACTGTGAGAGAGAACGGCGTTGACCTGAGGTTCGGGGACGAGTTCTGCAGGTTTAAGACGGGGGGTGTAATAGACACGAGGGAGATGAACGTAACAGACTTCCTTGAGTGTGAGAGAGTCGGCGAGGGGGGATTTCTAATAAAGCCGTACGAACACGTCCTAACAACAACCCTGGAATGGGTGGAGCTGCCAGCCGATCTCGTCGGTCTGGTCAATCTGAGGAGTACCTTCGCTAGAGCCGGTATCTACATACCTCCTACAGTGATAGACGCCGGGTTCAAAGGAGAGGTGACTATTGAAATCGTTGGAGGTCCCAACTCCGTTAAAGTGTACCCTGGCCAGCGTTTCCTCCACGTAGTTTTCCTTAGAACGAGTAGCCCTGTCTACAAGCCTTACAGTGGCAAGTACCAGGGTCAACGTGGTGTAACACCAGCGTTAAAGGACAAGAGCTAGAGGAGACTTTATTCCTAGTGCCGCCGCCGGGATTTGAACCCGGGTGTCCCGCACCCTCACGGGCCTAGGGTGTCACGGGCTCGAGAGGCCCGCATACTTGACCGGGCTATACTACGGCGGCTCCTTCTAAATCTATAAATAGAGGAGTTTTAAATTTCAATGCCTCCCCTATTTAACATTAGCCCCCAGCTCGACGGCTTGACACGGTGTTGAGCGTGTTCTCGCCCGGCCCCGTATACGAGCTATCATCGATCGTCGGAGCCCTCGTAGTCGTGCTGATAATCCTCTCATCCCTACTCAGAGGTCCTCTACTCAGAGTCGTCGTTACCATACTTGGTCTAGTGGTAGTAATCCTACATTACACTGTGATCTATCTCGTCGTTACCTCTACTGGCGTCCAGTTAACAGTCCTACCACTACTCATCACGGAGTCGACTAGCAAGGGCTCGACACTCTACCCCGACATTGGACAAATAATAGTCTTGGGCATTCTATTCATCTGGTGGGACGAGATAGCCGGCGCATTCAAGAAACACGAGCAGCACAGTAATGGTGGGGGCGTCTGACCCTAGCCAATACTATACGGGGACCCTTCTCTACTCGGTTCTCGCTTTCTCTACTTCCGACGAGGTGAGGAGTAGGTAGCTTAAGTACAAGGACCTAGACTGCTCCCCTAGGAACGCCTCTATGACGTTCTTGGTCTCTGGATACATTTTACCCTTCTCGAAAACGCGTGTAATCGACAGGGACACGCTCTCGATACTGACACCTGGCGTGAGCAACCCCGTCTCGACAAGGGCGTCTCTCAAGCTCAGGCCCCTGAGCCATTCTGGTCTACCTACCTCCCTTATATCGATCAGCTTACCGGGCTCAGCGTTTTCGAGTACTCTGACCAATGTTCTGAGATTGGCCTTCTTTAGTTGCTCTAACGTCTTATCTTTGGACTCGACCACGAGCTTGTAGTCCTCGTAGTCGACTTTCTCGGCTATGAGTGCCTCGAGAGACCTTAACGACTCCGGCGGCTTAATGTAGGGTATTGGCGGGTAGGACTCCACGACGTTGTACGCGTCTTCGCCGTCGAAGAAGCTGAGCCCCGCGATCATCACCGGTCTAGGGGAGTCCTCGCCTGACACCTCCGTAAACGCGTAGAGGGCGCCTATCTTCAAAGCCTTGCTAGGTTTCGGGATTTTCACCCTGACCCCCCTCACGAGAAGCGGGAGCTTCTTTTTGGCAACAATGTAATCAATGACCCTAAGGACCTCCTGCCTGACGACCTCCCAGTTAAACTCGTACGAGACTAGTGTAGAGTACGCTAGTTCGTCTATCTGGGATAGCAATATTCTGTCGAGCGGTGTGAATGTGTATTCTTCAACAGCCCTCCTAACGGTGTCCCAGTCTATGCTGTCTATTAGACCCGCTGACTCGGGTTCGTGGAGGTTGAAGTACTTCGTCTCACCGACTTTGACGACATCGTACATTATGGTCTCGAAGGCTATACCGAGCCTCTTCCTGAGAATTATCATCAGGCTGGCGAGGGCCAGCTTGAGGAGCTCAGCGTTCTCTGCGGGGTCTACGTCAAACTTGTATCCGTAGGTGAAGTCCCTGTACTCGCCTCCTGTCGGAGTTGGGAGGTATATGTTCCTCCTATCGTAGAAGACGATGGTCTCTCCCCCGACCCTTATCGACTTGGGTTTCTCGGACCTCACTGTCCATATACAGCGGTTTGGGACTTTCTTGTAGACCCCGAACCCCCTCGAGGGCACGTAGACCACGCAGAGCTCGTAAGACGATATTCTTCCAGCTAGGATGTCCCTCAGTATGTTCGGCTTCTCGCCCCACCCGTCCTTTATGTACCTGTACTCTTCCAAGGCGAGCCTGAACGCGTCGTCCTGGTAGAAGTCTATCTCCCTGAAACCTTTCTCTATCACCCTCGCGACCCGTCTCGTACTCGCAGCCTTCTCTAGGGAAACAACTATTGCCTCCTCCCCGTAGTCGATGCAACCCGGCTGAAACCTCTCTACGAGGTCGCAGTGTCCTATCGGTTCTAAGGCCACCTCTTCGCCGCCCTTTACCAGGTACCTCTTGATACCGTACGGTGGAGCATACTCGTAGAAGTTGATTTTTTCGTAGACTCTTCTCAGGTAGTCTAAGCTGACTCTGTCGCTCGAGAGCAGACCTGCTTTCTCTAAGGCCTCCTTCTCGAGCTCACTCAACTCCTCTTTAAACCACGGTGACAAGAGCTTCGTCAGGCCAAGGAACAAGTGGAGATACAGGTTCCTCGGGTTGATTATCGTCTTCTCGGCTCCGAGGTTAAGCCACTCTTTGAGCGCCTCAAAGCCGTTGGCGAGCAGTTCTCTGTCCCACCGACCAGTGGGTATTATTACGGTTTCCGAGTAGCCCAGCTCGGCTCTCCTCCCTTTCCTCCCCTCTCGCTGGTAGTACTCCCTAACGTCGTCAGGCAGACCTAGGTGGACCACCCTGGCTACCTCGCCAATGTCTATCCCCTGTGAGAGAGTTCTGGGGGATATCAACAGCTTGATAAACCCCTTCCTCGTTTTCTCCTCTATTTCCTCCCGTTTCTCCTTCGGTACCAGGTGATGGTGTGTCGCGGCAGGAATTCCTTCTCCTAACTTGTTTTTGAGGTCCCTCAAAACCTCCTCTGCTTGGCTTATACCCTTAGTGAAAACGATTGTGACGTAGTCGTCTTCGAAATAGCCCTTCAGTATTTCAACGTAGTCTGGGTGAATCGGGGGCACTTCTAATCCCAGCGACTCGAGGAACTGGAGGTAGAAGTACGGCTTCTCGGCAAAAACGTCGAATTTTTCCATGGCCACCCTTACTTCCGGGGGGATTCTGCCCCTCAGCTCAGGCCTCTCTACTTCGCGCCTCAACCTCTCCCATATCTCCCTGAGGTTTTTACCTAGGACAATGTAAGTCCTGTTTTCGACCCTGAACGGCTTACCCCTAATTACACGGTACTTCCTTCGAGTGACCTCCTCTAGGAATAGGCCGAGATCCTCCGGGTTGGATATCGTCGCCCCTAGCACGGCGACTTGAGGCTTCTTGTCCGACACCTTCCCTAGAATTTTGAGTATAGCTAGTAGGAGGGCTAAACTGCGAGGACCGTAAAAGTCTATCTCGTCGATAACGAGTAAGTCTAGACCCTTGTAGAAGTTGTGTAAGAGCGCCGAACTCTGGGTTATGAGGAACTTTTTCAAGTCGTTTAAGAGGAAAGCCGGGTTTGTCACCACGATTTTGACCTTCCCTAGCTCTTCGACCAGCCTTCTCCTCCCTCCCGCGGACAGCCGCTTGACCCGTATACTGTCGAGCTGTGTGAACCCGATTTTCAACAGGCCAGAGTAATTTGCTATCCTCTTAACTTGGTCGTTCGCGAGCGCTAGCGTCGGGTAGACGGCTATTACCTTGAGGGGTGTGCCCCTTCTAACCTGGTCCAAGACGTATAAGACCCACGCCTCAGTTTTACCGCTACCGGTGCCGGAGATCAGTATAACGTTCTCACCGTTCTTCAAGGCTTCAAGAGCTTCGAGCTGGTGCCTGTAGAGTCTCTTACCCCCTATGCTCAGCCCGCTAAACTCGGGCACCAAGTCCGAAAACTTCACGTCCACGTAGTCTGGGTTAGAAGCCTCCTCTACCTCGTAGTAGTACTTGTAGCCCAGCCTTTCGAGCAGAGCCTTAGTATCGACTCTCATACTCTGTACTCCTGACACCTATTAATCAAATGGGGGGAGGCCCTAATTTACCACTCCTACGCCCCGTTTCTGGCCGCCTCGCCCTACCTCCATGCTCTACACGAGTCTGCGTAACTGGTATTTGCTTAGACTACGAGCCCTAGTTTAATAGATAGCCCCGAGTCTTTATGTTTAGGTGACTTATGAGATGGGTGTTAGCCTACTCCAGTTGTTCCTAGAGTTCATGAAGATAGGGTTCTTCATGTTCGGCGGAGGGTATGGTGGGATAGCGTTATTGTACAAGGAGCTAGTTGAGATCAACAAGTGGATTAGCGAGGACGAGTTCGTCAAAATACTAGGTATCGCAGAGAGTACGCCGGGTCCCATAGCGATTAACTCCGCGACTTACATCGGCTACAAGCTAGGGGGCATACCCGGCTCGATACTTGCTACTATGGGCGTGGTAGTGCCCCCCTATCTGGTGATACTAGTAATAGCGATGTTCCTTACGCGCTACATGTTCACAGAGGCGGCTAGAATTGTGTTCAGAGGTATAAACTCCGCCGTGGTAGCGCTCATACTCTACGCGCTAGTAACCGTCGGCAGGAGCGTCCTCGTCGTCGAGAGACCTCCCTTTATCGACGTGATCTCGGCGGTCATATTCGTGATAGCCTTCGCGCTACTATACCTAGCGAGACTACATCCAATATATGTGATCCTCGCCTCGGCGGGGTTGAGCATACTTATCAGACTAATACTCGGGTTGTAAACCGGGACTTAGTCGGCGTGGTTTTTGAGTCTTTTAGCACTGGCCGGCTCTACGTGTACTGTAGCCTCATACCCGAGCTCTTTCCTCAAAACGTCTTCTATTAAAGTAGCTATCTCGTGCGCCTCCGAGAGAGACATGTCGTCCGGTAAGTGCACGTGGAGGGTCACCTCTGTGTGTTCGCCGTACTTGTGTACGTGTATGTGGTGTACGCTCTGGACTTTCGGGCTCACTTTCTTGACCACGCTTACTATCTCCTCTACTTCCTCCCTCGACGGGGCTCTACCAAGTAAGACGCTCGAGGCGTCGAGGACGATCTTGCCCCCTGTCACCACTATGAAGGCCGATACCACCAACCCCATTACGCCGTCGACCCACCAGTACGTGCCACCGGCTGTCAATATAGCGAGAGCTAGTAGCCCAGTCGCTATTGCGTCGCTCCTGTGGTGCCACGCATCACCTTTTATGGACTCAGAGTTAAACTTTTCCCCCAGCCTGAAAGCCCACATGGCCAGGGCTTCCTTGACAGCTGCGGAGACCAGTAGAACCAAGACTAGTGTGAGCGAGTACACTAGTGTCTCCCTAGAGACGAGCCTATCATAGCTGGATACAGCGAACTCGTACCCCACCACACAGAGCAGTACACCTATTATGATGGCGGCCACTTCCTCGGCTCTTCCATGGCCGAAGGGGTGCTCCTCGTCGGGCTTTGTGTATGCCACCCTGAACCCCACGACTACGACCGCAGAGGTCAAGCTGTCGGAGAGCGTGTGAACAGAGTCTGCTATGACTGCGATCGAGTTGAAGAGTACACCATAGTAGTATTTAACCACGAAGAGAGCGGTGTTGACTACTATCGAGACTACGCCCTCTAGGTATCCTGCTCTCTTGCGGTCTATCCTCATTTAAACACCGTCTCTATCAAACCTCTAACACAGAAGTTCTAAAATACGTCACTAGCCTAAAGGCGCGAAAGCCCCTCCCATAGCATCGAGAGACACAGACCCGCGCTGCACCAGTACTAGGAGGTATAGTGATCTTTATGCTCCGGCTCGTTTATCCGAAGTACCTCGATAGGCGGGGCCACCGGCGCTTCGGGGAGGAGGTTTTGGCCCAGTAAGTCTTGCTGGGTATGACAAGAGGTTACTAGGGACACCTCGACTACCACGGTTAAGGGCGACCGATAACCCGATCCTTTATATTGAAGCTTGCTCTACTTCGTGGGAGTAGGGAGAGTGTGTAGACCCGATCCCGGTGAGATCGTTGGGGTTCAAGCAAGTTACTGGAAACACCGGTAACCCGTGGACAGGTCTACTATGAGTTCCAACACTTATCGTTGAAGCTGTGAACCAGGGTCTTGAGCTATACGAAAAAGTCGGAGAAGGGGGGTCTAGCGTTTCTTCTACATTATCTACGGAGACAACACTAGGAATATGTCAAAAACAAACCGCGGTGGAACCTACTTGGCGATGTACGAAACTGTCTCGTGAACGCCGGGGGCGGGATTCGAACCCGCGCGGGCGTAAGCCCACTGGCTCTCAAGGCCAGCCCCTTAGGCCGCTCGGGCACCCCGGCTCTACTTATCTTTATCCTTTTTCAAGGTCTTTAAACCGTGCTCACTACTTCAAAACGAACCCGAGCCGTAACGCCTCGAGAACTTTCTTTAAGGGGTCTTTTAGTAGTTCCGAGGCATACAACGTGATTAGACCTGCCGCAAACCCCCCTAAGACGTCTGATGTCCAGTGGACACCCAGGAGTATCCTTGACAGGCAGACTGCGAACGCCCAGGTGTATATAGCCAGGCTCCACGCGGTACTCGATCTCTTACCAGCGTACAGCGCTAGCGCTACTGCTCTCGTGGCGTGACCGGACGGGTAACTGTAGTACTCCACTGACATCAACGCAGACACTGGTTGAACTAGACCGCTCAAGCCAGGTCGCGGGACTCTGAAGATCAGCTTGAGGGTTGCGTCGAGCAAGACGGACAACATCAGTAGAACCGCCACCTCGTAAGTATGCACTCTGAGCCCCCTTGAGCGGACAAGGTCTATAACAGCCATTGCGATCCAGACCACGCCGAGAAAAACTATGCTCGCCGTACTAGATATCGCAACAACCACGACGTTGTCAAACCTTAGTCGCTCGTAGACATAGTAGTCTAGACCTCTCAGAAGCCCCAACAAGACTGCCGCAGACAATGCTCCAAAGAGCGCTAGCGAGTAAACTAGTTTGAGACTAGTTTCTACCATAGCTAGCACCAGCCCTTTAACTATAATGAGCCTTGTAATTAAGCGTGTCTAGGTAGGGTAAAAAAAGTATGTGGCCTACGAGGGTTAGGAGTGCGGGTTATATAGGCTTGGCGAAGCCCCACTTCTCCAAGGCTCTCGCGAGTTCTTTGTGGTCTTTCGCGTACTCTTCTAGGGGTATCCCCTTTATTATCGCATCAAGAGCCTGCCTAACTGCAGTAGCTCCCGCCCTGGGGCCGTCTGGGTGCCCTATTGTACCTCCACCTATCTGCAAGACGAGGTCTGTACCAAGGGCTTCGATCACTATTGGTAGATTACCGGGATGTAGGCCGCCAGAAGACACGGGCATCATTGGCTTGATGTGGTACATCTTCTGAGGTAGGTGGAAGTCGTCGTCGGGATCGGGCTGGTAGTCCTCCGCCCTGAGCATCTTGGCTATCCTGACCACGTCTAACTTGGCGCCCTCGAGCTTGCCCGCCCCCGCCGTACCTATGTGTAGTTGGTCCATACCTATGAACCTGTACAGCTTAGCGAGTGCGAACATTGAAATACCGTGGTAGGGGTTTCTCGTAATAGCAGCGTGCATCGCTCTGTGAGCGTGAATCGCTAGCTTGTACTCCTCCGCGAGGTCTCTAATGTAGGTTAGAGCCGACCAGCCCGTGACGACAACGTCGACCATTATATAGGGGTTACCGTAGTCTGCCACCAGCTTAAGCCTCTTCTCCATCTCTCTCACGTCGGCAGTTATATTGGCGAACCAAGCTTTCCTCTCACCTGTCTCTTTCTCGACTTTGTCGATGATCTTCATGATCGACTTTGCCCTAGCCTCGAACCGGCAGAAGCTAGGGCTGGCCAGGTTCTCGTCGTCTTTTATGTAGTCCATTCCTCCCATTAGAAGCTCGAGCGCTAGCTTCTCGACCTCCTCGGGAGTATAGCCCACTTTAGGCTTAGGCACAGTCCCTACAATGGGTCTGTCGTGGACTTTGAATATCTCTCTTACCCCTTTAACGCCCTTGAAGGGGCCTTTGAAGTACTGGAGGAACTGCTTCGGCAGGTAGATATCCTCCACTCTCAGACCCTCAACTCTCCTCATACCGAAGATGTTGCCAGCGACACTTGCCAAGAATGCCGGCATGTTCCCTTCCTCGAACAGCTCGACAGGGTAGGCTACTCTGACAATGTAGGAACCGTCCTTCAAGTCCTTGAAGTAGTAGGCTCTACCACTTAACTTCTTAACCCTCGAGACATCGTACCAACTGAACAGCGTGGTCCAAGTGCCAGTGCTACTCTCCGCCGCTACCCCGCCTGCCGCGTCCTCTACAGTAAACCCGGAGGCCGGCTTGACTCTGAAAGTGACTATCACGTGAGTATCAGGGTCTGGCTGGTATTTTTTGTCGACATACTCGGGGTATGGTTCGAAGCCCTCCTTAGTCAAGACGATCCCTCACTCAAAGAATATTTTGGGTTATTTCACGATTAAATCTCCAACCTTGGGAAAACCAATAAGTTTGAGGGTACCCAAATTGGTTGAGGAAAAAATTGTATACGCGGATCCGGAGGGGAGATTCTACTTCCTGGAACACACGGGTGACATATACGTTAAGGCGGTAGGGGGCGACATACTGGAGCTTCTCGAGAACGCGGGAATAGCGCTTTTCGAGAGCATGGTGGACACTAAGAGCGTTAGACCGGTATTAGAGAGAGGTGTTAGCGCTGAAGGGTTCGACTTAGAGAACTTGCTGTACAGGTGGCTCGAGGCTCTCCTCACAGTCTACTACTCCGAGAGAATTATGTGTGGAGACCTCGAGGTACACAAGTTAGAGATTGAGAGGAGGGATAACGAGCTCAACTATAGAGTTAGCGGTAGGTGCGTGGGGGAAGTCTTCGATCCCACGCTACACGAAGGCCGAGTAGAGGTCAAAGCCGTCACGTACAGTTTGATGAGGATCTTGAAAGACGACAAATGGACTGCTTACTTCGTTCTCGACATCTAGTGTAAAACTAGCTTTTTAAGAGTAAGTGAGCACTCGTCGCAGAAGAACCTCTCCTTGGAGTCTACATCGACTATACTGTTACTGAAGCTCATTACACACCTCTTATTGTGGCAGTGGGGTAGGCCGAGTAGGTGTCCCAACTCGTGCACTACCTCCTTCGCCACCCGTTCTACGTAGAGGTCGAACTTGGCCGGCCTCCCGTAGAACTCCTCCTTCAACCTCTTAGTGAAGACCACTCCCGTCCTCTTACGAGGCTCCGCGAGTCCGAATACAAAGTTTAAGCCAGGCTCGTAGCCGTCTATCATTCCCACCCCGACGAAATAACCCCCTTCGTCTAGACTCGAGACCCCCCTGTACAAGTCCTCTATTATACAGCCAGCTCGATACTGCATCCTGTCCCAGTCGTAGCACTTCAAACTGGGCTTAAGAACCTCTGGCCAGCTGTATACCTCAAAATCCACACCAGCCTTGCTGTAACTCTCGCGAATCATGCCAATTATGGTGTCGAGATATTCGACGACGCCCGCTTGAGTTAAAGGGATAATGTAGAGCTTAGGCAATCGACCACCTTAGGAGTCAAAATGCCGCCGCGGGGACTTGAACCCCGGACATCCCGGTCTTCAGCCGGGCGCTCTCCCAGCTGAGCTACGGCGGCCTCTGCATAATCTGAATCACGCATGGGGGATTTTAATACTTTAACAACGAATAAAATAGATTTGCACAGCTTTCTCGTTGCGTGGGGTAGGATCTTGATCGCGGCCATATTAGCGGGGGGTTTCGGGAAGAGGTTGAGGCCCTTCACAGAAGACGTCCCCAAACCCCTGGTCCAAGTAGCGGGGGAGGCCATCATAGACTGGCAGATCAAGTGGTTGAAGAAGCACGGTGTGAGGGAGCTCGTGATACTTGCCGGCTACAAGAAGGAGAGACTCATAGAGCACCTGGGTAGCGGGGGTAGACATGGTGTCAAGATAACTTACGTTATCGAAGACGAGCCGCTGGGCACAGGCGGGGCTATAAAGAACGCCGAGCATGTTTTGTCTAAAAACGACGTCTTCATAGTGGTAAACGGGGATATACTCACAAACCTAGACCCCAAGAAGCTCGTAGTCAAACTCGAGGAAGACAGGAAGCTCCTGGGAGTCATCGCGTCGATACCGTTGCCCAGCCCTTACGGGGTGTTGAGGATTGAGGGGGACAGAGTGGTAGGTTTCGTGGAGAAGCCTATTATATCCGACTACTGGATTAACGCCGGTATATACGCTTTGAGACCCGAGAGTTTAAGGTACTTCCCCGAGAAGGGGGATCTAGAGAAAACCGCGTTCCCTAAGATGGCTGAGGAGGGCGTCCTAGGCGTTGTGAGGTACGACAACGTGTTTTGGAGGGCTATAGACACACACAAAGACTTGGAGGAGGCGTCTAACCTCATCTCAAACGTCCTTAAAGGAGAGCTATGATCAGCATTTCCGGCTCACATCACGGTTCATGAGACCCTCTTCTCATCATCCAGCACTTCTTAATTACAGTAGTAGTCTTTTAAAACAGTTTGCTATCACGCCCCGCTAATCCTCCTCTGGGATAGAGTTTCCTGAAAAACTTATTACAATGAGGCACCTTAAGATATACTGGTGTAATTGTGGTCCATCAGTACATAAAGGAAAAGACTAAAGAGTTCTCGGAAAGCGAGAAAGAAGAACGTTTCAAGTATTTGGGTAAAGAAGTCATAGATGTAGGTGACCCTGGTTTAGACAGCATACCAGAGTTCTACGGTATTGCCAACGCGATCTGGAGGGACTGGAACGAGGGGAAGATAACGACTAAAACCGCTATAGGGAGACTGCTACTTCTCAAGTTACTGACTAATAAGAACAAGAACCACAAGATAAAGGACATACCAGAGGAGGAGCTTGACGAGGTCAGAGCCTTCATAGACTACGTCGTAAGGGTGATAAGATCCGGGAGCAAAAAACGCGGCGAACCCGAGGAGGAAAGGTCTCTCTCGTAGCTGTATTACAGTCCTCCCCACAATAATCGCTTTTTTACTAATCCACGCTACGCGTAGACCTGGGCTTATAGGTTTATAAAACAATGCAGTGTAGATGATATTCTTGGACGCGGCGGTCGTCTAGCCTGGAATAGGACGCCGGCCCCCCAAGCCGGAGATCCCGGGTTCAAATCCCGGCCGCCGCATTCGGCTCAAACACGTCCTCCTCACCCTTATCCCTCTTTTGCCAGCGCAACCAACAAAACTACCGCTGAGAACAGAAGGAACACCACGAAGAGGGCCACCTGTACACTCACTTTCACCACCCACAGGTCTTGTTGAGGATTTGTAAAATCTCTAAGTTGACCTCTTCTACATTGACTATGTTGTAACCTGGGGAAAACAAGTGCAGGTTCGCTACGTTGTTCTTTGCGGCATTTTCTAGTAGGAGCTTCACGAGTAGATGACGTGGTAAACCTGTTTCATTAGACACTCTATCTACCTGCTCCAACGCGTAGTTTAGTGGTACGTACGGGTCCGCACCTGAAGAGGTCATATTAGTACTGAAGGGGTGGAACAGAGGGCTCGACTCGTTGTAGTGCGCCACTAGAGAGGAGGCTATAACCCTCTCGCAAGCCACGTGTAGACTTCCCTCAGCTTGCCATGGTGCTATCGCATGTGAGACCAGCCATACTACGGCCGGGTACACGAACCCCAACACGATCATTAGAATTAAGAGGAGAGCCACCAGACCAGCGAGCCTAACCACAGCCTTGGAGACGTTCACCAGTGGACCACCCCGTAAATAGACCATGCGACCGCAGTATCGATCAACTTGATCGCGACAAACGGTATAATAGCCCCGGTGATACCGTACACGATAAGGTTCCGCACCAGGAGCTTCTTGAAAGTGGAGACCTTGAAACCAGCCCCTCTTACTGCGAGCGGTATTAACAACGGGATTATGATGGCGTTGAAAATCATGGTCGCTAAAACCGCTGTCACGGTGTTGTACAGGTTGAGGAAGTTTAGGAAACTCGCCTGGGGGACAACTGTTGAGATGATGAACGGGAGTATAGTGAAGTACTTGGCTATGTCGTTCATTATACTGAAAGTCGTTAGAGCGCCCCTGGTCGTCAGTATAGACCTGCCGAGCTTGATAATGTCGACTATCCTGGCGGGGTTGGAGTTGAGGTCTATCATATTGGCAGCCTCTTTAGCGGGCCTTGTACCCGTGTGCATTGCAACACCAACGTCAGCCCTCGCGAGCGCCGGGGCGTCATTTGTTCCGTCGCCCATAACCGCCACAACATGCCCCTGTTTCTCTTCTCTCTCTACCAGCAGCAACTTGTCCTCGGGCTTAGCCTGGGCGTAGAAGTCCTCGATACCGGCCTCTTTTGCGATACTAGCCGCAGTATACGGGTTGTCACCCGTGATCATGACCGTTTTTATACCCATTAGCTTCAGCTCGTGGATCTTTTCTCTGATGCCCTTCTTCAACCTGTCCCTCAACACGACGAAGCCAACTAGGACGTCGTTGAAGGCCACTAGTAGTGGGGTGTCCCCATGAGATCCTATAGTCTTCACAATGTCCTCTATCCTAGGGTCTTTGTCGATGCCCAGGAGTCTTAATATGGCGTCTGGAGCTCCTTTTACTATCCTTACCTCCTCGCCGAGACTCCTCATGGCTAAAATCTCCTTCTCAATCCTGGACAGTGGTTGACCCTCCGGCTCCCCGAACATTCTCTTACCTCCCCGCCACGCGAATACTATACCGCCGTACCTCTTACTAGGAGTGTAGTTTATCCTCGACGCGACCATCGCCTCTTCCACCAGTACTTTGGCTGGGACGTAACCTTTGTCTTCAGCCAGCTCGATTATCGACTTCGCCTCGTGAGTGGAGTCGCCTACAGAAGACAGGTACGCTGCGATCGCGACGTCTCTCTCGCTATAGTTGTTCAGCGGGATGTATTCGACGGCGCTCCTGATACCCTCGGTAATAGTGCCAGTCTTATCGAAGATCACGACGTCTACGTCGCCCGCTGCCTCCACCGCCTTACCCGACTTGGCGATAACGTTGTGGCTCGCGAGCCTCAGTACACCCGATATCCCTATCGCAGGCAGTAGCCCCCCTATAGTTGTCGGCATTAAGGCCACTAGTAGTGATATCATAAGAGACGGGTCTGGGTAATTACCGAAGGCGCCCAATACGAAGTAGAGTGACGCCACTACTACCAGGAAGATCAGCGAGAGGCCGAGTAGTAGCATCGACAACATTACCTCGCTCCTCATCCTCGCTCTTTTGGCCCCCGAGATCAGGGCTATCATTTTGTCGAGGTAGCTCTTGCCCGGTTCAGCAGCGACCTCTACAACGATCTTGCCCGTTACCACTCTGGTTCCAGATATGACTCTGTCGCCCTTACCCTTGAAGGCGGGCTCCGACTCTCCTGTGAGCATCGACTCGTCGACGAAGGCCTCCCCCTCGACTACAAAGCCGTCCTGAGGGATGTACTCGTTCTGTTCTACCACTACATAGTCCCCGATCCTCAGCTCACTAGACTTGACGTCGACCACCTTGTCGCCGACCAGTTTATGTGCGACAATCTCTTTCTCGAACCGTTTCAGGAAGTCAACCCTAGCCTTCGCCTCGTGCTCCGAGAAGGACTCCGACAGCGTCGAGAACCATACTGTGATTAGTAGAATGGCGAAGACGCCTACATAGAACCACGTGCCCAAATAAGGCGAGGGGTATAACACGAGGGGTAACTCGAAGAACGCTCCCAGCTCTACAATGAACATTATCGGGCTTGTCTTCAGTAGGTAGAGGGGGTTTAGCCTTTTGACAGACTCGGTTAAAACGCTAGTCCATTCTACTTTAAACTCGCTCAACTTACCCACCCATGAGCAGGGGGCCTATCGCTAGGAACGGGAAAAACGTTAACGCTGTCAGAATTAGGATCATAACCACAGAGAATACTACGAACAGCAACCCCTGAGTTTCGACGGGCTCCTCGGCAACGCTTCTCTTGGCTTTACTGATGTCATCGGCTATCAGTAGGAAAAGGAAAATAGGTAGATACCTGCCCAAGAGCATGACTATAGCTGTCGACAGGTTCCAGAAGACCGTGTTACCGAGAGGCCCTAGGTAGCCGGAACCGTTGTTGGCCGCCGCCGAGGTGTACTCGTACAAGACCATTGTGTACGTGAGAGGGTCCAATCTATTCGAAAAAGCTGTGTACTGCCTTAGTACTAGAGCTATGGAGGTTGGCACGAGAATGATTGCGGGGTGTATCAGGAATATCACTGTAGATAGCTTGACCACTCTAGGAGATATAGGGATGTTAATGAATCTCGGAGTCTTACCTACCATTAACGAACCGATGAAAATTATTATGAAGACGTAGACGAGCAGATACAGTAGTCCTACTCCATCGGCCCCGGGGACAGCCTGTATGAACATAGCGGTGAGGAAGGCGACTATGGCCGAGGGCTTCATGGCTAGCAGACTCGAAGCTGTAGCCCCTGTATCCGATAAAAGAGAGGCCGTGTTGAAAACTAGGGAGCCAGGGTAGCCGAGCCTCGGCTCTACCAGGCTGTTTAGAGGGGGCACACCGCTTGCTACGGAGACGCCGACGATTATGAAAGCCGTTACGTAAGCTACGGCGAACAGAGAGAGACCTCTTCGCTTCCCTAAAACCCTACCGAAAGCAAAGAGCATACTCGTGGGTATGAGGAGCATTAAAACAGACTCTATGAAGTTTGTGAGCCCGCTCGGGTTTTCGAGAGGGTAGGCGGAGTTCGACCCGTAGAAACCACCGCCGTTAGTACCCAGGAGTTTTATCGCCTCGAACGAGGCTACTGGGCCTAATCTCAACATAAAGGACCCGGAATACGGGTTGTCTACTCGAATCCACTCGTTGAAGGTTTGCGGGACGCCTAGGACGGACAACAGTACTGCGCTGACAATGGATAATGGTAGCAACAGTAGTCCTACTGCCATTACCAAGTCGCGATAGAAGTTACCTGCGCTCTCCCCAATCAGCGACCGGAGGAAGGCTAGCGAGACTGCTATACCTGTAGCGGGAGCCAAAAACATTGTCGAGCCAATGACTACGCTCTGAGCCATGTTCGTGAGAGTCGTCTCGCCGATGTAGTGCTGGAGATTCGTGTTCGTAGCAAAGGATACTGCTGTATTGAAAGCCAGGTCCCAAGAAAGGTCGGCTCCGCCGAAGAATAGTCCCTGTTTAGCGAGTAGCACTGTGTCGATGGCTATTAAGATGAAATTGAAAAACAGTAAGTCTTTAGCGTAGTCGGTGAAGGACTTGTTAGTAGTGTCTAGGCCTATGCGGTCTAAGCACCTGTAGACTACCTCCAGGACTCTCGGCGGCTTCTTGTGCCATTCAACGACCATTTTTCTAATAACCCCGCTCAGAACGTAACCCGTCATAACGGTGACCAAGAAGATGTTAAGCCAGTAGACAATTAGCGATTGAATCATAGAAACACCCTAAAGTTGATGGACTACTGTTAGCATTACTGCTCCATGGCACCTGTCTGTTCTAGACATAATCATGAGTATGAAATAGAAACCTTTATTAATCTAACAGCAGACCGCTGAAGACGGCCTTTTACAAAGTTTCCTTACCATGAAAAGTTGGAATACTACGGTTCCGCGTATATTAGAGTGTACCCTTTCTTACTAATTTTTTCAACACGCTTGTATACATCTCTCGCCTTGCTAAGAATCCTCTCTCCACCCTTAGCTAGCACGAACTGAGCCCATCCACCGCTTTTCAGGTATTGGACAGCCCCCAGTACTATCTTTTCCACCACCTCCATACCCACCGCGAGAGGGGGGTTTGAGTATATCGCATCAAAGTTCTTTCCTTTGAAAGGCTCGTAGGCATCTCCCAAGACCACTACTACCCTATCCTCCACCTTATTCAGTTTAGCGTTTAGCTTTGAGACCTTAACTGCGAGCGGGTTTACATCCACCATGTACACTTTCAGACGAGGTGCAACGCTTGCGACCGCTATACCTATGACGCCAAAACCGCATCCGACATCTAGCACTTCCCCCTCCTCGGGTATCCTTAGGTGTTCGAGTAATAGGCGAGTGCCCTCGTCGACCTCGCTGCCGGAGAACAGGCTCGTGTACGAGACGAACTGAAGAGGCACACCCTTGTAGACGTAAGTTACTACTACTTTATCCCCCGTAGTGCCCTTCTTAAAGTAGTGGGTCAACTCTTCGAGACCTGCCTTTTCCAGGCTTGTGGGTATATGCCTGGTTGCATGTATACTCTCTTAGTCTTAACTACGATACCTTTGTTCATGTTTTTGATCTCGGCGGCGTCGTGCTGGGACACGCCCAGTGATACCAGCTCGCCCTTTAGTGTAAAAACCGCCACCGCGAACCCTCTCCTCACGTCGCTCGTGACACTCGCCACACCTGGCGCGGCGAGATTCGCCCCGTGGGCTATAGCGTCAACAGCCGTGTCCAGTACCATTACTTTAGGTAGGTGTACAACCGAGACTTCGACGGGTTGTACCACCCTCCTGAGTAGTCTCTCGTCTCCTTTCTCTCTCCATAGAGTGACCGCTTCCATGACCTCCTGCATTGTAGACAGAGTCTCGTCCTCTTTGAACGGCCCTGTCCTAGTCCTCCTGAGCTCCCTCATGTGGGCCCCTACACCCAGGATTAACCCTATGTCGTGAGCTATCTTCCTCATGTAAGTACCGGGGTCGGAGAGTACGCGGACTAAGGCAAACTTGTCCCTGTACTCGAGCAACTCGATCTCGTAGACATTCCTTTTCCTCAAAGTCCTCTTCACGCTCGATCTCAAGGGCGGTCTCTGGTAGATCTCGCCTTTAAAGTACTCGACTGCCCTCCTTAAACTCTCTTCATTGACTACGTCGTGGAGCTGAATCACCATGACATACTCCTTGACCGTGTGAATTACGTTGCCGATCACTTTAGTGGCGTTCTCTAGACCTACTGGCAGGACACCTGTTACTTTGGGGTATCCCCGCCCCATCTACAGGGGCTCTAGGGTACCCCCGTGTCCTGCCTTGCTAACCCCTACCAGTTTTTTAACCCATGCTACTACTTCGTGGCTTGTAGGCCCTGGTGGTTTGTCTAAGTTTATCACTCCGTTGACTATGTGCTCCTTGATCGGCC
The DNA here is from genome assembly GCF_000264495.1 of Thermogladius calderae 1633. Taxonomy (NCBI): domain Archaea; kingdom Thermoproteati; phylum Thermoproteota; class Thermoprotei; order Desulfurococcales; family Desulfurococcaceae; genus Thermogladius; species Thermogladius calderae. The sequence goes on along the minus strand of NC_017954.1, from coordinate 328,697 downwards.
TCTCGTAGGGAAGTCTACCGTAATCGCTCGACGTGTCGGCTTCTCTCACTACTATCCAGTCGTTTTTGTAGCCGGCTCTCTCCGTTATGTGGTCTAGGAATTCCAGCCCTCTCTCTACTAGACCCATCGGGCAGTGTCACCCTAAGTCTTTAATGCACGAGTCAGCACCTATTAAGGACCTTAATACCCGATAAGGATGAGGCGATGAGCTGAAAACCTATACTAAAATAGCCGTGCAGGTCTGCTGTGTTCAGGTGGATACCGCTGTCTAGACGACGCTGGTTGAGACCTTTACTCTCTCTTTCATGAAATCCGTTAACCCGCTTTCGCCAATGGCCTTCAGTACCTCCTCGTCGCTCGCCCCTCTCGATATCGCTATTTTCTTGTCTAGAGGCTCTATGTGCTTTATGTTGACCCTCCTCCGCTTCACACCTGTAAGGCTCTTCGGGCCTGTAATCAGGACGAAGCTGTCGTCTATTATGTCGACTATGACGCACTTCCTACCTGCCTCTCTACCCGACACCTTGACGCAGACCCTGCCTATTTCAATAGCCGGCATAATCCACACCCTCTCTCTCAAAGATTAGCAGTTTTATGTGTTTTTAAAAACTTGTCTATACTATACTTTATGATCGCAAACGTCTCCTCAACACCCAGCTTTGACGTGTCTATGACTAGGTCGAAAACCGACAGATCAAGCGGGTCTATCCCGTAGAACTCTATGAACCTCCTCCGCTGGACACTCTCGCGTACTATTGTCTCGCGTAAAGCGTCCTCGAAAGGCTTGTTATCCCTTGCCGCGATCCGGGCTACTCGGACTTTTAGAGGGGCTGTTATGTAGATCTTAAAGTCTACGATGTCGCTCGCGATCCACGCTGTCAGGTGCCCGTCTAGCACTACGTTGTCTTCGTGCGCTAATTGGAACGTCCTCTTGTCTATCTCTAGGTCGATGCTTGGGTCTTTCAGCGCTATGAGAGATAACTCCTCCAGCGACAACCCCCTGCTTCTGGCCAGCTCTCTGAAAATACCACCAGCGGAGTAGTAGACCAGGTCGTATGTGTCCGCGATCCTCTTAGCGTGTGTAGTCTTCCCACTCCCAGGAGGGCCGCTTACAGCTATCCTTACCAACTTCAGCACCACAAAAGTAGACTATCTAGCTGGCAGCCCTCACAGACCGCCTGATAAGCTTGGCAAGACAACTCGGGCAAATAACCCCGCCGTAGATCCTCTCGGGCCTCTTCTCAGTCTTAGCAAGTTTCCTCAACTGACTCGGCCTGAGCCTCGGAACACCATTGAGCGGTCGTCCACATATAGCACAGTGAGCAGGGGAGGGTCTTCTCTTCTCGTAGTGGACTCTAAGCTCGCCGCCGGGCGTCCTCACCACAACCCTTCTCCAGCTCCTAGTCCTGTACATCGGTCTAGGCAACGCTGTCGACCCCCGTAAGCGTTATCGTGTTATCCTGAAAATCGGCTCGGAGACTAATAAATCCTTCTACTCCCCTATGATTCTCTTCAGTAACGGGTACGCCTCGAGCGCTCTCTCGTACGCTATAAGCATGTAGTACTGCTGTACGATACCGATTGCCAGTAAGAGGCCCATTCCTCCGCCGTAAACACCGAGCACGTCTGATAGCGCTGCTATAACACCCACTATAATACTGGACAACACTGTTAGAGGTGTTATGTACTTGTCGAGCATCTTCTCCAAGACCTTGGGGTTCCTCCTCATACCGGGGACTTCCAGCCCGCTATCAACTAGTTGTTGTGCTTGAGCGGCCGCGTTTAGCCCAGAGACCTCGACCCACATGTAGCCGAAGACCACCGATAAAAGTACGAGTACCACGATGTAGACAACGGTCTTAACGGGGTCAGCATAGGCGCTATACACTCCGAGCGGGGAGTTCAGGTAATATGCGATCCCGCCCACAAGGTTGCCGTTCTGGTCGTACGTCGCGAGCGTGTTGACCAGCCACTGGGGTATCAAGCCTCCCCCGTATGTCCTGAACAACGACGCGAACACTAGAATATCCGCGTACAATATACCCACAAACAGGACAGGAATGTTCGAAACGTAAAGGAACTGTAGGGGTATCCGTGTTTTAATTGACTGAAGTCTCGGTGTTGTAATGGGGATGTTGACCCTCATGTTACTTAAGTAGATCACAAGAACCGCTACAACGATCGTAGCTATGAGACCGACTAGGTCCCTCCCGCCGGGTCTAATCATTATACTCGACAGGCTACTACCAGTAGAAATAGCCTGTATGATGTAGGGTATCAACCCGACAGCTGTGCCGTTTATCACAACTGGGCTGAATATATTCCAGAAGATGATAGTTGCTACACCGGATAGGATGAAGAGGCTGACACCCGACCCTATACCCCACCCCTTCTGTATCATCTCGTCGAGTAGTATCGCGATGTAAGCTCCCGCGAAGATCTGGAGCCCCACTATCAACCTAGTAGACCACGAGGCAGTACACGCAGTGAAGGGGTTGGGCCCCGTGACTACCCAATACCTACACGACAAGACGTACATCGCGGCCTCGAAGACGGCCAGGATGATTGCCAGCGTCTTCTGGGCTGAGGTAAACTTCTTCCTGTCGTCTGGGTCTGTAAGGTCGAGGTCGACCAGCTTAGCTCCAACCAGGATCTGCATTATCAGGCCCGCAGTCACAATCGGGCCTATGCCTAGCTCCATTAGCGTCCCCCTATTAGACGCGAAGATCACCTGTATTAGCAGTATCTGTTGTTGCGAGGCCGGCTGGATAGGGATACCGTATAGCGGTGTGTTAGCGAGTACTAGGTACACTATCAACGCCATAGCGGTCCAGAACAACCTCTCGTACAAGGACGGTTTCCTATCCGGCTTTTTAGCAGCAGGCAAATAGTCTGCTATTCTCGCCATTACGTCCAAGGCTCCCATCGTGGACACCAGCGGGTTACTGCCGTAAACCAGGCTATCTGGGTTAGACATATCAAGTAGCTTAATAAAACTTATCCGTTGAGAACGTTAACGTCACTCGAGGAGTTGAACCAGCCCGCCAGCTTCCTCTACTTTCTTCTTAGCGTTCTCTGTTATGTACTCTGCGATGATCTTCATTCTCCTGGTGACCTTCCCTGAACCTGTCACTTTGTTAAACCCGAGTTTAGTAACGTCGATGACTATCAGGTCTCCCTCGACGACAGCCTTCCCCTCCCTGACTAGTTTTTCTGCTATCTCGTCTAGTAACCCCACGTTGATCTCGCGGATGTCCACTGTCTTACTAGTCGGGTTGACAAAGCCGTGTTTCCCGTACCAGTCAGGCGCGTACTTCAACATCCAGACCCATTTGTGCTTGTGCATCCCAACCGCGCCGAAGCCACCCCGCGAACCACTCTTCCTGTGCTGTCCTACCCTACCCCAACCCATTGTACGTGTCCTACCCCGTAGCTTCCTGCTCTTCTTCCTCTTCCTAACCGCCATCTCCGACACCTCACAGCATTCTTTTGATTAGTTCGTTGATCGCGGGCCCGCGGTAACCTAGTTCGCCATGATCTCCAACAGGCTTTTTAATACTACCCTTAAACCCACCTCTCGGCGGGTGTAGCCTGAAAACGGGTTTTATGACCTCCTGTTTGTGGAGGAGGACCTTGCCTGCGAAGATCTTCCTCGCCATCTCCTCGTAGCTGCCCGCGTTGAAGTACTTCTTCAGCAGCTCAGTGGTTAGCTTGGAGCCGCCTACGACCCTACCCCTCTTCTCCAGGACTTGCGCGAGCGTCTCCTCGTCGATCTCGCCCCAGGTTACCCAGTCCTTTACTACCCTCAACATCCCCTCGAGGCCCGGTAGGTCCTTTGGGTATACTACCATGTGGTACTTTCTTCTCAACCTCAGCAACTTTAGTGTGTGCTCGACGTCGGGCGGGGTGTCTGGAACACCTCTAATCCTGATTATTGCGTAGAGCACTGGCATCGCTCAACCCCTAGCCTCTCAGCCAGTCGAGCGAAGTAACAAACTTGTAGGTGTTCCTGAGGGCGTTTAGAGTCGCCTTGGCGAAGTTGACCGACGTCCTCGTCTCGCCGAAAGTCTCCGTCCAGGCGTCCCTTATGCCCGCGAGTCTCAACACGACTTTAGCAACCTCGCCGGCAACAAGACCTGTACCCTTAGGCGCAGGCTTAATCACGATCCTGACACTACCACTCTTCCCGACGACTGTGAACGGGACGCTGTGGGGTTCTCCGCACCTACACTCCCAGCTACCGCAACCTCTCTTGACGGGGGTGATGTTCAACTTGGCGTCTCTTATCGCTTTGTTCAGTGCTTCCACGTACTGTTTGGCTTTACCTAGTCCTACCCCGACAAAACCGTCCTCGTTACCCACTACTACCACAACCCTGAACCTAGTCCTCCTACCAGCGTCGGTCATCTTCTGTACGAGGCCCGCGTCTATCCTCTCGTACTTGAGATTGGGTAAGAGGTAGTCGACTATCTCCGGCTCTAGTAATGGCAGGTTCTTGTCGAATATCTCCTTAAGAGAGGTGATCTTGCCCTCTAGTACCATCTTACCGACTTTCGTCCTTGGAACCCACTTCTCCAAAGCCCCTTTATCCACAGCACTCATACTCATATCAACCACCGTACTCCACAATAATCTTCTTCCTTACCTCCTCGAAGTGTTGGGGCAACTCCTCCGGGTTAAGACCTCTAGCTAAATACCTTGAGAAGTACCTCTCTAAAAGCCCTTTCTCCCTGAGGGTCTTAGACCACGCGGCTATGTGCTCGCCCTTAATCCTCTCCTCGCTGGGGAACACCCCTTCACCCACCGGGATCTGCAGACCAGCGTCTATGCCTCCTTTAGCCGCCGCAAACACTATACCACCTCTTGTCGGCGAGTGAAGCCCTATATCGAGAATCGCCTCTTTAATACCTTTCTTTAGGGCTCTTAAGCCAGCCAGTAGACCAGTCAAGTAAGCGGACGGCGTGTTCGCTGTACCACCCTTCCAGCCGTACTTCTTCACGAGCTCGTACGAGTGGGCTGCCGCTATTATATGGTCGCCCTCTGGTCTGGCCACTGCCACCTGCACCCATATGTAGTTTAGGGTCTTTCTCACGATGAACCTCGGCTTACCCGATAAGACCATCTTGTACCTCTTGTAGTAGTTCGTTTTACCCTCTCTCCTTCTTCTCCTCGGGACTTTATACCTAGGTCCTCTTGCCATGTTTAACACCCTACCGCTTCAAGTACCCGTGCTCGATTAGATAGGTTCTGAGGGAGTTGAAAGACTTGAAGAAACCACCCTTAGCAAGCCTGTAGAGCCTTCTGTACGTCTTCCTGTCTATGATCTTGTTGTCTCTGAGATACCGTAGATACCTTCTGATCTTCCTGATCTTGCTCATCCACACCTCCTTCTCGTCGGTCCTCGCCGTTCTGACTCCTTTCCTCTTACCATGCCCTCTTCTCCTACCTTTCCTCCTCTGCTCACGCCTAACTTTACTGCTATAACCCGTGTTCCCGCGTGCGGGCTCCGCGTATATGGCCCCGTCTTTGATGAGCCTCTTGATCTCCTCTCTCGTAATGGCGTCGGCTACATCCTCTACTCTAGCGGGGTCGACTCTAACTCTCGAGACCCCTACACCTAGTATTTCCGAGGCAAGTCTTTTCTGGAGGCTTAGGTCCACCATTACCGCATCCCCTCGGCCACCGCCGGCGGGTTTGCTACCTTAAAGCCTTTTGCTACCGCTGCCCTGTATATCTCAATCTTCTTCTTCAATCCCGTAGTCGCGCTAATATATATGATGTTCTTCGAAGGGTCTAGTTTATCGATCTCGTCCACATTCGAAACTGTTACTGGTATTAACCCCGAAGGATGGTACCCTCTTACTTCAGCTGGACCACCGTAACCCACCGACACCAGCGGCGGGTATCCCTTCAACTTCCTCCTGACCTTGTTGTCGATACCCTTAGGCTTGCGCCACTTTAGGTCGTTCTCGAACTTCGGTTTCTTCCACCAGAGATACCTGAGGAACTCTGGCTTCTTCTCCTTGATCTTCCTTCTCAACTCGAGTAAGCGTTCTATTCTACTTTTCAATCCCCACACCCCGCTCGTATATGTAGATCCCGTCAGCAAATATCCTCCGGTCTAAGTCCTTGATCCTAGTAGCCCTTTCTATATTGGCTGCTGTCTGCCCAACCTCCTCTATGTCTATACCTGTAACTATTATGTCTTCGCCTGACACCTTTACTTTCACCTTCTCACCGAAGATTTCAGCAATTCTGTCAGCCTTCTCGCCGAGGAAGTTCTTTATCCTGACAACGCGGTTTTTCTCGTCTACCTGTACGGTTATTGGGAAGTGCGAGTAGATTATCTTCAGCTTATACGTGAAGCCCTTTGTGACACCTGTGATCATGTTGCTGATATGCGCCGCAATAGTGCCGACGAGCGCCTTTTTCTTTCTGTCCACGTAAAAGCCTTCTACGATTACTTTGCCGTCCTCAACCCTGATGACAATACCCCTCGCGTGGCTAAAGTCTCTCTCTAGCTCGCCGAGAGGACCTCTTACCTTGACCCTCATCCCGTCTACCTGAACACTTACCCCTTCTGGCACTTCAACTGTCGAACTATAGTGTATCATTTTGACCATTGCCACCACCTAGTAGACGTACGCTAGTAGTATGCCACCAACGTGTTTCTCCACCGCCTCCCTGTGGCTCATGACCCCCTTCGACGTGCTCACTATCAAGATACCTATGTTGTACGCCGGGAGGTACCTCTTCAACCAGTCCGGGAACTCTGATAGCTCCCTATATGTCACACTGTACCTCGGCTTTATGACACCGATCTTGTTAATCCTGCCGAGTAGCTGTACCTTAATTTTACCCCATCTCCCGTCGTCGATGTACTCGAACTCGCCAATGTACCCCTCCTTCTGGAGGACTTTCAAGACGTTGAGTATGAGCTTGGAGGCGGGCATGATGAGCACTTCGCTCTTCGACCTCATCGACGCGTTCTGTATTGCCGCGAGGGCGTTAGCGAGCGTGTCCATCATCACCATAAGCAACACCTCTCCTTTATATCGGGTTAAAAGACTTATTTAACCATATTTTTTGAACCCTATCGAGTAGGCTAGTTCTCTGAAGCACTGCCTGCACAAGTAGAGGCCGTAGGCCTGTATCACAGCGTCTCTCGCCCCGCACCTCTGGCACCTTCTACTCCCCTTCCCGTAGCTCCTCTCCTTAGGTGGCCTGTACTTCCCCACCGCCACCACCTACTCTGGGACTATCTCGACTCCGAGCTCTCGCTTAAGCAATACCATCGCCTCCTCTTTCGAGACCCTGTGTCTCCTGGGCACTCTCCTTTTTCTAACTCTTCTCCTCCTCATGACCCTGTAACCCGGTCTCTCAATTGTGATACAGACGTCCATTCCGAAGATGCCCACCTCCGGGTCGTACTTAACGCCGGGTATGTGGATGTGCTCTTTGATCCCGAAGCAAACATTACCGTAGTCGTCGAAGCTGGACTCCTTCAGCCTGTACCCTACGGCCTCGAATGCTTTCCTAAGAAAGTCTATGGCCTCTCCTCCCCGTAGCGTGACGATCGCCGCTATGTTCTCTCCTTTCCTGATACCGAAGTCCCTGATGGACCTCTTCGCTCTCCGGGGTACAGGCTTCGCACCCGTCAACTCTTCGAGAACCTTTATGGCTTTGCCTAGTCTCTCGGTCTCCGAGCCGACCGAGATGTTGACGGTTACTTTGACTATCCTTGGCTTGAGCATGGGGTTACTGTTCCACTTTGACAAAATCTTTTCTTCGTCTACGGCGAGCCCGGTGCTCATTTCCACACCGCCTCGGGGAGTGTTATTAGTGGTTTGTCTCTGCCTATTACGAAGACGTAGCTCAGGCTAGTCTGGAACAAGTTCCCGTTTTTGTCTTCAATGACAGCTACACTCCTCTTCACTCCCATACCTCTATGTACCTTTTTCAGTAAGCCGACCCTCCCCACGTTCCTTCCGCCCGATATTATTACCAGGTTATTCTCGGCGAGCGGAACGTAATCCACGATCTTGTTGTCTGCTAAAGACAACTGGACTGTCCCCAGCGTCTCGTAAACGTCCTCTACCGGGTTTCTCGGGTCGTTCACTCTAATCAACACATTTCTACCGTCGTGTAGGTTCAACTGTATATGACCGCCTTTCACGGTGGTCTTGTTCTGTATCCGGCACAACTTGAACGCTGCTTCTTCCTTGGGGATCTTCACGAAGCCTATTACTTTCGTGGGGACTGGTACCACCCTGTAGTACTCGTCGGTTGGTTTAATGCGGAGGACGTCCATGAACCCTACCGGGAACTTGTAGTCCCGGACAACGCGTCCGTCGATCTCGAAGTGCCCCTCGGAGATAAGTCTCCGAGCCTCTCTCGCCGTCTCTGCGTAGCCTAAGACATTCCTGACGACTATTAGTAGGGGTAGCGAGTACTCGGTGGGGTGTGGGCCTGGGGAGGGCCTTACCGTCCACTTGTACTCTTTCCTCAGGATAGGCCAGTAGTATGGTGCCGCAAGAGCTTTTAAGTGCCTAGAGCCTGTCACTTGCTCTCACCCTCCTTCCGTCGCTCTATGATCCTCGTTCTGTATTTGTCGCTCAGGTCTAGTTTAGTGATGACGACCTTGCTGGGGTGTATAGGGTAGTACACTAGTGTACCGTCTGCCTTCTTAACTTGAACGCCCTCGACAAAGATGCGCCCCCTCTTTAGGTCGACGTCGACTACTTTACCCTCGTGGCCTCTCCAGTCACCCCTCAGGATCTTAACGGTGTCCCCCTTGCGTACAGGCAGTCTTTTAACCCCGTACTTCTCTGCCAACTCGTCGCTAAGTTTAGCTGTCATGAACTTGTGCCTTACGTGGAGTGGCGCGTTGTAAAGGGCCTTTCTCTGTTTAGACGGCTTCTTGGACCTGGTTAAGGCCATTCATACCACCTAGACTATCATCGTCGCAAGGTTCGCTATCTGAGGCCACCTCTCCGCTGCCTCCCTAGCGACTGGGCCTCTGATTTCACTGCCTTTAGGAGTACCCTCGGGTGTTAACAGGACCACGGCGTTGTCCTCGAATGCCACCCACACGCCATTCGGTCTTCTGTAAGGTCTTCTCTGCCTGACTACAATGGCCTTGAAGACCTGCTTCCTTACGCTCGGACTCCCCTTCTTCACGGTCACTACTACTAGGTCTCCTACTCCAGCAGGCGGCACTCTTCTCAGCCTACCCTTATACCCTGGCACTCCTATGATCATCGCTTCTTTTCCACCACTGTTATCGGTCACAACGACTCTCGACCCAACCTGAAGACCAGTATTTACCTTACGCCGCGAGAAGGCGGGCTTACCTGCTACTGCTCTCTTCGCGCCCATCTCAACCACCTTTCTTCACAACACCTAGGACTACGAAAGATACGCTCTTGGCTAAAGGCCTTGTCTCGCCGATTACTACAACATCTCCTTCTCTGACTTTAATACAGGGTGGTAGGTGTGCGTGGATGTGTTTATGCCTCCTCTCGTATCTTTTGTACTTCGGGTCGTAGTACAAGTAGTCGTGCCTTACAACAACCGTCTTCTGCATCTTCGCGCTCTTAACAACACCAGTCAAAATAACGCCGCGGACTTTCAGGTGACCGTGCCATGGACATTTAGGGTCATTACAAGTCTCGCTGGGAGGCTCCACGCCCCTTATACCCACGTCCCGGACCTGCGCAGCGCTCACTTTAACCGCCTCTTCAACCTCTTAAGCCTTTCAGCTGGTCTACCTAAAATTAAATCCCCCTTTATAACCACTACCTCGCCGTGTGGGAGCTTGAATTCAAATACACCGCTCGGTTTAAAAACCCTGATCCTTCTGCCCTCCGCGGTCTCTATGAGAAGAGTTTTCAAGGTCTCATCTATCACTACTCCTTCGAGCCCGTTGAGGTTGGTGTCAGTATAGGATAAGACCCTCACTCTTAGGCCTATTATCTCGTGGAAAAGAATGTTCTTACTGTTTATTCTCAACTGCTGGACTACCTTCACTAGTCCTCTCTCTAGTGGTCTCTTCTACAGAGCTCTCTCTCGAGGCTTCCTCTCTCATAACCGTGAGGATTCTGGCAATGTCCCTCTTAATGTTCCTAATTCTACTAGTATTGGTGAGAGTCCCCACCCTCGACTGCATTTTCAGCTTGACCAGCTCTATCCTGAGCTCTATGAGTTTCCTGACTCTCTCCTCGGGCGGCATTTTCCTTATTTCACTGGCCTTCACTACTACCACCCCCTACTGGTGCCTCCCCTTTGACCTGGGGCTGCGCCAGTTCTTGCAACTCCTCGGGTTTCAGCTGTTTCAGCTCGACCTGGTCCGGTAGCGGGATAGACGGTTTGACTATGATTACCTCGACACCGAATATACCAGGCTTTAGTAGAGTCTTGGCAACAGCCCTGTCCACTATGTAGTCGACTAGGTCCCCCGCCTTGTAGATTTTCCCGGTTCTCATCTTCTCGTATGTTGCTCTCTCGCCTCTGAGTTTACCGCTGATCACGATCTCGGCCCCGAGCGCTCCCGCGTCCATAATCCTCTTTAGCATGGCCATCATAACTCTTCTGTAAGGTATCTCTTTCTCGAGGGCTCTAACTATGCGGAACGCGACGACTCTGGCGTTCAGGTCTGCGTCCGTCACTGGGGAAACCGTGATGTTTACGTTCTCCAGCCCGAACCTCGTCTGGAAGATCGCTGTGAGCTTCCTGATCACCGAGCCTCCCCTACCGATCAGCCTCCCAGGGTACTCAGCGTATATCACAACTCTGTGCCCTGTGGGGGTCTTGTAGAGCTCTACTCCTGCGTAGCCCGCGTCAACGAAGTAGCTCGCTAGGAACTGGTCGATCATCGTCTTCTTCAGCCCAAGGTTTATGAAGTACTGTTTTACCCTCGAGCCCACCATGTCAGCTCGCCTCTCTAACTATGACCTCCACATTAGTTGTTCTACGGAACTTGGGAGTTGCCCTACCAAAAGCCCTGGGCATGTACCTCTTAAGCGTGATCCCTTTGTGTGCTGCTATGTGTATTATTACCAGCTTGTCCTTGTCTAACCCCTTGTTTTCGGCATTTGCCTCCACGTTCTCGAGGAGTTCGAGGAGGAACTTCGCCGCCTTAACCGGGTACCTGCCGGCAGGCCAACCGTACTTGTCGGCCAGCCCTCTCTTATGGCTGACTTTGCCGTGGTACCTCCTGAACGGGATCGGCTCTTTTAGTTTGACGACGTTTTCCAGAAGTGTCTTGGCGTCCTTTAGTTTCATCCCTCTGAGGACTGAAACAACTTCTCTCATGTACTTTATAGAGACTGGTATATCGTACCTAACAGCCTTTGCGATTTTCGACTCGTCTCTCAACTGTAATGAGTAGTGCCAAGTCGGCATAGGACCACCCTACGTCTTCAGGGCTACGAACATACTGCTCCGGGTCGCCTTAAGACCCGGCTCTCCGTGGACGACCTTCTTGGTCGTCGGGCTGAACTCGCCAAGGTAGTGTCCTATCATCTCGGGGGTCACCTTCACTGGGACGAACTCTTTTCCGTTGTAAACGGCTATCGTCAATCCCACCATCTCGGGTAACACGACCATGTCCCTCACGTGGGTTTTTATAACGGCTTTCTTCGCGAGATCGGGGTTCTGTCTGATCTTCCTTATCTTCGCGAGCAATCTGATCTGGGCCTTCGTGAACCCTCTCTTCAGGCTCCTCCTAGCCCTGGCTGGCAACAGCTCGATCAGCTCGTCCATCGGCATTGACAGTAGCTCCTCGAGGGTCTTCCCCCTGTACCTGAACTTCTTCCACTCGGGCGGCATCTCCTTCAAGTCCAAAGACACACTAACACACCTGTAAGCACTCGATCCTGATATGCCTGCGTCTAGATTTTAATGTTTAACCTCTTTTTAAGGTAAATGGGTATCTTGCTGGGATTTTTAACGATTACCGTCTCGCAACCTATACTCTCGAGCCTCCTCAAGACATCTCTATTGTGCCTCGGCGGCGCGACCACGACTACTCTAATGCCTCTATCGACCAGGTTCCGCACTTCCAGCCAGGGATCTACGTCTCTTACGGTCTGCTGAAGATCGGACACGAGAACTACCACCCTCCCGGGGTGTCTACTTACCGCCACTCTAATAGCCTGGCTGATATTCGTATACCCCTTGAACCTCTGCGTGTAGACTCTCTCAAGGAACCTGTAGATGAGGGGCCTTGTCTTCTTCACAGGAGGTTTCACGACCTCGGTTCTATCCCAGAACAAGACTATCTTGTCTACAAGCTCTATTACGCTAGCCAGCGCTACCAGCGTCCACATACTGTACCTAAGCATACTACCACTGACGTCTACAACGGCCGTAATGCTCTTCTTCCTAGGCGAATCCTCGAATACCATTTTGTAGTTAAACCTAGTGTAGTTGAATACTGTTGACCTGACATCGAGCCTCCCCTTGGCGGACCTGACTTTTCTGCCCCCGATCGGTAAACCGCGCCGCGCCCTCTCGAAGACCCGGCAACCCAGTTTTATTGCCCTTTCTAGTACAGCGTAGTCGAGGCCTCTCGTTGAGGAAACGTCCGACAATTTCATTGAAATCAGCTCCAAGGTGTCGTCTGGATAGAGTTTCGAGACCAGGTGAAGTAGAAGCCTCTGGTCGTCGCTCAGTATCCTCTCTAGAATCGCTCTGTATTGTGGCTCAAGGGCAGAGGGCTCTATTTTTCCTGCGTAGTACAAGGCGGCTTGTCTCTCGGCCTGGTCACTGGTCACTACGTAGTTTAAGTAGTGTCTAAGAGCCTTGCCGAGCAGGGCCTTGTTTCTTGTGATGTCGTCTAGTTTCTCTACGCTCGTCAAACCGGCTAGAGATAGTGGTGAGAGCGTAGACATTCTGCTCCTGAGCCTGCTATCCCTGTAGAGGCTAGACACGATGCTCCACCTCTCTGCGAGGGGTTGTTTCTCTATGTCTTTCAAGTCGGTTGTAGACACTAGCTCGTCTACCAGCGTCCTCATCTTGTTAGACGCCTGCTTACCCAGCTTTTTTGACAGACGCAGTACAACGCCTAGCTTATCGTCCTTACCACCGGTCCCACTAGCTTTTGTTAACACAAAGTCTAGGACTCTCTTGTCCACAGTCTTATTGTGACCGTAATAATATCTTACAAGCTCTTCGATCTCGTCATAGTCCAACGACGTGAGTAGGTCGCTCGTTATCACACTGGCCCAGTACCTACTTGGAACTTCTTTCAGGTACTTAAGTACGTCCCTAGCCGTTATTGGTCTCTCCTCCGCAAAGGCCCTATAGGCTCCATTCCTGTCCATGACGAGCTTACCGCTCTTGTCTCTGTAAAGGACTTTGTTCGCCCTGAACCACACGTAGTTAAGAACCTCCTCTGCTGTGCCCTCCCTGATGACATCGCCTAGCCTCAGCCTCCTACCCTTGTTGGACAGGACTCTGTGAATACTCTCTTTACCCGGTATATAGAGCCAGCCCCCATAGCCTGCTAGCTCTTGCTCCGCAAGGTTGGACTTGTAGAACTCCTCTATTACCTCGCTCTTTACCGCGCCCTTCTCGTAGTTTAAGAGCTCGAGCGTCAACCTTATCCTCGCTAAGTCCTCGAGCTGTCCCGTTGGGATTCTCTCCGCACTCTTCACCTTCTCGTATAGTTCGTCGAGGACCTTGTTTACTAGGCTGTTGAACCCGTCACTCACGTGTTGGTAGTAGCTCATTCAACAACGCCTCGTCCTCGACGTTCTTGAGCAGTACTGCCCTACCTGCATCTGCTAACTCGTTTCTGCCAGCCTTGTCTAGCCCCCGCGCCTCTGCGAGTAGGGAGGCTAGCGTAAGCCACATGACGCTATCTGAAATACCCGGCTTGTACACGGCTTTCTGGCGAAGGGTCCTGACTATTTGAAGAGCCTCCTCGATCAGCCTGGGCTCTAGTCTATTAACCAGGTCTCCTAGCCTCAACTTTATCACCTCGAACTCCTCCTCGAGGGTCGGGTACTTGAACTCCACCCTGACAACCCGCCTCAGAAAAGCGTCGCTCAGCTCACCCTGTGCTATGTCGTAGGGGTTGCTCGTGAGAATGATCTGAAAGCCGTCATCCTTCTGGTAGTACACCCGCTTCAGCTCCGGGATTATGATCCTCCTCTTATCTATTATATCCAGCAAGAGGTTCTGGAACTCTTCGCTACTCCTCCTTATGTCGTCTATTAAGACCCCTGTGCCAAGTATCATGGCTGCTAGTAGGGGTCTCGGTATAAAGCTCTCCTCGTTGAAGCCCTTGCTCATCGCCATCGCGGGGTGAAAGTCCCCTATGACACGGTACTCGTCGTAGTTTTCGCTACAGGGCAGGATGAACGCCGACTTGCCGCTCCAGAGGCTTAAAATCGCCTCTCCTATTTCTGTTTTCCCGGTACCAGGCGGCCCCTCGAACAGGACAGGTCTGTTGTTTAAGAACGCCGCCACTGTGATATACACTATATACGGTTTAACTATGAGCTTGAAGTGCTCCCTAAGATACCTGATAATATCGGGCGGGTTTCTTATCACCGGGTACTTCCGGATAGTCTGGGAGTAGATCTCACGGACTTTACTTACTATCGGGTCAGTGGCTTTATCGCCGTTAATTGCCATCTCGACCGAGACCTATGAGCAGGTGTGAGCTCTTTTTCCAGAACAGCATTGTGTAAAAAGGTTATTTACCCTTTCTTCTCCCAGTCCTTCTCGCCGCTATGTGACCGACCTTCCTACCGGGCGGGGTGTTCCTAGCGACCGTAGTAGGCCTACCTACGTGCCTACCGCCTCCATGTGGGTGCGAGACGGGGTTCATCGCGAGACCGCGTACTCTAGGCCACTTGTGGGCCTTTGCCTTCCACTTGTAGTAGGAAGCACCAGCCTTCAAGAGCGGCTTCTCGACCCTACCTCCTCCAGCTATCACGCCTATAGTGGCCCTAGCCTCGTTAGATACCTCGACTACACGCCCGCTAGGCAACTGTATCTGCGTCCTGTTCCCCGACCTCCCCACAACCACAGCATACGTCCCGCCAGCCCTAGCATACCTCCCTCCATCACCAGGGTTTTTCTCTATGTTGGCGACTTGAGTACCCTCGGGTATCTTACCTACTGGTAGGATGTTACCGTTCTCGATCTTGGCCTCAGGACCTACCTCGATCACCTGTCCTACGTACATCCCCTCTACTGCTGGAATATAGAACTCTTCACCCGTCTCTAGTACTACTCTAGCGAGTGGCACCCACCTGCCAGGGTCGTGAACTAGGTCTACGACTTTCCCTTTAAAGGTCTTGTCTACGGGTAGTTGGGGATACTTAGCAGGGGCGATATGTAAGTGTCCCGGACTCCTGAATGTAGGTGAGCCCCTACCCATTCTCTGGGTGAGAATCCTCTTACCCATACAACCCACCTCACAGTAAGCCTAATTGGGTGGCTACATCGCTAGCCTTGTACTCGCTGGCCAGCTTGACGTAAGCCTTCTTTTCACCTCTAGGCGTGATCACCGTATTAACCCTAACTACTTTAACGTTGAAGAGCTTTTCAACGGCCTCTTTTATGAGAGTCTTATTAGCGGTTCTGTCGACTATGAATACTAGTGTATTGTTCTTGTCTATGAGTGTCAAGGCCTTCTCGCTGTGGACGGGCCTGATGATGACTTTAGCCAACCTGTCCTGCTCGCTCACAGGGATATCACCTCGAACCGCCTTCCTATCTCCTCAAGAGCGCTCTTCGTGAAGACGGTGAGCCTTCCTGGTACGCCACCCGGGGCGAGGTGAAGGACGCTTAGGTCTTTGGGCGTAGCTACGTCGACTCCCGGCAAGTTCCTTACAGCCTTAGCAAACAGCTTCTCAGTACTGGACACAACGAATAGGATGCTCTTGGGCTCCACATACCTTCTGCCCCTCATCTTCCCTTTACCAGCCCTTATCCCGGTTCCGTCCCGGCTCCTCTCCACGTCGCTCCATAGACCAAGCTTGACCAACAACTCTCTAGCTTTTTGAGTCGAGTCGACAGAGTCTTCGACACTATCGGCTAAAACGACTGGTAGCTGGTTCACACCGAATATGTGCCCTCTTCTCCTGACCAGCCCGACATCGCTTGTCGCTGCCAAAGCGCTTGCGAGAGCGAGGGCCTTCTCCTTCTTGTTGATCTCCTCTCTCAGCACCCTATCAGGGGTCGGCGGGAATGCTGCGCGCCCACCTCTAGCGCTAACAACAAACCTCGCTCTCCCGTTAGGGTTTCTAGGAACCCTCGCTATACCGTACCCTACACCCCAGCTGTAGGCAGTAGTTCTCTTGCCTGCTAGAGGATCCCTACCCTTGGGTTGGAGTCTCGCTGTGAAGGCCGCTAGGAATGCTCTCCTGACCAGGTCTGCTCTAACAGGGACGTTGAATACTGGAGGTAGCTCTATCTCGCCTACTTTGTTAGCGTTCTCGTCTAGCACACCCACCTTTTTTCTCTCCGACGAGGAAACTCTGACTAGTAGTTGCCAGGTCACCGCTACACACCCTGCTTGCTTTCAAGGCTCAGGTATGTTATTTGCGGGGGTGTTAAAGGTATCCAGCCAGCAGGCGGCCTAACGGGGTGTCTCAGCAACAGGGCTCTCTTAACAGTCCCTATGACGCTACCATCGATTAATATGTATGGGCCGTAGATCAGGCCGTAGTGTAGGAACCCGCCCTTCGGCACTACCTCGAGACCGCTCGCGCCGATCTTGAGTATCCGCTTATTCAACTCCGTCCTCCTGTGGAACCCCGTTTGGCCTGCTTGAGGCGGCTCGCTCATCGTGCCGAAGCCCGGGCTCCTGGCACCGATCTTTCTACTACCCTTCCTGTGTTTGTGCCACCTGGGTAGCTCCTTTACACCAAACCTCTTTATAACGCCCTGGAAGCCCTTCCCCTTAGTTACGCCTATAACGTCGACGAGCTGGCCCTCGATGAAGACGTCTGTGACGCTCACGTACCCTCCGGTTACCTTTTCGGCGTACGAGGTTATCTCGTCGATCTTCCCACCCCCTACTCTGATCTCGAAGATCTCGGGCTTCTTCTTGCCGATTCCCGAGAGAACCGGTATAGTCGAGACGATCAGGCTGACGGCCTTCACGTCACCCGTCAAGATCTGCTTCAACCTGCTCTCGTAGTCCGTCTCAATAAACTTAAACCCGTACTCACCGCTCGGGTCCGGTTTGACTAGGCCGTGGTTGACCTTCCTTAAACCAGAGAGGTACTTTCTCACAATGTCCTTGGTTGCCGCGTCCTTGAAGAACGGGTTGTCCTTGTAAAACTTCTCGAAGACTTCGGCAACAGCGTTAACAGGGCTTCTCCACGCCTCTCCGTAGGTCTTCAAAGAGCCGTTCTCGGAGACGTATGTCCTCAGACCTAAAACCACTATAGGCGGGGCGTCTAATGCTGTGACAGGTGTAAAGACGGGTTTACCTGTTAAAGGCGTGTGGGGCCTGTCCTCTACGACCATAGCATGGGTCATACCGGCCTTGTATACAGGGAACGCTAGTAGCGTGGGTCTTTTAACGACATTGAGTTTCTCGACTTCGCTCCCGTATCTTTCCTCGAGTAGCTCGATCCACGTCTTGGCGGGCCAAGTCCTTACACGTACTGATAGCTCGCTAGCCCTCTTCCTCGGCCTTACACCTAGGCTCCCGTGTCTCGGCGCTTCTAGTTTTCTATGACCCATTAAGCATACCCCAGGCTACTCAATGTAAACACTTAGACAAGGTTTTAAAGATGACCTCCTAGCGAGCTAGGTCAGGACCACCATCTGGGCGTCACGTGGTCGAGGCCAATAGCATATTGACTATTCCAAGGGTTATGATTAGAGCCTCCTCTGTTCTCACGGTAACAACTTTCTGGCCAGGTATCGTGTTCCACACGTCGTCGACGAACATCCTCAGGTTGAAGCCTTCGGCCACAGACATTTCGAAGAGGTCGTGGCTCGGAGACCCGAGTAGGACTACGACTTTTTTACCCGACATTCTCTTAGCATCGGTTACTAGGGACGGTACCCGTCCTCTCCTGTCGGTAGCGAGTAGAAAGCTCTTTCCAGCGTACTCCTCTAATACTTCCCTCAGTGAGTTTTTAAAAGCGGTCTCTGGACCCGTGTAGAGTTTTGTCTCCGTCAACTCCACTACCTTTTTAACTGGGTCTACTACTCTCACCTGCCGAACTCCCTCTCTACACTCTCCTTCGACGGCGAAGTCCTCTCCGACTCCTATGTCGGCAAAACAGCCATCCGCTGAACGCTTGACTAGCGCGGGTCTCACCTGCCCTGTATACGGTCTCTTGGACACGTGAAAGGACTCCAACCTAAGAGGCGGTAATATCCCCACGCCTCTCAGATCCCTGTCGATCGGGATCAGTTTCCTTCTCAGATAAGGGGGTGTCTTATAGTAGTTCCAGACCTTCTCTATAAAGGCCCTCGCAGTCCCGTGGTCTCTTTCGCTGGTCGAGAAGTCTTTGAAGAAAACCGCCTTCTCCACACCGAATATCGAGGTGTACCTCAGTATCTGGTAGGCTTTGAGAAGCCTAGACAGCCCAGGGGGTTCTACTGTTAAAACACTCGAGGGAAGAACGACGTGAACAGCATTCCCCAAACCTACTTACCCTTCTCTTTACCCTTCTCAGGTTTCTCCTCGGGCTTGGGCTTCTTCTCGCTCGACGACTTCCTCTCTTTAGTCATAAATATGGTAGTCCTCTGCTTACCTCCCACCTGTATCACCCAAGCTAGAGAGACACGCAGAGTCGCCTATTAAACCCTTTTACCGTCAGATACGACCGCACACATCACTACTCAGGATGCTCGCCGCTCATCACTACTGTTTTTCTGCACCGGGTTTCTGACCTTAAATACTACCGGGTGAGGGTCTAAGGTATTTAGAAGCACCGCTTCGCCGACACCGAGCCGACCAAGCTTCTTAGACAGGGCGTCGTACTCTAGCCCGAGGAGTTCCGCGACGGTTCGAGCGTACTTCTCGTTAGGTGACCCAAAGACTACTATTAGGTGAGCGTTCTCGAAGACCTCCCTGGGGATGTCCCCGGGGTTCTGAGTGGATAGAACTACGCCAACACTTCTACTCCTCCCCTCTTTGAACAGCTCTACTACGAGTCTGGACCTGCTTACCCTCCACGCCTCGTCGACGACGAGCAGTCTCAGCTCGCTTGTGGTTCTCTTAAAGAGCGCGTCCTTGGCCAGGTACAAGAGTGAGAGACCGTAAGCTGTCTGGTACGCGTAGCCATAACCACCCAGATTTACGAGGACATTGTCTCCCAGGATCAACTCGCGTAGATTACTGCTGGACGCCTCGCCCCTAAGTAACTCGATTAGCGGCAGTACGTCCGCCCTGATACCGCCCTCTAAACGGTCGTCTGTCAAGAGAGAGTAGACGTACTCCACCGACTCGACGAGACTGTCCCTCGGTACTTGTAGCGACGAGGACAAGATATCGGTTATAAGGCTCTTGACCTCTAGACCCCCACTAGCTAGGCTCCTAATAGAGAGGGGGTACTCCCTGGGCTCGACTACCTTAGCGATTCCCCCCTCTAAGTACGAGGCCAGATCTCCCTTGAAGTCCACTCCAAGGAAGATACCGGTTCCCAGGGAGGCGAATACCTGGAGCAGGTTGGCCAAGAGTGTCGTCTTACCTCGGCCCGTGGGACCGATAACTAGCATGTGTTTAGTAAGCAAGTCGGTAGGCACGAGCACCGGGGTGTTCTCCTCGATTTCTACTCCAAGAACCACGGCGTTGTCGTAGTCTAACTTGGGCCTCTTGACAGCCGGTATAGGGAGTATAGGGGCCACTGCGCTCATAGGCCCAACAAACGTTCGTATACTCAGCTCACTCGTCGACCCGGTCTCGTAAGCTAGTATCTTCTCGATCTCTCTCTTAGCCTCCCTGACTTTCAGGCCCAGGCTAGAGCGGAGAATGTTCGATACCATGGAGGAGTGGTAGGATAGTATTTGCCTAGCCTCCTCGATGGACTTCACCTCCACGCGTATCTTCACTACGAGAGACAGCCTTAGAAGAGGTCTACCCTCCACGATCAGCCTGTAGAGCTCGCTGAGAGTCTCCAACCTGGTCTCAAGCCTCGCCTTTATGTGCGGCTCGCTCGTCAACTCCAACGACGCTCTCAAGTTAGCCATCTCGTTCTCAATTTTTCTAGCATACGAGGACAAGTCGAGCTGCGTCTTTACCAGCTTTACTTCGCTACCGTGGGGTAGCTTATCGATGACTGAGGCTAGCCTCTCGACATTGTCGTAAAGCCTTGAGGGGCTCAAGCCCCTTACGTCGAAGTCCATCTCGTCCGCTACTAGGTACCTGAACCCGACGACCTTGTCCCTGCTAACGAAGTACACGTCTGGTGGGTCGACACGTACCTCCCGGTTATTAGACTGCCTGCTGAACAGGCCTCTAATTCCTCTCAGACCTACCAAAGATAAACACCAACAAGGCTACGAGTATTACCACGCCTAGATAGACCAGTAAACTGGGGAGGACA
This sequence comes from Thermogladius calderae 1633, assembly GCF_000264495.1. Lineage (NCBI taxonomy): Archaea > Thermoproteati > Thermoproteota > Thermoprotei > Desulfurococcales > Desulfurococcaceae > Thermogladius > Thermogladius calderae. The sequence goes on along the minus strand of NC_017954.1, from coordinate 308,166 downwards.
GGCTCCTCTACTAGGCTCATGAGAAGGACTAGGAGGGTCATTATCACTAGGGCGCCTTCTAGCCTCCTCAAGGCCCTAGCACCAATAGCCTGGATATCCTGGCCTCAACCCCACCGAGTATCCTGGCTAAACCGAGGGTGGCTGTCACGAGTACAAATATGTACACAACGGGTAGGACTAGGAGAGTGAAGAACTTTACAGAGACAGCGCCGATGGCCAAGGAGAGGGTTGAACCGCTCTCAGCGACTTTCTCGAAGTAGTACACCTCACTTACATTAGGCTTCGACGCCACTACGTTAACCACTTGAATGGTGAGATTATGTAGTCCTGGGTTGAGACTTATCACTAGTGCCTTGAAACCGACGTTGAACCAATAAAATGAAACAGTGTAGCCCTGGCCAGTAGCGTTATCGAACCACACATGTAGCGTACTAGACGACTCGTAAACAAGGTAGATCTTCGTATTGTACAACACGTTGAATAACACGGTGAAGGTGTTGCCCGCCCTATCAACAGACTCGACGACCGCTTCATCATTATTATAGTAGACTAGAGTGTTCATGTCTATTTTTATAATGTTTGGGACCCGGAAGGTCAGGTTCACTATACCCCCGCTACTCGTGACGTTGGCCTCTTCAGAATACTTCGAGCCCGGCAACAAGAAGTCGAGCCTCTGGTATCCCGGAGGGATCCACCTCTCCATGGAAGTAGCGTTGACGAGACCGCTCGAATCGCTCAAGTACATGTAGAGCTGGTCGCCGTTAGCGTCGCTCGCGTTTACGACGTAGTAAGCGATAGGCTGGTTTAGGTAGTCGAACAGTCTTATGTACGCTGGCTGAGCCTGGACAAAGTTGTCTGGCGGGTTGAAGGTCGAGAACATCGCAACGAAGTTTGGGAGGAGGGGGGCACCAACTGTAAACACTATCGGGAGGGATATGAGTACGGCTCCTGCCGGTCTCGTCAGCCTAAAAGGTATAGAGTATAGCAGAATGCCGACGGCGATCATCGTCTTAGCCGTGAGATATATCGCCTTTACAGCCAGGTAGAAGACGGTGATCGTGACGAGGACGTCTACGAGTAGGCTAACCATGGGGGATATTAGGCCCGAGGCTAAGAACCCGAGCCCTACTTTGCTGTACAGGAAGCCTATGGTCTTCAGTAACACGAAGAGGGACATTAACGAGGCTGACTCCGCAACATACCACTCGTTCAACAGCCTCCAGTCTGCCCCGATGACCGTGCTGAGGTAGGAGATGCTGAAGACTAGCGCCTTGTAGCTAAAGACCATGAAAGCCGAGAACACTCCGTCAACCATGAGTCTTTGCCCGACCTTCTTGACGGAGGACAGTGGTATGGGGAGACCCTTCAACGCGGCACCTATGAAGTACGTCAAGACCGAGAGGTAGTATGCTAGGTACAGTAGGTCCATTTAGACACCTACGGGCTGGGCGGTGGAGGCAGGGGCTGGTACACCGAGGACGCTATGTACGACACGAGCGCGAACACGCTACTACCCACAGCTAGCCAAAAGGCTGCCCAAACACCGTCCTCCAGTATCCTCTCGCCTATCTTCTTGACCCTCGTGAGCGGTATGGGGAGACCTTTGAGAGCCCAACCTACAACCCAAGACAAGAAGAAGAGAGCCCAGGCTACTACGACGACCTGGGCTGTAACGTCTCTGACGAACTCTACTAACCCCATGACCAAACCCGTCTAAAGCTTGCCCTAACAACCATGAGACTGAGGCGAAAGTGTTGTCCAGCGAGGCTATATTAGAGGGGATATGCCTGAACACTGTCTATGATTATGAAATCTCTAATCACCAGTTACGAGACTGAGCTGTATGCCGAGAACCTGGCCGAAGGTCGCAAAGGTGTACTGGGACCCCTATGACGACGTACCCGTAATACAGCCTAGACAGGACGAGATCGACTTGTACTACGTTTTGAGGCTCACCGAGCCAGGCGACGCGAGACCAGCTAGACCGGGGGATTACCAGAGGTTGAGAGACAGCATCGTAAGGGGGTTCGGTAGCGATAAACTATTCAGAGAACTCTTTGAGAATAGAGTGGTATTGTTCAACAAGGTGCCTCACTGGGACCTCATGTATGAGGTGGCGTCCTCGGGCAACGTGTGGGGCCAGCTCTACTTCGACCCTTTTGCTGACACTTGGAAGTTCAGGCTGAGCTACCACGGGGCTTACGAGGCACTGGACAAGGGGTTGGTCGACCACGTCAAGGTTGACTCCAAGTACTTCTATAATGGTATGGCAATCAGCCCGTCCTCTTCAAGCCAGCAAAGTCTCGTCGTACTTGACTACAAGGGTAGAATCAGGGCTATAGCCGAGAACGTCGGCGACAAGTTTGTTATAACTAAGACATTCCACGACTATAGGCCACCTGTGGAGACGAGTAGAAGACCGAGCACTCTCCAGGACGTGATAAAGAAGAACAAGGAGGGCCTTCTAACGCTGGAAGGGAGGGCTATCAGGCACCTCATAAAGGTTCACGAGAAATACAACTACAAGCCTGTAGTCTCTTATTCTGGCGGTAAAGACAGCCTCGTCAGCCTCCATCTCGCTGTCAAGGCCTTTGGAGGTGTTGACATGCTGTTCAACGATACAGGTATCGAGCTACCGGAGACTCTCAAGAACGTCGAGGAGGTTTCTAAAGCTTACAGCCTCGACTTGGTCACGGCATCCGCTGGCAACTTCTTCTGGACAGCTGTTGAGGCCTTTGGACCGCCTGGGAAAGACTACCGGTGGTGCTGCAAGATAATCAAGCTGGTGCCTATAGCAAAGACTAGTAGAGCAAAGTGGCCTAGTGGAGCGCTCAATATAGTGGGGCAGAGGGCGTACGAGTCCCTGGACAGAGCGAAAAGCCCCGTGGTGTGGAGGAACAAATGGATCCCCCACGTGGTCTCTACCACGCCCATACAGGACTGGAGCCAGCTCTCGGTCTGGCTATACATCTACGCCAACAAGCTACCATACAACAGACTGTACGATACCGGGTTCGACAGGCTAGGCTGCTACCTCTGCCCCTCTAGTTACCTAGCCGAGTTCAAGGACGTGTCGACTCACTACCCCTGCTTGTGGGAGAGGTGGCTCAACGTCTTAGAGCGTTGGAGAGAGAAACTGAACCAGCCCCCGGAGTGGGTCAAGTACGGTTTGTGGAGGTGGCTCACGCCAGCAGCAGCTAAGAAGAGGGTTGCTAGGAAAATACCTGGCTACGTCCTAGACTGGAGAAAAGAGTACACTCTGAGACTTCTCAATAGCGAGGCTCGACTCGCACCCCTACACGTGAAGAAGGATGCTAACTCGCTCGAAGTAACGTTTAACGACGACGTGGTGGAAGACGAGGCGCAACAAACATTCGCCGAGAACATTAGAATGCTCTCGTTCAAGGTCTGGAGGGAGGGCGACTCTATACTCGTGGAGGCCAAGAATACACGCATTAAGATCGCCCGCAATACTCTTAGAGTAGAGCCCTTCGACAAAGACGAGAACGTGGAAGACCTGGCAGACGTCTTGAAAGTGGTTTACCGAACGAGGTCTTGTGCTAAATGTGCCAGTTGTGTACTCTGGTGCCCACTTAACAGGGTTAAAATGACCCCTAAAGGCCCGTTACCGCTTGTTCCGTGTCCCTCCTGCAAGCTGTGTATTGACACGTGCCCGCTGGCTGACCAACTAGTCGAGAAAGTGGTTATCCCGCTTATTCTAGGTAATCCGAAGGCGTTTAAGCGTAGCTCGAGGAGGCATGGGACAGATATAATCCAGGTGTTCACAAAGATGTACAGGCTACGGGGCGACAGGGTCAGTCCCGCCTTATGAGCTCTTTCACCATGAGGAACTTCTTCTCGCTCTCGTAGATCTCCTGGACGAGGTCTCTGCCTCTCATAACGTTGTTTAGTATCTTCACAGCCTCTGCCGACCCCACACCTCTCGCGGACAGCGCCAGCAACGCGTCCCTCTTGAACCTATAGAGCAGGACAGCTCTCCTGCTCAGCTCGTCGAGAATCTTGTTTTCTTCGTCTGTCAGTTTCAGTTTATTCTTGAGTTTCTTAACAATCTCGAGCTCGTTAGATATGTTGTGCCCCTTGACGAGTGTAAGAGTGGCTCTCCCACACTTCGGGCATCCGAACCCGCTCCACTTCAAGAAGTCCGCTACGCTACCGGACTCGTGGTACCCGCAACTGAGGCACAGTAATGTCACCTTACGCGAGAGGAGTTTCGCGAGGTACGCCTCCTGGTCGAAGACCAGTCCTCTGACCAGTGGAACCTCTATGTACTCTAGTACCTCCTTGTGGAAGTCGCTGAGGTTTTCTGAAACTCTATCCACTACCTTGACAACACCTGTTACGACAAGCCTCGCGAGCTCTCTAGCCGAAGTAATGTCGTAGTCTCTGGTCAGCACCTCTTTGAACGCCTCTCTGCCTATTACAGTATCCACGAAGGCCTGTAACATGGCGTTACTAACTCTCTCCGCCTCAGGGGATATGGCACCAAACCTTTGAGCTACCTGGTATATCCGCCAGAGGAGAGTCTTACTCTCTTGTGCAGCGTTTTGTAGAAAGCTCTCTTCAACAAATTTGTCGAGCGAGTTGAAGAACTTGACCACGTTTTCGCGTAGTAGCTCGGGGTCCACGTTAGAAGCCCTCAGCACTACGGCGTAAGGTGTAGAGTACGTCTTGATGTTTCCCAACGGGTAGATCCTTTTGACGTAGTAGTGAAGCAGGTCTTTGAGCATCGAGTTCACTTTTGAGCCTCCGAAGACGTTTATGATGATGGCCCTCAGGGGTTTGACGTAGTCTACAACGATGGTCTTGTCGTCCCCGAAGAGATCTAGTCCTCTCGTAGTGACGTCGATCTTAAGCCCGTACTCTCTTCTCGCGCCTTCTATTCGGCCCTCTTTGAGCCTCCTTATCACGCTACCTACTTCCCTGGCCACCTTGTACTCTACGGGTATGTTCTCTCCTTCCCAAGACGGTATGACGGCCTCTTCGGACGGAGCTTCTGCTCTCTCAACGTACAGCCTACCCTCGCTCTCGGCATACGAAACTACTCTCCAGACACTTCCCGCTAGAACTAGGTAGTCCCCTTGTTGAACGTTTAAAATCACGTAGTCTTCGTCTAGACTCCCGACCCTGTTACTACTGGCTACGTCTACAACTGTTATCTCCCTAGTCGAGGGTATCATAGAAGTCTTGTAGACGTGTAGCCTCGTCTTCCGAGTAGGCTTCAGAAGGCCTGACTCCAGTTTCACTATCCTACTGTAATCAAGGTAAGACACGACGTCCATGAAGTCCTGGAAGGAGAGGTTTTTGTATAGCGCGTTTTGAACTATACTAGCGTACAGCCTGTTGACGTCTACACCGTGGGGGTTGATTAACGTGTACACGGCGATAGAGTAGGACAACACATCTAGAGGAGAGTCATGTATAGTCTCCTTCTCCAGCTCCCCCGCTAAAGCCCTCCTGGCTATCACGACTGACTCTAGGTAATGAAGCAGGTTGCTGGTCGACACGATACTTCCCTTAGAAACGCCTCCTAGCCTGTGCCCGCTCCTCCCAATTCTCTGCACGAGCCTCGTTACTTGCCTGGGGGACAAGTACTGTATAACGTAGTCGACGCTACCTATGTCGATACCTAGTTCGAGGCTGGAGGTCGCTACTACAGCCTTGATCTCCCCGCTTCTAAACCTCCTCTCTACTTCCTCGCGGTGTTCCTTCGACAAGCTCCCGTGGTGTACGCTTATCTGGAGGTCGAGCCCGAGCCTTTCGCTGAGGTTTTTCAGCAGGCTACTCATGTACTCTGCCATCGTCCTCGTATTCGTGAAGACCAGGACGCTCCTGCTCTCGTTTATCTTCCTGATAATGTAGTATGCTCTCCCGGCAACACGCTCGTCCACGGTACCGCCGACGGCTTCTCTACACTCGTCGTCGCAAGACGGGGCCTCGACGCTGATCTCTAGTTCTTTACCACCTGTGTCCTTAACGACCTCTGTGGGGAGCCTGTTAATAGATGAGATCAATTCGCTAACGGCATTTTCGTTGCTTACCGTAGCCGACAACCCTATCACGACAGGCCTTATCCTCAGGTGGTTGACCACCAAGTATAGGGTTGTCAGTAGCAAGAGACCTCTCTTGCTCTCGACGAGCTCGTGTAGCTCGTCCAGTATCACGAACCTTAGGTTAGAAAGCTGTCTCAACAACTCCGCGTTCAATAGAACATAAGTGAACGTCTCCGGGGTCGTAACGAGCACTTGTGGAGGGCTCTTTTGTATAGCCTTTCTCGCGCTGTACGGCGTGTCGCCGTGTCTGAGAGCTACGGTGACATTAAAACACCCAGCCAGCCTACTAATCCTGTTCACTATATCCCTGTTCAGCGCTCGGAGGGGTGTAATGTAAACGCAGGAAATAGGCTTCGCGTTCAACCTCGACAAGACGTAGAAAACCGGTATTACCGCAGCCTCCGTCTTTCCCGAGCCCGTGGGCGCGACCACGATTACGTTGCTCCGCTCTCTAACTATCTTTTTAAAAGACTCTTTTTGTAAACTCGTAAACTCCCTATAGCCTAACTGTCTTAAACATTCAGGTAAACTCATGCTGTTTCCCGGAACAAGCGTACAAAGGCACCAGTTATCTGGAAATCCTTTAAACCCTTTTAACTTAAGACTATCAGATAGGGCCCGTGGTCTAGCCTGGTTAGGATGCGGGGTTCGGGTCCCCGTGACCCGGGGTTCAAATCCCCGCGGGCCCACTTACATGGTGCTATGTCTTGTCTACGGCTGGCTACTGCTCCGCAAGGGATTCTATCAGGAAAGTCCTCGAGGTCTCTAAAACAGTCGGGGTGGTCGATGAGCAGGCTCTAAGGAGGTTTGTCAAAGTCAACGTTCAAGGCGCGGACTTAAACACGTGGGTTTACATGGGCCCCAGCGGTGACTACGTCATAGTCCCAGGAGTCTTCTGTAGCTGTAGTGACTTCACTATCAGGGTAGTGGGGAGGAGAGAGAAGTGTTACTGTAAGCACCTCGTTGAACAAGTGCTGTCGGAGAAGAGGGGGCTCTACAGGGTGGTGGACCTCGGCTCGTTCGACGAGTACGTTAAGATATTAAACGAGGTTTTTACACAGAATTTAACATCTACCTTGAGAAAGAAATTGTACACGAGGTAGAGAAAATGGGTAAAAGAAGGAAGAAGTATAAGAGGGTCGTTAAAAGGATCCCTAAAATACCAACAGTATTCCAGTGCCCTAGGTGCGGAGCCAAGACCCTCAGTATAAAGTTCGAGAAACTCGATACGCCTGGATTCAAGAGAGCTATAATATCCTGCGGCTCCTGCGGGCTGTACGCAGAGTACCCGCAACCAGTCCCCGAGATACTCCAGGCCGTCGACGTCTACGCCAAGTTCCTGGACTTATATTTAGAAGGCAGCATCAAAGTTGAGACGAGGAAGCCTGGCGAAGGGAGCGGGCTTGGGGAAGGTCAGCAACTACCTGAAGGAGAAACTTGAGAAAGGAGAGAAGCTTCACTTCACCTTGATCGACCCTGCTAAGAAAGTAGACTACAGCGAGCTCGAGAAGGTTGCGCTTAGGCTGCATGAGGCTGGTACTGACGCCTTCCTGGTTGGTGGTAGTCTTGGTGTTACGCCAGAGGAGGCGGGGGACGTATCGAGTATTTTGAAAAAGGCGACTGGTCTACCCGTGATAATCTTCCCGGGGAATATCAATTGTCTCACGCCTAAGGCCGATGCCGTGTTGTTCATGGTCTTAATGAACAGCCTAGAGCCGTACTACTTGGTGCAAGCGCAGGTCCAGGCAGCTCCTTTAGTAAGAAAGTACGGTCTAGAGGCCCTCCCGACAGGCTACCTCGTCCTATACGGCGAGACCGCTGTCGCTCACGTAGGTAGAATACAACCCATACCCCCGGAGAAGCCTGAGATCGGGCTGGCCTACGCACTCGCAGCCGAGATGATGGGCTTCAAGTACATATATCTCGAGGCTGGTAGTGGGGCTAGCAGACACGTCCCGGAAGCCTTCCCAAGCCTGATAAAGAGGAGCACTAGTCTAACAGTGATCGTGGGAGGGGGCGTGCGCTCACCTGAGGTAGCCAGGAGCCTCGCTAAAGCAGGGGCCGACATTATAGTGACTGGTAATATTGTAGAAGAAGACTACGAGAAAGCGGTCTCAATCATTAGAGGGATCAAGAGCCGCTAGCTTCGACGTATTTCTCCTTGAACGCCTCTTCCAGGTCTATGTTTAGCAAGTTCGCTACGCTGAGGAGCCAAGCAAACACGTCTGCTATCTCCTCGCGCAGGTTCTCAGGGTTCATCTCGAGAAGCGCCCTCGCAAGCTCCCCAACCTCTTCGACGAGCCACGTGAAGGTTGCGTAGAGTCCTCTGGCGTGGTCTCTCTCGTAGTAGACTCTCCTTATCAGCTCTTGCGCTTCTCTCAGCTCCAATACCAGCGCACCCAGCTTCAGGCTTATAAAGACACGCTCAAATAAAGACTTGCGGTGGAGGGAGTGAGTAGAGCTAGAAAGAGAAGAAGGGAGGTAGCGGCTCCCCTGACAGCAGCCGGGCTCGTCAGGTTCTACGAGGAGTCCGATGTGGGTATCAAGGTAAAACCTCACCTACTTATAATACTAGCTCTAGCCGTAAGTATAGCGGTGATCGTGTTACAGAAAGTATACCCCTTGTACTGACGTAGCGCTAGGCTCACATGTGCTTCTTGACCCACTCCCAGTTCTTCTCCACGTACTCCTGTATACTCTTTAGTAATTCGTCGTCGATCCTCCTAAACCTGCCCTGCAACTTTAAGTACTCCTCGACAGGCTTCCTCTTCGACGGGTCCACGTAAGGTCTGCTCGGGCCCGAAAGGTGGATCTTTCCATCGTAGTACTCGTAGAGTACCCAGAGCCCTGACTCTACAGCCAGCCTCGCGATCTTGACAGTATACCTCGGGTCGAACCTCCACCCTATCGGGCATGGAGCGTGCAGACTTATGAACCTGAAGCCCCTGATTTTACTGGCCCTAACAAGCTTGTTGTAGAAGTCGTGGACGTAGCCTACGCTAGCTGTAGCCACGTATGGCACGCCGTGCGCTATCATGATCTTGGCCACGTCCTTCTTCTCCTCGCTCTTCCCTATTATTGGTGTAGTTGTTGTCCACGCCCCTCTAGGCGTCGAGGAACTCCTCTGGATACCCGTGTTCATGTAAGCCTCGTTGTCGTACATTATGTATATAAAGTCGTGGTTACGCTCGGCCGCACCGCTCAAGGATGCCATCCCTATGTCAGCTGTACCGCCGTCGCCGGCCCAGGCTATGACCTGGACGTCCGTAACACCCCGCTTTTTGAGGGCCTCCGAAACGCCCGAGGCTACTGCCGCTGCAGAAGCGAATGGTACGTGTATCACGCTGGCCCTCAAGGAGTTACCGGGGTACATCCCTACGACGACCGACGAGCAGCTCGCTGGTATAACGAGTATCATCTTATCTCCGAACACCGCGGAGAGAACCTTCCACGCTATCGGTATAGGGCACCCCGGACAGGCCGCGTCGCCCGGCAACACTACGTCTCTGGTCTTGTAGGGCAAGGGTGGCCTGCTCATCTGACCACCTTACCCTTGTGGTACCACTCGAATACATTTACGCCGTCAGACTCCACTTCGTGGACAAACCTCTTCAATATCCTTGAGAAATCGTCCGACGTTATATTGACACCGCCGATCCCAGCGACCACATTCTTAATGTAGGGGGTTTTTCTCGTGTGTTTTAAGAATGAGGCAGCAGTGTCTAGGAAGATCGGGCCGTAAGACCCGAAGCTAATGGCCCTATCGAACACCAAGACGCCTTTCGTCGAGTTAGCCTTCTCGAATATATAGTCGCCAGGGAAGGGCCTGTAGTACCTGATCCTCAGCAGACCGACGCTGTACCCCTCGTCGCGCAACTGTGATACGGACTCCATCAAGTCCCCTGACCAGGCTCCCATACTGATAGCGACGTACTTGGCGTCCTCGCACTTAAAGCACTCCACAGGCCCTTTGAAGGGCCTCCCGGTGATCTTAGAATACTCCTCTTCTACCTCCACTACGACTTTCCTAGCCTCCTCCATGGCGTTCTGTATGTCCATAAAGAACTCCTCGGTGTCCTCCGGCAGGGCGAGGTTGCCTATTGCCATGTACTCACTGCCGTCCACAACGTACGGTTGCCTCCTGGGCCCGAGCCACTCGTCAACCAAGTTTTGCTCCGGTATCTCGACCGGCATGGAGGTGTGGCCCAGTATAAACCCCTCAATCCCGACCATGACCGGCAAGTAGACTCTAGGATCTTCACTGACCTTGAAAGCCTGCAACGTTAAGTCGAAGGCTTCCTGATTATCCATCGCGAAGCTCATAATCCAGCCTGTGTCCCTCTGATCCATGTAGTCCGTGTGGTCGGGCCAAATGTTCCACGGGGGGCCTAGTGTCCTCGTAACAATACCCATGACAATGGGGGCGCGGGCCCTCGAAGCCCAGTGGACCACCTCGTGCATGTACAAGAGTCCCTGACTACTCGTGGCTGTAAATACCCTCGCCCCGGCAAGGGCCGCCCCGAAACAGGCGGCTAGTGCTGAGTGCTCCGACTCGACCCTTATCATTACGGCGTCTAGCTCGCCCTCCTCTATGAACTCTGCCAACTTCTCTACCACGCTCGTCTGAGGCGTGATAGGGTAGGCTGCCACGACGTTTACTCTAGCAACTTTGGCCGCGTACGCCAAGGCGTAGTTGCCTGTTAAGACTAGTTTCAACCCCACGGTCCTCACTCCTCCGGGACCATTTTAATCGCGAGAACAGGACAGACATCCGCGCACAGACCACACCCCTTACAGTAGTCGTAGTCGATCGAGACTCCAGCGTCGGGTTCGACCCTAATAACGTTGACAGGGCAATGTATTTCGCACAGGTAGCACCTCGTGCACTTGTTATTGTCTACTACTGGTCTCTCGAGCCTCCAAGTACCCGTCTTCCCCGCTACCCCGACAAGAGGTCTCGCGATGGGCAACCTGTACTTCGAAGGCTCAACTATGACCTTCATCAGACCACCCTAACAGTCTGTTCATAAGCATCCTCCGAGGCCTTCGCGTTGACCTCGCCTACCCTCCCCCCGAAGTACCTCTTCACAGCCTCCACCACCGCGTTCTTAGACACTACTCCTATAGCCCTAGAGAGCGCCCCCAACATACCCGTATTGACTACGGGCCAGCCAGCTATAACTAACTTGTTTTTAACCGCGATCTCTGTAGCGTTTACAACGTATATGGAGTAGTCTCCTTCGAAGCGTAGCTTGAGGTCTCTGGGTATTTGGGTGTGCGGGGAGTTCAACACGAGAACTCCCTTATCCCTAAGGGTGAACTGTGATGCGTAGTCCTGCTGGACAAGCTTGCCATCCAGTACCACCACGACGTCCGCCGTGTTGAACATGCCGTGCCTCAAAATCGGCTTCTTATCTACCCTCGCATAAGCTGCCACCGGGGCCCCTCTTCTCTCGGCCCCGAAAAAGGGAAAGCCCTGAGCGTGTAGGCCTTCTATCATAGCGGCCTCGACGAGAATGTTGGCAGCTGTTACAGCTCCTTGCCCCCCTCGTCCTATAAACACTATTTCAAGCATTAGTCCACCAATGAAGAACCATGTCTCGCCAGCATTAAAAATCTTATATACGCGTATAATGTTCTATGTTTCAAACGTATGCATTTGTGCTTATCTACAAGGGTACCACTCTTTATTACACTGAGTTCCTATAGTTGTAAAGGTGAACGAGTGGTGGTCTAGTTGACCATTTACTGGGAAAGGTGTGACTTCTGCGGGCAGCACAACGCCACTAGAGAGTGCACAATGTTTCCCGGCAACTATGTCTGCCCGCATTGTTGCCTTGCCTGCATGAATAGGTCTGTTTGCCCCAACCCCGTGTGGAAGTTCGCCTTCGAGCTGAGGCCCGCAACGAGACCCTCGCGCAAGACCGCGGGTAAGGAGGCTCTACTAGACCTACTCTCCAAGCTTGAAGAAGGAAAGTAGCTCTACTCGACTCTGGGGGTCAACCAGTATGTGATGGACCCTCCTCCTTCAAGCTCGAAGACTATCTTCATGGGCTTGTCGTTGTCGAATGAGAACGTGATATTCTTAGACGCCGAGGCCGCCCTGGTAGCTAGCCTCAGTAGGTCGATGCTGTAGCTGGCTTTCGCTTCCTCCACGGTCGAAGCCACAGAGATGAGGGGGGAGCCTTCCTCGAGTATTGCCCTGTACTCCTTTTGTTGCTCGCCCGAATACACGTGGAGCTTGTTTTCTCTAAAGTGGAAAGTGGCGTAATCGCCCACGGTTTTCAAGTCTCGTATGAGTAGCTTGAAGTCGCTGGCCAACATTGTCACTGTGACTCCTAACTCGATGTCGAGGTCTGGCACCTCCTCTGGTATACTCTGCTTAAGCTCTACGAAAAACGTCCTCTCCACGCCAGTCTTTTTGTTCCTGAAGATCGTCTTCAGTACACCAACCGATTTATCGAGTTCCAGTACTAAGATATCTGTTCTACTCCCTCTCCTGAGAACTCTGTTAAGATCCGTTGAGGACACGACGAAGTAGTCTTCTACTTCGAAATTGTACTCCTCGAAAGCCACGCTCGGTATCTTAACTATGATCATTGCTGTTTTGTCAGGACTGAACACCTTTACCTCGAGAGCCTCAGGTTTAATGTAGAAAGGCGCTTCATCCGTGATCTTGACTATCGCCGAGGCTATAGACTTGAATTTGCTACCAGACGGGTATGTCGCCCTAAACAAGTAGCGCACCTTCACTAAATTATAAACTCCAGTATTGTTATAAGCTTGCATTAAAAGCAGGCATCCGCAAGCCTAGTAAGGGTAGTAAACAATGCAGATCAAAGTCGTAGTCGACTTCGCGGGGTCACCACACGTGGTTCTAGACAAGGAGAGCGCTATACGATTGCTGAGCACACTAGCCGAGGCTATGGGCCCTTCGAGGAACCTATCAGAGTCTATTAGAATTGTGAGCAACTTCGAGGAGTACTACAGGTTAAGCAGGAAGAGGTTCGAGGAGTTCGTATTCCCCCCTAAAGACCCCGCGGAGTCTCTGAGAGGGTACACCGTAGTTCAGAAGCTGAGGCTGACTAAGAACGGGGGCGAATACGTCGAGATAGTATTCGATCGGAGGACCAGGATAGAACTTATAAAAGAGGCACTAGGGAAGATAGGCTACGTTGACGTAACTATAGAAAGACAGAGCATCTAAGAACTAGACTCTCCTTTCTTACCCTTACGCTTAGTCCTCGTCTTTTTCTTCTTGCTCTCCACTTTTCTGCTTTTCTTGGGCGTGGCTGCTTTCTTCTTCTTGGCTTTTTTCTTTCTCACGGTCTTCGTAACCACCGGTAGGCTAGCAACTGACTTCAACGACTCTAAGCTCTCCTCCCCGGCTATTACTCGCTCCCACTTACGCGTGATATCGACTAACTGCTCTAGCATTGCTATCTTACTAGGCGTTACTTCGACTTCCTCGGCCTCCTCTTCCGCTAACTCTTCGGTAGCCGGCTCCGTTGCTTCGGTAAGCTCTTCGCTCTCCTCCTCGTAGATCATGAGCCACACCTCAGCAAGTTGGTTTATATCTAGATACAAGGAATATATTTTCACTCCCTAGTAGCCCTACCAGGTAGTATCCGGGCTTAAGATTGACTAGAGTCTTCTCGACTAGCCTACTCCTACCTGGCGGCCCACCAGGTGACAGGATTCTAGCAGCGTAACTAACACTCCTCGGCTCGCCGAGACCAAACACCACTCTTATACCCGAGTTGACTATTATGGACTCCGGTAGCAAGTATGGGTTTTGAACAACCAATATCACGCTGAAGCCAAACTTCCTGCTCTCCATGTACAGTCTCGACATTACGTCTTCGACGGCCCTGCTCCTCATTAACAGAGCCGCCTCGTCGAGAACTATGGCTAGCCTTCGTTTTACAGACCTAGAGTACATCTCGCTCAATACAAGCTGGAGGATGGTGTCCACGTAGATGAACCTAGTGTAATCGTCTGGTATATCTGATAAGTTTATGACCGCGCTCCCTTCAAGCGTCCACGAACCCCCGCGTGCTGTGTGTGGTCGGGAGAAGGCCTCCTCTAGGGTCTTCACGTATGGGAGTATAGATGAGCAGGAGGGTTTTTCAAAGGACTCGGACTCGCAAATCTCGACTAGGTCTCTTAACGAGGGTGGCTCCCTTGTCCAAGTTCTCTCGTCCTCGTCAACTATACCCTTCCTCTCGTACGCCTTTACTATCAATTCCTCGAGCGCTCTGCGCTGGAGTGGGCCCAAATTAAAGAAGCTGGAAACTACGTCCGCCAGTCTACGCGCCCTCTCTCTAGGGGGGCTAAGGCCCAGGTAGAGGATGTTTATCCCCATCTGCCTAGGATTAATACTTCTAGCTCCCAGGGTCTCGAGCAGGTCTACGTACTCGTTGTGAGGGTCGAATATTAGCACGTCTACGTGTCCTCGACTAGCGATATCTTTTATGAACCCTTTGACAAACGTGGTCTTACCCATACCCGAGGACCCGACCACTATCATGTGAGAGTTAACGAGTTTTCCAGGATCCAGCTTGAGAGGGGCTCCTAAACAGGCCCAGTACCAGTCTTCTGCAGGTTCTTCGAACCCCTTTAGCTCCACGGGGCATATCCTCCTGCCTCTACGTGCCACGCCTAGCCCGGTCCCTAGGTTAAGGCCGTTCTCGCTCACCAGTCCGCTCACACCCCTAAATCTGTAGCCCACGTTAACCGAGAGGCTGTAGAGGAAGTCGGTTAACAGAATTGGGGGTGCCAATAGCCCCGAGGACGACACAGCGGCTAGCTCCATCGATTTAGCCAGCTGAACACCCCCGTAACCTTCCGCGTGGACGGCGTTATAGATGCAGGCCGTGATAACTCCTAGGACGATATTAGCTGGTAGTATGGGCAGAACATTCAGGGGGAGGCCTGTGATAACAGAAGCGTAGAAGCTCACTATGTTGAAGACGGCTAACGAGTAGAAGTACATAGGAAGAGGTTCTACGAAGACAGCCCAACCACGCTTTCCAACGTAGCTGATAGCACTTAGAGAGCCCGGAAGGTACTTCAAGACGTCAACGTGTAGCAGCTTATAGTAGACGAAGTACAGGGAGATACCCGCCCCGGTCGCTAGGTACACCAAGTTATCTAATGACGCGTGTTCGGCACTGCTCGTAGAGTACACTACTAGGAAGTAGAGCCAAACGCTATTGAGGGCGCCGAGTACTACTGATGTGTAGAGTATCGAGGCGATCAAGCCGTATACAACAGCAACAACTACGGCTACAACGGGGGCCAGTGTAACGACCTGGAGGAGAGCCAGGTGCCCTCCCGATAACCCTGTTTTATAAAAGTAGTATACGTAGAAAGCCACTAGGGAGAGCTCGGTGGCCAGTAGTAGTAAAGCCCTAGGGGGTCTAGCTATGAACATGCCTCTAGGAGTTACCTCTCTACTGTTTTCCTCAGGTTCTCTTCGAAAGGCGGGTACACAACACCCTTCTCGGTTATAATAGCTGTTACGAGGTCGGGGTCCGTTACGTCGAAGGCGTAGTTCAACGCTTTGACGTTCTCGAGTGTTATGAGTCTCCCCATAACTGTTTTCACTTCCATGGGGTTCCTCTCCTCGATCACTACATCTCTGATACCCGACTTCAAGTCTATCGTGCTAGTCGGGGCGGCGACGTAGAAGGGCACGTTGTTCCTCTTCGCGGCGAGAGCAATCATGTAGGTGCCTATTTTGTTCACCACGTAGCCCTCGCGAGTTATCCTGTCTGCCCCGACTATCACTAGGTCTACCAGCCCTTTTCGTATAACGTAGCCGGCCATGTTGTCTGTTATCAGCGTAACGGGTATACCCTCCTTCACCAGTTCCCAGACGGTCAGCCGTGCTCCCTGGAGTAGAGGTCTTGTCTCGGTCGCTATCACCTTTATCTTCTTCCCCCTATACCACGCAACGCGCATTATCGCCTCTGCCGTCCCGAAAGCCGACGTGGCTAGGGCGCCGGCGTTACAGTGTGTGAGTATAGTTGCTCCTTCCGGCACTAGATCCGCCCCGTACTCGCCGATTTTTATGTTTGCCTCGATATCCTCGTTTAGAATGCTCAAGGCCTCCTCCGTGAGGTCGCCCGCCAGACTACGTGGGCTCAACCCAGCCGAGGCCACAAGCCTCTTCCTCATCCTCTCGAGAGCCCAGAACAAGTTGTAAGCTGTCGGCCTAGTTCTCCACAGCAGGTCGATGGCCTCGTTCAGCTTTTCCACGACATTAGGACTGTTTTCCGAGGCCAGCTTATTGGCGTACGCCGCTACAGCGAGAGCGGCTATGACGCCTATTGCTGGAGCACCCCTTACTTCCATCTCGACGATAGCCTTGGCCACTCTTACGGGGTCGTTACTACATATAACCTCTTCCTCGAACGGGAGTTTCAGAGTGTTTATCCAGCAAACCTCACGCTTGGTCTCGTCCCACCACACAGCCTTGACTGTTAGAGGGTACTTGTACGTATACATTATAACACCTTGTTAAGTGTAAGTGATTTCAAGAAGACTATTTTAAGGTATGCTCAATGAGCGTAGTTGTAAGGGTAGACAAGAGCTCTTGTACAGGTATTGTAGAGGACAGTAACGTTCAAGAGCTCGAGGAGAAGTGGTTTGGAGAGAAAAGCGGTGACGTCCTAGTCCTGAACGTTATTGAACTATCCTACCTGCTGCTCACCGGGAGAGCCGTCGCCGATGTCGAAGGTAAGGTCGTGAGGAGCCTCGAAGACCTCATGAAGACGTCTGCGGAGTGCTTTAAGGACTACTCTTGGTCTAACCTGGTCGTTTACAAAGACCTAAGAGACAGAGGTAGAAGAGTCAGGATAGTTGACAAGAATACTTTCATGATGAAAGACAAGCACGGTGACATTAGACTAGTCTTAGTCCTAGAGGAGAAGAGCAGGCTAGGAGTCAAGGACATACTCGAATTCGCAGAGAAGTCCACTAGGAACAACGTGTCCCCTATCGTCGCCGTGGTGAGCCTCCAAGGGGAGGTAACGTACTACGAGGTCCATAAGATCGAGCCCGTATAGAGAGGAGGGGGCTGTACCAGAGTCAAGCTGTTTGACGTAGTTTTATCAGTGAGTATCCCAATTAACATGTGAAGACCAGGGATCTACATGGAGGCAGAGACCCTAAACCCCCCAAGAGGCATGAGGGACATTACCGGCGACGAGGCCAAGCTGTACTACACCCTGTTCAGCCTTTTCTCGGAGACCGCCTCGGAGAACGGTTTCGAGCCCATAATAACCCCGACTGTAGAGTACTACAGGTTGTTTGAGGCCAAGAGCGGCGAAGAAATTAGGAAGAGCATGTACGTCTTCGAAGACAAAGCCGGTAGACTACTAGCTCTAAGACCAGAAGTGACCGCCAGCGTGATAAGAGTGTACCTCAAGGAGATGAGGGCTAGACCTAAACCCATCAAGCTGTACTATATCTCTCAATGCTTCAGGTATGAGGAGCCGCAGAAAGCTAGGTACAGAGAGTTCTGGCAGGGAGGCCTCGAGATCATAGGAGACGAGACCGTCAACGCAGACGTGTCCGCGGCCTATACCGCCTCAAGGTTTCTCGACAAGTTGAGTCTAGACCACAAATACCTGGTTGGGAACGTGGCGATATACAGGGCCTTCATGAACATGTTCAAGATCCCCAGTGAAGAACAAGACCACATACTCCACTTGGTAGACAAAGAGATGGACGACCAGTTGGAGAAGGAGTTGCTAGATAGGTATGGTAGCACGGTGAGAGAGGTCGTGATCAAGTTGATGAGGGGTACCCTCGACAGCGTAATAAGCCTCGTGGAGGAGTTCAAGAAGGAGCTGGGAGACGAGTACAATAAGGTGATGAAAGAAACGAGGAGGCTTGAAGATTTCTCTAAGACCCTGTCAGACCTAGGCTACAAGGTGGAGTTCAGCCCCAGACTCGTGAGAGGGCTGGCGTACTACACTGGTCTTATATGGGAGTACAAGGCGACGAGAGGCTTAGAGCAGAGCATAGGGGGCGGTGGTAGATACGACGGGCTCACGAGTGTTTACAGCAATGTCTACGAGTATTCCACGGGTCTGGCACTAGGGCTGGACAGGATCGCGCTAATCTTGATGGACTTGAAAGACAGACTTCTCGTGAAAAGAGGGCTATCAGGTGTTATAGTGGTCTTGTCCGAGAACATACCTTTGAGTGTAGGGTACGGGTTAGCCAAGAGGCTTGGTAGCAAATTCGCCTCGCTCACTGTTCTGGCGACAAAGAACCTCGACAAGGCGCTTAGAGTGTCTAGTAGAACGGGGGTCGACCTAGCTCTGATAATTGGCGAGAGGGAGTTTAAGGATGGCAAGGTGACGGTTAGAGATCTAAACAAGAAGAGACAGGAAGAAGTACCGTTGAAGTCGATCGAAGACTACATAGACACCTACGCTACCAAGCCTGGTTCAACCTAGCTTTATTAGGTTCGAATTAGAATCCTATCAAGCAGGTCTCGTAACGGTGTTTCTACATGCCCAAAGTTTACGTGGAGAAGATAAGCAACTACGAGTGGAGGATACCGAGGTCTTACAAGCCCTGTATGAGAACAGACTCTATAGTGTTCGCTGACGAGTTTCTGCTAGAGAAGATGAACGAGGACTTAACACTGGAACAGGCGGCTAACGTAGCTTGCCTTCCTGGTATACAGGAGTACGCCTACGTCATGCCCGACGGCCACCAAGGCTACGGCTTCCCAATTGGTGGCGTGGCCGGCTTTGACCTAGAAGAGGGCGTGATTAGCCCTGGTGGTATCGGGTACGACATTAACTGTGGTGTCAGGGTACTCAGAACCGACCTTGACGAGGAGGACGTGAGGGGTAGACTCAAGGAGCTGGTAGACGCACTATTCAGGAACGTACCGAGCGGTGTTGGCTCCACAGGTAAAATAAGGCTTAGCACGAGAGAGCTGGACGAAGTCCTGAACCGCGGGGTCGAGTGGGCTGTAGAGAAAGGATTCGGCTGGAAGGAGGACATGGAGTACATTGAAGAGCACGGGAGCTGGAGGATGGCAGACTCAAGTAAAGTGAGCAATGTAGCAAAACAGAGAGGGCACGAGCAACTCGGCACTCTTGGAGCTGGCAACCACTTCTTAGAGATACAGGTGGTAGACCACATCTACAACCCCGACATAGCCAAAGTACTCGGTTTCGACCACGTTGGTCAAGTTGCTGTAATGATACACACAGGTAGTAGAGGGCTTGGACATCAGGTGGCCAGCGACTACCTCATCATCATGGAGAGGGCCATGAGACGGTACGGCATCTCTGTCCCCGACAGAGAACTGGCAGCTGTGCCGTTCAAGAGTAACGAGGGGCAGGACTACTTCAAGGCAATGGCAGCTGCTGCGAACTTCGCCTGGACTAACAGGCAGTTGATAACCCACTGGACACGCGAGAGTTTCAAGGAGGTGTTCAAGAAAGACCCTGAAGAGCTCGGGCTGCACATAGTCTACGACGTGGCACACAACATCGCGAAAATAGAGGAGCACGTGATAAACAACAAGAGGTACAAGGTGGTCGTTCACAGGAAAGGGGCCACGAGGGCTTTCCCTCCAGGACACCCTGACCTACCGGCCAAGTACAGGAACATCGGACAACCAGTCCTGATACCTGGAAGCATGGGGACGGCGAGCTATATACTCGTTGGCGTGCCGGAGGGGTACAGGACGTGGTACAGTGCCCCACATGGGGCTGGGAGGTGGCTGAGCAGAGGGGAGGCCATCAGGTCTTACAGCCCTGACCGAGTAATAAACGAGTTGGCGAAGAAGGGGATAGCTGTCAGAGCTGCTACCAAGCGCGTTGTCAGCGAGGAGGCGCCTGAGGCTTACAAGGACGTCGACCGCGTGGTCTTGGTGGCCCAGAAGGTAGGGATAGCTAGCCCTGTTGTCAGGCTGAGGCCTATCGGCGTAGTTAAGGGCTAGGTAGCAACACGATCGCTAGAAGGCTTCCAAAGAGCAACAACCCGATTTTTCTGCTCCTGAACAAGCCTATACCCGATATGCTTACTGCTAGTGTAAAAGTGTTGAAGAAAGTGGAGTAGGCGATGACTTTCGCTTGGCCGAAGTCCAACACTCCCCCGATAGTCTTGGACATCGAGTGCACGAGTATGTAGGAGACGTATACTACTGCGGGGAAAATGTAAGAGTAGACCATGTAGGTCAACCCCCTTCTCTCGAGCCGTGCTCTAGCGTCGGATACTAGCTCTACAAACCTGAGCACGTAAGACGAGATTCTCTCGTGTCTCGAGGTGTATTGCAACGGTGCCAGTAACTGGTACATCGCCCTCCGCGCCAAGTCGGGTAGTGCTCCCAGTAGTTGAGCGTAGTCGTACCCAAGTAACAGTACTCTCTTGAGGAGCTTCAGAGGGTCGCTCCTGAACTCGACATGGTGGAAGACATGCTCGAGGGGTATCCCGTGCCTCGTCATTGAGAACGCCTCTTCCAGGAAGTCCACGACGTTCTTCTCGACCTCCACCGCCCTCCTGGCAACTGGGATCACCAGGACTAACGCCGAGGCGAGCAACAACATGTGAACCAGAGTCCACACGGCCCCTAGTTCCGTGACGAGCGTAAGGCCCATTAGAGTTATCGTGGCCATGTGCTCTGTTCTCGAGAGTGTTAGAACGTTCTCCGAGACCTTCAATACTATCAAGTACGAGGCCAGGGCAGCCAGTATGATAGCGGAAGTCAACAGCTTCGGGTCAATCCCCGATATCGGTACTACCGATAGAGCTATCAAGCCGAAGACCGCTAGCATTAAACCCTCGTATACGCCCTCCATGAACTTGAGCATGCCCTCAAGCCTAGACTTTAGATACGACGAAACTCTCTCCAGGTACGACTCGACGAACCTCGACGTCTCGCCACTCGTTGTAGCCACCTCGCTGTAGCCCCTCAGGAAGTCCGCGACCATTTGAGAGCCTGCTAGCTCTGCCAGTTTCCTTAGAGCGCTGTAGTCCTCCATCATTGTCTTTTCGAGGACCTTGAACTTGTTCGCTAGTTCCTTGATGTAACCACTGGCCTCAACTCTCCCCTCGGCAATCTCTACTAGCAACCTGGGTAGTCTAAGACCGCTGGTCTCAAACGCGAGGAGGAGAGTCAAGAACTCCATGAACTCTAGCTCGGACACTTTAGATGTGGTCGTTAAGAGAGCCCTGGCTTTCCTGATTTTCATAACGCTAGTTCCCGCCGAGTAGGCCCCTACTACGGTAAAACTCGTTGATCATCCGCGCGAGCTTGGTTTCCTCGAAGACGCCGTTCGACACGAGCCTCTCTAGAAAGAGACTTCTCTCGGTCAGCTCCTTCACGAGACCCCTTGCTCCCATCCTATCCTCGAGTCTCAGGGACCTGGATGCCATCTCCCCTACATCGAGGGGCTTAAACACCCCCCTCTCAAACCACGCTACGTCGACCACGTCGACTTTCTCGGTTATCTCGGACACCCTCGTGACTCTCCTCCCGTAGCCTGTCTGTTCGACTATGACTATCGACCATATGTTGCCGAGGAGGTTCTTCGGTATCGATATAGGGTACGCTGTGAGCCTCTTCAAGACGGAGTCTGGGCTGTCGCCGTGAATGGTGTTAAGGACTCCGTGCCCGAGCCTCGACGCCTGGACTAGGACCCTGGCCTCCACTCCCCTCACCTCACCCACCACTATGTAGTCAGGCCTCCTCCTCAGACTCGCCTTTAGCAAACCATACATGTCGATGTTCGTGCCAGGGTCTATCACCGACACTCTCTCTACGAGCGGGTCCCACTGCTCGCTCGATAGGAATAGCTCAGGCGTGTCCTCGATAGTGACGACTCTCCTGTTGTATGGTATGAGGTTGAGCAAGCCCTGTAGTAGGGTGGTTTTACCTGCTCCCACGCCTCCGGCTACGATGACCCAGCCCTTCAACTCTATCACAAGCCAGAGGTACGCCGCTATAAGGCTGTTGAGCACGCCTTGGTTGATGAGCTGTGTCAATGTCCAGGGTTTCTCGGGCCTCTTCCTGATGACGACGCTACTACCCTTCCTAGAGACGTCCCCGCCGAAGATGACGCTAACCCTGTAGCCTTCCTTGGTCAGCCCCTCGGCGATCGGAGACGCTAAGCTCACGTGCTTCTTGACCTTCCTGGACAGGCTTAACGCGACTTTGTCGACAAAGCCTTCTCTGACAAGCAGGTTCGTCTTAACCCAGCCGTAGTGGCTGATTGTCCTGTGAATCACCCAGACTCTCCTGTCGAGAGAGTTGAGAGCAACCTCTTCAACCAAGGGGTCGAGGAGTATAGGGTACAAGGGTCCGTAACCCGTTACTATTTTCGCATAATGGTAGTAGACTCTACTCACAGACTCCTTCGAGAGCCCCTTTAGTTTACCGTTGACCTCTGTCGTCAAACACTCCACGTCTACGCACTCGACGCCTTTGGAGAGCACGTGGCCGAGTACTTCAACCTCAGTCTCGTCCAGAGGCGGCTCTTCCACGAGGTAGTAGAGGAACCCGTCTCCCCCCTCCGCGACCAGAACCTTGACCACGCCGCCGACAGTGTACTCCTCGAAAACCTTGTTTACTTCTACTTTGTCGTATATGGTACTAGAAAGATAGTCTTGTACAAGCTTAGAAAAGAAGTTCTTCTGCTTGTAGGTCGCTTGCGAGAACATACCAAGTGCGAGGAGGTTTTTGAACATGGAAAAAACACCTAGTAGTACACGGGCACCTTAACTAGGTCTGTTACCCCACTATTCCCATTAGAAGTATAGTTCACGGAAATGTAGACCTGGCTGGAGGCCGCAACAGCGCTTGTAACGGTGCTGTTTAAGCCGACGTTGATGGCGATCGTGCTTCCAGCCGGCACCTGGTTCGATAGGGAGACCGAGTAGGTGCCACCACTCGTGTACACAGTAACGCCTGTTATGTTCGCGGGTATATTGCCTAGATTGCTAACCTGTAGTGTCAGCATAGATGTCGAGTCTAGCACTACTATCTTTGCGGACACCACCTTCAAGCTAACGTATTGCTGAGGAAGCGACAGGTAGTTCATTACGTAGTTGTATATTAGTAGCCCCCCAGCCACCGTTATCACTAGTAGTAGGGCCGCCGCTACGAGACCTTCTACGCCCTTCAAGCCTGTACACCCTAGTCGAAAAGGGGTGACTTTAAACAGGTTGTTAAGAATAGTTTTAAATAACCGGGTGGTCGCGGGGTACAGCGAAACTAACCCCCTTAGTCCCCTAGTTTAAAGACGTCTATTGGTGGATTTACGGAAAGGAAGTAAGGTGAGATGTTTTGTCGGGCGAGACCGTCGAGAAGTACAAGGCAATCAGCCCAGCGGAGTTCTTCTACAAGTACAAGGAGATAGCCGGCTTCGCCAACCCTGCTAGAGCACTCTACCAGACAGTCAGGGAGCTGGTCGAGAACGCTCTCGACGCCACCGACTCCCACGGGATACTGCCCGATATAAAGGTCGTGATCCAGAGGGCAGACCCGGTTCAGGAGTTCTACAGAGTAACCGTCGAGGACAACGGTATAGGTATACCGCCCGATATAGTGCCAAACGCTTTCGGCAGGGTTCTGTTCAGCTCGAAGTACGTCCTGAGACAAACGAGAGGCATGTACGGACTGGGCGTCAAGATGGCCGTCCTATACGGGCAGATGACTACCGGCAGACCGATCGAGGTGATCACGAGCAAGAGGGAGTACAGGAGGATCTACTTCTTTAAGATAAGGATAGACATCAACAAGAACGAGCCCGTGGTACTGGAGAGAGGTAGTTGGAGGAAGCAGAGGGACTGGCACGGCACGATAGTGTCCCTCACGATCGAGGGGGACTGGGGAAAGGCCAAGGCTAGGATAAAGGAGTACATCAACAGGACTGCTACTGTGACGCCCTACGCTAACATAGTCATGTACACTCCCGACAACGAGGTAACCCTGTATAAGAGGGTCATAGAGACCATGCCCAGACCCCCGAAGGAGGTCAAGCCGCACCCCTACGGTGTGGACTTGGAGATGCTGAAGATGATCATAGAGTCCGGCAAGGAGCCGACGATACTCGAAGTGCTAGTCGAGAACTTTCAGAGCGTTGGTGAAGTAACTGCTAAAGACCTCTTGTCGAAGGCGGGCATAGACCCTTCCTCGAACCCGAGGAACTTGAAGGAAGACGACCTCCTCAGGCTGATCAACACGATGAAGTCGTACAACCAGTTTAAACCCCCGTCAAGCTCGGCTATATCACCCCTGGGTGTTGAGGTCATAAAAGCCGGGCTTACAAGGATGTTCGAGCCGGAGTTCGTGGACGCTGTAACAAGGAAGCCGTCGACCTACGAAGGACACCCGTTCATAGTAGAGGCGGGGATAGCCTACGGCGGTAAAGTCCCGCTCAGCGAGGCCGACAAACCGATTCTACTGAGGTACGCGAACAAAATACCGCTACTCTACGACGAGGGTAGCGACGTGATAACTAGCGTTGTTAAGGAGGACATCGCATGGGACAACTACATGGTGGCTTTCCCAGCCCAGCTAGTGCTACTGGTACACGTTTGTAGCACGAAAGTGCCGTTTAAGGGCGTCGGCAAGGAGAGCATAGCAGACGTACCCGAAGTCCGTAGGGAGATCAAGCTCGCCATCTCGGAGGTCGCCAGGAGGCTCAGAGGGTACTTAACGGCTAAGCAGAAAGAGCTGGAGACGCAGAGGAAGGTAGTGCACTTAGCCAAGTACATACCGGAGATCGCTAGGTCTCTCGAGGTAATATTCTCCGGGGACGGGTTTGACAAGGGCACCCTCGTAAAGAAGCTCGTAGGGATTATATCGGCTAAAACAGGTATACCAGAGAACAAGATCAACGAGGTAATCAGGGGCGTCGAGATAGGTGCTTAGGAGGGGCATCTATGTCGAGTGTAGACGTTAAGGCGAGGATGAACGCTATAGGTGTGTTGAAGGAGAAGTTCAAGATCATACTAGACCAGATACAGAGAGGCGAGAAGCCGATTCTAGTCATGCCCAAGAGGGTCCTGTCCAACACGATCTACGACGAGAAGAACAAAATGCTCCTCCTGGGCCCCGACGTGCTTAGGAGGTCGCTCATCGACGTAAACGAGGCTAGGAAGTTCATGCAGACCCTCTTAATGGCCTCCATAATATACGAGGCACTAGTCAACAACGAGTACCCCACTATACGTGACTTGTACTACAGGGGTAAGCACAGTATAGGGTACAGAGACGTAGACGGGAAGATGGTGCACGAGAACACCTGGGACGAGCAGAAGGAGTCCGACAGCGTCATAAGAGACCTGGAGGTCTTCATGAACGTCCTGAGAGAGGAGATGCTCATCCTAAGCAAGGAAAAAGGGAAGGTAGTAGGGAACCTCGTGATCAGGAGCGGCGATGACACGATAGACTTGAGCAAAATGGGGCACGGGGCCTACTCGATCGAGCCCACCCCCGACCTGGTGGAATTCAAAGACGTGGACGCAGAGTACGTGCTGGTAGTCGAGAAGGACGCTGTATTCCAGCAACTCCACAGGTACGGGTTCTGGCGGAAGTACAGAGCCATACTAGTCACGAGCGCCGGGCAACCCGACAGGGCCACGAGGAGGTTTGTTAGGAGGCTCAACGAGGAGCTAAAATTGCCTGTCTACGTGTTGACGGACAGCGACCCCTACGGTTTCTACATCTACAGCGTCTTCAAGATAGGTTCTATAACCCTCTCCTACGAGAGCGAGAGGCTCGCTACTCCTAATGCTAGGTTTATAGGCGTCTCTATGACGGACGTCTTCGGTGACGAGGTCTTCCGCAAGGTTCTAGACGAAGTCAAGGAGGTAGGCGGGTTCACTAGAACTACTCTGGGCAAGCTCAAGAAGAAGCCCTACTTGTCGGAGAGCGAGAGGAGGAACTACGTTATAAAGGCGAAACAACGCGACGTCGAGCGCGCGGTGGAGCTCGTGGGGTACGATGTAGCTGACAAGTGCGTAGAAAGCTCCGAGCTCAGGTCTAAGCTCAAAAAGAAGGAGGGTCTTACGGGCTACCCGTGGTTTAGAACTCCGGACTGGGTCAGAGAACTCTGTATATTCTTCAAGACCCTTAACAAGCTCGAGATAGAGGCGATGGCCAGTAAGGGTCTGAAATTCCTCGCGGATACGTACATACCGAGTAAGATAGAGGGTGGCGACTGGATAGACTAAAACACGGGTGTAACTTCTCCTCTAAGTTAAGACTTCACCCACCCGGCGTCCCGTGCCACGGGCTGTCCTTCCATACCGCGTCCCACAACTCCTCTTCGCCGAACTTCTCCTTCACCGCCACCTTGTCGTGTATATCGAGTAGGAGTGTATGGTGCCTCTTCTCGTCGTCGAGTATTGCCGCCAGTATCAGCTTAGAGTAGGGCTCCTTACTCTCCTCCAGGAGCTTCTTAGTCTTCGCGATCATCTCTGCCTCGGCTTGTATGTGCTTGACGATGCCCTCCCTAATGTACTCCAGCTCCTCTTCCGTTAAGAGTGGTAGCCCACCCCTTGCTATCTCCGCTAGAGCCTGGTACATCAGCG
The DNA here is from genome assembly GCF_000264495.1 of Thermogladius calderae 1633. Taxonomy (NCBI): domain Archaea; kingdom Thermoproteati; phylum Thermoproteota; class Thermoprotei; order Desulfurococcales; family Desulfurococcaceae; genus Thermogladius; species Thermogladius calderae. The sequence goes on along the minus strand of NC_017954.1, from coordinate 281,518 downwards.
AGTGTTTCAGGGAGTCTTGCGCGACGCTCTCTATCAAGGCCTTAAGAAGCGGGTGCCTGAACTTGCTCGTTATGGACTTGAGCTCCTCGGCGTACCTCTTCTCTACCTCGGAGTACTCCTGGAAAAGCCTCACGAGGTCCTCCAACAAGACCACCAACTATCAGTATTGTAGACGCTAAGAAATAACGTTTAGCTTCGGACAGAGTGAAAGTTTCGGCCGTCTCTACCCCTCTTTATTAAAGCCGAGTATAGTGAGGTCATCGAAAGTGATTATAACAGGCTTGAGGCCGGTAGACGACCTCTTGAACCCGGTTGGCAGGTACTGGAGTATAGAGTTCTACGGGGACTCTTACGTTCTAGATTACCTGTTTCACAGGTCTATAGCAATACAGAGTAGGCGAGGCCAGGTCTATGTAGTCGTCTCTCTAGAGTTCGGAGGTATCAGGACAGACCTCGTAGAGGCGTTTTGTAGGGTCTTCGACTGTAGGCTGACAGCTGTAAGTATTAGCAGGGCTTTCAAATCAAGAGACGTCGTACGCATACTAGAGAGCCTGACAGGTGTAAGAGACTCTACGGTCATCCTTCTATACCCCTACAACTTCCTAGGAGACGACCCCTCGACCTACTACGAGGCTACCGAGATATCGGGGCTTATAAACAGGGTATCGGCAGAGAACACCGTTCTCATCTTTAACACTACAACGAGGTTTGGATCGAGGATGCCGGAGGGCGGTAGTATGCACCACCATGTAGTCGAGGTTATACTCAGAGTCGAGAGGCTGGGAAGGAGCGTGGTAGCAGAGCTCGTAAAACACCCCGCGAAGCCCACTGGCCTGAGGAGGCTTTTCAGAGTCGAGCTACTCAAGGAGAAGACCGCCCCCGTCGACACTGTTAGCTTACTGAACTGGGTGAGAGTGGGCTGATTGGGTAGGACAACCCCTTCTCTCAAGGAGCTCGTCAACAAGTACCTGGAGAGGTGGTCTAGCCTACTACCACTACTAGACCCCTGTACTAGGGCCGCGGTCAAGGAGGTTCTCGAGAGGGCTGATTATTCGGCCTCCCTATTGTCGTACAAGGGCGTCGTGGACCCCCTAGAGCCTCTCGTTTTCCATCTTTTACTCGTAATAGCGGAGCTAAAGGCGGAGTATGAAGGTAAACAGTGTAAGTGAGTGTAACAACAAAGAGAGAGGGCTATGGATCCTAGACGCGAGACCATCGCCTAGTGGAGGCGTCGTCCTAGAGCTATTCGACGAAAGCTCTGGCGTGGTCAGAGAGCTGCCAGTCGGCCTGCGCTTCTACGGTTACATAGAGGCACCCGACCCGTACGCTGTATCCAGGGAGCTTGTCTACGAGGGTATCGTAGAGAACGCGTGGGTCGAGGAGTGGTTTACACCACCCTACTACAGGGATAGAGAGGAGATAGTGGTCTTCTCTGTCAAGAGCTTACACGAGCTGAGAAGGATCACGAGTACCGCCGAGAAGAGGGGCTTGAGACCGGTCAACAAGTACCCTCACCCGTTGGTCGAGTCCCTGTACAAGAGGGGTGTTAGACCTCTAACCAGGGTCTGCGAGACCAGCAAGGGTTTTACCACAGCTTGGAGGCCTAGCGAGAGAGACCCTGGTCTCAGGAGTTTGGTCGTGGACGTCAGGAACGGGGCCTACCTAATCGGCGGTAAGACCCCCGTTAAGTTCCATACTGTGAGGGACCTGGCTGTCTACATAGCCGAGTACCAGCCACTACTAGTGTTCACGGAGCCCAGTGTTTATCTCAGGCTTGTATCGACGTACCCGGAGGTGAATAAGTCTGTTGGGAAGTGGGTTCTAGGAGGCGCTTTCAGCCCCCACGAGTACTTCGAGTGGTCTAGGCTGTCTTTCACACCACTAAGCCTCATGAACAACGTTACGATAGGTAGACTGCTCACTACCATCGAGGTGCTCGTGTCTAGAGACTTGAGGTACATTGTCAGGAAAGACCACTCTAGGCCGGAGTATTTTAGGCGGATAACAGACCTGATGTTACTCGACCGCGGAGGCGTGGTGTTTAAGCCTAGGCCGGGCCTTTACTGGGGGGTGTGCCAGGTCGATTTCAAGAGTCTCTACCCGTCTATTATTGCCAAACTGAACATCTCGGGCGAGACTGTGAACGACCCTGGTTGCGGTAGCAGAATAAGCCTAGACTACGCCGCCAAAGAGGTATGCGTGGACAGGAGAGGGGTCGTTCCTATGAGCCTGGAGAGACTGCTAGAGCTGAAAGAGCTCTACGAGCAGCTCTACGAGGCTACAGGCGACGAACTGTACTATGAAAGGAGGAGTGCTGTTAAGTGGCTTCTTGTGGCCAGCTTCGGCTATCTAGGCTACAGGAACAGCTTGTTCGGCTCTATAATGGCGCACGAAGCTGTCACGGCTACGAGTAGAGAGATAATGAAGAGAGCCTCGGAGGAAGTCGCCAAGAGGGGCTACAAAGTAGTGCACGCCATTGTAGACAGCCTGTTCATAGGTGGTGTAGCCGACGCGGAGTACTGCGCGGAGCTGGCCACGGCCATAGAGAGGGCTACTGGTTACAAGACTAAGGTAGAGGCCTACTACGTGTGGCTGTACCTCCCCAGAGAACTAAACGGTAGCAGGGGCGTAGCCAACAGGTACTACGGGTTACTCCACGAGGGGGGCTTGAAGATAAAGGGTGTACTAGCCGTCAGGAGGGATACCCCCGAGATCGTGAGACAGGCAGAGCTTGAAGCGTTCAGTAAGTTGACCGAGGCGAGAGACCCCTCGAGCATGGCCGAGGCTCTTAGCGCCGCCTACGACGTCGTGAAGGACTATGAGAGGAGGCTGTTAGAGAACGTCGACGTTAGGCTCCTCCTCATGACTAGGTCTAGGCGTGCGAGAGGCTCCTACAAGAGGCCGCCCAGGTACGTCCTGGAAGGAGACGGCGCGGCACACCAGTTAATCGCGCTGAAGAGTGGTCTCGCCGTCTACGACGAGGAGGCCGGCGCCGAGGACATAGACCTTGGGTACTACTTGAGGTTACTCGAGAAAGTGAGGAAGGAGCTACCAACGCCGGAAGACGTCTTTAGCGCGTAGGGCTTGCCTCCCCCATATGTAGCGTAACAGTTATATACTCAAACATAATAGTGTACCATATTTCGGTGATGCGTATTTATACAGGTAAGATCGAGGAACGGGGGTTACATTCGGGTAGAAGGGTTCAGAGTACGCGTCGTAGAGAAGATTAGGTTCCCATCCTTGGAAGAAAGACTGCTCGCTATTAGAGAAGCAGGGTTTAACACCTTCTTACTGAAAGCCGACGACGTGTTCCTAGACATGTTGACAGACAGCGGAGTTAACGCTATGACCGTTGAGCAGCTGGCCGGCATGGTAAGTGCCCAAGACGCGTACGCCGGTAGCAACACCTACGAGGAGCTTGCGAGGGCGGTGGAGGAAGTGCTCGGCTTCAAGTACACACTACCGGTCCACCAGGGCCGGGCCGCCGAGCACTTGATAGCGAGGACGCTCGTAAGACAGGGTAGTTTCGTGGTCACCAACTTCCACTTCACTACGACCAGAGCCCACGTCGAGCTCGCGGGAGGGGTTCTAGTGGAGCTGCCCATCCCGGAGGCGCTCGACGCGTCCAGCGAACACCCGTTCAAGGGCAACATGGATACCGTGAGGCTAGAGGAGTTCCTGGCACGTAACCACGAGAGGACGGCGTTCGTCAGAGTCGAGGCGCTCGCGAACCTCCTAGGCGGTCAGCCTGTTTCGATGGAGAACATTAAGCTGGTCAAAGAGATCTGCGAGAGGTATGGTGTACCACTAGTTATAGACGGTAGTATGATAGACTGGAACTCCTACTTCGTAAAGGAACGCGAACTAGGGTCTTGGCCTCTCGGCAAGATAATTAAAGAGTTCGCCAGTCACGCCGACGTATTCTACATGAGTGCACGTAAAGCGGGCTCGGTTAGAGGGGGTCTACTTGCTACAAACAATAGAGAGCTCTACGAGAAAATAGCCGTACTACTCCCGGTTTTCGAGGGCTTCCTATCCTACGGCGGTATGTCTGTCAAGGAGATCGCAGCTCTCGCAATGGGTCTAAGGCAGCTAACCGAAGAAGAGTTGATAGGGTCCGAGATAGAGCTCATAAGATACGGTGTAAGGGAGCTAGATAAGGCGGGTGTACCCGTTGTTAAACCACCAGGCGGTCTCGGCATCCACGTTGACGCGTTGAAGTTCCTAGAGAACGTCCCCCGCAATAGGTACCCCGCGGGGGCTTTAACGGCCGCCTTCTACATAGCGTCCGGCATCAGGGGGATGGAGCGAGGTGCTATATCCAACGACAGGCTACCTGACGGGAGAGAGGAGTACCCAGCCCTCGAGCTAATGAGACTAGCATTCCCGAGGAAGACTTACTTGAGAAGCCACGTAGAGTACCTCGTGGACAGGCTTGTATGGCTCTACGAGAACAGAGACGTAGTCAAGGGGCTCGAGTGGGTTTACGAGCCGCCCGTCCTCAGGTTCTTCCTTGGCAGACTAAGAGACGTGGGTAACTGGAGCCAGACCCTGGCAGACAAGTACAGGAGAGAGTTTGGAGAGCGGTAGGACAAGTTCACTGTAGGCAAATAGGGTAAGTTTAATCAGTTGCTTCAAATGTCTTAAGACATGAATACACCCTGGTGAACGATATGAAGAGGCTTGTAATGAGGATCAAAAGCGTTGGATGCCCCGGCTGTATAGCGACGGCATTAATACACTTGTTCAAGATTAGGGGGGTCAAGGGAGCGCGTGTGGTAGGGATGAATATTATCGTCTTACTAGACGACGATGTAGACCCTAAAGTAGTGGTTGAAGACCCGGTGATAAACGAGTATTACAGGGTCCAGACGTGGAGCGTGGAGGAGTACAAGAGTGAGGCGTTAGCTGGGCAGTACTCGTTAACTCCTCGCTGACCGAAGTTAAGTTTATATAGAAGTCTTATCATCATCTCCTCTAGGATCGTGTTCCTCGCAGGTGGAGTAGATGACAATTGAGCCAACCGGTATACCCGTGTTAATATTGAAGGAGGGAACTCAGAGGACAGCCGGTAGAGACGCGCTCCGTACAAACATAATGGCTGCTAGGGCAGTTGCCGAGATGGTCAAGACGACCTATGGACCCAAGGGTATGGACAAGATGCTCGTCGACGCTCTCGGAGACGTCACGATCACAAACGACGGCGCTACGATCCTAGACAAGGCCGAGATACAGCACCCCGCTGCCAAGATGCTCGTCCAGGTAGCTAAGAGCCAGGACAACGAGGTCGGAGACGGGACTAAGAGGGCTGTGGTCTTCGCTGGCGAGCTACTAAAACAGGCTGAGGAGTTGTTGGCTAAGAACATACACCCGACGGTGATCGTGAGCGGTTATAGGAAGGCCATGGAAGAGACTTTGAAGCTACTAGACCAGATAGCAGTCCCGATAGACATAAACAACGAGGAGCTCCTGAAGAAAGTGGCAAAGACGTCTCTAACAAGTAAAGCCGTACACGACGCCAGAGACTACTTCGCCGAGATGGCGGTGAAAGCGGTAAGGCAGATCGTCGAGAAGAGGGGTGACAAGTACTACATCGACCTAGACAACGTCCAGATAATCAAGAAGTACGGCGGGGCTCTACTAGACTCGACGCTCGTCTACGGTATTGTCCTCGACAAGGAGGTCGTACACCCTGGTATGCCTAGGAGAGTGGAGAACGCGAAGATCGCGCTACTAGACGCCCCACTCGAGATAGAGAAGCCCGAGATAGACGCCGAGATAAGAATTAGCGACCCCAACCAGCTAAGGGCTTTCCTAGAGCAGGAGGAGAACATCCTCCAGAAGATGGTGGATAAGATCGCCACTACCGGTGCTAACGTTGTTATTACTCAGAAGGGTATTGACGAGGTTGCCCAGCACTTCCTTGCTAAGAAGGGTATACTAGCAGTCAGGAGGGTGAAGAGGAGCGACCTCGAGAAGCTCGAGAGAGCTACTGGTGGGAGGATAGTTAGTAACATCGACGACCTGAAGCCCGAAGACCTAGGCTACGCCGCGCTCGTAGAAGAGAGGAAGATCGGAGAGGACAAGATGGTGTTCGTAGAGGGCTGCAAGAACCCGAGGTCTGTCAGCATCGTGATAAGGGGAGGTCTAGAGAGGCTCGTAGACGAAGCCGAGAGGAGTATGAGGGACGCCCTGTCCGCGGTTGCGGACGTTATAAGGGACGGCAAGATCGTTGCGGGAGGCGGAGCGGTAGAGGCTGAACTAGCGAAACACATTAGGAGGTTCGCCACAAAGGTTGGCGGTAAGGAGCAACTTGCCGTGGAGGCTTTCGCGAAGGCTCTAGAAGGGCTGGTTGTCACGCTCGTCGAGAACGCGGGTCTAGACCCAGTAGACATAATTATGAAACTGAGGGCCTCTCACGAGAGGGAGGAGGGAACCTGGACTGGCGTGGACCTTAACAGCGGTGACCTCGTCAACATGATGGAGAGAGGCGTAATAGAGCCGTTGAGTGTCATAGCCAACGCGATAAAGGCGGGTACAGAGGCTGCTACGATAATACTGAGAATCGACGACGTGATAGCTGCCAGTAAGGCGAAAGAGAAGGGCGCCGAGACCGGCAAGAAGCCCGGCGAGGAAGAGAAGAAAGAGGAAGACTAAACCACTTTTACCAATAGAGGTTTTTTGTACAGACCCGAGAATAAAACCGCTTCTCCTTTGTCCAGGTAAGGTATCACCTCTCTCAGTTCGACCGGCATATTAGTCGCTTTATCCAACACCTCCAAGTCCACTGCGGACTTCACCGAGTGCACGATCTTAGTAGAGGTGTTCACCATCACGTCCTCCACAAGTGACGAGGGTGACTGAGAGACCACTACAAGACCAACCCCGAACTTTCGCACTTCGTCTAGCATTTTTACCAACACGTCCACATGGTTCTCCTTCCCTAGGAGGTTCCTAGCCTCCTCCACGACTACGAGTAGCTTGCTGACCCCGAACTCGCCACGGACAGCCAAATCGAAGATCTTCTTGAGGAGAGCGGCCACGTAGACCCTCCTGATGGTCAGATCTCCCACTCTGGACAGGTCTATTACTAGGGGGCTCCTCGCGTTATCGAGGAACCCAATCCTCGTCTCCTTAAACAGGCCTCTGTACTTACCTACAACGAGCCTCCTCAACTTTCTCATGAGCGAGAGACGGCTTTCCCTGAACCACCCAGACTCGTCTACCATCTTCTCGAGCGTCTCGATAACGCCTGTTAAGTCTAGGTGGTCCCAACCCCTAAGGTTCTCGAAGGCCTTGAGCAAGACGTACTCCTGAGCAGGTGTTAAGGCGAGCACCTGACTAGCGAAGTCTACGGAGGCGTTAGGGTCTTCGTCTCCGAAGAGGGGGACTGGTAGCTGAAACGGGTCTACGACCTTGGGGTTTTTCAGCAAGCGGCCGTACTCCCCATGCCAGTCGAGTACGAGCGGCCTGTAGTTAAACGGGTATTCTCTAGTAGTTAGCCGGTTGACCAGTGTAGCGACCGTGAACGTCTTACCCGAGCCCGTCGCACCGGTTACCAGTATATGCTTGTTCAAGTCTTCTACGGGGACGCACGCGTCAACTGGGGGGATAGAGTTCACTACCTCTCCTAAGACGATACACTCTTCACTTGATACTTCTCTAGTCTTCACGGGCTCCTGGACCGGGTATTTCGGGATCACCCCTAGCGACGTGGGGTATATTACCCCTACGCTCTCCCTCCTCTTCAAAAATTTACGAGCATCTCAAGTACACTACGTGAGTCTCCCCGCCCGAACTCCTTTACCTCCCCTACGGTTATGTGCTTGAAGTTGGACTTTATGTAGTCGCTTATGAACTGTATCTCCGTTTCTTCGCCTTCGTTCACCCCTATGATCAACATCCCGTCAGCTCTGTTCCTCCCGAGTACACTCATTGTTATATACTTTGCTGACCTATTCCTCCTAACTCTACTCCTTATGAGCTCGCCTAGCTTCCTCAGCTCGTCTTCGACAAGCTCTTCCTTGGAGCCCATATACTTGTATAGCCTCAAGACGTAGTACTTCAAAAACCATCCCCTTGAAGTAGGAGCATGTATTGGCTGAGGGTGACAACCGAAAGTTTCAAGAACAACCGCTAACTGACAGAGACCCCTGTGTAGACCTCGTCGAGGGGTTTGAGGTCTAGTTGTTGACTCGACTTCAACACGAGTAGGAAGCCCCCTATCGAGACGACGGCTCTGTACGTCTCACCTATGCTTCTGTAGGACACGACGCTACCTTTACCGCAGAAGTAGTGCTGTAGGCACTCCTCTCTGCTGTCTGTCAGAACTATTGTGGCGTTACCCCCCTTCTTTAGAGGTGGCATAACTTTCTCGTGGAACTCTAGCTCTATCGACACATCCCCACATCTGAACTTGACCCTGTATACGCCGGGATACCTCAGCCTCTCGATGTCCTCTACTGAGCAAGTATATCTCTGAAGCATAGTACCAGGCCACGGTTTGGTCTAATGGACTAAGACCATGCTCTATTTAAGTCGTTGAGATATTTTTAAGTATTAACCCAGCGTCAACGCTGAAAGGACGCTTATTAGGGTGTCAGGGTGAGAAATATTCAAAATAACCACTTTGACATAGGTTAAAGTGCCTGAAGGTGGTCTTATGAGCGTGCTGGACGCGTCGAGGAGGCTTACAAGCGAGCTGACGAGCTTGATCGACAAGAGAGTTAAAATAGTCCTGGCCGACGGGAGGTCCTACGAGGGTAGGCTCGTGGGGTTCGACACGCCTTCCCTGAACATCCTTCTACAGAACGCGGTGGACGACAAAGGGAACAGGTACCCCAAGGTGATCGTGAGAGGCGAGAGGTTGAGCGAGATAATAGTGCTCGAGATACCCTTGTTCGACCCAGAGGAGTTTAAGAACATCATCATCAAGGAGATGAAGCTGCCTGAACACCTCGTGAAGATCATACCCGAGGCCAGAGTCGTAGAAGTCCAGGGACGCTATAGGGTGAGCGAGAGGGGTGTCGAGGGCACTGGACCCATAGCAGAGACCTTGTACAGGCTGCTAGAGCAGTACCTCGAGACGAGGCGTAAGATGATAAAGGGAGAATAGTATTGGAGTACTTCGACGTGAGAGAGTACGACTTAGCGGGGAGAATCGGTAGACTGAGAACAAGGCGCGGGACTATCGAGACACCATATATTTTTCCTGTTGTAGACCCGGTGAGACAGGACGTCGACCTAGACACAATCCTGGGGATCGGTTTCAACGCGATCATAACCAACGCCTACCTGTTCTACAAGAGGAACAAAGGCGTCGTCAAGGACATACACGAAGAGCTGAAGTGGAGCAACACGATAATGACCGACTCCGGGGGTTATCAAGTACTCGTATACGGCGACGTGGAGATAGACAATCCGACTATCGTGAGCTATCAGAAGGGTATTGGTAGCGACATAGCGGTCATACTCGACGTGCCGACAGGGACTAAAATGACGTGGAGTGAAGCGTACAGTGCTGTGGAAGAGACCTGGAGAAGAGCTCTCCAGGCACTCCCCCTTATAATGGACAGTGACCAGTTATGGGCTCTACCTATACAAGGCTCGCCTTACCCCGACCTACTCAAGAAGTCCGCTGTGAGAGCTTGGAGGACACCCTACCATATATTCGCTTTCGGCTCGCCTACAGTACTACTAGAGAAGTACGATTACAGCCCTCTCCTAGAGTATGTCGGTCTAGCCAAGAGAGTCCTACCCCCAGGTAAACCAATACACGTGTTTGGTGTAGGACACCCGATGATCATACCATTCCTCGTCGCGCTGGGGGCAGACCTCTTCGACTCCGCAAGCTACATCCTCTACGCGCGGGAAGGAAGGTACATGCTACCCGGTGGGACTAAGAGGGTCGAGGAACTGACATACCTGCCCTGCAACTGCCCGGTCTGCTCGAGGTACACCCCCAAGGATCTTCTAGAGCTACCTAGCGAAGAGCGTACGAGACTTATCGCGCTCCACAACCTGTACACTTTGAAGAAGGAGCTTAACACTGTAAAGGAGAGCATTAGAGAGGGGAGGCTCTGGGAGTTACTGGAAGAGAGGAGTAAGACGCACCCTAGCCTACGTAGAGCGTTTGAAGTAGTCAAGAGACACGCCGACGTACTACTCAAGTTCAACCCTGTCTCCAAACCAGACGCCCCAGCCCTTCTGATCCTAGACGAGGACTCCTACTACAACCCGAGAATTAGAGTTGTCGAGTCGAAGAGCTTGCAGCTAGTTGAGAAGGTACTCGTGAGCGACAGTATAGTCCTATTGGTGGCTGCTGGCAAAGATTTCGGAAGTCTAAGAGAATACTCGTTGAAGAGGTGGGGCCGCGATAAAGTGTTCATAGTACATCCTGTCCTAGGTCTATTCCCAATTCAACTTGCCAACACGTACCCCTACTTCCAACACGAGGAAGGAGTGTTGGACGGTTTAGGTAACAAGGTACTAGAGGAGGTCTCAGCCAAAGTCCTCGAACTAGTCAAAGGCAAGAAGATAGCCAGGGTTGAAATAGGTGTTTTAGAGAACTCGAGCAACGTAGAGCTCAGGCTCGCCAGGTTAATAGAGGGCTTGTTAAAAGGCTCTGGCGTAGAAGTACAGATCAACGTACTAGCGTTAGGAGAAGCCGGGGCGGCACACTAGAGTTTACAGGTATATTGGGTGGCCCTTCCTCTCCGACTCCTCCATCTCGATCGTCTTTAACATCCTCTCTCGCTCCGCCTCGATCGACTCTATGATCTTAGCCTCTTCGAGTAGCCTCGTAGTGTCAATCTTGAAACCTAGCATCTCGCCTATGACCTCAACAGCGGCCGCGCTAGCCCTCGGGTCTGGTCTGTAGAGCTCTGTAAAGGCGAAGATTGCTACACCAGGTACCTTGTAAGCGTCCATGAACATTATCAAGAGGGCTAGAGGCCCGATAATATGCCTGTTTTCGAGTAGTTGCGCGTTTAGCTTACCCTCGTAGCCGCCTACAGGGATCCACCTGTACTTCTCTTCCTCGCTTTCTCTGAGGCTAGGGTCCAAGCCTCCTACGAGTATTGCGGACGATACCTTCTTTTCCTTAACCCACCTGGCGACCAGGTCAGCGTAGTTAGTCCTATCACGTATAATCGGTGTCCCGTTGTTCAAGAGCACAAGGAGCTTTTTACCATTCACAACGCCGTAGTACAGCTCGAACGGGTAGATTACACCTATCTCCCTCGTGTATATGGTGGTCTCCGGGTAGTACTTCGTCTTAACGAAGCCTATCCTCTTCAACTTCAACTCTAAAACAAGGTGTCTGCTTGTCAAATAACCCACCATGCCGAACCCTTGGAAACCCGTTATGAATATCGAGTCCTGCAGGTCTTCGTCGGCTATGTTATCAAACAGTACGATATTCACTCCCGAACACCCTGCCTTATTCTAACTGCTTCACCCCACTTATAAAAAACCATCTCCCAGCCAGGCTTAACCGCGCGACCAACTGCCAGTAGATTGCCTTTCTCGTCGACGACCAAGACCTCATCCTCAGGCCTTATATCGGGATCGGCCATCATCACGTGTTTACAGAACACATTACCACCTCTGGCCACAAACTCCGAGTACCTCTCCATTACGTAAACCCGTAAGCGGGGGTGTGGGAGTAGCCGGTTTAAAACCAGTCCTGAAGGAATGTGGAGGTTAAACCTGTAGTCCGAGGCTCTGACGGACAGGTAAGGTTTATCGTCGACGATCACCCTCCTAAGCTTCAAGGTGTTTTTACTAAACTCGCCCTTGGCTTCCTCAGGAATGAACTCGCCGCTCACTCCGAACTGTAAGGCGGCTATGTACCTCAACTCCTCTAGTTCCTGGTCGCTAAGCCTCCTTCTGATCATGAGCCGTCACGTTAGGTACTATGATGATTTAAGGATCGTTTTAGTTCCTGTTAAAAACTTCAGTTGTACGGTTCTCAGAAGATAACGTGGATGCTGTTGTTCCTCTCCTCTACAATACCCCTCCTAACGTTCTTCTTCGCCGCGATCTTCTTCACTGCGAGTTCGAAGTCTTCCCTCGTTACAAACTTCCTACCCGACCTGATAGCGTTGTAGCCGGCCTCCGTTACGATCGCCTTGATCTCGGCTCCAGACAAGCCCTCGGTCTTGCTCGCCAGCTCGTGTAAGTCGACGTCGTCTGCTAGTTTCATCCTTCTCGTGTGAACTTTGAAAATCTCGTATCTCCCCTGCTTGTCGGGCAACGGGATTTCTATAAGCCTGTCTAGCCGGCCTGGTCTGAGTATAGCGGGGTCTAGTACGTCGATTCTGTTCGTTGCCGCTATCACCTTGACCCTGTCTAGGGGCCTAAAGCCGTCTATCTCTGCCAGCAACTGCATCAGGGTTCTCTGAACCTCCCTCTCCCCGCTAGTACCGATGTCTATTCTCTTAGCCGCAATCGCGTCTATCTCGTCTATGAAGACTATAGCGGGAGCCTTTTTCCTAGCCATACTGAATACTTCTTTGACGATCCTGGCTCCCTCCCCTATGAACTTCTGTACGAGCTCGCTACCTACAATACTGATGAATGCCGCCTCCGCCTCTCTAGCTACGGCCTTAGCTAGGAGGGTCTTACCGCACCCGGGTGGACCGTAGAGTAGGACTCCTTTCGGGGGCTCTATTCCTACTTCTCTAAACAAGTCAGGGTTTTTCAACGGTAGCTCAACGACTTCTCTCAACTCTCTGATCTGCTCTTTTAGACCGCCTATGTCGTTGTAGGTCACCTCTGGTCTCTCGATTACCTCGAAGGACTGCACGTATGGGTCCTCGTACTCGGGGAGGACATCCACTATCGTCGAGCCTCTCTGGTTTAAGGCAACACGTGCGCCGGGAACAAGCCTCTCACGGGGCACGTTCTCCGAGATGTGGACGATAAGGTTGGGGCCAGTAGTGCTCCTTACGACGGCTTTGTTTCCATCGATCAAATACAAGAGAACGCCTTCTATCAGGGGGGGAGCCAATAGCCTCTCGATCTCAGCTTTGTAGTAATTGACCTTCATACTGAGCTTCTTGACTTCGCTCTCCAGTTGCTTTAACCTGCTCTCTAGGTAGCGAATATAGTCTTCATCGGGTAGCCTGGCTTCTGTAGCGTCTTCTCGAACGTCTTCACTAAGCATGAAAATTCCCTTTCCTTTTATCGGTTTTAAGAAGGTCTTTAAAACCCGGACTCAATAGTATTTAAGAGCCTTCAGGGAGAGAAGTCTTAAGGTTATCTAAATGCCTTGTTACTGCGAGATATGCGGGAGAGAAGTACTAAATGAGAGAGACTGCAGAAAGGTCGTTATCGAGGGCTCTATCTTACATGTCTGCCCCGACTGCTACCGCAAGCTTGTCAGTAGTGGTAAGGCAAAACCCTATGTTGAAGAGAGTAAGAAGCCGCTGGTCGTTACTTCCCAGAGTAAGAGAGTTGTGACAGGGGCTAGTAGAGGGTTTGGAGAGGAGTTCGAGATCGTAGAGGACTATGCCAAGAGGATCAGGGAGGCTCGCGAGAGACTCGGCTGGACGCAGGCTGTGCTAGCCTCTAAGATAAAAGAGAGCGAGAACACTATTAAGAGAATAGAGTCGGGCAGGCTTAAACCCAGCTTAGAACTAGCCAGGAGACTGGAGAAGGTGCTGGGTATCAAATTGATCGAGAGAACTGCCGAGGAGCCGTTGCAAACAGGAAAGGGGGATGAAGACTACTTTACCGTAGGTGACCTCATTAGAGTGAGCAAGAAGTGAAGACGGGGAAAGTAGCCGTCTTTATACCCAGTAAATACCGCGACTTCGTTGATGAAGAGCTGAGCCTCGTCAAGACTGTCTATGGAGTCGTAGACCAGGTCCACTTCGTCAAGAGGCCCAACCCTAGGACTTACATTCAACAAGACAAGCTCAAGGAACTAGCAGAGAACCCGCCCGACAAGCTCGTGGTCATGGACATACTGAGGCCAAGCCAGGTGACGAACATACTTAGAGAGGTGAAGACGGAGGTTGTCGACAGAGTTCTACTAATACTCGAGGTATTCGCTCAACACGCCGGCAGTAGAGAGGCTCTCCTACAGATAGAGCTCGCGAGGATCAAACACATGCTCCCACTCGTGAGAGACTTCATCAGGAAGTCCAAGCTGGGCGAGCTAGCCGGGTATCTTGGACCTGGCAGGTACGGCTACGAGAAGTATTACACTTTTCTCAGAAGAAGGGAGGGCCGTATAAGAAGAGAGATCGAGGAGATCAGGAGGGTGAGAGAGGTCAGGAGAGAGAGGAGGGTAAGAGAGGGAGTCCCCCACGTAGCGATTGCAGGCTATACGTGTGCTGGTAAGACCACTCTATTCAACGCCTTAACCGGGAAGAACATGCCCGTAGGACCCGAACCTTTCACCACTCTGAGCCCGAAGACCGCGAAACTGGATATTGACGGGGTTCACATGGTTGTGACGGATACCGTCGGTTTCATAAGGGATCTGCCGCCCGAGATCACCGAGGCGTTCTACGCAACACTCGAAGAGGTAACAGCCGCCGACTTGATCGTCCTTGTCGTGGACTCATCAAAGCCTTTAAAGAGAGTTATTAGCGAAGTTGACTCCTCATTGAAAATATTCAACGATATAGGCGTCCACGGTAAGCCTATCATTATTGCTTTGAACAAGATAGACCTAATCAACGTAAACGGGGTTGAAGAGCTAGTTAGAGAGCTGTCTAAATCGGCGGTGAATGCGACCAGGATTGTTCCTATCTCGGCCGAGAAAAGAATCAACTTGGACGCTCTTAAGCGCGAGATAGTGGGTGTCTTTAAAGGTACGTGAGAAATGGTCGAGATCTACGTGCTGAGACTAGGCCACAGGCCCGGGAGAGACAAAAGAGTCACTACGCACGTGGGTCTTGTCGCGAGGTCTTTCGGGGCTAACGGGATAGTTATTGGTGACGTTGTAGACGAAAGTGTTGCGAGGTCTCTTAGAAAAGTAGTGGATCTGTGGGGCGGCCCTTTTGAAGTCATCATGGGCGTGAACTCTGTTGAGTACGTTAAGAAGTGGAAGTCACGGGGGATTGTAGTTCATTTGACAATGTACGGTTTACACGTCGACAACGTTATAGACGAGATCAGGGGGTCGGGTAAAGACCTGTTGGTCGTGGTAGGCGCCGAGAAAGTCCCAAGAATATTCTACGAGCTTGCCGACTACAACGTGGCTATAGGTCACCAGCCGCACTCCGAGGTCGCCGCACTCGCCGTGTTCCTAGATAGGTATTATAAGGGAGAAGAACTACATAGGAAATTTAGTGGAGCAAAACTAACAGTAGTACCGACCCCTAGAGGCAAAAAGGTGTTAAGAATTGGCGACAGAGAGAGCCGTGAGCGGGGCGCCCAGGGAGGACAAGCTCGTTGAAATAACGATTTTGATAGTCGAGAAGATGATGGGCGAGGAGGGCAGGAAAATACTGGAGTTCATGCTGGCGAACAACGGCTTGATAATCGAGGAGACGGCTGGTAAAGACCTGAACACAAAGTCGAACATAGTGAGGAAGATACTCCAGAAGCTGTCAGACGAGGCTGTAGTTGTACCGGTCAAGGTAAAAGACAAAGACAAGGTTTTGCACGGGTGGGTATTAAACAGAGAGGCGCTAGCCAATTTCATAATCTCAAGGCTGAGAAAGTCTAAGGAGAAGCTGACGACCAGAATAAGAGAGCTCGAGGAGAACACCTTTTTCATTTGCCCGACATGCCACAGGAGGTTCAGATACGAGGAGGCCCTCATAAACGACTTTCACTGTCCCAACGACAACTCCCTGTTAATGGAAGTAGACAAGGAAGGCGAGCTCGCCCTTCTGAGAGAGAAGCTAAAGTCTCTCGACAAACTCCTGGACTACATACACAGTGATGGATTTTGAGACATAAAGTAGAATTCGTCGACCTATTCTCTGGGGCGGGAGGGTTCGCCTGGGGCTTCTACGAGACGGGGCTCTACAAACCAGTTCTAGCAGTAGACAACTTCAAGCCCGCAGCCCTAACTTACAAGGCTAACATACCGGACCCTGTGGTCCTAGTAGAGGACATCAAAGACGTAGACTACCCAACGCTGAAAAACGTGCTCGGGGATCTGGAAGTCCCCCTCGTCATTGGTAGCCCGCCATGTGAGCCATTCACTGGTGCCAACCCGAGGAGGGAGAGAGACCCGATTAACCGACTGTACGTCGACCCCCAGGGACAACTAACTCTACATTTCATAAGGATTGTCGGGTTGTTGAAGCCGAGAGTCTTCATAATGGAGAACGTGCCTGCGATAATGGAGGGCGGTCTGAGAGAGGCCTTAACTCGCGAGTTTAAGCGTATTGGTTATCACAAGTTATATTTCAATGTACTGAACGCCGAGGACTACTCTAACCCGAGTAGGAGGCGGAGGGTCTTCATATCGAACGTCGAGATAAAACCCCCGAAGTCGAACGAAAAGGTGAGAGTTATAGACGCGCTGAGAGGGATGCCGCCGCCCGGAAGTTCTCTCCCAAACCACGACCCGCCCCCTGAGCTGAGCTGGAGGAAACTTAAAAAAGTGGCGAAACTGAAGCACGGTAAGGCCCTCATCTACTTTCAGGGCGCTGTGGGAGAGATTCCCAACTTAATCAGGCTCGACCCCTACGAGATCGCCCCGACGGTTCTCGGCTCTTCTCGCTTCATACACCCCTTCGAGAACAGGCTGTTGACCGTAAGAGAGCAGGCGAGGCTTATGGGGTTTCCAGACCACTTCGTCTTCTACGGGGGTAGAGACGAGCAGTACAACCAGGTAGGCGAGGCCGTACCAATCCCGTTATCCAGGGCGATCGCCCTGTTCGTCTATGACATACTCCGGGAGCTATAAGAAGCACGGCAGATTATTAAAAACAACTAACACATGATTTTCCAGGTAAACAAGAGATGCGGAGGTAGCTCGGGGTTGGCGATGGTCTACGTAGGACTGTACAGTCCCACGAGTGTTCAGAGAGTGGTCGACTTCGTGAAGACGGTCTACGCGTTTTCGCAAAAAGCACAGATAGCGCCCGTTATAGTCAAGCCTATTGGGGCAGCCGCCCAAATAGGGATTCCCGAGGCGTTCAAGGTATCGGTTAAGCTTAACAAGCCTTTCATGGTCTTCCCCGAGCTCGGCGACGCGCTAGAGCTCCTAAGACCAAGCGAAGCGTACTTTTATAGCGATGAAGGAGCCGAACTAGACGCGCCCCAGATACGCCAAGTCCAGAACGGAAACCTGCTGATAGTATTCCCGTCGGGTGAAAGCGAGCCGAGCAAAAAAGAGCTGACCGGGCTGAAGCTCGTCAGGTTAAAGGACGTCCCTTCTCAACTACCAGCATTAGCCTTGCTGTCTATATTCATGTATAAAGTATTCTACCAGGTCACGTAGGTGATCTTTATACTCCTACTCAACTCGTCGATGGTCCTCCAGTCCTCGTAACTGAGCTTCCAGCCAACAGCCCCCGCGTTCTCTGCGACCTGTTCAGGGGTCTTAGCGCCTGGTATTGGCACGATAACCGGACTGTAGTTGATCAACCAGTTCAGGGCTACCTGGGATGGTGTTTTACCGTACTTCTTACCTATTTCGATTAAGAGGTTGACAAGAGGCATTACCTTCACGAAGTTCTCCTCGTAGAAGACCGGCTCGTTCTTCCTCAAGTCTGTGAACTGCTTGATGTTCTCCGAGTTGTACTTGCCCGAGAGCGCGCCTTTAGCGAGCGGGCTCCAGGGGATGAATGTCAGGTCGTTTGCCTCGGCGTAGGGTATCAGCTCCTCCTCGGACCACCTCTCGACGAGGTTGAACCTATACTGCATGCTCACGATGTCCGTTACCGACAAGCTAGACCTGAGGTCCTCTATCAGTGCTAACGGGTAGTTGCTGACACCGAGGTACCTTACAACCCCCTGTACCACGAGCCTCTCGAGGGCCTTAGCGTACTTTGAGGTCGGGAAGTTGTGGTGGGTAGGCGGGTGGTGTATCTGGAGTAAGTCGATGTATGAGACTTCTAGTCTCTTAAGCGACCTGTCCACAGCCTTAAACACGTCTTCAGGTTGTAAAAACTCTCCAGGAATTTTTGTCGCTATCACCACGTCGTCCCTCTTAGCGCCAAGTTCTTTAAGGGCCTTGCCTAGGAACGTCTCGCTCATGCCTCTCCCGTATACCATGGCCGTGTCGAAGAAGTTTATGCCAAGCTCTATAGCCTTAGCTACTACCGCTTTTGCTTTCTCGTAGTCGACGAGCCCCCAGGTCTCGCTGAACTGCCACGTGCCGAGGCCTACCCTGGATATTTTAAGGTCGCTCCAGCCGAGTTCCACGTACTCCATGAGGACTAGCACCATGTCGTATTAATCCTAAATCAAGCTTTAAACCACTCTTCTCTCATGTTAAGACAAAGAGGTGCTTAACATGAGCTTCAAGCTCAAGATCGTGCCCATTAAAGCACCCACTAGAGAAGAGGTGTACGACGTTGTGGTCGTAGGCGGGGGCCCCGCCGGTTTAACGGCTGCTCTCTACTCGGCTAGGTACGAACTAAAGACCGTGGTTGTAACAAAACTAGTGGGCGGATACGTTACCGAGGCGACTATCGTCGACGACTACCCCGGACTACCCGACATACCGGGAGAAGAGCTAGTAAACAAGTTTGTTAACCACGTGAAGAAGTACAACGTCCCGATCATTCAAGACGAAGTCGTAGACATGTACAGGAAGGACAAGCTATGGTGTGTAAAGACGGTCAGTGAGAAAGAGCTGTGCGGGTACGCCGTGATTATAGCGGTGGGTAGCGAGAAGAGGAAGCTTAACGTGAAGGGAGAGGAGGAGTTCAGTGGTAGAGGAGTGTCCTACTGCGCCACGTGCGACGGCCCTTTGTTCAAGGACAAGGTCGTGGCAGTGGTTGGTGGGGGTAACTCGGCGCTGACGTCAGCGATATACCTCGCCTCGCTGGCCTCAAAGGTATACATAATCCACAGGAGAGACGAGTTCAGGGCTTTCAAGGTTTATGTGGAGAAGGCCATGAACAACCCTAAGATAGAGATCTTGAAGAACAGCGTAGTTAAAGAGATAATTGGTGACACTCGTGTACGCGCGGTGAGAATAGAGAACAGGGCTACCGGAGAGGAGAAAGTGATCGAGGTAGACGGGGTCTTCGTCGAGATAGGGTTAAAGCCCCCACGCGAGTTCTTCGAGAAGATCGGGCTAGAGGTAGACGAAACAGGGCATGCTGTCGTCAAAGTTGACAGGTCGACAAACTTGGAAGGCGTGTTCGTGGCCGGCGACGCGGCTGGTGGGCCCTACAAGTACAGGTTCGAGCAGATAATAACCGCTGCCGCCGACGGGGCTATAGCGGCTGACGCTGCGTTCAAGTACATCTTGTCAGTGAAGAAAACGTGAGTAGAGGGCAACGGATTTAAAGCTATTAAACCCCGAATAAATACTTTGATTGATTAGAACCGTGGGCCCGTAGCTCAGCCCGGTAGAGCGCCCGGCTCATAACCGGGTGGTCGGGGGTTCGAATCCCCCCGGGCCCACCTCTTTCACGTTCTCTAGGTTCCATACGACCAGGACTTCAAGTACTCCGCTTGCTCGGGGGTTAGCTCGTCTATCTTGATACCCATGGTCTCTAGTTTTAGCCTGGCCACCATCTCGTCTAGCTCTCTCGGCGGGTTGTAGACCTTCTTCTCGAGTCTCCCCTTGTTCTCGTGTAGGTACTTCACAGCGAGGTATTGGTTCGCGAAGCTCATGTCCATCACCTCGCTCGGGTGCCCCTCTGCCGCTACTAGATTGACAAGCCTTCCCTCGGCCAACAAGTACAGCTTACGCCCGTCTCGTAGAGTGTACTCTGTCACGTTCTCCCTGATCACTCTCTTCCTGACCGACAAGCTCTCCAGGTCTGGTATCCATACTTCGACGTTGAAGTGACCGGCGTTTGCCAAGATGGCTCCGTCCTTCATCTTCTCGAAGTGCTCTCTCCTTATAACAGCCTTGTTGCCTGTGGCTGTCACGAATATGTCCCCTATACCAGCCGCCTCGGACATGGGCATAACCTCGAAGCCGTCGAACACCGCCTCGAGCGCTCTAATAGGGTCGACCTCCGTTACTATGACTCTCCTAGCCCCCAACCCTCTCGCCCTCAGCGCGATCCCTTTACCGACCCAACCATAGCCTGCGACAACGACGTTCTTCCCCGCCACTAGGATGTTGGTCGCCCTCATTATCCCGTCAAAAGTGCTCTGACCAGTGCCATAGCGGTTGTCGAACAAGAACTTGGTGTACGCGTTGTTCACGGCCACGACGGGGTATAGTAAGAGCCCTTCTCTCTCGAGCGACTTTAATCTTATAACACCGGTAGTCGTCTCCTCGGTGCCTCCCGTTATCTCGCCCGCCAGCTTCTTGTACTCGCTGTGGAGCATAGCGTGGAGGTCTCCGCCGTCGTCTAGAACAATGTCCGGTCTGCTCTCGGCCACCTGCCTTATACACCAGTAGTACTCTTCACTAGACTGGCCTCTCCAGGCGTACACTCTTATGCCGTACTCTACGAGAGCGGCCGCCACGTCGTCTTGTGTGGACAACGGGTTGCTGGCGGCCAAGACCACCTCCTCGGCACCGGAGTCTTTCAAGGCCATCATTAAAACCCCGGTCTCCTTGGTAACGTGGAGAACCGCTCCTATCCTCAGACCTGCTAGGGGTCTCTTATCCCTACCCTCCTCTCTGAGTCTCATCAGGACAGGCATGTGCTTCATTGCCCACTCGAGCTTTAGCCTGCCCTGCTCGGCTAGACTCAAGTCCTTGACTCTGCCTTTCAAACCGGAACACCGGGACTTCATTATGCAACCCGGTGAATATTAATGAATCGCGTATAACACCCTGGTTGGCCGGGGTTTCAAAGGGTCATCGGCTCTTGCTTTAAAATTTAAAACACCCTAACGTATTCCCTGTTAGACAGTACCTGAGGAGAGGTGCTCAGCGTGGGGAAAGTCAGGATAAGGCTGGTGAAGAGGGTGGCTAGGCAGCTTCTGGACAGCTACCCTCAGTTGTTCACACGGGACTTCGAGTCCAATAAGCAAGTTGTGTCGAAGCTCATCTCTACAAGGTCCAAAAAGCTGAGAAACCAGATCGCAGGCTACATAACTCACCTCGTGGCTGTAAGGAGTAGAGAAAAGAGGGTAGAAACCGTCGAAGAGCCTGTCTCGTAAAGCAGGCTAGAGACTTCGGTATTATTTGCTCAGCCTAGGTTGTGTTAATGGTATTCGAGGTCTACTCCCCAAAGCCCGGTATCCTGCTAGTTAGGTATTTCGGTAAGGAGTTTGAAGCGCGGATCTACCAATGCTGGAAGAAAAACAAGGACGTAGACGCAGAGCTCCAAGACTTAGGTCTAGCACCAGACCTACCTGTGGCTCTAATCCCTTCTAAACTAATCGAGAGCGACGTACAGTTGATTCAAGGGGTAGCGCACTACTACATGAACAAAAACCTGCTCACACGTATAAGGCACAAGGGTCTACTACTCGCTACACTGGTTACAGGCTTTAAGCAGTTGAAGGACCTACTAGAGAACCTTAGAGTCTCCTACTCGCAGTCAGAGCGTTATTTCATAGTTGCGGCTACAGGTGGTTTCCCTAGGCCCCCAAACTGCTCGGACTACGAGATCCATGAGACCGATTTCGCAAAGGACATCACGAACATTGTAAAAAACGTTGCTGTTGTGCTAGATCTCTTGTAGGCTCACCACTCCTCTTCCCACTCCTCCTCTTCCCACTCCTCTTCTTCTTCCTCCCACTCTTCCCACTCTTCCTCGAGCCACAACATGTCTTCCACCTTACGTCTTAGAAGTATTTGTGGAGTAAGGATATTTAAGTAAAACGGTTCGGCGAGAAAGTCGTAAAAATGAGGGCGTGCTGTACGTGCAACAGCTCGATGGAGTCCAACGCAACTGCCGGTGATAGCATTTAATAAGGTTCCTTAAGTAAGTGATAGAAGATTAACTAACGTTAGGTGTAAGGCTTGGTCAAGTTCTGTCCTAGATGCGGCGCAACAATGATGCCTATTAAGAAGAGAGAGGGAAAAGAGGAGTACTACGTATTGAAGTGCCCTAGGTGCGGCTACGAAGAGAGGGCTTCGCAGAAAGACCTCGAGAAGTACGGTATCAAGTACGTCGTGGATTCCAGTAAGAGGACGATTACAGCTAAGGCTACCGAGGCTAAGGCCACGGCTCTGACGCCCGATGAGAGGGAGATGTTACAGGAGTACTACGAGGTTTTACTCGAGAGCATGAGGGAGGAGGAAGTCGAGGAAGAGGAGTCAGACTAGCGCGACTCTTCACTTATCCGAGCCGTCACCACTCATCATATTAAACCCGTGTTCCTTACTATCAGACTTGGATCATGCTTAACTCGCTAATAAGCGATTAGGGTGAGAGCCGTTGGTCAGAGTAGCAATAGTAGACAGGGCCTTCTGCAAACCCGACAAGTGCACGCTGGAGTGTATAAGGTTTTGCCCGGTTAACAGGGGCAAGAAAGTAAAGGCTATAGAGCTGAGCCAGGACGGTAAACACGTTGTAATAAACGAGGTAACGTGTATAGGGTGCGGTATATGTGTGAGGAAGTGCCCGTTTAACGCTCTCTCCATTGTGAACCTACCCGACGAGCTGGAGAAGTTTACTGTACACAGGTACGGCGAGAACATGTTCAAGTTGTACGGGCTACCACCACTAACACTCGGCGGGATACTCGGGGTTATCGGGAGGAACGGTAGCGGGAAGACGACGAGCGTTAAGATACTGTCCGGCCAGGTGAAGCCTAACCTGGGGAACTACTCCAACCCCCCCGACTGGAACGAGATACTGAGGACGTTTCGAGGTACTGAGATAAACGCCTATCTCCAAAAACTCGCCAACGGCAATCTTAGAGCCGCCGTTAAACCACAGTACATAGAGGCGGCGAGAAGGGTACTGAAGGGAAGTGTCAGGGAACTCCTAGAGAAGGCCGACGAGAGAGGTTTGTTCAGGGAGCTCGCCGATAAGATGGGGCTCTCTGGGGTTATGGACAGGAACGTTAGAGACCTTAGCGGCGGCGAGCTACAAAAGTTCCTTATTTCGGCTGTCCTGGTCAAGAACGCCGACGCGTACTTCTTCGACGAGCCCTTCTCGTACTTGGACGTCAGAGAGAGGGTAAGAGTGGCCTCTGCTATCAGGGAGTTCCTAAACCCGTCGAAGGTCTACGTCATGGTGGTCGAACACGACCTCATGATACTCGACTACGTGAGCGACTACGTAGCGGTCTTGTACGGTGAGCCCGGGGTGTACGGTATAGTGAGCAAGCCGTACGGCGTTAGGAACGGTATCAACTTCTACCTGGAGGGCTACCTGCCAGCGGAGAACGTTAGGATCAGGAAGGAGCAGATCAGGTTCAGGGTAACAGTAGCTGACAGAAGTAAGCTGCCCGAGGAGTATCCTATACTCAAGTGGAGTAACCTCTACAAGGTCTACCCGAGTAGCGGCTTCAGACTCAGCGTTGAGGAAGGCGAGATGCACCCCGGAGAAGTACTAGGGATACTCGGCCCGAACGGGATAGGTAAGTCTACTTTCATAAACATGCTCGCGGACGTGGTTAAACCGGACGAAGGGGAGATCCTCATAGGTACTGATAAGATTAGCTATAAGCCCCAGGAAGTCTCTCCCTCTATATTCCGCTTTGAGACCGTTAAGGAGAACCTGGCAGACGCTAGTAAGGACGCTGTAGACCCCACTAGCTGGCTCTACGACGAGTTGACAAGGAGATTGGGCTTGAACAAGATGCTAGACAGGAAGGTGACAGAGCTGAGTGGGGGAGAACTACAAAAACTGGCCGTGGCCGTTACGCTGGCTAGAGAAGCCGACGTCTACCTGCTAGACGAGCCGTCCGCGTACTTAGACGTCGAGGAGAGGGTCAGTGTTGCTAGGCTGATAAGGAGGGTGGTCGAGGAGAAGAGGAAGGCCGCTATAGTGGTCGAACACGACCTCCTGTTCCAGAACTACGTGAGCGACAAGATTATGGTATTCACGGGTAAGCCTAGCGTTGAAGGCGTCGCGTTAAGGCCGTCTGATATCAGGACTGGCTTCAACAACCTCCTTAAGCAACTTGATGTAACTGTTAGAAGAGACCCGGAGACTGGTAGGCCCAGGATAAACAAGCCGGGTTCCTACCTCGACAGGGAGCAGAAAACCAGAGGCGAGTACTACCTGCCAGACTAATTTAAACAAGTGTTTAAATAATTAGGTGTGGCAAAGGGAGATTACTTTTATTACCCACCTGACGCACTCAATTAAACAAGGTGGTACCATGGCAGATAAGATTACACTATCTGTTATAAAGGCGGACGTTGGTAGCATATCTGGTCACTACATGCCGCACCCCGACCAGCTCGCAGCTGCGACCAAAGTCCTGTCGGAGGCCAAGCAGAAGGGGCTGCTAATAGACTTCTACGTCACCCACGTTGGAGACGACATACAGCTAATTATGACCCACACCAAGGGACCAGACCACCCGGACATACACGGGCTCGCCTGGGACGCGTTCCAGGCCGCTACCAAGGTGGCCAAGGAGCTCAAACTCTACGCCGCAGGCCAGGACCTACTGAGCGACGCCTTCAGCGGCAACGTTAGAGGGCTTGGGCCGGGTGTTGCCGAGCTCGAGATGGAGGAGAGGAAAGCCGAGCCGGTCATCACTTTCCACGCCGACAAGACGGAGCCCGGCGCCTTCAACCTACCCATGTACAGGATCTTCGCCGACCCCTTCAACACCGCCGGGCTTGTCATCGACCCCAGGATGCATGCCGGTTTCGTCTTCGAGGTGTTCGACGTATACGAGGGCAAGAGCGTCCTGCTAAAGACGCCTGAGGAGTCCTACGACCTGCTCGCGCTGATAGGCACCCCCGGCAGGTACATTGTTAGGAGGGTCTATAGGAAAGAAGACAACCTACTCGCTGCCGTTGTAAGTGTCGAGAGGCTGAACCTGGTAGCGGGCCAGTACGTTGGCAAGGACGACCCCGTGGCGATCGTTAGAGCGCAATCCGGGCTACCAGCCGTGGGCGAGATACTCGAGGCGTTCGCGTTCCCTCACCTGGTCGCTGGCTGGATGAGGGGCAGCCACCACGGCCCCCTAGTACCGGTTTCCATGAGGTACGCCAGGGTGACGAGGTTCGACGGGCCGCCCAGGGTACTAGCGCTCGGTTGGAACATCAGCAAAGGCAGGTTGATAGGCCCGGCCGACCTGTTCGACGACGTGGCGTTCGACGAGACTAGGAGGCTGGCTCTACAGATAGCCGAGTACATGCGTAGGCACGGGCCCTTCATGCCGCACAGGCTCGGACCGGAGGAGATGGAGTACACTACTCTACCAGAGGTGCTTGAGAGACTCAAGAACAGGTTCGTCAAGACCGAGGAAGTTAAGGTCGTGAAGAGACACAGCGAGATGTTAAGCGGGGAACACGACTAATTTTTTACTCCTCTAGGCGTTGATCACTCCACCTAGGGGTGGGGGCGTCTGAAGCCTATTATAGTCGTAAACTACAAGGCCTACTACCCCCAGAGCTTCGGTGAGCATGCTTTAAGGATTGCTCGGGACGCGGTTAGAGTAATGAAAGAACTGGGCGGTGGAGTCGAGATCGTTCTGGCCCCGCCCTACACTGAAATACGGAGGGTCGTCGAAGAGGTAACAGGGTCTGGTGTTAGGGTCTTCGCACAACACGCCGACCCCGTGGAGCCTGGAGCTGTTACGGGTTTCATGCCGCTCGAGGGTCTCAAAGAGGCGGGTGTGAGCGGAGTCATACTTAACCACAGCGAGCACAGGCTCAAACTTGCGGACATCAACTCACTGGTCAAGAAGGCCGCTAAGCTCGGGCTGGAGACGCTTGTCTGCGCCGACGAGCCCGAGACGGGCGCTGCCGTGGCCGCTCTCGAACCCAACTACGTCGCTGTCGAGCCACCTGAGCTTATAGGCACGGGTATTAGTGTGAGTAAGGCTAAACCAGAAGTCATTATTAGGAGTGTTGAACTCATCAGGAGAGTCAATAGTAGAGTAGTGATCTTGACGGGCGCCGGCATAACGGACGGGCAAGACGTGTACTCGGCTATAAGGTACGGGACGAGCGGCGTTCTAGTCGCGTCGGCGATCGTGAAGGCGAAAGACCCCTACTCAGTTATAAGGGACATGGCTGTAAGCGCTCTTAAAGCCGTCACCGGCCAGTAGTGAAACCTATAAAATCCGCGTGAGAATTTATTAATTCCGGTGCGGAGCCGCCGTAGCTCAGCCGGGTAGAGCGCCGGCCTCGTATGGCTACGGTGTAGCCGAGGTCGGGAGAGCCGGTGGACGCGGGTTCAAATCCCGCCGGCGGCTTAAAACAGTATCCTTTTGATTAGGATCTCGTGCATGTCTTCGCCTGGCCTAGCGAAAGACTCCGCCACGACGTCCCCGATTGAGAGCTCTCCTCTACTCCTGGCGAGACTTTCCAGCAACCTAATCCCCTCTTCATAACTGACATCGCCCTGAACATTCTTGCTCATGTCGTACACTTTGAGACCGTAGAATAGCGTTAGCCTCTCGGCCAGTCTTCTGTCGGGCGTGCCGACTATCACGGGGACTTGGGGCCTCATCCTGGCTATCAGCGGGGGTACAGAGCCGGTTTTGGAGAAGACGAGCACTTTACCCTCCACGCTCTCAGCTAAAGACAACAGGCCGTGGACGTACTTGTCCTTGAGAGACCTCTTGGCCAGCGAATCCCTGATACTCTTGGCCTGCTCTACTTTGATGTTGGCCTCGGCCGACTCGATTATCTTCTTCAACCACCTAACAGTCTCGAGAGGGTACTTTCCGACAGCCGTCTCGTTCGTCAACATAAGGGCGTCGACCATGTCTTGGACAGCGCTATAGACGTCTACTACCTCGCTCCTACTCGGCCTAGGTTGCTCTACCATCGACTCGAGGATCTGGGTCGCTACTATGACGGGCCTCCCGTAGCTGACGGAGGAGATGATCACCTCCTTCTGTATAGTGGGGAGCTTCTCTAGGTCGAAGTGTAGGCCGAGGTCTCCTCTCGCGATGAGTACCATGTCGCTCGAGCTGACGATCTCGGCTAGGTTCCTATACGCTGTGGGAGTCTCTATTTTCGCTATTATCCCCGTAGAGCCCTTCATACCCTCGATAAGGTTCCTCACGACATTGATGTCGTGCCCGCTCCTAACATAGCTAACCCCTATGAACGTGAACTCGCGGTCCACAGCATACTTGACCAACGAGACGTCTTCGCTTGACAGGAGAGGCACGTTGGGCTCCTTGCCTCTCGCAACAATCTTCTTGCCCGACCCTATAACTCCGTCGTAGAGAGCTCTCGCCTGGAAATAGTCGTCTCCTACCTCGACGACTCGTAGGATGCACTCGCCGTCTCCAACCAGTATCGTGTCACCAACCTCTACGGTCTCGAAGAGGCTCTTAGACCTTACCGGGATTTCTTTCTCCCCGGCTTTCTCCCCGAAGACAAACCTCAAAACCTGGTCTCGCTCTACTTTGAGAACCCCCTGGTCTAAGACGCCTATCCTGATCTGCGGGCCTCTCAGGTCCCCTATAAGCGAGGTCGGCTGATCGAGCTCGCTCGCCGCCTCCCTGACTAGTTTGACAAATAAATCCCACTCGCTCGTGTCGCCGTGGCTGAAGTTAATTCTGAACCCGGACACGCCCTCTTTAATCAGCCTTTTTATGATGTCGTAGGACTTAGTAGCCGGGCCAAGAGTCACAATGATCTTCGTTTTCAAACCCGCCACACGTAGGAATCTTATTTAAGTAACCCCCTTATACATTAATTACCTAGTGTTTGCCGCGCTGAAACGTGGTAGCATGGGGAGGTTTCCCGCGATCGTTTTCATAGCTTTAGCGCTAGCCTTCACGCTCAGCTCCACCTGGCACGCGGTCTCCCAGAGCCTGTGCTTTGAGGGTATATACACTATCACGGGTAGCCTTGTAGGGTTCTTCAACGGCTCCGACATATACCTGTGGAGACCCTACGTCTCGATAGAAGGCGTTGTCCTCAACTACAACGACATCGGCGGCTTGCTAAACGTCACGCTCGTTTTCAACGGCGTTGCGGTCTACAGCGACACAAAGGTCATATACCCGAATAGCACGGCACCCTTTTACTTGTCGTCAGACTTGTCCGGGTACACTATATACACCACCAACACCTACTCCATAGTAGTCTCGCTCATGAGCGACAATAAACTCGTCTACGCCTGCACACTCGCGTCGGGAAATGTCTTTATAAGCGGCTACAATTGGGCTGTCGACTTATGGAGCAACAACACGGTGGGTAACGTGACGGTATCGGTTATGCCGAGCATAATAACCAACCAGGTGGCATCACCACCCCAGATATACGTGTACGCCAGGGGGCTCGCCCCCTTCAAGATCTACGAGATACTCGCCGTATACCCCAACATACCGGGCAACCCCCTTCACCTCGCAGTATTAGGGACTGGAGCCTACGGTGACCTGTACACCACGCTAACACTCCCGGTCGTCACCAACACCTCGAGTATCTGGATCGTTGTCTACGACCCCCAGTCGAACACGGGTTACAACAGTACAATACGCCAAGTCATGCTAGACCCCCCGCCGAGGACGTGCTACCAAGGGGTCACAGTAAACCCGCCCACCGGGAACATCGTCACGCCCCCTCCGACTACTACCACGTCCACGGTCACTAGCACTAACACTACGACTACAGTATACGTCACGGTCACAAAGACGACGACCGCCACAACCACACTGACATCTACGGTGACGTCTACCCTGACGCAGACCATCTACGTCAACAACACCTTCACAAGCACAGTGACCACAACGGTGTTACAGAACAGCACCCTGACACAGACCATCACGGTCAGGCACAACTCAACGCTCACGCAGACGATGACGGTGACCCAGACAAACACCGTTGAAAACCCTGTCATAGCACAAGCCAGCAAGGCAGCCTCAACTCTCGTGAGCACCGGCTACATCTTCGTCATAGGCTTCCTCGCGCTGACGACAGCTGTAGCCGCATCAGTGAGTATCCTAGCTCACAGGCCCCTCTTCAACACGATCAAGAAAATTGAGGAGCTAAGAAAGAGGATCCAGGACTTCCTCACAGCCTCGTAGCCGTAGCCCAATATCCTCGTTATCCAGGCTATTTGCGTACCCAGGGGACGCGGGGGCGCTGTATTACACCAAGAGCACTACATCAGCGGTTGTAGACCCCGCGCTGGGCACCTCCACGAGCGTGCTCCAGGCTTCTCCGAACTTACCGCTACTCAGGGGCTCTTTAGAGCTGCGACGTCTATTCTGTGAAAGTCCCTTGCTAGCCCCCGTCTCCTCGCCGCCCTCTGGCTAAGCATGCCAGCGGGCCAAATGGGCTCAGCCAGCTCTTCCTCGCCGAGCTTCGGCACGAGCTCGGGCTTCACGCTCTCTAGCTCTTTCTTCAAGTTCGCGTGGGCTCCCTAGCGTTTCCGTCACTAGTATTCTGAGACAGCTTAACAGTCACTATGAACTCGTTATAGCGAAAAACCCATGAGGCGGAATGCCACGAAATTCTCAAGTCTCACAGAGTACCTCCTGCTCAACCGCCCGTGAATGGCGTTGCGGATTGAGTGGCCCATCCCCAGTACGCAGGAACGAAACGCCCTAGTGCACTACCCACCACAGGACTTATTCTTCAGCGCGCCGCTTAGAGACACCTTAATCTAAAATTAGTAATAGGTGCGCGGAAATTTGTGGTAGAGGTTGAACAAAGTTTTTCTAGGAAAAAAGATAGTATATAAAGTGTAAGAGAGGTGTACGCGTTTGAAAAAGCCGGCCGAGCACGTAGCGCTAGCGGTAGCGTTGCTGCTCTCCGTTCTCGTAATCGTCTCAGTACTTTACGGGTACCACTTTCAAACGTTTAGTAGCGTGGTTGCTGGAGAGTCGCGGTCTTACGACTTGTCGGGGATAAACAGCCTAGTTAAGTTCTACGTTGTTGGAAGCATCCCGAGTAGTGTACAGCGACTCTTCGAGTCATTGGGCATACAGCTCACCTACATACCGCTAGAAGAAGGCTTAGCAAGAGCGACTAAGCTTGAGGACAACTCAGTCGTAGTAATCAATACGCGGGATGCGGGACTCAAGCTCCTAAACTACTACTACGTGCTTACAAGGTTGCTCGACAAAGCCTCCAACTACATAATCGTGCTCGTCAACAAGGATCCAAAGGCGCGGGACCATTTAGTGCTAGACGCTCACACATCAGTCTTCAAAGTACTCTCACAGGTCTACGGCAAGACCTACCAACCGGTAATGGTGTGCGACCCAAGCGACGAGACTCTATGGCAACCTAGAGAAGGCGAGAAGCCCGGTGGTTGCAGACTACACCCAGCAGTAGTTAGCGCGGATGCCGTGGCCTACTACACGAGGCCCCCGGGCACTGTAGTAGTCGAAAACCTGGACGAAAACAACGCAGCCAGCGTGGTGGTCTTCGTATTGAAAGCCCACTTACCCGACAGCGTGTTCACCAGGCTCGCGCCTCTCTTGCCTAGAGACCTTGTTCCATCAACGTCGATTAAGGAGGGGCCTAGCGGCATGGTCTTGCTGGGCACCGTTGGCTGGATCGCAAGCTACACGAGGGGGAGAGTGTGTGGAGAACTCACAGGCTACCAGTCATTTTACATCCGATATTACTACGGGAACTTTACGTCGGCCACCGGCACTCTGTACCACGTGTTTTACGCATATGCTGTTCACTCGGGTAAGGGTTACCAGACCACTTGTGGGCGGTCTACAATTAACCACTACCCAAGAGTATTTGAAACCGTAATACACTGGAAGACTGACGCCTATCCGGTCAAGTACTGGACGACTGGGGTCCCAAGAACGTCGGCTCGCAGAGGGTAATAACCTACACCGTCTCATCAGTTATAGGCTTCTCTGCTACTATTGAATACTCGACAGGTTTTACAGAGCCAAACGCGCCATACTATACGTGGATGGACTTAACAGACCCGCCTTTAGGTAAGGTCAGAGTGAGACACATAGTTGAAAGAGGGGGGTGGCCTGAGGGCCGGCTGAACGATGTGTTATTTACGGTCGTGCCGAGCAGCTTTGGATACTTAGACCCCAACAAGCCTGGTGGATACCCGCCAATGGTGGTATATCACTCGATGTACATGGAGCTGAACACCGGTGACAGCACGAACGTCACGATGGCCGTCCTTTTGTGGAGCAATAGCTATAGCTGGCGGCTCGGATCTTAGCTTTGTCTGATTTACTTTTTCCCCGCTACGTCTCCTCTACGAACCCGCAGTAACTGGGGCGAGTTTATGGTCGAGAACCCTTTGCTTGCATTGAGTACTGTAACACAAAGCAAAAAGACGATTCGTCGCTTGCTTTCTAGGGTAGCATAACGGTCACTATGAACTCGTCATAGCGAAATACCCAGACACTTACATCGTTAAGAGGGAGGGGGACCTCGAGCTCGAAACAGGCTTCTTGGCACCGGAGGAGATTGAAGGCATTTTCAGGGCGCTACCACTCGAAGTAACGTACGGCGACGTAAACGACAGAGTCAGGTTCTTCTCGGAGAGCGAGATAGCCGGCGGCTTTGTGAGGACGAAGACCATACTGGGGAGGAGGATACCGTTCTGCCACCCACCGAGGCTCGAGAAGTACGTCATGACAAACGTCGAGGCCTTGAAGAAGGGGCAGTTCAAGTACGGAGAGTTCTGGACGAGGCTGGGAGACAGGATGATAAGGGTCTTAATCGCGCCCGTCAAGAACTGGGAAGGAAAGCTACTCGGGACACTAGAGATAGTTGAAGACTTGACGGACGTCGTGAACAACCCCGAGGAGGTCAAGAAGAAGATCCTGGTGCTATAGAATGAAGAGCATACTAGAGTTCGCCGCCAGGCACGTAGAGCCCTCGCTAAAGAGGAGCCTCGCAATCAAGCTCCTGGCCAGAGGAGTCGACCGGGGCAAGGTGAGCACGTGCTTAGGCATTTCGCCAGCCCTCTTAACGAGGTACATTAAGGGCGAGCGGGGCTTACACGACTTCACGAGAATTAAGGACGTCGACGAGAGACTGGACAAGCTCGCCGAGGAGGTAGCCTCGGGGCGAAAGTGCGGCCTAGACGCCTACACTGAGCTCTTAAACCTCACTTTTTACGTTTTGTACAAGAAGTACGCGTGTGGAATACACTACGTAGCCACGAGAGACGTGAACCCGGCCAAGTGCAATGCCTGTCCAGCACTATTCGGCAAGCTGTTTGAGTGGCGATTCCAACACTAGTAGTGGGCGTAGCGGAGCGTTTTTTCTAAGCAATCCTCGTTCTGCTTAAGCCCGATGTGGGGAGACGGTAGGGTATAGTGGTATTTGCTGAAGAAGGGGGGAGTCGACGCTTTTCGACGGGCTTATGCTCGTAGTAGGCCCAGTAGCGATGCCGCTGAGAATTGTTGAAGCGCTTCCAGGGATAGCGAGCCGTAGAGCCTAGTCGCATGGCTTGAAGTACCAGGGTCTTCCTATAAACCACGAGACCCTTACAACGTACACTGTTTGGAAGGGGTGGCGAGTTCCCACAGTGTAGGCGCTGTTGAAGACTGCTATGGCTGGTGCGGCAAGCGAGCCGTAGAGCCTCCCAGCCAAGTCCCTCCTCCCAGTCATCCCGGCTATATGAGACTTCCTCGAAACACGTTAGAATAGGTTTGCCCAGGCCCCTCGGCTCTTCGAGGTCTGCTGAGTTCTTGGTTCGTCTAGGGCAGGAGAAACGCTCTTATTGACGAGCTAGGCTCTGCGGTGGCTGGACGAGACCCCGTGGGGCCCGGGGCGGCTTCAATCCCGCACGGAGAGAGGGGGTTTGACGCGGCGACATTTTACTTCTACTAGGTAGCTGGAGAGGCCTCTAAGGCCCTCCCCTACCACGTCGGTGAGACTCCTAGCCGCGGTGTCACGCTCCTCTAGAAGAAGCGTTAAGGCTGAGAGGCCCGATCCCGGCTCAAGGTGGCTGCGAGGCCTCTCGGACCTCACGGCCACCTTGACGCGGTTGGCTTAACTTCCGGGTTCGATATGAGACCGGGTGTTGCCCAACCGCTATGGCCGGGTCGGGCTGTCTAATTCTGATGGCTAGCTGGCTTTTAAAACCTTACTTTTATCGACCGAGTAAATCCCCTTAATCTTAAGCTCCCTCCCGCACCTTGGGCACTTACCCTTAACGAGCCCTATGAAGTCGCCTGGCTCGAAGTCCCTCTCTACTTGGAACCCGCAGCCCTCGCAGACTAGTAGTTCACGCGTAACGTACTCTGTCCTAGTAGGCCTCTTCCTGGTCTCCAGGTACATGTAGACTATTAATAGTACTGTGAGCACGATCATGAACAAAGTGTATGGATCCAGCGTGTTCATCACATAGGCACCCCTATGGTGTTGCCTATACCCGCTACTATAACGGTGGCATTCGGCTTGGTCTCCTCCTTGATAAGCTTGAGGACGTAGTCAACGGCCTTCCTAGAAGCCTCGAATATCTCCTTCTTCATAACGGTGAGAGCCTCCCTGTAGTCCATCTTTACGATTAGCGCTCTCAAGGGTATCCCGTACTCTGCCGCGGCCCTCTCGATCGCGATCTTCTCGGGGCCGGGGTCTCCGATGGCAGCACCCACACCCTCCGCTATTGAGCCTGTCTCCTCTCCCTCTAGTTTTAGGGCGGCGTCTATCGTCACGATCAAGTCCACGTTGCCCTTGAGCTCCTCCACCAGTTTTCTTATTACCGCCCCTGGGTGGCCGACGTTGCTACCCGGCCCCTCGGCCTTCACGAAGAAGACCCTCCTGTCCTCTAGCCAAGTCTCGAACACGCTGGTGTCTTCGATAACCCTCTTCGACACGACCTTCGACTTCTCGAGTAGATTGTAGACTACGAGGGGGCCGACAGAGTCTCCAACGGGCTTCCCGGACATGAACGGGTCTAGGGCCATATGGTAGGTCTCAACGTACCTCATAATCGTAGGCATTAGGAGTTCTAGTTGCATTAGAAGAACCCAGTTGTTCTCTTTCTCTCCAGTTAAGAGGTAGTGCCTTATCACCTTGTATATAAGGTTTAGACCCGCTAACACCTCGATGCTGGTCTCGACAAGGCTCCTCTCGAATTTACCAGTGTTTGGTAGAGAGCTCTCGACAAACCTCCTTACGGTCGCCTCACTGGTTCTTATCATGTGGTCCAGTCTCTTTATGATGTCCACTGGCTCGATACTAACGGGCTCTATCGTGAAGAAGTCCAGGACCCTCCCTACGAGGGCCGAGGGCGTCTGGTAACCAAGGTTCGAGATCATCTTCTCGACTCGGACCCTGTCCTCGTCAATGATCCTCTTGATCAGGTTCAATTTGTTCCTAATATCCATTGCCCAGATTCTCATCTGGATTTTCGTGTTTAGCCCGGTGATCAACAGTATGAATATTATCAGCCAGATTATCTGGGTTATCAGGGAAATCGTGTCTCCGTTCATTCGGCATCAACTGACTTAAGAACACTATTCTTTAAGAGAGTTTTTAAGATAAAGCCGACTAAGCCGGGCGCGTCACATCGTCGTTACAATGACGTCCTTTCCCAGGACGAGGAACGTGTGCTCGAACTGCGCTACCGGCCTGTTCGTCTTCTCGACCAGGACGGGATACTTCACGAGCAGCCCCCTACCGCTCAGCGAGCCCAGTATGCGCTGCGACTGGCCGTAATAGTCCGGGTACCACCTAAAGGTGAAGGGGAGAGTCCTCCTCTCCCCGTAGACTCGCCTGTAGAAGTCCCCCTCGGGGGCGGTTAGCTCCACGCGCCTAACAGGTCTCAGAGCGTAGATAGTGACTTCGCTACCCTCCCTCACGAGGCCCGAGCCGTCTGTCGCGAACGGCTCGACCGCGAAAGCCCCTTCCCCTATCCTCCACAGAGCTGTCAAGTCGTCGTAGTTGGGGATGGTCTTACCACTGTGGATTAGGTAGAGGTCCATGCTGTGACCACTCAAGTTGACTATCGGCTTATAGCCGGCGGACTTCACAACCCT
Source organism: Thermogladius calderae 1633 (assembly GCF_000264495.1). Taxonomy (NCBI): domain Archaea; kingdom Thermoproteati; phylum Thermoproteota; class Thermoprotei; order Desulfurococcales; family Desulfurococcaceae; genus Thermogladius; species Thermogladius calderae. Next base: position 246,424 of record NC_017954.1, on the reverse strand, counting down.
CTCCACGACTCTGCCTATCTCCCTCGCCCTCACACCCGGCTTGAAGACTTTGACCACCTCCTCTAGGGCCCTCCTGGTAGCCTCGACAAGACCCTCGAGAGCCGGGTTAAAGCACACAGTGGTGGCCGTGTCGGCTATGTAACCGTTGACGTGAACCCCCAGGTCCACCTTGACTACGGAGCCGTCTGGTATGACACCCGTGTCCTCGGGAGTAGGGGTGTAGTGAGCCGCTACCTCGTTAATCCCTATGTTCACCGGGAACGCCGGCTGGCCGCCCAGCTCGACGATCTCCCTCTCGAGCTCTCGGGCCAGCTCGAGAACCCCTATACCTGGCCTCACCATCTTCTCCGCCTTCTCTCTGACTCTCCTGGCGATCTCCCCGGCCTTTATGTAGCTCCTTACTTCCTCTTCGTCCATTTAACCACCTTGAACATTTTATGTCGTAACAGAAGATATTTTATACATGGGGGTTCTCATGGCCCGCATCAAGTACCTAGGCCACAGCGCCTTTGAAGTGGTTTTGAAAGGCCTAGACGGTAAGGAGAAGACCGTGCTCGTAGACCCGTGGATCGACAACCCCTTGAGCCCTGTTAGGCTAGACTACTTCAAGGGCAAGAAGGTCGACTACATCCTGGTTACGCACGACCACGGCGACCACTTAGGGAACGCCTTCGAGATCGCCGAGGTTACAGGGGCGACTATAGTCGGCGTTTACGAGCTGGCCGAGGAAGCAGAGTCTAGGGGTTTTAAGTCGATAGGGGGGAACATAGGTGGCCCATTGAAAATCGGAGACCTCCTCGTAGTCATGACGCCCGCCACGCACTCCTCTTCCAAGGGTACACCTGTCGGCTTCGTCGTGAAAGGGCAGGACGTGTCGTTCTACCACGCAGGCGACACCGGGTTGTTCTGCGAGATGAGCCTCATCGGCGAGTTGTACAGCCCGGATGTAGCTATGCTACCTATAGGCGGTCACTTCACGATGGGTGTCAGGGAGGCTGTTAAAGCAGTCGAACTAATAAGGCCCAGGGTCGTCGTGCCTATGCACTACAACACCTTCCCCGTCATAAAGGAAGACCCCGCCAGGTTCAAGGAGCTCGTTGAGGCTACGACGCCCTCTAGAGTAGTAGTCTTGAGGCCAGGCGACGAGTTACAGTACCCGTAGAGAGCCTCGGATAAAAAGGTTTTCAGCAATACTATTAAGTAGCCCCGCCTAAAGAGCCCGTGTAAAAGACCCGTAGAGGTCTAGTGAGCACGGGTGTCAGGGGCGGGGTACATTCGCTTTCATCAGATCCTGCGTGGGTCGTCACGAGTCGGCTTCTAGGTCTCGTCATCACCAAGTGGACACTGTCTCCTTGCTAGCTTATTTAAGTTGACGCAGTATAGTCGAGTTATAGAATAGTGGTGTACAGCTTTGTCCAAGAGCAGGTTCGATATAGCCGTCAGGAACACTCTCGAAGTAGTCTTGCCCGAGGAACTTTCGCAGAAGTTGGAAAGCGGGCAGAGGGTGACGGGCTACCTGGGCTTCGAGCCGAGCGGGCTAGTCCATGTAGGGTGGCTCATATGGATGTTCAAAGTAAGGGACTTGACGAGCATAGGCGTGGACTTCACGGTGCTAGAGGCCACGTGGCACGCGTACATCAACGACAAGTTGGGAGGAGACATGGACATGATAAGAAAGGCCGCCAGGTTCGTTCGGCACGTCCTGAGGGCTGTTGGAGTCGAGTCCAATATCAGGTTCGTAGACGCAGAGGAGCTGGTCTCCAACGAGAGTTACTGGGGGTTGTTGCTCAAGGCAGCTAAGGCGACGAGTCTCGCTAGGGTGAAGAGGGCACTCACAATCATGGGGCGTAGAGCCGAGGAGGCCGAGCTGGACTCCTCCAAGGTCATATACCCGTTAATGCAGGTCACAGACATCTTCTACCTGGGAGTCGACATAGCTCTGGGCGGGATGGACCAGAGGAAGGCCCACATGCTCGCACGCGACATCGCGGAGAAGCTGGGTTTCAAGAAGCCGATAGCCGTCCACACACCGATTCTGACCGGCCTCAGCGGGCCGGGGCGGAGAATGGAGGGGCTTGAAGTAGACGACGTGTTAGCCGACGCTAAAATGAGCAAGAGCAAACCCGAGACAGCCATATTCATCCACGACAGTCCTGAGGAGGTCGAGTCAAAGGTGATGAGAGCCTACTGCCCACCGAGGGTGGTCGAGTTCAACCCTGTAATGGAGTTGAACAAGTACCTCCTATTCCAGCAGGAGGGCTTCAGACTCGTCGTCGAAAGACCGGAGAAGTACGGAGGGACTGTTGTCTACAACGACTATTACGAGCTGGAGAGGGCCTACGTCGAGGGCAAGCTACACCCGCTGGACTTAAAGAAGGCCACCGCGCAGAGCCTCAACAAGCTCTTAGAGGACATTAGGAGGAGGTTGTTCAGTAGCGGGGAGGCTGTCGCTCTACTCGAAGAGTTGAGGCACGCAAAGGTGACAAGGTGAGAGTTTAAAATCCATATAGAAATCCATTAAAATAATAGCGGGCCGGTAGCTCAGCCTGGAAGAGCGCCGCCCTTGCAAGGCCTTAGCTTCAACCGAGGTCGCAGGAGAGGCGGAGGTCCCGGGTTCAAGTCCCGGCCGGTCCACTCCACTTAACTGTTCAGGAAGTGGGCGTGTCCTTTACAACAGTATACAAATACAGGTTTGGCTGGGAAAAACTGTTAGAGTGCCTTATTTGAGCTAACCTTGGCTACTCTTACTCTTGAGTCTCTCCTCGACCACGATCATTGTAATTGTGGTCCTTATGTCGGGTAGTTTCCTTATCTTGTTTGTGACTATCTCCCTTATCTTCTCTAGGGACTCCGACTCAATCTTCACCACTACGTCGTAAGTCCCATAAACAATGTAAGCCTCAGTAACCTCCGGGATCTTGTAAAGCTCGTCTAGGACACGCGACTCTGCTCCGATCTCGGTCTGAATTAATACTATCGCGGTCGCCTTGGGCATTTCACACCCCCATTTTATAAAAATCCTGTTGTAAAATAAATATCTGTCGTTGAAAACCTTGCCTAGAATACTCGTGATCTACAAGAGAGAGGACGACCCGAGGAAGAATACGTCCATTAAAATGGTGAGGAAAGGGCTCGCAGAGAGAGTTAGACCTGGCTCGGTTAGGAGGGGTGTCGTTCTAGACCCGTTCTCGAAGGATGTACTAGGGGCCTGGCTGAGGGGTGAAGTGGAGGCCGGTGGTGTTGTCGTCGTCGACGCGAGCTGGAAGAAGCTACACCCGGACGTCTTCAGAGGGATACGTGGAATACACGTGAAACTACCTCCTCTCCTGGCAGCAAACCCCGTAAACTACGGAAAGCCCTGTGTGCTATCCAGTGTAGAGGCAGTCGCGGCAGCGCTCTACATAACGGGTTTCAAGGAGGACTACGTGAAGCTACTGGGGTTGTTCAAGTGGATGCACACGTTCCACGAGCTCAACAAGGAGCTACTAGAGGAGTACTCGAGGGCCAGTACACCTGCCGAACTAGGGAAAGTCGTCGTCGAGTACTGGGGCGTCAACCCCTGTTGACGGGGCCGGGGATTAACCCGTCTTCTGTCTCTCGCCCGCATTGGACTAAGCGGCCTGTACCGGTCCGGCGACAGGTCACACCGGCCCCAGGCCTTACACCCCGCGGGACGGCCGTTTCAACGCATCCACCGCCGTCCTCGGCCGGTTACCAGACCCCCGTCGCCGGGGGCCTCACGCGGCCCCATCGCCATGAGAGCGGTGGCCGTGTCGTTTCTGTGCCGTAGCCACGGGTTCTACCCGTGCTCCTTGCGGAGCCGCGGTGTCGCCCGGTGGACGGTGTTTCCTCACCCCTCACGGGGCGAAGCGGGCTCCCCGGCCCCACAATTCTACTTTGCTCTAGACCCCTTAAGCTTATGCTACTAGAACTTCTTCTTTAAGGATATGGTTATGTAGGAGAACACCCTCCCCTTAACCCTCTCGCTCCCTATCTCCACCTTCACCAGCTCGAGCCCGTCTCCAAGCCTGTGAACCAGCTCGTTGTACACGTCCACGGCTTTCGAGATGTATGGGCCCCTACCTTTCAGTAAAACGAGGCCAGGCCCTTCCTGGAAGCCTACTATAGCCTCTATAACGTAGTCGTCTATACTACCCCTCCTCACATTGATAACCTTGTTAACTTGGCCGGCAGACACGCCAGGTCACCTTATCTTGAGTTAGCTTTAGACACCCCTGTATTATATATTTTGCTGAAAGGATAGTCGTAGCTGTGAACCGGTGGTTCTACCCCTCCTCTTCTACTACAACCACTGTACTCGTCGGCCGATCCACTGTGGAAACCTGTGGTTTTACAGGTCTGTGTCAAGTGGATCACCTGGCCAGCTCACCCACCCCTATAATTCAACTGCAGGAAGTGCTGTCTTTGAAACGACCAGTATTATAAGTTTGTATAAAGTAAGACAAAAGAAAATTAAGAAGCGATAGTACAGTCGAGACTGAAATCTAGTAAGTAAATGTTTAGCTATCAATGATCCAGCCCTCCAGTGTTGGGTGTTTGAGGTGTTTATGATGGAACGTATGGGGAGAATAGGGGGGAACCGGCGGTTCGCCCCCATTGCTTCGACTGGGTCGCCTGTCCAGGTTAGGCTATGGTGGCGGCCTCGTATGCTGGTTTTAGCTGGCGTCGTATCAGGTTGTGCTTCTCCAGCTCGTCGACAACTCTACTGATCTCGAGGGAGGCGTAGGTGGACCCCTTGACTATGTCGTCGATAGTCCTCTCCATCCTCCTGGTCATATCGACGCTCACCAGAGACGGGTACTCCGATGACAGGTACTCGTAGACCTCTACGCCTAACTTCGTTGGCACAAGCCTCTTTTTCTTCTTCGTCTCTACGACGTAGCCGTGACGCTTGATACTCTCGATTATCTTCGCGTAGGTGCTGGGTCTCCCAATCCCAGTCTTCTTCATCAAGGAGACGACGTCGCCCTCGCTATACAGCGCGACTCGACTCCCCCTAACAACGCTCGACGAGGCTACCCCTACAGTGGCTACGTCGGCACCGACCTTGACTAGCCTGGGCTGTTGAATCAGGTTGAAGCCTTCCTCTACCACCTCTTCTATGAGTCTCAGCTCCGACAAGGTGAGACCGTCCAGGATAACAGCGTACTCCGACACAACAGCCTTGAAGGGCTTCATCTGGCTCGCGATAAACCGTCTGAATATGAGGTCGTAGATCCTTAGGTGGAGTCTCGTGATGGGCCTCGTCAACACAATGACGCCCTCCGAGATCGACCTCTCCAACATGTCGACGTCGAGAGGCCTTGTCGGCCTTATCGCCTCGTGGGCGCCACTACTGCCCCAGCTACTCGGGTTGGCCAGGTGAGACATGTTCCTAGACTCAAGGTACTTCAAGGCCAAGCCAATACCAGTCGACGACACGTGCGTTGAGTCGGTCCTGTGGTATGTGATCAAACCCATCTCGAACAGGTCTTGGGCAACTCTCATCGCGATCCCGGCAGTTATACCGATTTTCGACACTGCGGCCAGGTAGTCGTCTGTCGTGAAAGGTGGTGGGGGGTTGAAGACCTGTACAGCACTAGACCTCCTTACCAGTGTAGCAGACCTAGCAGAGGCCACTCTCTCAGCGACCTCCCTTTCGTCGAGACAGGCGTTGACCCACAGTCCGCCTTGGAGGTCTAGTTGAAGTGACACCTTCCAGCACTTTGACTCGTTGTACTCCCTCATTCTCTGTATGATGAAACCAAGAACAGGTGTCTGTACGCGCCCGGCCCCGAGATACCTGGCGTTGTACTTCTCCCACAAGTGAGTGCTGAGGCTGAAGCCGACGAGTCTGTCCAAGGCTCTCCTATACATCTCAGCCTCGACGAGTCTCTTCTCGACGCTCCTCTTGTTTTCTAGGGCTCTGAAGAACTCTCTTAGAGTTATCTCGTGCATCTCAACCCTGTACACCTTCTTCCCGAGATACCTTATCGACAGGTACACGTCGTACGCTATTTTCTCCCCCTCCTCATCTGGGTCGGTCGCTATGTACACCTCATCCACCTCCCGTGCGACTTTCCTCAGCGATGCTATGGTCTCCGAGGCGTCGCTATACACCCTGCTCCCGCACTTAGGGCAAGAGTCCCCGTAGGTGAACTGGGTCCCGCATATTAAACACTTCTTGATCGTCTCGTAGACGGGGGATATGGCGTCCCCGTAAAAGACGATACCGTGTAGACCTCGCTCTGGGTTGGTTGTGAGGTCGTACAGGTGTCCTCTGGTAGCCATTATGACTAAGTGGGTTACACGCCCATCTTTTATAAACGGGATCTCGTACACAGGCGTCCTGCCCACCACTCTCTTCAACGGCCTGCCGAAGAAGCTCGCTATCGTCTTTGCCTTGGTAGGTGACTCGACAACAACCAGTATGCTCTTGAAGCCGAACTCCCCACCCTCCCCTCTCCGCGAGGAGTCAATCAACTGGAGCTCTCTTCCTAGGTCTAGCTGGTCCAGCCTCTTGATCGAGAGAGCGTCGTTCGATATACTTTTAAGGCGTGCCTCCAGCCCTCTAACCACGTTCACCAGCTGGGCGTGCTCGAATATCACCGATAAGCCGTGTGTCATGCGGCCTTTGAGCATCCTACTAGCCCTACCTGTGGCTTGAATGTACGTCATCAGGTCTGGTATGAGTACGAGGACACCGTTTTCTGTGTAAGTGAGAGTGAGGGAACCTGCTTCGACCACCCCGCTCTTGGCTACAATCTCGTGAACAACCTCTACTAGCTTTTTCTTTATCTCGATGAGCCTCGAGACTATGTTTCTCAAGTAGTCGCTCAGCGAGTCGGGGTCAACTTTACCCTTGAGTACTTGGGAGACCAGCCTCAGCTCGCTCGGGGAGAGTTTTAACACGTAGGCTCTCAACTCCTGTATCACACTTCCAGCATCTACCCCTTTGTCCCGTGCAAGTATGGCGAGCCGGAGTAGGCCGTTCAGACTAGAGGCGTAGTCCTCCAGCTTCATCGTGAACAGTGGCGTGCCCAGGAAGACTATGTACTTGATCGCCTCTGGGGCGTCCACGCCCCTAACACTGACGCCGTAGTAGTTCGCGCTACCGTAGATCAAGTCGACCTCTCCTCTCCTGAGCTTCTCGATCGACGCGGGAGAGGCCTCCTCGACCTTTAGACCAGCGGCTGCCCCCTGCTTCAGGTTCCCGACGCACTCGTCGAAAAAGCCCCTGAGCGGGTGTCTGGGGCTGACGTAGACGATACCGCCTCTACCCAGCCTACTTACGATGTCAACTATCTCCTTGCACGACACCACGGGGAGGTAGGAGTCGGTTACGTCTCTCCCGTACACAGTCACGCCCGATATGTCAACTCTCAGTAGCTCTCTCAAGATCCTGGAGTACAACCCCTTCATCCGCCCAGTCGCAGACGAGAACACGACCTGCTTACCACCCACCTTGTTATAGGCTTCGTTTACTCTCTTCTCGAGCTCGACCAGCTCGCCTGCTAGCTTCATGTATCCCTCGTCGTCTCCAAGAGCCCTCGAGACGAGGAGCTTCCAAAGAAGGCTCATCTTAGCTTTCACTAAGGCCACCACGTCCTCGTCGAAGCCGACGATCCTGAGGAGCCTCACGATGTTCTTCTGGCTTCTGAGGAGGCTGTCGACGTCGTCTACTATCACGACGTCTACACGAGAGCCACGTAGGACGCTCTCGTACCTCGAGAAGAAGCTGTTGGTCGCTACCAGTATGTCGAAGGAGCCGTTCGCTATGTCACTTAATAAACTCTCGCGCGCCTTCTTCGACATTTTCGAGTCGTAGGCCACTACTCTCAGTTCGGTCTTCGACTTCTCGGAAACCTCCACTAGTTTATTGTACACCTGGCTGACTAGGGCCCTCGTCGGTACCAAGAACAAGACTTTTTTCTTGTACACGGTGGAAGAGTACACTGCGAAAACGGCGAGTAGGGTCGTTTTCCCTAGCCCTGTTGGAGCTATTATCGCCGTATTTTCTCCGCTCAGTAGCCTCATCGCCCACGCTCTTTGACCACCCCACATCGGAGACCCTACTGCCTTTTCGAAGAAACCGTTGAAGTCCTCTAACTCGCTGCTCAAGAAGGCTTCTAGACTACCCTCCAGGCCTTCCCGCCTAGAGCACAGCCTGCAAACACCAGTAGTCTCGAGTTCCTCAGAATAAGCGTCTCCGCCGCAAACAGGGCAAGAAGACGAGTACAGTGGGTTTAACTTCAGCATTTGCTTTAATGCCCCTATGTGGTTATACCGCTAGAAGGATTCGTTTAAAGAGGCGTGGTGCCGTATTACTGTGGTTCCTCCGCGTAGATAGTAAAGCTTTTATACGGTTCTCATAATGTTATAGATTTCAGCTATATACCTAAGTCAGAAAAGGGTGAAGGAAATGGCAGTCCAACCACAAAGTGCCAACACCGTGTTGGTAGGTAAGAAGCCCGTAATGAACTACGTAATAGCCGTACTAACCCTAGTACACCAGGGTATCAAAGAGATATACGTGAAAGCCCGCGGTAGAGCCATTAGCAAGGCTGTAGACACAGTCGAGATAGTGAGGAACAGGTTCCTGCCAGGCAAGGTCGACGTAGAGGAGATAAAGATCGGCAGCCAGACAGTGACCAACCCTCAGGGCAAGGAGAGCAGGGTCAGCATCATCGAGATCAAGATCAAGGTAAAGGAGTAAAGGACCGGTTATACGACATAGTTAGTAAACACTATTTTTAACGAGTGCCCATTAACAGGCCATCTTCGACCGCCTCCTCCTCATGGCCGAATACTTCTCGACGAGCCCCCTGAGGTAAACAAGGGGGTCTACACACCGGTACTCCAAGTCCCCGGCTTTAACGAGCAGGTTCCTCTTAACCAGCTTCCTCACTATGCTCAAAGCGGTCTTGTTAGGTAGGCAAAACCTGTCTTTCAGTATATCGACCGCCTCCCCTATGTTCAGGGGCTCTCTGCGGTCTAAGCAAAGGGCTATATACGACAAGAAGTCTCTTTTTTTGAGGAATTTAACTCTCTGCTCGTCCATAATTACCCCACGAGTCATGGGATTAGCCAACCCTGTATTAAAACAACGGTGGTATGTTGCCACGTGTACTAGCGGGCAGCGTGGTCTTGGAGACCTGGAGGCTAACTGTACGAGAGCTGGTGGCCCTTCTCAAGAGTGTAGATGACCAGAGTAGAGTTGGCGTTACGACTAGACCAGGCGTCATACTAGCGCGCCTAGGCGAGAGGGTAGTCGATGTAGCCATACCCCCCTTCGCCATTGTCATAAGCGGCGTGGACCCCGCAACTCTACCGGAGACGCTCTCGAAGACCCCTGTAGCCTACGTCACAGCCAGGGACACGTGGCTGGACCTGAAGTGGGTTAGCACGAGGACTCTACTAGCAGTCGCCGAGGCTCTCCAGGAGTGCGTACTGGAGAACAACTGCGGGGGGATTAGCCTAGACCAGAACATCGAGATCCGTCTAGGAGTTGTAGAAGAAGGTTGCCAAGAAGTATACGCGACAGGCTTCTACACGGCACCATACCACTACGCCGGTGTGAAACCTGGCCAGCCATACACAGGCGAGCCAGGGCTAGTCTCGGAACCAGGCGGGGTTAGGTTGCTTGAAGTGTCGGTTGGAGAGAAGAGGGTTGTGAACCTTAAGATACCCTCGAAGTGCAGAGAGAACGCAATGCTGTACTTCCTCAGCCTACTCGACGTCATCCTATACCTGGCCGACAGGTGAAGACGCGTTTAAAGGCTTGGTTGCAAAGGTATAGCCTGGATGAAGACACTTGCCCCCAGACGACGCATGGATGACGAAATTACCGCGATCTGACGCCTCTAGATCACTTTTATCCTTTTCCTGGCCTTCGACTCGACTACCTCGGTATACTCCTCGACTAGCCTCTTGATATACGGAGACAAGACACGCGGCTCTACTCTCTCTAACAAGCTCTTGAAGAACTTACTGGCACACTTGCTACTGTGGAACTCGAGTTTCAGGTCGCCGTACTGTACTACAATACCCTGCCCTTCCGGGAAAGGCCTTCCACACACGACACACTTATGCTTTACACTCGTTGAAACCCACCTCGACTAGCCTCTCGTATAAGGTTGTAGGAGTCTCGGTGTAGAGCCTGATCCTAGAGGACTTGGATCGAGGGTCTAGTAGTTCGATGAACCTCCTCTGCTTGTTGAAAATAAGGCAGAGGTTGTGGTCTAGTGCTATAAAGTTCTTGTTGTTTATCACGATACCCTTCCTATATACTGCGAAGCTATAGGGTATGATCAAGTTCACGTAGGTCATCTTCCTCGTGACGGCCCACCTCAACGAGTAAAGTATGACGAAGATGAAGGCGTACATCGTAACATAGTTCAGGAAATTGGAAAGCAACCTACTCCCCGTCACAGTAAGAAGGAGGCTCACCAACTCTACGCCGGCTAGCCCGTTGTAAAGCGAGTACAGGAAGATCGCCAGTATAGAGATTGCGATAGTTACCATGAGGAACTTGAATTGCTGTCCTAGGTCTTTGTTTAGGCCCGGGTCTGAGACCGCGACCTTCATGGCGTTAGACTCTTTGTATAAGGGGGTCCCAAGCTCGCTCGGCGGGGGCATTTTACCAGTTTTCATTGTGAACCTGTAGACGATGAATAAGACGAACATGTAGAAGACGAAGAATATCAGTAGACTGTACGCCGGTAGCAGGGTTGTCAAGAGGGCTATGACTATTATGCTGACGGCGTTGATCAGGATGCTGACGTGCCTCTTGGGCTGGCCCATCATCGCGGACACGCTAAGAACACTATTGGCTGGTAGATTAATAAATTTGGATAGTAATATTAGGTTGTGATGATGAGTCGCCACTTATCGGATTAGTGAAGACGGCTCGTGTTTCTGAAACCCGGTAACCAATTTAAGTGGTCTACTAGTGAAAGTAACTTTGGTGATGATAAGGGAGCCCTGATCGGTGAGGAGGTTATCCCTGCCTGATAGGGTGTAGCGTTTGGGGGCGACGCTTCTAGTCAAACTCTACATGGACGCTGTAAGCGAGGTCGCGCTCCCCAAGCTAGCCCGTGCTCTGAGAGAGAAGGGTTTTAGAGTCGAAGTACTTCCACCCGTCTCTTTAATAGCACTGCTGTCCGCGGAGATCGGGGCGGTTCACGACGTGATATACAAGGTGAAGTCCGCGGGCTCAACCGAGTACGTTAGGAGTGTGTGCCTTGAGTATTGGGCCAGGGCGTCAAAGTGCCCGTGTAACAAACCCCTCGTTAAGGTGGGAGACTGGGTCGCGTGTTCGGATACCATAGAAGGGACGCAGCTCTACATTAGATGTAGCCCTAAAGGAGTCTTGGTCAGAGTTGCCTTGAGAGGGTCGTTGAGAGACCTCGTGAGCCCTCCCTCCTCTATTTTCACCGTGTGTACTGAGAGAGAAGGCTTCGACAAGCTAATAACCTCGATAGGCAAGAGCCTTGAAGTCCTATCTTCTTACGTTAGGAGCCTGGCGTGAGAGGTAATCTCTATTAAGGCGTAGGCGGAGACTATGAACTAGTGATGAGCGCCCTATCCAACGACGCGCCAGGATGAAGACTAACGAACCCTGTCTGACAACGGTGGCTGAGAGCTCTACAACCCACTTTCATGGAGTACCTTCTTGAACCTGAGAGCGTCGTCGAACATGTAGACGTTGTTGAATAGTACGTAGACCTCCCTGTCTCTGTACTCGGATACAATGTTCTTCAGCTTCTCCAGGTCGCTGTCGGTGTACTTGTACCTGTAATTAACTTCACCAGGACCGATACCGTGGAGCCTGAAGTAGACCACGTCTGTATTCTCTGAAATCGGCCTGTTTCTAAAGGGGTCTACCACGTGCACTATACCGAACTCCTCGAAGATCCTGCGTAGCTCGTCCGAGTGGACCCACTCTCCTCTCGGCTCCCAGCCTAAAACGAAGCCCTGAGAGACCTCGCTCGCTTCACTGAAGAACTCCTTGACCCACCTCACGGACTCCTCGTTGAAGGGGAGGCTTGGCGGGGTCTGTAAAACTACGACCTTGGCCCCAAGGGCCTCCGCGACTCTCAGGGTCTCCTCTAGCGCCTCGAGGTTCTCCTTTGTCGGCTTTAACAAGCCGTAGTTCGCGAGGTCGCCCCTCGGCTTCTTCTTCATCCTCTTCCACGTGGGTGAGGTCGGGGGGTGTGTTATAGCCTGCCAGGCTTTCACGGTGAACTCGAAGTCTCTCGGAGCCTCGCTCCTGAGGTTCTCCGCCCACTCGACGGTGGGGAGGTCGTAGAAAGTGTTCTGGAGCTCGACTAGGCTCAGGGACTCGTAGTACTTCTTCCTCGCTTTAGGGAACCCGCAACAGCCTACCTTGACTACCATCACGGTTTACCCTGTGAACCACACGGCCTCGATGTTCTTGACGGACTCCAACATCTTCAGTTTATCCGCTATCAAGCTCGGCTGCTTTATGTCCGTCTTGGAGACGTCGACTATGATCTCGCACTCAGCGATATCGCCCCTCTTGATCACGACACACTTGGTCATCACAATATCGGCACCGTAGTCCGCCAGGTACTTCGTTATCTCGGCCAGCACTCCAGGCCTGTCCTCTATCCTCATCATTAGTCTAACCAGTTTCGCCGACACCGGGAGGGGTGTTATGACTATCTCCTTCTTGTCTCTGTCCCCGACCACCACCACGAACATGCCCTCCCGTATGTCGAGCGCCTCTCTAATTGTCAAGGGTATCGTGATCCTGCCTTTGGAGTCTACACGGACAAGCTCCTCTATCTTAACCATTCACGAGACCCCCTTTGCTACTTGTTTAATTTGTAAACGCCTTTTATAAGCTATAGCAAACAAACTGCTATCCAGAGCTGTGGCTTTCTACAGGGTTAACGCCCTTGGAAACTGGTCGGTGTTTCGCCACCCAGACTTCCACATCCTCCTACCGGACTAGCGGTCGAGCTATTGTTTAGAACGATGAAAAGACTGTTAATCATCCGAGCAAATTGGCTTTCCTGAACTTTAACCAGCCTATTACGAAGGGCACAACGATCCACAACACTGCCGAGACTACGACCAGTAACGGGTTAACGACGGACCCAACGCTTTTAGGCTCGATGCTGAGACCGTTGTGGATCCCGAAGTAGTACTGGGAGAAAGATGTCGGGCCCAGAGGCGAGAGGTAGTACGATATGTACGTGTTCACCCGGAGCCTCTCGTAGAGGCCAGGCCCTATCCCCTGCATTTGGGTCACCACGAACACTATGATCTGGTAGAGTATAGTGAATAGCAAGTACGCTGCCACGGCTAGCGCGATGTAGGCTCCTCCCCTGGTAGAGCTCGCGATAGCGTAGCAAAGGCTGTAGAACGCTATCAGGGAAGCGGCCAGCCCGGCGAAGAGCAAGAGGTAGGAGTACAGGTCGAAGTAAACCCCAATCAGGGCGTGCAGCGTTAGCATTGTTGATGCGAAGAACAGCAGGGACGACGCCAGAGCCACTAGTACGCCCGCTACAAACCTCGTTATGTAGACGTCCAGGCGGGTAATAGGCCTCGCTAGGAGGAACTCGAGGGAGCCCGACGACCTGGGCTTAGCCAGGTATACGTAGGCTAGGTATATCATCAGGATCGGGAAGAACGTCGAGAACGGGGCCAACCCTACCGTCCCGGCCAGGACGCCCGCCACGATCTTACTCATAGACGCACTCCTCACCGTGGACACCAACGGGTTAACGTAGCCGACTATGACGCAGCTGCTGTTACGCGCCACTAACAACACGTGTAGTGACCCAACTATGTCCTCGCCAGTAGTCGTCGTGACGCTCCGGAAATCCCACACTATTTTCTCGAGCTCGCTAGAGTTCCCAACATTAAACCTGACCAAGTTCAGGCCTGGCGCGACTTCGCCGAGGGGTATCAGGTAGGAGGCGAGGTTGCCGTAGTCAACTTTGTCTGGGAGACTTGTGGAGTTCGGTACCAGGTAGAGCTCGTAGGTTAAGTTGTCCCTGTCTAGTAGAAGGACCACAGATACAAGCTCGTACCTGCCCTGTCCGTGACTCACCAGTAAGAAGGCTGTATCAAGGTACTTGTCCGACAACGTCCTGCCTTGTAGTGGAGTCAGAATTATTACCCCAGGAGGTCTCGTTTGGGGTATTAACTCCTTAATAGGGATCGAAGTCTCGTTCAGGCAGTAGAACGCCCAGTTGGCTGGGGGGCTGAACGGGATTGAGCTCGCCACGTAGACGGTGTCGTTGTCGAGAGTGAATGGTCTACTATACGATGTGGTGAAAGAGTAGCTACCCGTCTTAGTCGTGACATCTACCTTTAAGTACAGGCTAGACTGCTTGTCAAACTGGCCGATCGGGCTAGTCAAGTTTTTGAACACGGAGATCTTGCCGTACCCAGTGACCACGCCGCTATCTAAGACAGTGGTCTCGGGTGGCGTATTAGGCTTGGAAAACGTGAAATTACCCAGCTCGTAGAATATACCCCCCTCCGTCAATTTGAGATCGGGCGTCAGCAGTAGCGCCTCGAGGTAGAACTGATTTCTAGCGGGGCTTACATACGAATATAGCGCGACGTAAGTAGTCCCGGGCGTAGTGGCCAGGGTGCTGGAGGTTAAGTAGGCGAGCCCTACCCCGGCTAGGACAAACAATGATAGTGCCACTACTACGGATAGTCTTAGAAGACCTCTCTTGAAGTCGTAGAGCACGGGGTTCACGGACTCTCGGCCTCCTTAATCAAGCTGAAGAAGAAGTCTTCGAGACTCCTCTCCTCCCTCCTAACCTCCAAAACGCCGACACCGTTCTTGACGAGCTCGGCGACGACCTCTTCCACGCTACCCGAGGGCCTCCTAACGAGGATCCTACCCCCTTCCAGGACGACGGGCTCGCCGAACCTGCCGAGTATCCTGAGCGTGTTTTCGTCCACTCTACTTAAGGCCAGGTAGATTCCCGGGCTAGCCTTGCTCTTGATCTCCTCCATCGCGTGTACGCCTATTATCCTACCCTTGTGTATGAAGACGACTCGGTCTGCTATGTCTTCAACCTCGCTCAGTATGTGGGATGAGAAGAGGACTGCTTTACCCTTCTTCCTGAACTCCTTAGTCAACTCCCTGAAGAAGGCGATCCCCTGCGGGTCTAGGCCGTTCAAGACCTCGTCGAGTATGAAGTTAGGTGGGTCGTTTATCATAGACACGGCTAGGGCAAACCTCTTCTTCATCCCCTGGGAGTAGGAGGACAGCTTCGTGTAGAGGGCGTTACCCAACCCGAACTCCTCGAGGAGCTCTCTGCCGAGCTTCCTAGCCTCTGTGCCAGTAATCCCGTAGTAGCCCGCGAGGTAGACGAAGTAGTCTAGCGCCCTGAAATCCGTCTCGAAGATAGGTAGCTCGGGAACCCAGCCGACTCTCCTAGAGGCGGCCCTCTTCTCCTTGGTCACGGAGTAGCCGTCTACAACGACGTCCCCGGAGTCGGGCGGCAGCACCCCGACAGCTATTCTAATAGTGGTCGTCTTACCGGCCCCATTGAGGCCGACGTACCCGACTACTTCGCCATTGGATACTTTGAAAGACACGTCCTCGAGAACCTTTTTGCGCCCAAAAGACTTGTGCAGGTTCAGAATCTCGATCGTCAACTGTGGAAGTCCCTGCGGAGATCTTACCTCACGCTGGGTATAAAAGTGTTGCCTCAGGGGCTAGCTGATGGGAGGAGGTATTATAGTGAGAGTTTTAACCGGGTAGTCTTTGAGCCTCTCTTTCCACATCTCGCCTAGCCCTAGTATCACTATTATGTCCGATATGGTCACCCTCGCCTTCTCGAGCATGTCTATTACAGCCCTCATGGTCTTACCCGAGTAGACGACGTCGGCCAGTATGAGGACGAAGTCTTTCCTACTCAGCATGTCCTTGTCCAGGTAGAGGGCCTCGGCCTCCTTCGGGCTCCTCACGACTATAGAGCTGAAGTACTGGACGCCCGGGTAGCTCCTCCTTTTGACCAGTATAATGGGCGCCCCCAGCTCCATCCCCAGGAGTGTGCCTAGAGGTAGCACGGACTCGGCCGTCACGACGATCTTAGTGATGTTCGTCGGGACCAGCTCTAGTAGTAGGACGATGGAGAGCAGCCTGATGACGTAGGGGTCTTTGAGGACCCTCGACAAGTCTATGAGGGTGCTCTTCTCGTGTTCTACCAGCTCTCGTAGTAGGTGGTTTATGTCTATCGAGAGAGTCAGCTTCGAGAGTATGTTGACGGCCTGCTCGTAGCTGGGTATTATGTTCCCTCTCACGTACCTGCAGAGAACGGATTCCGGTATGCCCGTGAGCATGGAGAGGTCCTTGTAGGACAGGTTGATCTTCAGGAGTCGTAGCATCTCGTTAGCTAATAGCCTGATCTTCATCCTGTTGGCCTTCGTTGTACCGTAGACTCTGTTAATGTTGCTCATCATTTGAGATACTTCGCTGTCGAGGGGTTTTCTCACGACTATCGAGGTTATCGAACTCCTGACCATGCTACCGACCTTCTCGTCTATGATAACTTTAATACGGCTAAATAAAAACTTATTCAAAGTGGGATGAGTGGGGTCTTAAGTACCGACCTTGATGAGGAGAAACCCACGCTACGACCGGTGGGTTGAACTGGTCGAGTTAAAGTTCGACGAGGCGTTTACAGAGCTCGGTATCAGGGTCGAGACGGTATACGAGAAGTTCCTTGAGAGCGTACTAGAAGGGCTGGACTACGTCCTCGTCTGCGGCTCCTGTAGCGAGTGGGAGTACTGCGTGGTCTCCTCGATAACTTTCCAGGGCGACTACTTCGAGGTCGGCGTGAGGGGGGCTAGAGTCTCGGTGAGCGAACAGCACCCATTCGATAAGCTGGTCGAGAGGCTCTTCGCGCTTTCGCGGACCATCGTGAAAAAGGGCAGTAGAGTGTACTTCTACCTCACCCCCGAATTCGCCAAGCCGGCGCGGCTCATGCTCTGCGGGGACAAAGAGCCCTCTGATATAAGAGTCGAAGAGGCGTTATTTGAGGAGAGAGAATTTATCGAGGGCGGGAGGGAGTAGTGGTCTTAGTCAGAGCGAGCAAGTGGCTCAGCGAAGAGGACTTCCAGGAGCTACTCAAGGTAGCTAACTATATCGGTAGAACGGGGGGCAGCGTCTCCTTCGAGATCGACGTGGACAAGGCGGTATCGAACGGCTACACTTTCGAGGACGTCCTCAACCTGGTCAACGACCTCCAGCTAGAGGTCGAGGGATCCATAGAGGAGCTGAAACGCGAGTTCGATAAGTTCCGTGTATCGGTGGATTACGACTCGTTGTCCGGCTACGTCCTGTTTCGAGTACCGCTGGGGGTCGTGGGCAGGATCAAGGACAAGCTGAGGGAGATAGGTGCTAGGAGACTCGGCGTGCAGAACGGGCTTGTCGTGTACAGGCTACCCCCCTACATGCTACATACAGCCCGGATGGTCGTGGAGGCGTCGGGTTTATCCATCGAGGACAGGCAAGCTTTGACCGCCAAGAAGGAACTACCCTTCAAGCCCGAGCTCGTCAACGTAAAGCTGAGAGACTACCAGGAAGAGGCTCTCGCGAAGTGGCTCGAGAACAAGGGCACCGGTATTATAGCCCTGCCGACGGGGTCCGGGAAGACGGTCATAGGGGTGGCGGCCATCACGAAGATCTCCGAGAGGACCCTCATTGTTACCTACACGAAAGAGCAGGCTGTCCAATGGAGAGAGACGATACTGAAGTACACGAACACGCCCAGCCACATGGTAGGCCTGCTCTACAGCGAGGAGAAGAGGATAGCACCCATCACGATAACAACCTACCAAACAGGCTTCAGGATGATCAAGGAGATAGCACCGCAGTACAGCCTCTTAATAGTAGACGAGGTGCACCACCTGCCCGCGGACAAGTTCAGGTTCATCGCCGTCCACGCCGTAGCGCCCTACAGGATGGGCTTGTCGGCTACACCATACAGGGAGGACGGGAGGCACGAAGAGCTGTTCCCGCTACTCGGGGGAGTAGTGTACTACAAGACGCCCGGCGAGCTGGCTGAGCAGGGTTACCTGGCGAGGTACGTGGTCTACACGGTGAAGACCAGGCTCCCTCCCAACGAGTGGAAGGAGTACCTCGAGTTGAGGACTGTATTTGAGAAGTACGCTGCGGGCAGAACGTTTGAGCAACTAGTGGACGACGCGTCTAGAGGGGACAAGTCGGCTGCCGAAGCGCTCAGGGTCCACAGCAAGATCAGGGGGATCCTCGCGAAGTCTAAGGCCAAAATAGAGAAGGCTGTTGAAATCGCCAGAAGCGAGCTCGCGAAGGGGGGCAAGATCATAGTCTTCACACAGTACGTCGAGCAGGCCGAGGAGTTAGCGAAGAGGCTTAACGCCTGGCTGCTGACAGGCGAGACGCCCGGGGAGGAGAGGAGGAGGGCCCTCGAGGAGTTCAAGTCTGCGAAGTCGGGTATACTCGTGGTCACGACTGTAGGCGACGAGGGGCTGGACATACCCGATGCGAACGTCGGTATAATAGTCTCCGGCACGGGGTCTAGGAGGCAGTTCGTACAGAGGCTGGGCAGGATCCTGAGACCGAAGCCCGGTGGTGGCGAGGCCAGGTTGTACGAGATAGTCCTGGAGAAGACGAGCGAGGAGTTCCAGGCGAGGAAGAGGAAGAGCACCGGCTTAAGCGACTTCTCCTAGCTCTTCTTAACCTTCGCCCTAATAGACTCGAGCAAACTCCTGTCTATACCCATTTTCCTAACGATCTCGAGCACCTTATTGTAAGCCTCCTCGTCGCTGGACGCCTCCACGTTGAAGACTATGTTCGTGCCCGACAACGCTATCCTGTACCTCGTCTTACCCAGGAAAACGTACTTTTCGACCAAGACTAGGTCGCTCTTCGACACCTCGCTCAATCAGCCAACCCCTTTATCATCACTCCTCAGCGATCGAGGACTTCCTCATACAATCTCTAACTAGGCCAATTCTCCTTTAATAACTTGTAGACCTCAGATAAGGCCACGGGGAGGGTCTTGGTCTCGGCTATTATCGGCATGAAGTTGCTGTCGCCTGTCCACCTAGGTACTACGTGGACGTGGACGTGACCTGGCACACCTGCGCCGGCGGGCCTGCCTATGTTAACCCCGATATTGAAGCCCTCGGGGTTGAGAGACTTCCTTATGGCGACCATGCTCTTGTTAACAAGCTGCACTAGTTCTAGAAGCTCTTCGTCACTCATCTTCTCGAGGCTGTCCACGTGCCTGTAGGGCGCCACCATTACATGGCCGCTGTTGTAGGGGAAGGTATTTAACACCACGAAGTTGAACCGCCCCCTGTACACTATGTAGGCCTCCTCGTCCCTCGCGCCCTGGAGTTTGCAGAAGAGGCACTCCTGCGCGCCCGCCAGCGTCTTGACGTACTGGTACCTCCAGGGCGACCAGAGTATCCTCAAATGTAGACACCTCGTCGCATAGCATATTTTAGCTCAGAGCAGATTATATGTGTAGTAAATCAACAAAAACGCTGTCTACAGACGAGAGTGGTCTTATTTGATCGAGCCATCGCTACTCGCAGTAGTCGAGTACGCTATTACACTGCTCTTCCTAGCCCCCTTCTCCGTCTACGACTACAAGAAGAGGGACATACCGGACAAACTCGTGTACTTGTTCCTAGCGGTGTCGGCGGTCTTCTGTTTCCTGAATTTCTACTTGGTAAAAGACCTCATACCCTTCCAAGCCCAGGCTCTATACACTCTAGTGTCCGTGGTGCCTGTCCCGCTAGTGCTACTGATCCTGACTAAGCTAGAGCTCGTGGGGCTAGCCGACTTCTACGTGGTAACTTCGATCGCCATCGCATACTCTGCACCGCTCAACTACCCCACTCTACTAGGTGGATACAGCGTCCCTGTACCTCCTATAGTCTACTCGGTCTTGATCTACGCCCTAGTACTCCAGATCGCGGTCCACTACGGGGTTCTCGTAGTGAGATTACACGGGTTGGGGTTTAGGGTTCCCAAAGGCTTTAGCGCGTGGGACAAGGTCTTCCTGGTGGTAGCGGGTTGGCCTCTTACAGTTAGCGAACTACTGGAGAAAGACTACTACGTGCCACTACAAGAGCCCTTCGAGACCCCTCTGGGAGTCGAGTGGAGACTTAAGGGACTAACGAAAGTAGAGGACTCGGAGTTGAGGTCTAGAATCGGCGAGTTCCTGGAAAGAGGGCTAGTCAAACACGACGAAGTAGTATGGGCCTCTTACGGCCACCCGCTAGTGGTTTACATATTGTTTGGCTTCATAATATTCCTGGTAAGGGGCTTCTAGACCTCACTCCTCGGCGTCCCTAATACCCTCCTCCGTTATTACGAAGACCGCCTCCCCCTCTGGTAGGTGGGGGGCGTCGACGATCCTTGCTATCCTTTTGTTGCCTTTCGACTTTCTCAGCTGGACTCTAACACCGGGTGTATGCGCTAGTACGTGCCCTCCCACGGCTACGGTAGGGTCGCCGTAGAACACGTCGGGCCTGGCCATTACCTGGTTTGTCACGACCACCGCTAGATTGTAAGCCTCCGCGAGCCTCATTAACTGGTGTAGGTGCGCGTTGAGCTTCTGCTGCCTCTCGGCCAGGTGCTCTCTACCAGGGTACTCCGCCCTGAAGTGGCTCGTGACGCTGTCTAACACTACAAGCCTCACGTTGTTCTTGGGCACGAAGCTGAAGAGCTCCTCGACTATGCTGATCTGGTGGTCGCTGTTGTACGCCCTCTGGTAGAATATGTTCTCCATAGCCTTGTCGGGCTCTAGACCCACAGCTCTAGCCATCGCCTCGATCCTCTCCCACCTGAAAGTCCCCTCGGTGTCTACGTAGACCGCCTTCCCAGACAGTCCACCCTTCTCGGGCGGTAGTTGCACATTAACGCTGAGCTGGTGGCATATCTGGGTCTTCCCCGTGCCGTACTCGCCGAAGAACTCGGTAATGGTCTTGGTCTCGACCCCTCCGCCTAGGATGTTGTCGAGCTCTCTACTACCCGTCGTTATCTTCTTTATAGACAGCCTCTCGTACTTTACGTCCTTGGCCGTCTTGAAGGTCAGCCCGAGAACCTTCCTCGCGGAGTCAATGATCCTCGACACCGTTGTGGGGGGCAGCCCGGTCTTCTCCGAGACCTCCTCGGGTCTAGCGACTATTAGAGCCCAAACAGTAGTGTACCCAGCAGACTCGAGCTTCTCGGCTATTTGAGGGTTGACGCCCGGTAAATCCTTCACGTAAATTACCTTGCTAGAAGACCCACCCTCGCTCACACGACCACCCTACTATGTAATAGCTGTTTTTAAACCGGCTATTTACGTTAACTGGGCTCTACCTCTTCCCGGTACTCTAGGATCTCGTGGAACGTGTTCCGGCGACAGTATGGGCAGTAGTGGAAAAGCTGTGTAAACTCCTTCTTGAGGGGGAAGCTGACCTCTAGCTTCCACGTGTTGCCACACTCTTTACACTTCAGTAGCCAGTAGGGTATTCCGGGTCACCCCTTTTCTCGCAGTATACCTTTCTCGACCAACATTCTCAGTACCCGGTTTAAAACGTCTACGACAAGGTCCCTCTTATTAACATCGCCCAGAACCCTGATAGCTGTCAGGTCTATATCGCCTGTCCTAGTCAAGTCCAAAAGAACTCTCGCCTCCAAGTCCGTTAGCACGTCTGAGAGATACCTTAGGGCTATCCGGGCTAGAACAACCGGCTCTAGTCCGCCGAAGGGCTTACTAGTGTCGACACTATCGAGCCTTTTAACAACTCTTAAACCGATGACCGTGACGTACTCATCGTCTCTTATACCAGGGTATATCTTCCTTAACTCGCTCACGAGTTCGGCTCTGCTCTCGAACCCGTCTCTTCTAGCCTCGCTCTCACTGATGTCTCTCAGTCTTTTATAGTACACGTACTCGACTCTAGCTAAGGCTATCGGGCGCGAGCCCGCGTGTACTACTACTTGCTTGTATCTCGGCCTTACAATACCCCTCCTGATAGTTGTCGTTTTAGAACCCTCGATTATCTTCTCCGCGTACTCTCCCCGGAAGACTATGTGCCTCCCGAGAAACTTCTTGGGCGACATCCCTAGCTACTCTACTCACAGCTGGTAGCTCGCCAAAGGCCTCCTACTGACCAGGAGAGGTAGCGTGGGCTCTGTCCTAGGGTACCCCTTGACCTCTTCACCGAGCTTGGTGAGAAGCTCGCTCACAGACATAGCGATAGTCTCGTTAGTCGCCCTCACCCTGACGCTGAGCGTCCCGCTCTTGACCTCTCTCTCGCCTACCACTACGATGTACGGTATCCACTCCCTCCCCGCGTCCCTGATCTTCTTCCCCAGGCTCTCGTCTCTGTCGTCGACGTCTACCCGGTAGCCCTCGCCGGCTAACTCCTGGGCCACCTTGACGGCGTAGTCCACGTAGTCCTTGGAGACCGGTATTATCCTCACCTGTACCGGGGCTAGCCAGGTGGGTATACTGGGCGTCCTCCCCTGCTTCTCCTCTAGCGCAGCGGTGTCTAGTAGCATGTAGATGTACCTCTCGACGCCGCCGATGATAGCTGTGTGGATTATCACTGGGTGCTTCTTCTCGCCCTCGGGTGTCGTGTAGGTTATGTTGAACCTCTTACCGTTGCCTACGTCTATCTGGAATGTCGCTATCTCCCTAGGCCTCCCGATGTTGTCTATTATATGGTACTCCACGTTGAGAACCCAGTAGTAGATACCGCCCGGTATTACAGCTACCAGGACTGGGTAGTTCTCTCTCTTGACGAACTCAACTATGTCGTTGAAGTTGTTCTCGAAAAAGTCTCTCGAGACGTTGTACAGCGCGACATACCTCCTACCGACTTTACCAGCCTCCTCCATGATCTTCTCCTGGACTAGCTTCGACACCTCTATGGCCTCCCTGAGGTCTCTGGTTAGTATGTGGAGGTCTGGCATGTAGAACTTCCTAAGCCTGAAGCAGAGGTTGAGCTCGCCTCTCTGCTCAAGCCTGTAGCTGTCTGCGACCTCGAACATGCCGAACGGTAAGTCCTTGTAGCTTATAACCCAGTCTCTCAACATGGCGAACTGCTGGTGACATGCAGCGTACCTCATGACGTACCTGTCCTCGTCTACAGCGACCTCGTACAGCCGGTCCCCGAACAAGAGCGCGTGCTCTAGGACAGGCTTCTCCTTCAGGTTGAACATGTTACTGCCCATGACCTTGAAGACGGGGATGCCCAGGCTCCTCACGGTCTGCCAGCTGTACCTCATAACGGACTCCATTATCACCACAGCGTGGGGCCCGTACCTCATGTGGCCGTGGTCGCTCATCGGCTCCCACTCGAAGCCGAACTTCCTACAGTAGTCGTTCACCCTGTTCTCCCCGCCGGCCAGCTCGACTCCGAATACTTCCTTGTCCACAAGGATCTTCAGGTCGGGGTACTTCGAGTAGTCGAACTCGGCCGGGTTGTACACTCTCCCCTCTGGGGTAACGATGTAGAAGGTCTTCTCCACCGCCCGCCTCACTACACCTGTCTCCTGCTTCCTTATGGTCTTGGATAGCTCACTGAGAGGGTGACCGTAACACTCCAAGACGAACTCCTTGTACCAGCCGAAGGGGGCTCTCTCTACCCTTAGACCCCTCTCCCTCAACTTGTCGGCGAACTTCCTGAGGACGTCCATGGCTACCGTCGGGGGAGCTAGCTCGCTCGATAAGTGCGCGTAGGGGTAGACCACCACGGTACTGGGCTTGAGGTTAGAGGCTGTCTCGTAGATTTCGCTGGCAGCCCTTTCAGCGACGCTCTCGTCGTCGCCTTGCTCCACAGTCGAAAAGACTACTAGGGCGTTCTCGAAATCACCTGTAGCACTCGCCTCGCTGAGGCTCTCCGGCTCCTTGACAGCCGGCTCCCTCGCCTTGTACGAGAACCTCTTCGCGTGTATTAGAAGTAGCCTCAAAACCCATCCCTTTAAGGCTTGGTGCATTAATGAGCGAGGCTCATTTAATACTTTGCTCTCGTTGAAGAAGCTTAATAGCGTGTATCGTGTTCGTAGTAATTGGTGATGAACCCCTAAAACGCGAGAGATGAGCGGACCTGTCTCAGCTGAGACGAGTTTTACGAGGGGGTTCAGCCTACACTACACGGTGGTATCCAAGGAGAGGACCTCGCCGACTACTACTCCCGGCATCTGAGAGAGGCCGCCGTACTTCCCCAGGAGTTTCACGGTGATCGACTTGAGGCGCTTGTAGCTCGTACTGCTAATATTAAACACCTTGGTTACGAAGTCCTCGGGGGGCACTACTCTCGTTGAAGCCGCGTAGGCCACCATGTACGCTAGCGCGTACCTGCCACGGAGACTCCTGGAGAGGAGAGCTGGGTTCTCCCTTCTAATGATCTCGAGCCCTCTCTCCACGTAGGTCTTCACCCCCTCTTTCTCGATGTTCTTCTCTGCCACTATAGACGCCTTGCTCTTAACCGTGTTAACAAACCTGCCTGTCTCTAGGACTTTGTCTGTGTCGACGATCATCCAAGGCTTCTCCCTAGCGATCTTGTAGGCCTTGTTGTACAGCCTGAGTTTGAACTTGTACGTCTTCCTGTCGATCACGCTCCTCGGGCCGTGCCTTCGCCTGTGCACTGCCTCGTCCTCGTCGGTGTCGGGTGCGTGTCCACAGTCGTAAATCCTGTCTACGACGAGGCCGCAAGCACTACATACCACGAAACCCTCCTCGTAGTCCCATACGAGGCTGGACCCGCATACAGGGCATTTCTCCATCACGACACCAAGCTAGCATACGTCAGCCGTTGTTATTAGAGGAGGCTTCAACCGAGGGGAGGGGGAGGGTTAAGCGAAAGTATTGGGTAGAGTTCGTTTATTAACCTTGTAAAGTCTATCATTAGCCAAGGTGGTTGTATTGGGGGCTGTTCTACCAGGCACAGTAATCGGGATCAAGACCAGCAGCGGCGTAGTCCTGGCCGGCGAGAAGAGGATGACATACGACGGCTTCATCTTGAGTAAGAGTGTAAGGAAGCTGTTCCCGATCACCGAGCACACAGCGGTAGGGTTCGCGGGCTTAACAGGGGACATGAACTTCCTGTATAGAGTGCTCAAGACCGAGGCAAAGAACTACGAGCTCGAGCACGGGAGGGAGATCAAGACCAGGAGCCTCGCCAAGCTGCTCTCTATAATCCTCTACAGTTACAAGCTATTCCCAATGCTGACAGAGGCAGTGGTGGGCGGCTTCGACGAGGCCCCGAGCCTTTTCGTGCTAGACGCCGTAGGCAGTCTGCTAGAGGAGAGGTACACTGCGCTGGGCTCGGGCTCTCAGCTAGCTCTGAGCATAATCGAGCAGAGCTACAGGGAGGACATGCCGCTCGAAGAGGCGAAGAACCTGGCTGTCAAAGCTGTCTTGGCCGCTATAGAGAGGGACGTCTTGTCGGGCGACGGCGTCGACGTCCTAGTCATAACTAGGGAGGGTATTAAGAGCGAGGAACACTTGCTGGCCAGGTCCACGACCCGCTGAGGGAAGACCCTTCCGCTTTTCTAAGACCGTTGGTGAAAATTTATTTACTCGACTTAAGTCTAGAATAATTAGTCGAGTGGGACAGGTGTACCTCTGTATGAATATACGCGTGAAGGCAGTTTTCCCTATACTCTTCCTGGCTATAGTAGTACTACCCCTCCTTACAGTAGTGCCGGTGGGTCAGGCAGCGAACCTGCCTCCAAGCAGGGTCACGGACGTGAAGAGCCTGCTAGAGGTCTTCGATAGCCCTAGCCCCAAGGTTGTAGACGCGCAGGAGCCGGGCGTCCAGGTCGTAACCAGCGGTGGCTCACAGGTATACAAGCCCTTCATCCTCGTGGCGTTCAAGCAGGCGCTCTCCTACGTCAGGGAGTACGCTAAGATAAAGTACTACGTCCCGCTACCCAACGGCGTAGTAGTCGCGCACGTGGCTGTCTCGAGAGAGGGGCTCGTCAAGCTAGCCGGGCTACCCGGCGTCTTGAGTATCATGCCTTCACCATCCTTGGAGGAGCTGTTCTCGGACCAGGCCAGGCTTAAGTCGATGGCGTTCGAGGACAAGAGCCCCAGCCAGGTCGCTGGCGCTGGCGGTTACAGTACTTTCTCGAGCCTAGACGTACTAGGCGTAAAGAGGGAGTGGTCCACCTACGGCTACAAAGGTAAGGGAGTGATAGTTGGCATAGTAGACACCGGTGTAGACTTCACCAACCCCGAGCTTGGGCTAGACGCGGTCGCGAGGGACTCCTCTGGTACACCGCTCGTGGTAGTCAACGACGAGCACATAGCGCTGACGCCCATTACTGTTGTGAGAGACGCTAACGGCTACCTGAACACGAGCGGCGCTATCGTCCCAGTGTTCAGCACCCTCTACTCCGGTCAGTACGGGTACCCATACGTGTACACAGTAAGGGTGACGGTCAACTACACGGCTCCGCCCGTGAGTAAGAGCGGCGTCTACAAGTTCGGCTTCCTAGAGTGGTTCTTCTCCGACTCGCTGACAGGCAACTACGTAAGAGTAAGGATCCCCACTCTGCTCGTGGACGCCGACACTCCCGGAGTGTACAACGCCGTGATGTTCGACTTGTCTTCGGCGTTCTACGCCTTGTCCGTGACCATGAGGAGCCTGGAGAACAGCACGCTGGGCACAGTGTTATGGGCTGCCCCGAACCCCGCCTGGCTAGACTACAGCTTTAACGACGAGCAACTCTTCAAGCTGGGCGTAAACGACGTGGTCGGCAGGGACTTCAATGGTGACGGCATTATAGACTTCGGCGTCGGCGTGATAGCGGGCGCTTACATAGACTCGTACGGTTTAGCGAACTACACCTACTCGTACCCCACCTTCACGTTCGGTCAGCCCGGCGAGTACCCCGGCTTAGACCCTAGAGGCAACTACATCGCTATACTGACGGACTGGCAGGGGCACGGCACTAGTGTGGCTACAGTTATCGCCGCTAGGGGTAGGCTCAACTACACAGGCTACTCCAAAACCCCCGGTGAGGTGTACAAACTATTCGGTGTCGCCCCCGAGGCCAAGCTATCTGCCGGCACGGGGTTCTACTTCGGAGACCTGATACCAGTGGAGTACTGGCTGGGTGGCTGGGACTGGGTCTACGACCCGACTTACAACGCCCTCTACCCTGTGCCTAGCGGCGTGAGGAGGGCTCACATAATCAGCAACAGCTGGGGCTACGTAAACCTGGCTAGGTGGGGTCACCAGGGCCCCGGCATGGACTACCTGTCGGCAGTCTTTGACCAGATAATATCCGTCAACCTGCTGGTCAACCACAACGTAACCATAGTGTTCGCGGCTGGGAACTACGGGCCGGGCTACACGACTATATCCGCGCCCGGTGCCGACCTGTTGATAATAGAGGTTGCCGCTTCCACGAACATGGAGTACTTCAGGTTGTACGGGTTCCCGCCCGGTTACAGCGGTGATATAGTACCCTTCAGTAGCAGAGGGCCCAACGCGCTCGGCTACCCGAAGCCCGACGTCGCTGCCATAGGCGCGTTCGAGTGGGCCGGCGTTAGGACGGTCGACGGTAGAGGCCGTGGCGTAATAGGGTACAACGAGGGTGCCGGCGGGGGCTTAACGCTATTCGGCGGTACAAGCGAGGCGACACCCTTCACTAGCGGCGTCCTAGCCCTAGGCGTACAGGCCTACATGTCCAAGTACGGCTACGTGCCATCCCCCATAGAGCTCAAGGTGCTGCTCAAGAGCAGCACGAACGACTTGAAGTACCCTGCCCTAGAGCAGGGTAGCGGGCTGGTCGACGCGTACAAACTGGTATCCACGATACTGAGCGGGGGCATGACAGCGTACTTGACGCAGCCGATAGCAGCGGCCTTCACCGAGAACTACGCTAACGTGTACGGTAGCTACACGAGTGTTATAGCGGGCATGTTAGCCGACACGGCGCTGTACGCCGTAGTCCCGCCGGGCTCCTCCTACGACTTCACGATATACCTGAAGGGCCAGGGCCCAGCTTTCGCGAGAGCTGTGTGGCACCAGCTCGTTAGGGAGGTACCCGTCTACAGCGGCGTGTACTACTTCACCACGAGGTACTTCGTACTACCCAGGGTGTACTTCGCTGACGCGGACTACGTAGAGTTCTACATAGTCTTCCAGAACCTGTCCTACAATCCGCCATACTACGGTATGTT
This sequence comes from Thermogladius calderae 1633, assembly GCF_000264495.1. Lineage (NCBI taxonomy): Archaea > Thermoproteati > Thermoproteota > Thermoprotei > Desulfurococcales > Desulfurococcaceae > Thermogladius > Thermogladius calderae. The sequence goes on along the minus strand of NC_017954.1, from coordinate 218,237 downwards.
GCCCTCGAGCAACGGCTACATGATCAGGGCGGACATCTTCGACAGCTACAACGGTAGCTTGTACAGGCTGACCACGGACGCCAAGGTAGCGACCGAGGACAGGATCCCTGTGGGCAACGTGATGCAGAGAGTTAAAGGAGACCTTGTACTGAGGCTCAGGCCAAACCCGAGCGTCCCCGCCCCCACGCCCGTTGTTGTCAGTATAGTTGCCAGGGTGTACAAGGAGGCGTCACCGTACCTGGTGTCGCTCAGTGTACCTTACGCCTACGTCAACGGCACGGGCTCGATAACGGGTAGAATAGTGGTGCCCTCGACTCAGCCTCCAGGAGTCTACGACTTCAAGATACAGGTGTACACGTCTAACAAGGTAATAGTGATACCAGCCACAGTAGTCGTACCGGCTGTACTAGACTCCACGTGGTACGTCAGGCTAGGCGGCTTCAAGTCAGTGCTGTCGTACGACTCCTACACGCCGGTCGGCCTCGCAGACCCTGCCTCCGGCAGGTACACTGAGAGCCTCGACTGGAGGATGATACCTGTCTACGTGTCAGACCCGAGGATAGCCGGCATTCTACTGATAGCCAGGTGGTCTAGCGGGCCCGCCAGCTCCCTCGAGCTCCTGGTCCAGCCGCCGGGAGGCTCATTCCTGCCTTCAGGAGACCTCAACCTGTTCTCGGGCTACAAGCTCGCGGCGTCGATAGGCTACGTGTACAACCCGAACCCCAGTGACCAGTTGAGCAGTGTCTTGAGGCTCTACGCGCCCGTGAAGTGGAGTACGTTACACGCCTACGCCGATATACTCGCACACTACAGGATAACAGTCTCGCCGACGAGCTACACGGAGACGACCATACCAATAACTTACGCGTATCCAGGTGCCTTGAGCGGGCTCTACAGGATTCTAGTCGCCTTCAACAGCTACAGCGGTAGGCTCGTCTACGACCCCGTCACGCTAGAGATAACCGTGGTGAGGGCCTACCAGGTCAAGACACAGACCGCCAGCGGGCTGAGCGTGACAGCCTACTTCACCGCGCCCTCGATAGCGTATCCGCTACTAGGTGCTAAGGCCTACGCTGTCACAGACGGTAGTGTAGCCGGCGCAAGCCTGAGCACTATACCTCTCGGCACGAGGACGTTCCAGAACGGCTCAACAGCGACAGTGCTGGAAGGCCAGGGCTACTACCTGGGCACCTCGAGCAACGGCATCAACTACTACGTGTCCTACACGGTCTCCTCGGCGAGCTACGTCGAGACTGTAATGGTACTACCCAGCTGGACGTGGCACGCGACAGGCCTCTACTACTACAACACTACCTCGAACAGCCTGGTAGTCTTCAGCATAGCGTACAACGCGGTCATCACGACCGGCTTCTAAACCTGAAACCCCTTTTTTCCCGGCACCCACATTCTCTCACTAGATGGTGGAGTTGTTCGACTACAGCAGGGCGACCAGGTTACAGAGAGAACTGTTTAAACAGGTCATTGCGAGCGTAGAGAGGCCTCTCTTCCGCGAAGACGAGGCCCGGCTTGTCGCGGGGCTGGACGCTTCGTATACGCGGGGCCTCTCGGTCGGCGTTGCGGTGCTAATGGACTTACACGAAATGCGGGTGGTCGACAAAAAGTACGCGGTTGTAAGAGCGGGTATACCGTACGTACCGGGGCTACTCGCCTTCAGAGAGGCGCCGGGGGTTATAAGAGCACTGCTAGAGCTCGAGAAGAAGCCGGACGTGTTAATGGTCGACGGGCACGGTCTAACCCACCCCAGGGGCTTCGGTATAGCCTCCCACGTCGGGCTCGTGACCGGGATTCCCAGCGTAGGGGTGGCGAAGAGCAGGCTATACGGGGAGGAGAAGGTGGAGGGCGGTGTCAGGTACGTGTACGCCCACGGCGTGAAGGCGGGCGTCGTGGTCGAGCACGGCGGCGCGGAGCTCTACGTTAGTATAGGCTACAGCGTTACACTAGAGCAGGCCGTGAGACTCGTCAAGAAAACCCTCCTAGGCCACAAGCTGCCCGAGCCGCTCTACCAGGCAGACCTGTACTCGAGGGAAGTCAAGAGGCTCTTAGACAGAAAGACTCCTTGAAAACCGCGGGGCCGTCTCTGCAAGTTAAAATTGGGCCTAGTAGATGAGAGTTAAGTAGGGCCCGTCGCCTAGCTTGGATAGGGCGCCGGCCTGCGGAGCCGGAGGACCCGGGTTCAAGTCCCGGCGGGCCCGCTAGCGCTGGTAGCCAGTCTATCATTCAGCAGTGCACGGGGTCTCTAGCATGAAGCCGAGTTTCGAGTGCCTACGCTGCCTGTTGACCATCAGGCTTAGAGAGGTCGAGAACTCGAGAGCAAGCAGCGAGGAAAAGCTCGAGACGGCTAGGAGAGTCCTCTCTCTGGCCGAGTCGTCCTTCGGCTATGAGGCCGAGCTGACGCATTTAGCGACAGACTTGTACAACACGTTGACAACCCTCCTCCCCAGCGTGGTCGACTACTACAAGAAGGTCAAGAGAGAGCTGAACGAGCTGGCGATCAGGAGCCTGGGCCTCCACCAAGACTACGCTACAGGGCTGGACGGGCCTAGTAGGTTCAGGTACCTGGTCAAGCTATCAGCTCTAGGCAACTTGATAGACCTCGGGGTAGCCGGGCATAACCACATCAACCCGGAAGCGCTCACACCGGGCCTGGTAGAGGGGTACGAGTTCTGCATAGACGACACGGTGGAGCTCTACGAGGCCGTCTCGCGTGGCGGGCTCCGGGTGCTCTGGCTCTTCGACAACGCCGGCGAGGCTGTCTACGACACACTGTTGATCAGGGAGGTCAAGAGGTACGGCAACACGGTGTGGGGCCTGGTTAAGGACGAGCCGGGCTTCCAGAACGACGTCACTATAGAGGACGCCGCACTCATCGGGCTGGACAGGGTGTTAGACCGCGTCGCGTCCTACGGCTGCAGGTGCTCCACAGTACACTTGGAGAAACTGGGCGACGAGGCGAGGAGGCTAGTCAAGGAAGCAGACGTGGTCGTCGCCAAGGGCATGAGCCACTACGAGTACTTGTCGGAGGTAGACCTCGGCAAGCAGGTGTTCTTCATACTCATACCGAAGTGCCCGCCTGTAGCCAGGAGCCTGGGAGACCCCAAATGCCAGGGCAAGATAGTCGTGTTAAGGAAAGAGTAGAAGTAGACAACGTGTTAAGCGACCGCGCTAACCTACACCCCGCCCAGTCTCGTAACGCTCGCGCGATTCATCCCCACCGCCGAGAGGGGGTGGCGGGCGTTTTTTCAGAGCTCCAAGACTAGTCTTCTCATTATAGGGTCGGGTATCGTATAGGTGCTACCCTTTTTCTCTATGATCATGGCTCTCTCTAGGCTGTCTAGCATGTCTGAGAGCACTTTAGCGTTGATGCCTAGCGCGGTCTCGAGCTCGCTCCACTTGGCTGGGAGAAGTTTGAGGAGCCTGACATATCTCTCCGGGTTCTTCCTCCCCGCTAGGAACTTCTTGAGCTCCTGGGTAAGGACTTGCTTTCCCTCGGAGTAGACTTGTTCTAGGGCCTCTCTATGCCCTAGACCCCTGACACACCTCATGTTCCCGTAGTAAGCAAGCCAGCCAGGGTAGCCTCCTAGCGACTCCACCGCTTCCTCCACCTCAAGCCGGGGAGGCCTCATATCGAACTCTCTAAAGCCTGCTTCCAGGAACTCGACTCCGACATCGCTAGGGAAAGGCTTTAGCTCTATCTTCGCCGGCTGCCTCCCATACAAGGGGCTCTGCGGCGTGGGCTCTAGTAGCCCCGTGATAACTCCCACCAGGGAACCCGTGAAGACGAGCTTTACGTCGTAAGTGTCCCAGACCTTCTTGAGTAGTTTCAACATGTAGTTACGTGGGAGTTCCTGCACCTCGTCTAACCCGATAATTCTGCCCTCAAGCTTCGAGAAGACATCCTCAGCGAGCCTTGTCCAGCTTATAGTCAGGGGCCCCATGGTTATTTCTATGTTCAGTTTCCTAGCGTGTTTCATCAACTCTTCGACAAACCCTCGCATACTCCTTACTCCAGCGAGGTTCACGTACAAACCGCCCACCTCGTTTAAGAAGACCTTTAGGAGCGAGGTCTTACCCGTCATTCTCCTGCCGAGGACTACAACCCACTCGCTTTTGGTGAGCCTGTGTAGCTCCTCGAGCTCTTTCTCCCGCCCGTATAACTCTTCTCTCTTCTCCTTGGGTCTTAGGTCAAACAACATGCAGGTTACCTAGGTAATAGGTTACCTAGGTAACCAATTAAAAATAACCCTCCTAGAGATTACAAGGAGTTTACTGTGTCAGTCTGTTATGGCATTACTCTAAACTACTATCTTATCCGGCATGCTCTCCTGCCTGCTGTGCTTCTCGAGGATCATTGTTGCTTTCACGGGTATTTCGGCGACGTAGTTTATGACGGACTTGTAGACCTCGACGACGCCCTTTCTCGTCAGGTAGTAGTCTCCACCTCTCTTCTCCAGGAGCCCCGCTAGAGTAGCCAACTCGAGGAAGGCCCTAATACTGTAGGGGATCTTTTCTACACCTAGCTCGTTGAAAAGCCTTGTCTTGACCACTCCACTACTCAACTGGTCGAAGAGGGCTCTCCAAGCGATAGTGGACTTCTCGAGGCTCCTGTAGTACACTGCCGGCGGCTTACCTTCGTTCACTAGACGTACATAGGACTGGACATCGTGCACGTTGATGTACTGGTAGAGACCCGTGTTACTCCACGCCCCTGCGCCAAGGCCTAAGAGTGGGCCGACCATCTCCAGGTTCACGGTCGCGTACTCGTACTGCTCTCTCGAGATCGAGTACACTCTGACTAATCTGAGTTTCTTGTTTTCCACGAAGTCCAGGGCCCTCTCCACGAACTTGTCGACTAGTCTCTCGTCCTGGGCTAGTCTACCCTGTTCCACCAGCTTGAAACCTGGCGAGTGGCGTGGGATTATTGTGGGATAAAACGTTATCTGGTGCGCTCCTAGCTCGAGAGCCCTCTTTAGGTCGTCCTCGAATATGGTCAAGCCCTCCTCCGGGCTGATCTCCACGTAGCCTCTTATACTAGGCGGAAGGAACATCAAGTCTACGTTAACCCACTTGAAACCAGCCTTGACAGCGTTCTCGACAGCCCTAACGTTGTCTTCGACAGTGTGCTTCCTGCCGAGCGCCTTCAAGACCTTCCCGTTGAAGCTCTGGGCCCCTATACTCACCTCGCCGACTTCGTTCTTGTAGAGCTCACCAGTGTACTCGCTACTGGTTAGGTCCTCGGGGTTCGCCTCTATCCCGATGTTCGTCTTCAAGGTGAAGTACTCTGACAGCTTCTCGTAGAGCTCCTTGAAGAAGGATGCTGGTACTAGACTCGGCGTGCCGCCGCCCACGTGTATCTCGACGACCTCGTAGCCGCCGCCCTCGAGTAGTCTCCCGTAGACATCTATCTCGCTCACGACGGCGCGGAGGTACTTCTCGACCTCGTCCCTTGATCTCAGTACGGTCTTGAAGTAGGGGCAGAAGGGGCATGTAGTCTTGCAGTACGGTATGTGAACGTAGACGCCTATCCTCCTGTCTCTCATGCTCTCTCCAACCATTTTAGTGTGTAAGCCTGCGTCTACGACCTTGAACAGCTCCATGCGAGCCGGTCTCCTGAGAAGCCAGTGGACCTTTAGGTTCCCGCTGGACAAGACCAAGGTAGTGCACCATCACCGTGGTACGAGTGCACTTACGAGCTATCGGCTAAATAAGGGTTTTCAGACGTTTTCCATAAGCGTGAAGCGGAGCCGTGACTGAGGCCACGCGGTGATCTCGCTGGAGGAGTTCAAGAGGGTTAGGGTGAGGTCTTTCAAAGAGGTCTACGCTCTAGTAGACGAGAAGATGAGGTCTATTACCGACAAGAGTGTGGGAGCTCGCAGGCTCGTGGGCGACGAGAAGATCAGGAGGGTTCTCACAGCTAAGCTCAGAGTCTCCTGCGAGACCGTTCGAGAGGAGCTTGAGAGGGTAGAGGAGGCCGTCTCCCTAGTTAAGAGCATGGGCGAGTTCTACGCTAAGCTGTTCGAGTTGTACACTAGGCTAGACTTGGACGCACTGCTCGGCAAGTTGAGGAGGAGCCGCAGGCTTGTTGGCAGGATAGAGGAGGACTACGCTAGCAGGTTGAGGAGCGCCGGGACTAGGAGGGAAGCGGTCGCGTCGTTTAGAGAAGGCTTGGGTAGGTGCCTTTCACTATACAAGAGGCTCAACAGGGACGTCGTGAGAGTAAAGCAGGGGGTCGCAGAGCTGGCAAAGATGCCCAGTGTTAAAGGAGACTACGTCGTGGTCATAGCGGGCATGCCCCAGGTGGGGAAGTCCACTCTCCTCAGCAAGCTGACCCGGGCTAAGCCAGAGATAGGGATGTTCCCGTTCACGACCAAGACCATTATAGTCGGGCACTGGGAGAGCGAGTATGGGACGGTCGTCTTCGTCGACACACCGGGTATACTGGACAGGCCCGTGGACGAGATGAACGAGATAGAGCTCAAAGCCGTCTACGCAGTCAAGTACCTCGCCGACGCGGCTATTTACGTGTTCGACGCTAACCCGAACAGCTACTACAGCCTCGAACAGCAGTTGAAGACGTACAGTACCGTGAGAAGCCTACTGGGCGACAAACCCGTGATCGCGGTGTTGAACAAGGTCGACGTCCTGCGCGAAGACGAACTCGAGAAGCTCGCAAGAGAGCTCGGCGAGAAGATACCCGGGGAACTAGTACGAGTCTCAGCCCTGAAAGAACTGAATTTAGACTACTTGAAGAAAGTAGTGTTGGAGAAGCTTACGGCTGGTAAGAGACCCCCTTGACCCTTATAATACCGGGTTTATTTAGACCCCCTTCTACTCTGATCTCTGTCTCTGGGAAGAATATTTTCGCAACTTCTATTGCCGTCAGGGTGTGGAGTGTTATAGAAGACACGCCTACCTCGCTTTGACCCCCCGCTAAGACAAGGTATGGCACGAGCATGTCGCCCATGTGCCTGTCAAAGCACATTCCTGTCGAGACTTCCTCGACGAGAGCCTCTGCGGCCTCGGTGCCTACTCTCTCGGCCGGCTTCCCCCTAGCCCCCAGCGAGTCTGCTCCCAGCCTAGTGCCAGACCTTGTCTCGGCGTACAGCACGATGCCGCTACCGGGGCCCAAGTGGTGGTCTTTGCCCGGCTCGTAGAACTCTAGGTCGATCGCGGGCTTGATGCCGAGCCTGCTCATCACGACGCTGGCCGCGCTAGATGCCTGCCTCTCTGCGACGTGCTTCGGCAGCCTCACGGCGTGGCTAACCCCCCTGACCGCTACGACACCCCCGTGCTCGACCAGCTTGACTGGCTTCAACACGCTGGCGGTCTTCTTCACTGTGAACTCTACTAGGCCCCCGCCGCGTGGGTAGTGCCCTCTCTTCAACACGTCAATTCTCACCTCAACTCCCAGTAGCCTCATGTTGTACGCGAAGACGTGCTTCATGTAGTCGATGGGAGGGCTCCACTCGACGTCTGTGCCCCCTGTTATCTGGACTCTGGCCTCCCTCTCGCTGAAGAGCAGCACTGGTATCATGGCCTGCATGACCAGGCTTATACTGCCAGCAGTCCCGATGTCGAGCCTCATGAAGCCCCCTCTCCTCTCTCTGGGCTCGAAGTACAGCTCCATGCTCCCTACTTCGGCGCCCCTCACGATGGCGTTGGTGGCCTCTTTCAAGGCGTTGACGGCTGTAAGGTGTTGGGGCCTCAAGCCAGGGTTGTCCCGCTTAGCCCTGATGTTGTAGATCCTCACAGGCCTTAGTGTGAGGGCCGAGAGAGCTAGGCTGTACCTGAGTATCTGGCCCCCTCCCTCTCCCATGCTACCGTCTATTTCAACGACCCTCACTACTACACACTCTCCTGACTCTTTCGACACCGCCGATCTCGTCTATAAAGTACGCCACTTCTTCTGGTACAAGGTGCCTCCACTCCAACCCCTTCGCCATAAACCCTCTGATCACGGTGCCTTTGTAGAGCTCGGGCTTCTCGAGGGGTATTTCAATAGTCTTGAGCCCCAGCCACTTGAACGGGTCGAGTACCTGGGGGTTCCCCGAGGCGACGGCCTCAACCCGGGGTGATAAAGAGAGCGTGTAGGAGGTCCAGGCCGGCGGCATCCTTATGTCGGGGACCGTTATAATCCAGACTCTCCCGTCTATACCCCGCGCCTTGGTGTAACTCCTGATCATCTCGACTCTCTCGCCGCCGGTGAAGGGGTTCTGGCAGGTGAAGCCCTCTTGGGCGCTGCCCACAGCCACTACGACCTCGTCGTACCTCTCTAGGAGCCACCCTATCGCGTATGCGTGCCCGTTGTGGAACGGCTGAAATCTCCCGGGGTAGAGTACCCGGCCCACAGACCCCACCAGTAGAGGCTATCTAGAGGCTGTCAAGTTGACGCTGTCCAGGATACTCGGAGTGAAGATGTTCGGCACGGTCTGGTAGCCGCTAGACGGGTCTCTGACAGCCCGCGATATGAGCCTGGCGAAGGTGTATATAGCGTTGGGCTCGCCGTGGTTCAGTATTATGTTCCTCGGTTTAGGCTTGATGTTCAACACGTACCTGACAAGCTCTGTCTGGTCGCTGTGGCCGCTGAAGCCGTCTATGCTGTGAACCTCAAGGTTTATCTTGAGTACCTCGACTTTGCCCTCGACGACATTCGTTATCTCCCTCATACCGTCCTTTATCTTCCGCCCCAGTGTCCCCTCGGCCTGGTACCCGACGAAGATCAAGGAGCTCCTCTCGTCGCTGGCTATCAGCCTGAGGTAGTCGACGGCGGGGCCGCCGGTGAGCATGCCGCTGGTAGCCATGATTATGGAAGGCCTGTCCTCCACGATATCGGGCCTGCCGACGTCCCCTTCTATGATCTTGAAGTGCTCGCTAGTGAACGGGTTCTCGCCCCTGTATATGGCGTCTCTCAGGCTCTTGCTCATGTACTCGGGGTACTCGGTGTGTATAGCTGTCACCTCGTTTATCAGGCCCTCGATGTAAATGTTTACAGGCGGGATCAGCTTCTTCTCGATAGCCTCGTTTAGTACTACCATGATCTCCTGTCCTCTACCCACGGCGAAGACAGGTATTAGGACGACGCCGCGTCTCTCTATAGTCCTCTTAACTATGTCTACCAACTGTTGCTCGGCGGCCTGCCTACTCTGCTGCTTAGTGGCACCGTAGGTGCTCTCTATTATTAGAGTCTCTACTCTAGGGAACTCGCTAACCGCCTTGTCCAGCAACCTGGTGCTAGAGTACTTGAAGTCCCCCGTGTACACTATGTTGTGTAACCCCATGCCTATGTGGAGGTGGACGATAGCCGACCCCAGTATGTGCCCAGCGTTGTACATTGTGAGCTTTATGTCGGGCGCTACGTCGGTGACCTCGTCGTACTCCACTGGTATTGTGTGGAGTATCATTGTGGACAGGTCTTTCTCGCCGAAGGGGATGTCTCTCCCCTCTCTCCTGGCGACCTGGATCAAGTCCTGGATCATGATCGCCGACAGCTCCCTAGTGGGCTTGGTCATGTACGTCGGGCCCCTGTACCCGTACTTGTAGAGTAGCGGTACTACCCCTACGTGGTCTAGGTGCGAGTGAGTCACGATGACAGCGTCGAGCTCGTCTACTCTGATAGCGTCGAGGTCGATCTCGGGGTAAGCCTTGAGGGGGTCGTGTATAGCGCCCACGTTAATGCCGAGGTCTAGTAGCACTCTACTCTCCTTTGTCTCGACGAGGATCGCAGACCTGCCCACCTCCATGAAGCCCCCGAGAGCGGTGACCCTGACGTAGTTGTTCTTGAAGATCACGTCTCTGTGAATCCTCTCGCCGACTCTTCTGAGGAACTCTAGCCTGTACTTGCTTTGCTTTAGCAGGTTGGACATAATGGTGTTCAACATCTTGGACTCTAGCGGCGAGGCTCTCTGGGGTACGGGCCTCCAGCCCGTTTCAGCCAGGACGAAGTGCCTTATGATGTTGCCCTTGCCGACTATCGCACCCGGCTTCTCTGCCTTTATCCAGACCTCGCCGAGGGTCTCGTCGAAGACTATACTGTTCGGGTCGACGTTCGCGTCTTTCGGGACTAGCTCGAGGATCTTCTTCTTGGCCTCCTCCGGGGGGAGCCTCGCATCAGGGCTGGCCCTTACCACGACCCTCTTACGTATCTTCTTGGCAATGGCCTTTATGGTGTCTAGGAACTTTACGATTGCCTGCCTGTTGTTGACGTAGAGGACTATCTCCGGCCCCTCAAACTCGATGCTCGCCAAGTTGAGCTCCGGCGGTATCTCCTTCAATAGTAGCTCCACTAACGTTTTCCTGTTCTTGTCCAGTATGTCGCTAGGTAAAGTCACTTCCCTACACACCCTTAATTACGCGGGGAGAAGTCGTGGTTCTGTGTGGATCTTTGTGTAAGACGTTAATTAACTTTTATACTTTTAAGCCTATTGGTTGGACAAGAGCTTCTTCGCGAAGAGGAACGACTCCTCGGTGTAGTAGTTGGGGCCTATGACCACCACGTCAACGCCCTCGCCGCTGAAACCGTCCCTGCTCAGAGCTGCCTCTACAGCCTTGAATGCCAGGTGTTTTGCCTCTTCGAGGCTCATGTCCTTCCTGTACTCCTTCTCTAGAACCCCGTAAGCTACTGGCGACCCGCTGCCCGTGGAAGCGTACTTCTCCTTGGAGATGGAGCCGTACAGGTCCAGGTAGTATAGTGAGGGCCCCTCCTCGTCGACGCCCCCGAGCAGGAGCTGGACTATGAAGGGGACGTACCTCAGGTACGCTGAGAGTATGAGGGACATGTAGTTCGAGAGGGACCTTAAGGTGATCCTCCTCCCGTAGTCCAGCTCGTAGAGCCTGGCTATGTACCTCGCCTCGTCGACGAGTACTTGCGCGTCCGCCACAAGCCCGGATATAGTCATTGCTGCGTAGTCCGTTATCTTGTGTATTTTCTTGACCCTCTTGTGGTATACCATGGGGCCTCCAGTAGCCCTCTTGTCAGCGGCCAGCACTACGTAGTCGCCTACTACTAGGCCGACAGTCGTCGTCCTGCTCTCGGTATTCAAGTAGAGGACACCTCTTTGGTGTTATGAATCGGGTTTTAAGCTTATATAAACGTATGTCTAAAGGGTGTTGACTTGAGTATACACGAGATAAAACTGCCGTTCATAGTCGTCGTCGGCAGTAGAGTACTCGGCAAGACCGCTGGTGTCCTGGAGGCCCTGGGCGGCCGGCCTGGCGACCTAGTGGGCATAGTCACGGGGAGGAGCACTTTCGAAGTCGCCGGTAGAGAGGTCGCGGAGAACCTGAAAGCCGGCGGCTTTAGGGTGAGGGTCTTCGAGGCAGGGGAGGCCAGCGTCGGTGTGGCAGAGAAGATCGCGGAGCAGGTGAGAGGAGAGAACGTGAGCTTCGTGCTGGGTGTTGGCGGTGGCAGGTCTATAGACTTGGCGAAGTTCGCGGCTGGGAAAGCGGGTGCCAGAATGGTGAGCGTCCCCACGGCCCCTAGTCACGACGGTATCGCGAGCCCCTTCGCGAGCTTAAAGGGCCTGGAGAGGCCGACCAGCGTGTATGCGACGACGCCCAGTGCTATTATCGCCGATACGGGCGTTATATCTAGATCGCCTAGGAGGCTGATACTAGCCGGGGTAGGGGACTTACTGGGGAAGTTCACGGCTGTTAAAGACTGGAGGCTCGCCCACAGGCTGAAGGGGGAGTACTACGGGGAGTACGCTGCCCAACTGGCACTAATGAGCGCTAAGCACGTCCTGAGGTACCACGAGCTGATCGCTAGCGGTAGCGAGGAGGGTGTAAGGATACTCGTAGAGGCTCTCATTAGTAGCGGGGTCGCCATGTGTATAGCTGGGTCGAGTAGGCCCGCGAGCGGTAGCGAGCACTTGTTCAGCCACGCACTAGACATACTAGCCCCGGGGCGAGCACTACACGGCGAGCAGGTCGCCCTCGGGACTATACTCATGCTCTACTTGTACGGGGATAGGAGGTGGAGGCTCGTCAGGGACGTCATGAGAAAGATAGGTCTGCCCACGAGAGCCGACGAGATAGGTATACCAGTCGAGACCATAGTCAAGGCTCTTACAATCGCTCACAAAATAAGGCCCGAGCGATACACTATACTCGGCGAAAACGGCTTGACGTGGGAGGCCGCTTGGAGGCTCGTTAAGGAGACTGGTGTCGCCTAGCTCTTCTGCGACTGCTCGGACTTCCTGGCGATCACTTCTTGGAATACGACCTCGTTGACGGCGTCCTTAAACGTCTCTAGGATGTCCGTGGCGAGGCTTATCTTGGCATACGGTAGGTCCCTCCTGCTGATGTACTTGCCGGGGAGACTAACCGTCACTCTCTTCGAAGCCTCGTCGAGGTCTACTTTGAGCTCCTCGCCGGGTATACCCAGGTGTCTAACCGCGAGGTAGAGGAGCTTTTCCTTGGCGTCGGCGAGCTTCCTCACGACCTTGACCTTGTACACTAGCACCTTACCAGCTAGCGGGTGGTTGAAGTCTACTACGACCCTACCCCCGCTTATGTTCTTGACTACTCCTCTCCCGGACTCCGTCTCGACTATGTCTCCCACCTTGACGTCGTAGCCCCTCTTAGTGAACTCTCTAAGGCTGTAGATCTTTACCTTGTTCGGGTCTCTGTCACCGTAGGCCTTATCAGGCGGGACTTCAATAGTCTTCTCCTCGCCTTCGCTCATCTTCATGATCTCTTCTTCGACGAACTGGTTCATCCACCCCTTCCCTAGGACTACTAGCGTCGGGCCGTAGACCCTCGTCTCGTCGTACATGTTCTCCTGCTTCGCCGTGTTCGCGTCGGTCGTGTCGACGAGGTTGCCCGTCTCTTTAACCCTCACGGTGTAGTCTACTAACAGGAAGTCCCCTTTCTCGAATGGCATCTAAACCACCTCTTTAATTAGAGCTGTATACGGTTTTTTAAAGAATGACGTTTCTTAAACCCGCTCCCCGGCCGGTACCCCCGCTGTTGTCTCTCGCGTGCTAGACCTTCTTGTTGAAGAACTTGTCGCCAACGAAGTGGATTACCTTCACTACTTTACCCCGGTTCAACGACTTGAGCTCGTCTGAGGAGTAGAGCGCAACGCCGAGGGCCACTGGCTTACCCGACTCCTCGTCGTATACGAAGACTATGTCGTCTTTACTGAAGTTGCCCTCGACTCTCCTCACACCAGGTGCCATGAGGTCGGCGCCGCGGAGAAGCGCGTTGGTGGCGCCTCTGTCGACGTAGATACCCGGGCTCGGCTTGAGACCCCTCTCCAGCACATACCTTAGTGCGGGGAACCACTTGTCCCCTGTCTTGACCAGGGCTATGCTCCTGCCCACTATGATGTACTCCCCGTCCTCGTCTCTACCGTGCTCGAGAGGTTGCTCTACGTCTAGCCCGAGAAACCCGAACTTGGCCGACAACTCCTGGAGTAGGCCCCTCTTCTCCTTTTTGGACAACGGGTGTCGCAGCATTCCAGTAAACCTGCTAGTCAAGTATTTAAAGAGTGTCAGGTATTTTAACACGCATTAGATACCTGGTCTAGGGATGACTTCATGATTGCTGAGACAACGTACAAGCTGCTCGAAGAGAACGTTGGTAAAATAGTGCTGATCAAAATGAAAGGCGAGGTCTCTATAAGAGGGAAGCTCAGGAGCTACGACCAGCACTTGAACATAGTCCTCGACGACGCCGAGGAGGTCAGAGGAGACGGTTCTAGCAGGAAGCTCGGAACTCTAGTTATAAGAGGAGACACTGTAGTACTCATATCACCTCTCCAGGCCTGAGGGTTTGAGCCATGGTCAAAGGAACAACGGCAATGGGTAAACACGGTAGGAGCAAGACGCACATCAGGTGTAGGAGGTGCGGGAGGCACAGTTTCAACGTGGCCAAGGGCTACTGTGCTGCCTGCGGATTCGGTAGGAGCAAGAGGATTAGGAGGTATAGCTGGGCTAACAAGAAGGTCAACAGGGTTAGGATAGTCTAAAGGAGCCTTGCTTAAACAGCCTTAATTTAGGTCTTTAAAAACATTATTAAGAATTGAGATCTGTTTGGCTAGTAGCGTGGAGTATATGAGCAAGTACCTTATCAGGGCACGTATCCAGGTAGACGGCATCGTGGAGAAGCACGACATAATCGGCGCTCTCTTCGGTCAAACAGAGGGGTTGTTCGGCGAGCAGTTCGACTTGAAGGCCCTCCAGGACAAGGGCAGGGTGGGAAGGATAATAGTGAATATGAAGACCCAGGGCGGCAAGACTGTGGGGGAGATCCAGATACCGAGCAACCTCGACAGGGTCGAGACAGCACTACTGGCGGCCATGATCGAGATCGTCGATAGGGTAGGCCCCTACGATGCCAAAGTCGAGGTAACCGAGATAGTCGACCTGAGGATCGAGAGGCTCAAGAAGATAATGGACAGGGCTGTCGACATACTCAGGAGATGGGGTAAGGAGAAGACCGTTGACATAAAAGAGATACTGAGAGACATACAGGAGATGCTCAAAGTACCCGAGCCGATATCCTACGGTAAAGAAGAGCTTCCAGCAGGCCCCGACGTAGACAAGTCCGACACGGTGATAATTGTCGAGGGGAGAGCCGACGTCATAAACCTTCTGAGGTATGGTAAGACCAACGTCATAGCGATAGGCGGCGCGAGGAAAGTCCCCGACACGGTGAAAGAGCTGGCGAGGAAGAAGAAGACAATAGTCTTCGTGGACGGGGACCACATAGGCGACCTGATACTGAGAGAGTTGCTCAGGAGCATCAAGGTGGACCTGATCGCGAGAGCGCCGCCGGGCAAGGAGGTAGAGGACTTAACGGGCAAGGACATCGAGGAGGCATTGAGCAAGGCTGTGGACTACAAGACCTACCTCGAGGAGCTATCGAAAGAGGGCGTTAAGGACGCTCAGCAACTACTCCAGGCGCAAGAGAGGCTGAGGAAGGAGACCGAGGAGGTAACAAGGGAGGAGGTGGTGATACCCTCCACGGTCGTGGAGGACATAAAGTCCCTGGTAGGCACCCTCGAGGCTATCTTGTACGACAGTAACTGGGGTAAGATAAAGAGGATACCGACTAGAGACCTGGTAGACGAGCTGTCAAACGTGCAGGAGGGCTCGGTAAACGCGGTCGTGTTCGACGGTATCGTGACGCAGAGGCTCCTTGACAAGGCGGTGGAGAAAAACGTTAAGATACTCGTCGGGGCCAAAGTGGGCAAGATAACCCTTAAACCGCCCGAAGTACTAGTACTGACGTTCTCCGAGTTCACATAGCTAGTTTTTCTTCTGTTTCAGGAAGTCTAGCAGGCTCTTCTGGCTAGGGGCCTGTTGCGAAGTCTTCTTCAACTGCGCCTCGGACACCCCGAAGTACTCGAGTATTCTCATAGCGGCGGGTATTATCTGGTGGTCTACGTAGTACGCGTCGTCAACCGACTTGGGGTCCTTCACGAATATGTACGGCTCGGCCCTGTCGGATATCTTGCCGGCCCCCTTCACGACCACGTAGCCGATCTTGTCGTTGATGTCGACGCGGACTCCTCTCTTCATCAGCTTTCTAGCGGCCGACACGTGGGGGGCCTCAGCCGAGTACTCCTCAGGCCTCTTGGTCAGGGTCTTCCATATTACTAGCTTCTCTACTGGTACACTCCCGGACTTGACCTGGCTCACGACGCTCCTCACGTACTCGATGGCCTTGTTCAAGTCGCCGTCTTTCAACAGTATCTCGGTTATCTCCTCCTGGACCTCCTTGGCTATTTCGGCCCAGTCGCCCCTGACAGCCTCGAAGCCCACTATGTCGACGCGCCCGTCCTCGAGGAGCCCTGCGTACCTCTTTTTCGCCTCTGTGAAGAAGACCCTGGTGTAGAGCTTGTCGATCTTGATCTCTAAGCCGAGCTCCTCTTCCACGTACTTGATGAGCTTGTCGACCTTCTCCTTGTCGTACTTGACGAAGATCGAGTCCGTGTCGCCGTATATGACCTTCAGGCCTAGCCCCTCTGCGTACTTGATGACGTTGGTGATCGTGGCCCTACCCCAGGCTGTCACGGCCTCAGCGCACTCGCGGCAGTACCACCTGGCCCCGACCCAGCCCATGTAGCCGTACGTCGCGTTGGCCAGTATCTTGATAGCTCTCTGCCTTTCGTCCAGTATCCTGTACTCCACGGTGTCGGGCTTGTACTTCTTCATCTCGCTCCTAATAGACTTCCTTAGCTCGAGTAGTTTAGTCAAGACGTCCTTGAAGAAGCCGGGCGGCTCTCTCCTGAAGCAGTGCCCTACCTCGGGTGCTATGTTGTGGGTCCCGACATCGCACTCGCCCGCTCTCTCAATGGTGTCGGGGCCCACGTTGTACTTGATCATCAGGTTGGGGTACATACTGGAGAAGTCTAGCACGGCTACGTTGTCGTGTATGCCTCTAACGGGCTGGAGGACCACGGCGCCCTTGTACGGCTCGGCCTCCTTCTCCTCCCTGTTGGGTATCAGCTCCCCCGCCTTCATCGCCTCGTACATCAGGAACCACTCTAGCCTGTTACCGACACTTGCCGCGCCCACCTGGTCTAGCGGGAGCCTCGTTACGTAGGACAGCTGCATCGCGAAGGGCAGGAACTTCTCGGCTAAGCCCATGGTAGACCTAACGTCGTCTTGGTTGTACTTCACGAGCACTCCTCTCTTCGACGGGTCGTCCCAGTACTTCGGGAAGTCGGTGTACTCGACTAGAGTCCTCTCGCTCCTCTTCATCACGCCTAGGTACTCCGCGACCACGTCGAGGCTCTTCACCTTTATCTCGGGTATCTCCTCCGCGAACCTGTAGAGGTCCACGTTAAGCCTGCCCTGTATACTCACGTGCCCGTAAGTGCTGGTCTGGGGCTCCACGCCCAGTCTGCGGGTGACCTCTAGTTTGACGCCTACTCTCTTGGCTCTCTCCAGCAGGTACGGCCAGTCGAAGGCGTCGGAGTTGTAGCCTACGATTATGTCGGGGTCGTACTCCTGTACGTACTTGACGAACTCCTGTATGACCTTCTTGTCGTCTAGGCCGTCCGAGGTGAAGGACCTCAGCTCCCCCTTGTCGTTCATTACTCCAATGATGATGACGGGGTCTTGGCTGGGCTTGGGGCTGCCCGTCTTCGTGTACGTCTCGATGTCGAAGGCGAGTATCCTCAAGTCGCGGGGCGGTGTTGAGTCCTCGAGCGACTCGATCGGGCCGGTCACCTCGTACTCGGCGTCTACTCTCAGGCCGGGCTTCTTTGGGATCTCGGTGACCTCTGCTACGTGCCAGCCGCACGGTCTAAGCCCGTGGTCTAGGACGTACCTCAGGCTGAACCTGATGTCCGCCTCGAGAACGTAGGCGACCCCCTGTACGCCCTTGACCTTCTCTCTGTACCTCCTAACACTCTCCGGTATCACGGTCGTGACTTTGAGGGCTTTGACGGGCCTGCCAAAGTACTTCTTGTCCACGACGCTCACGTCTATAATGGGCGAGGACGTCTCGGAGAGGGCCTTGATTTTCTTCGCGACGGTGTCGGGGTCGGCGTCGGGCGACAGTACGACGTAGAAGTAGGGCCTGAAACGCCTGTCCCTCAGGACGACCCTTCTCCCGTCCCTGGTAACACCGTAGATGAGGACGTGCGGCTCGTTCCCGACGACCTCGTAGGTGTCGTCGAGCATGTAGAACTCTATCTTCATTATTAGACCTCACAATGGTTAATCATGTTTTCGAACGTGATAAACCTTAACGAGAGCCACGACTGGGTGCGGTATACTTAGCCCAGGGGGAGCCTGAACCTGAGGAGGGCTACTATGCCGCCGAAACCCTCCAGCTCCGGCGCGATGTTGGAGTCCGGTGGCACGATGTAGACCTCGGCTCTCTTCTTGAAGGCCTCGAGCACGACGGCGTTGGGGTCTACGCCCTCCCCGCCGGACCAGAGGAGCCTGCTGGACACCAGTAGTACTCTCACAGCGTTGGGCTCCACGGCCTTCGCGACGTTCTCCAGCCCGTAGGCCACCTGCTCCGGGTCTCGCGTCACGGTTTCCTTGAACTCCTCGAAGTACTTCACGGCCGCCGTTATGTTCAGCTCCCTCACGACGTTCTTTTCGCCGCCCCTCCTCAGTATCTCGTCAACGCCCTTGCAACCACCGTAGGATACGGAGTCCGCGAACAGCGGCTTGTCGAGCCCCCTGCTCTTCAGCCTGGCTACGACCTCGTCTTTCAGGAAACCCGGTGAGCCTACTATGACGCCGTCTACTCTGAGCGACCTGGAGTACTCGACTACTTCCTCGACGACCTGCTCTACCATCCTCCTGACGGATTCCTCGTACTCCTCTACAGCGTCTTTCCCGGGCAGGTTGGTGTAGTACTCTCTCACAGCCTTGACACCCTGTTCCGACACCAGGGATATGCAGACCTCGTCGTAGTCTAGTGCTACGACGAGTATCCTCCTCTTCCTCGAGTAGGTCTCGATAAACCTCCTGCTAAAGTCGTCGAGCTCCTTCTCGACGAAGACCACGGTGTCCCCCGGCTTTATGCTGAGTGTGTGGTGTTTACCCACGACACCGAACTTGTCGGGCCCCTCGACGACAACCCCCCTGATCCTGAGCCTGTCCGTGAAAGGCTGGAATTCTACGTCCTTCACTCTCACCCTGAGTACCATTGGGAACCGCCGGCTCTCACCGCCCTCCCCAGGCTTGACCTCCCTGGTCGTAACAGCCTCGACCAGGTCGCCCTCTCTCAGTATGTTCCTCAGTGCCCACAGGTCCTCTTCGTCCTCGACCAGGATCTTGTAGACCCCCTTCTTCTCGTCTGCTTCGAGGATCTTCAATCTTAGCACCTCAGAGGAGGTCGGCCTCGACGAGTACCCTCCGCAAGTACTGGTTCCTGGTCGTCTCCTCGGCTAAGGCCTCTTCGATGCTCAGCGTTGAAGGCACGTTTATCTTTAGGAAGACGCCGGTCCTGCCGACCTCGTCCCTCCTGGTCAAGACCCGCACCCTCTCAAGGACTGTGTCGACGCTGACTCCTATGACCCTAGCCACGTAGCTCTCGAAGCCTATCACCGGTGCCTCCAGGTGGCCCTTCTCCGAGGGGACTATCAGGACGAGCTTCTTGTTGACACCCGGCTTCCGGACGCCCCTCTCCAGCTCCTCGAGCTCGAGCATGCCCCCGAACTTGTAGAACTCTATCTCGCGGGGCTTCAGCTTTGCGAGCGGGTAGCTGATAACGACTCTCTCCTCGGGGTCTAGAGCGTAGTACGCCTTGGGGGTGCTCTGGGGCGTGGCCATGATGATGGTCCTAGAGTAGACTTTCAGCCCGGCGTCTTCCAGGACTTGCTCGAGCTTGAAGGACGATATAACGTATGGTATGAAGACGTCGATATCGCTCTTCTCGTGGACGTCGCCCCGAGCGATACTCCCGTGGACTACGGAGTACAGCCCGCGAGAGGCCAGTACACTCATCAACTCCCCTGCCGTCCTCCTCAACTCGGCTAGTAGCACCCAGTGGTCGGGAGTGTACTCGACCTCCCGGTATTCGGGCGTCTTCTCGACCTTCTCTCTGACCATCTCCAATACACTTTTATAAGCGGCGCTCATCTTACTATGCAGGTGTTTCGAACTTATTAAGAAGCTCGGTAAGGGTTACAGTATTGAACACCGCTCTCACAGTGCTGGGGGGTCTACTGGCCGCCTGGTCTACTCTAAACCTGCTTTACTACCGCAAGAGGGAGTTCTTCGAGTCGAGGCGTATACGGCTGATGTACGGTGGTGTACTCGTTTACCGCGCCGGGAGAGTGAGAGGAGCCAGTGGAGCCTGGAGGCGGGCGTCTGTACTACTGGTCGCCTCATACGCAGTCTCGGTCGCGTGGTTCTTCCTAGTAGTGTACAGCGGTATCGATGCGAAGCTCAACGGTACAGGCGCCTTGAGAGTCCTCGTCCCCGGCGTCGACATCACGGGTCTCGACCTGGTCTACTTCGTCGTAGCCGTGGGGGTCGCGGTGGTCTTGCACGAGCTCTTCCACGGGAAAACAGCGGTAAGCCACAACGTGGGAGTGAAGTCCTTCGGCCTCGCTGTAGCCGTCATCGTACCCCTGGCTTTCACCGAGATCGAGGAGTCGGACTTTAACAAGTCGAGCCGCTTCGTTAAAACGAGTATTCTCGCGGCCGGGGTGGCCGCGAACCTGGCTCTCGGCTTACTAGGCCTAGCCCTCTTCAATATCGCCGCGTCGCCCAGCGGTGTACTGGTCACCGGCGTAGTCCCGGGCAGCCTCGCCTCCAGAGCTGGTATCGAGCCCTACAGCATCCTGCTGAGCGTTAACGGGGTCAGCCTGAGAGGCGTAGAAGACCTAAGGTCTCTGCTATCTAACACGACTACTACGGTATTGAACATAACGCTCCTGACTCCTAGGGGCGTGGTCGAGACTATCTCCATAGTGAGAAACGCTACCGAGAGGGCGCTGGGCGTGTACGTGACTACGCCCCCCGCGAGCTGGCTTATCGACGCGGTCGGGGTCTACCCCGCAGTCCAGTTCATGAGAGCCTTCTTCTGGCTCTACCTAGTGAACTTCAACCTCGCTATACTGAACGCGGCCCCCCTCTTCATCACGGACGGGGGTAGGATAGTCTTCGAGGTCTTAGGCGAGAGGTTCAAGAAGGCGGCTCTCTTGGTCAACGCGGCCTCGCTGCTCGCCCTAGTCTTATCGCTCGCTCCTGTCCCCTAGCGTGTTTTTAAGCCCGTGTGACAAAATATAATATCGCCCACGGGCCGCGGGTAGGGCCCTGTAACACGGGGCCAGATAACCGCTGGGCCCTACACAGGCCCACCATCCCCCACGCAGTAGGCTGTGACCCCCGCCCCATGGGGCTAGCGGAGGCGGAGCCCCTCTCGGAGGAGAGGGGTCAACCGCCTTAGCTGGGGGAACCTGGCCAGGCCCGGAAGGGAGCAACCTAACCCCGGACGCTGGCGTTCATGGGTCAACGGGGCTGAGCCGGGCGTGGGACGGCTCTGGTGGTCAACCTGTGTAGGGTTCAGCGGGGCCGGGCCCGTGGGCTAGGCCTGCGATATTATCTTCAGCCCCGAGCCGGTGAGGGGTATCAGCACTGTCTTGCCCTGGAGCCTGCTCTTCAGCTTCTGGAGTACTGCGTACGCGGCTGCCGAGGTCGGCTCTACGAGGAAGCCCTGGTCTATTAGCTTAGACCACGCCTCCCTGATTTCGCTGTTGCCCACCAGGTAGACGTCTCCACCCGTCTCCTTGATCGCTTCTACGATCTCGCCAAGCCTGGGAGGGTTGGGGACCATTATGCCGTCGGCTAGGCTGGAGTCCTCTCCGGGCGTCTCGACACCCTTGAGAGCTACGCTGACTGGTTGGGCGCTGTAGCCCTGTACGCCTATCACCCTGGGCATCTTGGTCGTCAGGCCTTGTTCGAGGAGCGTCTTGAAGCCGTGTGTCAGCCCTAGTAGTAGGCCCCCCGAGCCTATGGGGGCTATCACGTAGTCCGGTACCCCAGCCTCCTCGAATACCTCGAAGGAGATGGTGGCGGCACCTAACACGTAGAAGTAGCTCCAGGTGTGAGCCACGTAGTACGTGCCGGGGTTTCTCTCAACGTACTTAACCACGTCCACGCTCGCGGCCCCCCTACTCTCCGACTCGTAGAGCGTGGCCCCGAGGAACCTGAGAGCCCTCTTCTTGCCCTCAGGCGCGGTCTTGGGCACGAAGAGGACGGGCTTTAGCCCGAGTACACGGGAGTAGAGCGATATGGATATAGCGGTGTTACCGGAGGAGTCGTCAACGACCTTCGTGTACCCCAGCCTCTTAGCGTATGCGAGGGATAGGCTCGTACCCCTGTCCTTGAAGCTACCGCTAGGGTTCGTGTATTCGAGTTTAAACCACACGTTTACCCCTTCCTCAACGACCTCGACTAGGGGTGTACCCCCCTCACCGGTGTACTTGTACGGGAGGACGGGGAGAACGCTCTTGAACTTGTAGAGGCCCTTACCCTCGGACAACTCGTATCTCTTGCTAGTAGAGATCGTCAGGGGGCCTCCACACTTCGGGCACTTGTAGTAGTAGGACTTGCCAAACTCCTCTCTAAAACCGCACTTGGGACAAAACCAGGAGAAGCCCGTCTCCATAAATACCCGTATCTACACTATTTCTGGAACCCTAAATAACTAAATCTTTAAACAAACGTTTTAAGCGTTTCGTTATACAAAAACAATTTAAGTTTTAAAACTTGTGGCTTCAAGATAAAATTGGGTGGTATATTGAGGAAAATACTGTTAGTTCTGCAACTCGTCCTCATTATGTCTATATTAGTGTCAGTACAACCAGTGATGGTCGGCGAGAGCCAGCCTATATACGTAGCCTTCATATGGCACTACCACCAGCCCTGGTACTACAGCCCCGACGGCACCTACTTCGTGTTGCCCTGGGTCAGGATGCACAGCGTCGGTAACTACTACAAGATGGCGTACATCCTCTCTAAATACCCGGACATCAAGGTCACCTTCACGTTCTCGGGCTCGCTCCTCTACCAGTTGGTCGACTACGTGACCACCGGTAGGATGGACAGCTACCAGATACTCGCCTACAAGGTGGCCAACAACGAGAACCTGACAGCCGAGGACGTATACAACATGATCAAGATACCCGGCGGGTTCTTCGACATAAACTGGAACAGGATCGTGAACATAATACCCAGGTACGCAGAGCTGAGGAACGCGGCTCAGTCGGCGTTCCAGATCTGCAGCGCGCAGCCGCTGACACAACAGGAGTTCATCAAGTGCGTGGCGAACCAGTTCACTGCGGGCAACTACTCCTCCCAGAGAGTGATAGACCTAGCGGTCCTCTTCAACCTGTTCTGGATAGACCCCCAGGTCGCTAGGGAGCAGTACCCGCAGGTATACGACCTGATGCAGAGGGCTAAGTCCTCGGCTAACCCCATGTTCACAAGGGACGACCTGAAGCTCGTCCTCAGCGTTCAGAAGGACATAATGTCGAAGATAACCGGCATATACAGGGACCTGGCCGGCAAGGGGCAGGCGGAGCTCATACCAGTGCCCTACAGCCACCCCTTGGCACCCCTCATAGCCGACTTCGGCTGGAGTAGCGACTTGGTAGCCCACATAACCAGGAGCATAGAGCTCTTCAAGACGTACTTCAGCTACACGCCCGTCGGCGTCTGGCCGGCTGAGCAGGCGGTGAACGACTACGTACTACAGGCGTTCGCCTCGGCCGGCATGACGTGGGCTGTCACCGACCAGTCTATTCTCGCAGCGACGGGCGTGGACGCCTCGGATATAAACAACTACGGTGTACCCTGGTACGCCGACTACGGCGGGTCGATAATATACGTGTTCTTTAGGAACACGGACATTAGCAACATGGTGAGCTTCCAGTACAGCGCCTGGGCGACGGACTCGGCTGTAAACGACCTCGTGAACAGGGTCAAGGCGGCGGCGTCTAGCGCGACCGGTCCCAGGGTCGTGGTTATAGCCCTCGACGGGGAGAACCCGTGGGAGAACTACGTCAACTTCGGTGACGACTTCCTGAACAAGCTCTACAGTACGCTCGAGCAGCTCCAGAGCCAGGGCGTCATTAAGACCATTACTCCAGGCGAGTTCGTAAGGCTCTACTCCAGCACGGCGAAAGAGCTGCCGCTGAAGCAGTACCAGTACTTCGACCTGGCTGGGAAGGACATATCCAACATACCGCCCGACAGCTACGGCGACGGCTACTCCATGCTCCCCGTGAAGACGGTCAGCGGGAGGATACCCGAGGGCTCCTGGGGCGGCAACCTCGCAATGTGGATCGGAGACAGGCAGGAGAACGTGGCCTGGATGTGGCTGGCTAAAGCGAGAGACGAGATCCTGTCTAAACTAGGCGTCTCAACCCTCGTGGACGCTATCAAGGTCAACAAGGACGTCGCGGAGTACCTGCTGAGGGCCGAGGCCAGCGACTGGTGGTGGTGGTACGGGCAGGAGACGGGGTCGGCGCAGACCTTCGACCCGATCTTCAAGGGCTTCCTGAGAGAGGCCTACCTTAAGGCGGGCCTGACGCCGCCGGCTTACCTGAACGTGACGGCGTACCCCGACGGCCAGCCCATTGGCTGGCTCAACCCGGACGTGCCCAAGCCGGTCCCGTCCAGCCCGTTGGGCAACAAGCTCTCGGACTGGAACAGCCTGGTCTCCGCGGGCACTGCGCTGGTCCTCCCAGTCGAGCCCAGCTTCGTGGACTACGCCTACGTGGGAGTTGACGGCAGTAACCTCTACCTCGCGGCCCACTTCACAACCGCCTCGACGAACGGCGTGGCCGTCTTCTACATGCCCTCCCCCAAGGTGAGCCTCTCGCCGTTCAACCCCGGCTACAACGTGTACCCGGAGAACAGCACTGCGGACCTAGGCGTCTACCTGGTGTACGCTGTCAAGGTCGACCAGGCGACGGGCAGCGCAGTGGTGCTGAAGGCGGACGGCAGAGGAGGCTGGGTCGCCGTCGGCACAGCTTCGAGCAAGCTCGTCCAGGACAACGGGACGATAGTAAACGTAGCGGTACCCTGGAGCACACTCAACTTCACCCAGGGCGACAGAGTCTACATCACCGTCGCCTCCTACGCGAACGGGCAGTATGTGGGCTCCTCGACCAGGCTTGGGCTGGTCTACCTGGTACAGGTGCCGAGGGGTGCGGTTGGAGGAGCGGTAGTCTTCGACATGAAAGACCCTGTGGGAGACGACGACGGTCCGGGAGGCTACATGTACCCGAAGGCCAACGTCTTCGTGAAGGGGGTCTTCGACTTGACGGAGTTCAAGGTCGTCGACGCTGGGGACAAACTAGTGTTCACGGTGACACTAGCTAATCTGGGCGGCAACCCGTGGAACGGGCCCAACGGCTGGTCGCTACAGTACGTACACATATACATACACACGACTATGAGCGGGGGTAGGACTGACACCTACGGGCTGAACGTCAACTTGTCTACTGATAGCGCCTGGCACATAGCTCTCCTACTAGCGCCTGGTTGGGAAACGGACCCGGTTCCCAAGGGCCAGAGATCGGCCCTCTACTACTACAACGACACGGTTGTAGTCCAGGACACCAACGGCTTCAAGGTGTACGCCGACCCGACCTCGAACTCTATAGTAGCCGAAGTACCGAAGTCCATGTTGTTCGACTTGTCCAACATCAACCAGTGGAGGTTCGCTGTTGCCGTCACTAGCTACGACGGCTATTCGGCTACCAAGGTGAGGGCTTTCAGCGTGGACGCGGAGCAGTGGGTGTGTGGTACTGGTAGCAAGTACGCTCTGGCGGTGGCGAAGGGTGTGGCACCCTACGTCTTCGACATCCTTGCCCCGACTGCCAAGGACCAGTACGAGATGCTCAACTCCTTCGACCCTAACACCGGGAAGCTGGCGGTCATAGTCGGTTTCGGCCCCTCGTACACTACGTACACTCCGCCCACGGCAACGACCACTACGACTACTACAACTACTACGACCACGCCGCCTCCGACCACGACCACCACGACGACAACGACTACCACGACCACTACCACGACAACCACTACAGCACCGGTCACAACACCTGCCACTACGCCGGCTACACCGCCTGCGGGCGCGCCAGCAGTTGAGCTGTGGGTGATCGTCGTAGTAGTGGTCGTCGTCCTAGTAGCGGCGGTACTCCTCGGGTTGAGGGCGAAGTAGCTTGAGCTCAAAAGTTTTTTCACACCCGTTCACACAAATAATATGTGGGGGAGTGGTCTAGTTGGCTAGGGTTAGGCTCGTCAACGTCGTTAAAAGGTACGGGAGGGTCGTAGCGGTAGACCACGTCAACCTCGACATAGGGGACGGGGAGTTCTTCGCTCTACTCGGCCCGTCTGGTTGCGGTAAGACCACTACTCTGAGGATCATAGCCGGGCTCGAGACCCCCGACGAGGGGGAGGTCTACATAGACGACAGGCTCGTGAACGACGTACACCCCAGGGACAGAGACGTAGCCATGGTGTTCCAGAACTACGCTCTCTACCCCCACATGACTGTCTTCGACAACATAGCGTTCCCCCTGAGGGCTAGGAAGAAGCAACTCGGCTTGACCGAGGACGACATAAGGAGCCTCGTGGTCTCCGTAGCCGAGTTCCTGGGCATTAAAGAGCACCTGGAGAAGTACCCGTCGCAGTTGAGTGGAGGGCAGCAGCAGAGAGTGGCGCTGGCGAGAGCCCTGGTGAGGAAGCCCAAGGTCTGGCTCCTAGACGAGCCTCTCAGCAACCTGGACGCGAAGCTGAGAGTAGCCATGAGGACCGAGCTAAAGAAGATCCAGATGAAGCTGGGGATAACCACGGTCTACGTGACGCACGACCAGGTAGAGGCCATGAGCATGGCGGACAGGATAGCCGTAATGAACGCCGGTAGGGTCCTCCAAGTCGGGTCGCCGAGCGAGCTCTACCACAAGCCGGCCGACACCTTCGTGGCGACTTTCATAGGCTCCCCGCCGATGAACCTCCTCCCTTGTAGAGTGAGGGAGGCCGAGCCCGTGGAGTACGCGGTCCCCGAGGATCTGTCAGGTGGTGTGATGGGGTCTGGTAAGGTTAAGACGACCTTTAGACTAGAGTGCCCCGGCATCGCGCTACCTATCGAGCCGGGGATCGCCTCCAAGATAGCGGGCGTGGACGAGGTCTACGTAGGTATTAGGCCGGAGCACCTGGCCCTCTCGGGTAAGAGGGTGAGGGAGGTCGCGGTGACGGAGACGACGGTCGAGATGGTGGAGAACCTCGGCTCCGAGGCTATCGCTACGACGAGGCTAGGCGACGAGCTCGTCAAGGTGAAGTTGACAGGGGAGGCCAGGTTCAAGCCGGGCGACAAGGCGTACCTCTTAATCGACCCGAGGAGAGTGCTGGTATTCGATAAAAAAACGGGTAAGCTTATAGTCTAGTTTTTCAGCCTCGCACAGCCCCCATTCTCATCGCTTCGCCGATGTACCTCTGCGCCACTACGTAGATCACTATCGTGGGTATAGCGAAGAGTATGGCGTTAGCGGCGAACCTGGCCGGGAGCTCCAGCCCTCTGGCTCCGAAGGCGGTCTGGAAGATGTACTGCGCCAGCGTGCTGACGCCGAGGAAGTTAGCTAGGATGAACTCGCCCCAGGCGCTCATGAAAGCGAACAGGGTTATTATGATGATAGCCGACCTGGAGGCGGGCAGTATCACCCTGAACACGATCGTAGTCCAGCTCGCGCCGTCCATGAAGGCTGCCTCGTCCAGCTCCTTTGGTAGGCTGTCGAAGTAGGTCTTCAGTAACCAGGTCATGAAAGGTACCAGCCCGGAGCTGTAGATCACCGGGAGTACGAACATGTTCCCCAGCACCGGTACGCCCATGGCGTTGAGCCTCAGCAGGAATATGTACAGTGCCACCGTCGCCATGATGCCGAAGCCGCCGCCCACCTGGCTCATTATCAGGTAGACGTAGAGCAGGGAGTCCCTGCCCCAGAACCTGAACCTCGAGAACCCGTAGGCGGCGGGCGTGATTACGATGACCGATATCAGTATGGTGAGGAACGCTACGACGAGGCTCGTGACGAGAGACTTGACGAACTCCGGGTCCCTCAGGACTTGGACGTACCTCCATGGGTCTATCCCGTACTTCTCCAGCTGGCTGAGGCTGGTTAGGAATATCCCCTCCTTCCCCATGACCGACATGAGGAACGCGTAGGCTACTGGGTACAGTAGTATCGAGACTACCAGTACGCCGGCTACTGTCAAGGCCACTCTCAGCATTATGTTAGTGAATGTGATAGACCTCACCACCCTCTACCACCCCTCCTACTGTAGTAGAACCATAGAGCTACGTACGCGAGTATTATCAAGACCACGACCACGTACGTCGCCGCCGCGTAGCCGTACTGCTTGTCTATGGTCACCCTGTCGTAGCCGAAGAGTAGCAGAACCTCGTTCGCGTTCCCTGTTGCGGAGCCGAGGTAGGGGACGGTTATAGTCTTTGTGGGCCCGCCGCCGTTTATGAGCAGCGGTACCATGAAGGCCTGGAGAGAGGCGCCTGTTGTCAGTATAGTGGCTAGTACCAGGGGCCTGGATATCAGTGGTAGGACCACGTGCCTCACCCTGAAGAAGAGGCTGGCCCCGTCTATGTAGGATGCCTCGATCAAGTCCTTGGAGACGCCCGAGAGAGCCCCCATTGTCACGGTCATTATGAAGGGGTAGGCTAGCCAGGCCTCGAACAGGTTGTAGACTAGGAAGGCGTGCCACTCGTTGTTGTTTATGTCTAGGTGGAACGCCATGCCCAGTGGTCCGCTGGGATAGAATATGTACTTCCACATCATTCCAGATAGGAGTATCGGTAGAGCCCACGGCGTAAGGAGCAGGCCTCTCCACACCCTCCTACCGTAGACTAGCGGCGTGGAGTACAGGAAGGCCAGTAGTACTCCGACGGAGACCTTCAAGGGGACGCTCGTAGCCACGAAGAGGAGTGTCTTGTAGAGCGAGTAGACGAACCTGGGGTCCGTGAAGAGCTTCTGGAAGTTGCTCAAGCCCACGAAGTGCATCTCCACGCTGTACTTGTCGGCTTCTAGGCTCTTGATCACCGAGTTGAAGTAGCCCTTGTAGTCCGTCTCGATGGACTTGAAGTACGCCTCGCTAGCCGAGACGATGCTCAGGCCCATCGACGTCAAGTTGAGTATCCTGTTGGGGTCCTGTAGCGTGGGGAGGTAAGAGGAGAGCTCCATGAGCCTGGTCAGGTTGGACTCTACGGCAGAGCTGATAATGGTCTTGTCCGTGGGGTACCCCAAGGCCGTGCAGTTGAACGCCTTCTCGAAGTCGCTCAGTATACCCGGCAACATGTTCGCTTTGTTGTAGAGGTCTGAGACCGCCAGCTGGTACTCGAGGCTCGAGGGGCTTGTCCCGTTAGAGACCATGTTGTATATGTTCGCGAGGCTCTGGTTTATCGAGGTCAACAGCTCGTCCACGCGCTTGACCGCGTCGACGGCCCTCTCGACGTACGACGCGTTGTCTCTGAGGGCCTCCGCGCACGCTATGGCGTTGTTGATCGACCCGACTAGCTGGGGGTTCGGGGCTATGTTGACGTCGTTCGCGTTAGTGAAGGCTATCCCTATCGAGAACAGGATTGGCCATATAGAGAAGAACAGGTAGAGGGCTATACTCGCGACAACGAGAGAGTAGGCTACTCTCCTAGGGTAGAGCACCTCGGCCCTTGTCTTGCGAGAGGGCATCTGGACCCCCCGATGGGAAGTTGGGGAAAAAAGCTATGTGGTCAACGTAGACAGGGCCTGCATTATTTCGGCGTAGGCCTGGTCTAGCTGCGGCCCGACCTTTGCTACGGCTGCCTGTATAGCCTCGCTCTGCGGCTTACCGGCGCTCATAGCATCAGTGTACGCGTTTATAATGGCGTTCAGGTAGGTGCCCACGTTCCACACGACGTCCATCTTGGGCGAGTTCGGCATCGGGGTACTGTTGATTACCGCCTGAGCGAAGCCGTAGACGATGGGGTACTTGTCCTTGTTGGCCTCGAGGTACTGTAGAACGCTCAGTTTGACGGGGACGTAGCCGTTCTCGACCATGAGAGTCTTGACGTCGTCGTCGTTGAGCCCGACGTAGAGGGTAAAGAGTATAGAAGCTAGTACCCTGTTCTTACCGCCCTGCTCGGCCAGGGCCGTTATGTACATGTTCCTGAAGCCGCTGAACGGCTTCGGTATGTACTTGGTGTTGTTTATGATGATCGGCGGTATGGCCTCGACGATCACGTTGTTAAGACCGATGGTCTGGTTTATGCCGGCCAGGTTCCAGGGTCCTGTTATGATCATTGGGGCCTTCTCAGTGAAGAACAGGTTGGGCTGAGCGGGTGCGTCCAGTGCCTGGTAGTAGAGGTAGGGCAGTATGTTCTCGATGAAGAATATCAGGCCCTCTCTCGTCTGCGTCGAGTTGACACCTATGGTGTCGGTCAACTGGTCGTACCAGTACCCTCCGAACGCTGTTATCCACGGGTATATGTGGTAGGGGTCTATCTGGTACGCCAGCCCGTACTTCTCCTGGCCTGGGTTGTAGAACTGCTGCATAATGGCCTTCATCTCGTCGAAGGTGGTCGGGGGCGTCGAGACCATCCTCTTGTTTATGATCAGGGCTATGGCCTCGCCAGCGTAGGGTACGCCGTACATCTTGAGCTTGTACGTTACGGCTGTAGCCGCCACGGGTAGGAGCTGGGCCCTGATGTCCTGGATCGACTCGGGCGGCAGGTACTTGTCCAGGGCGACTATCCTACCAGCGTCGGCGAAGCTGCCTATCCAGTCGTGGGCCCACGTGAACACGTCTGGGCCAGCGCCCGGCTGCCCCACGGCCACGGCGGCTATCACAGCGGACTTCAGGGAGTTCATGTCGGCGTAGGGCTTAACTGTGACCTTGATGCACGGGTACTCCCTCATGAAGTCCTGGATAACCTTGTTGAAGGCGGGTATCTCGTTGCTGGCCAGGGCGTGGCCGAATATTATCTCGACGCTGCCGGCCGGTATACTCCCGGACTTGCACGCGGCGACGAAGTTTGCCAGGTCGCTGGAAACCCTGATAGTGGTGTTGCCTATGGTGAGGGTTGGAACGGACGGCGTCGTGGTCGTCGTAGTGGTGGTCGTAGTAGTAGTCGTGGTAGTTGTCGTCGCGGGCGGGGTGGTCGTGGGTGGCGCTGAGGGTTTAGAAGTCGCGAAGTACATCGCCACGCCTATCGCTGCTAGGACGATTACGATAACGATCAGTACGGCCTGTACCTTCGTTAACGCGTACATAGCCCACTCGCCAATATATAAAATCATTACACGCAATTATTTAAACGTGTTTGGTCGGCGCGCGAGGGGGCGCCCGCAGGCTCCTTGACTTAGATGTTTAAATAACGTAAAGGAGTACTAGGCCGCTGACCACTCCCGGGGTCGCTTCATCAACCGGTTTAACCACTAGGGCGTAGAACCCTCTCTCGAGCCACGCCGGGAGCTGGAGGCTGTTGAGGCCCGGGCTCAGAACAAAGCTCAGTACAGGGCTGGAACTAGTGTCGTAGACCAAGACCCCGTTGCTTTGCCGCAGTCTCACTAGTAGCGCCTGGAGGCTGGCGTTGTACGTGTTGACAAGCGTCACGTTGTAGCCCCTGTAAGCGTAGGCGTACAACGTCTGCTCGTACCCCCCGTACGATAGTGCTACCGGGGACCTGGCGGGGGAGACGAGCATCCTCAACGTAGCTGAGCCGTTGTAGAGTGAGAGGGCTAGAGGGGCGGGTGGTGCGGGGGAGGCGAGCCTCACGGCGTAGGCGGTCAAGTTGAAGTACAGCGGGTTTCCAGTAGTAGACGGCACGCCGCTCCCAGCGCACGTCAGGTTCCAGGTGGACTCCACGGGCGCTCGCGCGAGCGTGTCCAGCAGTATGAGGTCGCGGGTCGGTGCGTAGAGGACCGTGGAGGCCCCGTACCCGAGCTCTACTTGGACGCCCCCAGCCACGCTGACGTTGACGAGGGCCCTCGGAGTCAAGTAGTCCGATACCACCTTGTAGCCCAGCGTGTACCACGACTTCTGGAGGAGGGGTGGGGGGCTGTAGTCGACGAGCCTCTCTAAGGTCGCGTTGAAGGACTCGGGGACGGGGGCGGCGACGTAGGGGGGTGGGGCCACGGTGAGGGTGTCGAGTACTAGGGTCACGGCTACGCTGGCTACGGACACCGGGTCTGTGAGCGGTGGGAACAAGTAGGTGCCCGCCGCTAGGACTACAAGGTAGTCGCTCGTGGTGAAGACACCCGCCGCGTTAGCCGCGTAGAAGGGCCCGTCCGAGAGCGCGGATATCACGGTCGCGTTGGTGAAGGAGTAAAGCCTGGTGGAGTTGAAGCCCCCCGACACCCCTGTCTTGACCACGTAGGCGATGAAGCTGGCGTTCGAGGTGAAGGTGGAGTAGGGGGCTAGTACTAGGGGGACGAGGGCGGAGGGGCCGAGGTAGTCGTTTAGCACAGCGTCGCAGACGTTAGTGCCGGGGACGTAGAAGGGGACGCTCACAGTGGGTTTCGGAGGGAAGGCTATTCCGGGTAAGCGGACCTCGACAGAGGCGGTCCCGTTTAGTAGCAGTGCGTAGGGGCCGGCGGGCTTGAACCTGAGGGCCACGTAGAAGGACGCCAGGGGTATTGTTGTGCCCGACTCCAGGCTGGGGTACCAGTAGTACACGTAGCCCTTGCTGAGGCCGTATACCTCGATGTAGAGGTCGACGGGGTAGCCTCCCAGGTCCAGCCTCTTGTAGTAGAAGACCTTGTCGAAGAAGCCGGCCTCCTGGAGGGAGCAGGGGATGACTACCCAGCCGCTATAGTCGATATACACCGCGGGGCAGGCGTAGGGCCAGCTAGGTTGGCCTCCTATAGCCAGTTCCAAGGTCAGCTCCGTGCCGAGCTTGACCTTCGTGTAGTTGAGGGGGCTGGAGCCCGAGAGCACCAGTAGGGGCGAGTTGCTCAGGGGGTCGTAGACCTCTCTGAGGCCCGCGGCAGCCCTCACCAGGGGGGCCGCACCCCTCAGGGCGTCCACGACGTCCTGGTCTATGAACGCCTTCCCCGCCAGGGCGGGGTTGAGGGGGGCGAGTAGGGGGTCTCTACCAGGCGTGTAGGCGTAGGTGACGCCGTTCCCCGTCACCAGGACGGGCCTGAAAACCTCCCCGCTGTAGCCGCGTACAAGGGTTAGCAGCGTCGAGTTGAGGACCGGCAGGTCCAGCTCCCTCACGTCCACGGCCCCGTTCGAGTACTCCAGTAAGAGGTACTTGAGGGTGAAGGGCCTGAGGGGCGTGACGTTAAGGTAGAGGGTGTCCCCGGACAGGGCGAGCGTCATCAGGGGCGGGCTCGAGGCCTCCCCCAGCGCGTCCCCCGCTCTACTGGCGGCGTAGTCGAAGGTGTTCGAGAACTCCCACAGCTTACCGGCTACCGCCAGGCCCACGACCACCATCGCTATGAGGGCGAGGTAGAGGCCCACCACTGTGCTGACCGCTCTCAAGGCGACGCCACCAGGGCCCCTCTACTCGTCTCGAGCACGAGCCTCCCGTCGCTGCTGGGGGCCCTCACGAGCACCCCGTCCACCAGCCTGTCCACGAGTGTCCACGACCCGTTGACGTAGGCCTCGACCCCGCTCTTCAGCGAGGCGGGGCATCCCTGGTAGTAGGCGTACACGTAGCCGCCGCTGTAGGCCACGTAGGCGAGCCTCCCGCACTGGTACTCCACCCCGCTGAGAGCCCCCTCGGCGTTGATGACCGAGGCCAGCACGAGCCCGAAGCCCGCGAGCGTAGCGAGGAGGGCTAGAGAGGCGGCGACGAACTCCTCCACTAGACCACCCTACCCTAAGGCCGGCTGTTGAGGGGGCCGGTGGGGCGAAAGTTAGGGGGCCCCCCGCTTCCAGTGAAAGCTTTTTATCTCGCCGCCTCCATCAAGATGTCTTGCCTGGTGTCCTACCTCATGACACTCGTGGCGGAGGGCCTTCTGAAGAGGGCGGTCGAGGGCCTCAGTAGGGAGGTGGAGTATAGGGCTAGAGAGGTTGTGGCGAGGGTTCTGCTGCCGGAGAGAGTGGACGGCTCCGTGGTCGAGAAGTACTTCAGGAAGGCCCTCCGCCACGGCGCCTGGAGGAGGCTGCCGGCGCATAGCCGGGGCCTCCTGCTAGCCCTGAGGAGGTGGGGGGTGGTCAAGTCCCCCACGCTCAGGGCGGTCCTGAGGGAGGTCTTCCTCGAGATAGAGCTCTACACGCTCAGGGGTAGGGCCCTCTTCTACGGGGCTATAGTCGCCTTGGCCGAGGGCTGGGGCAGGCTGGGGGAGCTGGTGTCCAAGGCCTCGAGGCTGCTAACCCTGGGCATATTCTACCTCAACCTACCCACCGTCTACAGGTTCTACGGGTAGGGGTATGAGGTTCGCCTCGCCTGTAGTCAAGACCGGCAGGGGGCTGCTCCTGTCCCCGCACTTCGGGAGAGCGAGGCACTTCGCGGTGGTGGAGGTCGGCGAGGGGGGCTACAGGGTAGTCGAGGTCTTCGAGAACCCGGGGCTGGGGAGGGAGGGGTACGGGAGGGCTAGGGCCATAGTCGAGGAGCTGGCGAGGAGGGGCGTCGACGCGGTCGTCGTCAGCGAGGTGGGCCCCGGCGCGTTCAGCCTCCTGAGGGAGAGGGGCTTCAGGGTGCTAGCCCCTAGGCGGGCACCCGGCAGGCTGCTGTCGATCGAGGAGGTGGCCGAGGCCGTGGGGAGGGGGGAGGTGGTGGAGCTGGAGGCCCCCAACGAGGAGCACGGGGAGAGCGCTGGGGGCCGCGGGGGCGAGGGGTAGCCCGCGGGAGTCCATGGGGCTGGTAGACGCCCTCGGCGCGGCGGGCCTTGCCCTCTCCCTGGCCCACTTCGCCTTCCCCCTGGCCTACTACGCCTACCTGAAGGCGAGGTGGCTCGGCCGGCCATGGGGCC
This sequence comes from Thermogladius calderae 1633, assembly GCF_000264495.1. Lineage (NCBI taxonomy): Archaea > Thermoproteati > Thermoproteota > Thermoprotei > Desulfurococcales > Desulfurococcaceae > Thermogladius > Thermogladius calderae. The sequence goes on along the minus strand of NC_017954.1, from coordinate 183,823 downwards.
TGAGGCTTGACCCGGGCTACAGGCCCCGGGTGACGGTCGTCGTCCCGACGTACATGGAGAGGGGGTTGATAGAGGGCAAGCTGGAGAACGTCTACGAGCAGGACTACCCGAGGGAGCTGCTGGAGGTGCTGGTGGTCGACGGCGCGAGCGGCGACGGGACCGCGGAGGCCGCTAGGGAGTGGGCTGGGAGGCACGGGGACCTGAGGGTGGAGGTGGTGGTCGAGCCCGCCAGGAGGGGGAAGGCCCCCGCCCTCAACGAGGCTCTGAGGCGGGCTAGGGGCGAGGTCGTGGTGGTGACGGACGCGGACTCCCTCTGGCCGAGGAGCGCTCTGAGCGAGGCCGTGAAGTGGCTGTCGGACGAGAGGGTGGCCGCGGTTTCCTGCCTCAAGCTGCCGGGGGGCGGAACTGTGCCCGGGGTGGAGGAGGCCTACAGGGGCTTCTACAACACCGTCAGGCTCGCGGAGAGCAAGGCCTGGTCAACCCCCGTCTTCCACGGGGAGCTCGCGGCGTTCAAGAGGGGGTTTCTCGAGGAGATCGGCGGGTTCCCCACGGACGTCGGCGCGGACGACAGCTACACGGCGGTAGCGGCCGCCCTCGCGGGGCTGAGGGCGATAACGCCCGACGGCCTCGCCTGCGTGGAGTACGTCCCGGGGAGGGGCTACGCGGCCTGGAGGACCAGGAGGGCCCAGCACCTGGTGCAGAGCTTCGCCAAGGCGTTGAGGCGGCTGAGGGGCTCGAGGGCCCCGGGGCGCTTCAAGGCGGTGCTCCTAGCGGAGGCCTACCTCCACCTGGTGAACCCCTGGCTACTCCTCTCGGCAGCAGCGCTGCTCGCAGCATCGGCGGCAGCGGGCATGGTACTCCCCGCGGCCGCGCTGGCACTGGGGGCACTACTACTCCTCTACAAGCCCTACAGGGCGTGGGTTGCGACACAAGCCTTCCTAGTAATAGCGATGGTCAGAAACCTGTGGACCAAGGAGCTAGTGTGGAGAAAGCAGGGAAAGTCGTGAAACACTTAACCCGGTTAGCTATACTACTAAACACGGTTCGACAGCAACCCCTATTCAGGAGACTGAAGCTGCTACTGGGTGTACAGCCACAGTCGGGTACCATGCACGCGAGTATACGAAGAACGATGTGGAGGAACTACTCGCCGCAAACGGCTTCGAGATAGTCAGAAGCTACTACTCGACAGTAAATGATCTAGCGTACGTTGACGCCAAGGGACTCAGGCAACACCTGTCAGTAGCCGAAGTGGGAGGAGCACTAGGAGTAGAACCCGAAGGGCTAGCACACCTAGTCAAACTACTCTCAAAATACCATCACTAGCAAGGAGAATCGTAGTATTAGCGAGGAAATGAAGATAGTCTACGTAGCGCCCTTCTACCACCCCGTGGTCGGCGGTGTCGAGGACGTGGTTAAGCACGTAGCCGAGTACATGGCCGGCAGAGGCCACGAGGTCTATGTGGTGACTTACAATAGGCTTAGAGTAGGCGGCATCGGTTTACTGCCTAGGGAGGAGGTTATAAACGGCGTCAAGGTAATCAGGCTTAAGCCAGCTATAACATGGAGCCACGGCTCGTACAGCCCGGAACTACCCCAAATAATAAAGGCGCTAAAGCCCGACATTGTCCACGTACACGTCTGGAGGCACCCACACGTGTTCCAAGTAGCCAAGCTAAGGAGGGAAATGGGGTTCAAAGCGGTGCTGCACGGCCACGCACCATTCCACAAACTCGACCAACTAGGCGTAGCCACCTGGGCGTACCACAGGCTGGCGGACACGTTTGGCAGAAACTACCTGAGGACCTACGACAAGTACATAGCGCTGACTAGGCACGAAGCAAACATTGTCAAGGGACTAGGCCTCGATGAAGGGAAGATTGAGGTCATACCAAACGGCGTCGAGGAGGACAGATGCGACGTTAATAGTAGCGCCAAGGATGAGAACCGGGTCCTCTACCTGGGTAGGATAAGCAAGTCGAAGAACATAACCCTACTCCTCAAGGCGATGAAGTACGTGATCAGGGAGGTGAGGGGCGCTAAGCTAACCCTCGCCGGGCCAGACGAAGACCTAATCCACGGCATGCTAAACTATGCAGAGAGGCACGGCATAAGCGTGCAGTACTTGGGCGAGGTAAGTGAGGAGCTGAAACACAGACTATACCTTGAAAGCGCGGTCTACGCACTACCATCGCTGTACGAGCCGTTTGGAATAACGCTACTTGAGGCTGGGATCCACGGAACACCATCAATAATAACGGGGAACGGTGGGCAAGTGGAAGCCTCACCACCAAATCTGGCGAGCTTATGGGCGGAGCCCAAGCCAGAGAAGTACGGAGAAGCCATAACCACACTACTAACCGACGAGGAACTAAGGAAGAGGCTCGGCGGTCAAGCCAGGGAATGGGCGCAAAAACACGTGTGGAACAAAATACTGCCTAAGTACGAAGAACTCTACAGTAAGCTTATCAGCAATGGATAGACTAACCGTATTCCTACTGCATGCACTATCTGGACGTTTATTACTTGAATTAAGGGAGATGAACTTGAAAATCAATAGGGCACTTCACGAGATAAGGGATGCCTTAGAGGGGAAAGTGTAACCAATAAGTGCTAAAAGATTACCCCTAGTCACAATCTGTATACCAACAAGAAATGAGGAACGGTACATAGGGCAGGCACTCTTTGCAATACAGAGAATTAATATATATCCCAGATATGAAGTCATCGTAGTTGATAATTTATCGAGTGATAGGACAAGAGATATAGCAAAAACGTTCGGCGCAAAAATTATTGAAAATACTCACGTAGGTAAATTAGGCCTATCCAGGCACATGTGCTCGCTGGAGGCGAGAGGCGAAATAATAGCACAAATTGATGCGGATACTGTATTAACACCACTTTTACTTTATAAAACAGCGATCAACTTAATGAAACAAAAGCTTGGTATCTATCATGTTTCGCATTATTACTATGATGCTAATGCTCTGTATAATTTAGCAGCTCATTACTACGATAAATACTTCAGAAAACCGCATAAAACGACAGGACACTTCATAGCCTACACTCGAGAATTATATGATTACGTCCAATTTGATATAAATGCAGCATTAGCGACGGAAGACTACAAATTCGGCGAAGACGCCTATAGGAGATTTGGTTCAAAGATTTTCAAGTTCGATATAAACGAGACAGTACTAGTGAGCGCCAGAGGCTACAAGCGTAGAGGACTACTAAGGGAGCTCAACTATCTTCTAAGAGAAGCATAAAGTGTATAAAACACTATGAAGATAATCCACGTTCACCATCACTACTGGCCCGTGATTGGTGGCTTGGAAAACGTGGTCAAGGCGCTGGCTGAGGGCATGGCTAGGCTCGGCCACGAGGTTCACGTGGTGACAAGCACCTATGGTGCTGAGGGTAGGCCTAGGGAGGAGGTTATTAACGGTGTCCATATTCATAGGGTTAAGTCAATTAGGCTAGGTTACCCAGACTTAACCTACCCACTGGAGGTGCCTAGGGGCATTTTGAGGGATGCAGATGTTGTTCATGGGCATAGCCAGAACAGCCTATTTACAGTCGAGATGATTAGGGAAGCCAAGAGGCTTGGTGCCAGGACCGTGATTCACTTCATGGCTGTTGACTCGTTTAACGACCACCCAAGTAGGTTAATTAGATTATTGGCACCATACTACGGCAGGTGGAGTGTCAGGAAGGCTATTGAGGCTAGTGACGTTAGGCTTGTTAAAAGCTTCAGGGACATGGAGATATTAAGGAATAGGTACGGCATAGAGGCAGAGTATGTGCCTGACGGCGTTGATGAGGGGCTCCTCAGGAAGCCTAACATGGCTGTGGAGTTTAGGCGAAAATTTGGTATACAGGGCCCCTTAATAGTCTACGTGGGGAGGCTCCATAAGCTAAAAGGCATTGACGTGCTCATAAGGGCCTTGGCAATAGCCACCAAGAAGGAGCCCAGTCTGAAGGCGGTTATAGCGGGGCCAGGTGACCAAAGGCCATATAGGGAACTAGCCGATAAGCTCGGCATTAGCGATAAAGTCTTATTCACGGGCTTTGTCGATGAAGATACTAAGGTCGGGGCCATCGATGCATCAATAGCCCTAACCCTACCAAGCGTGAGCGATCATGTTGAGGTCTTCTCTCTAGCAATAACGGAGGCGTGGGCTAGGGAAAAACCAGTAATAGCATCAGCGGTGGGCGAAATACCGTATAGGGTTAAGCACATGGTTAACGGGCTTCTAGTACCGCCCGGAGACCCCAAAGCGCTTGCTGAAGCTATGATAGCATTAGTGCAAGATAGGGAGTTAAGTGTAAGGTTGGGGATGGAGGGTAGGAAATCAGTGTTTACCTGGGATGAGATAGTGAGTAAGCTACTAAACATTTACACAGCTAGGTGACCGTTGGGTTTCGGGTCTAAGTTTAATAGTAGGGATTCTTTAGGAGTGTTGTGCTCTCTCATCAATGAGTCCGTTCATTAGTGTTATCATCACTGCTTATAATAGGCGTGAGTTCCTTAAACATGCTGTTAGGTCTGTTCTTAATCAGACCCTAGATAAAGGTCTTTATGAAATAATTGTGGTTAAGAATTTCAAAGATCCCGAAGTCGATAGATTAATCGAGCAAAGCAGGGGTAAGGTAATCGAGCTTGATGCCGCATCAATAGGCTTAAAACTTGCGAGAGGTATTGAAGAAGCGGAGGGCGAGGTTGTCGCATTTCTTGAGGATGACGATATTTACATGCCAACTAAGCTTGTTCGCATTTATGATGTGTTCTCTAATGATGAGAAACTGATTTACTTTCACCATAATGTGGCCGCAATTGACAAGAATGGAAAGCCCATATTTGATAAACTGATTGAGCATTCAAACGTTAACGAGTTCGTCAGGGCGGAGTCTGCCAATGAGAAGAAAGCGATATTCGCTAAGTATGGTTGGTCACTAGGCCTTAGGAATAGTTCAATGGCTGTTAGGAGGGATTTCATTAAGAGATTTGTTAATGTGATCAGGCTTTTTCCGGATGCCGTCGATGTACTACTTTACCTGCTGGCCCTTTCGAGCGAGGGGACAATCCTGCACAGCCCGGAGAGGCTAACGCTGTTTAGACTAAGTAGTACAAGCGCTAGTAGTGTCCGCTTTGTCGAAGATCCTGAGACACGCTTTAGGCGTGCTGTGAAGAACTCCATTAGGCACGCACTAGCTAGGCATGCCTTAGTCGTAACAGCCGGGTTACTGGATAAGTGGTTAGCAAAATATACCAACTACGACGAGGCATCGATTATAGGAGGAGTCTTTAGCGATTGGGGTGCGTGGTTGGTAAAGCCGTTGACTAACTATATAATTGGTAATAGGCCCTCAGCTAGGTATTTAGGGACAGCCATTTTTGGCCTCACGTACTTGTTAAACCCCACACTCGCGAAGAGACTGATATATTACTACTACACTAAGTTTAGTCATATTTCTTTCTCGTGGTCATGATAAGGGTTTTGATGGGACTCGGTTACTACGAGGTCGGCGGGTTTAAGACGGTAGTCGATAACTTGAGCAAGTACCTGCCTAGGTATGGTGTTGAGGTTACGGTGGCGACCAGGGTTATCAGGGCTGAACCATCAGACTATGTCAACCTAGTTAAGCTCACGCCTAGGGAGTTCTTACGGGAGGCTAAGCACTTTGATATAATTCACATACATCAATCGTATCCATACCTGAGTATAGTTGCTAAGGCTAGGTTAACTAATGTAGTATTTACATCTCATGGTTTCCCACCAATATGGGTTGTCCCTGGTGTATTTAATAAACTAATTCATATATACATAAATAATATAGGCTATAAATTAATCTTTAGAAAGTACAAACCAGTGACCACAGCAATAAGTATGTATGTGCGGAATCAGCTTAAAAATATGTATAACCTTAATTCAATACTGATACCGAATGGTATCGACTTAACGTTATTTAAACCGAGTAAAGATACTAAGAAACCTGGATACCCAACTATAATCAATATTACCTCGTATAATAGGTTTAAAGGTTCAGATATATTACTCAGGTCATTTATGGCCATTAAACGGAAGTATCCAGAGGCTAAGTTAATAGTTAGGAATCTATCTAAGGCTGAGAGACTACCGAATAGCGTAAAGAAAGATGTAATAGACCTAGATTTCCTACCCTATGAAGAGTTACCTAAATGGTATGCCAATGCTGATGTCTATCTGCTAACATCAAGGTGGGAAAGCTTTGGATTACCAATACTTGAAGCCTTTGCCTCAGGAATACCGGTAATAGCATGGGATAGGGATGATGCTAGGAGGGAGCACATAATTAATTCAGGGGCAGGGCTGTTCTTCAGGGATTCAAAGTCCTTGCTTGAGGCTGTTGATGAGATTTTGAGGAATTGGCAGGAGTACTCCAGGAAGGGCATTAACTACGCCCAAAGATTTGGCTGGGACTCAGTGGCTAGAGAGTACGTGAAGCTCTACGAGGAGGTGCTCAGTAACGAGGATACTAAGCAGTAAACCGGCGATCCTCGACGCCCTATTGGTAGGAATTGCCATAGCGCTTACTTTAGCGTCAATAAAGTCATTATCCGCGTTAAGTATTGACGTTGTTACGCAGAGCCCCTTCTTCCTATACGGAGACCCGATATATGTATTATCACTCATCGCGATCTCACTAATACTGGTACTGCTGTGTTACAGAGATGTTTTTACGGAAACCGTAGTCCTAATATTACTTCTATGGTTCCTTGTCCTCGATACACCATACATAATCTACGTGAGTTCCATGCCCCTATACAACGACCAGCTGGGGTTCGTGGCAGAAGCCCTTAGCGGCTTGATTACTGGCCATGTTGAACCGATACAGGGTGAACCGTCATCGCTAGGTCACGCGTACTTCACTACAGTTCTCACCTCGGTGATGGGGCTTAAACCGTTCTGGGGTGTTGTGACTGTCCAGTCCGCACTACCGATTCTATACGTAACCCCATTACTGGCACTACGCCGTAGGACCACGTGGGACCTAATTATAGTGGCATTAATCGTTCTCGGTTCAATGCTTAACCCGATACTATACGGTAGAACCCCGTTCGCGTGGGCTTACCTAGTACTCTTTACGGTGTTCCTCTATAATAGGTTGCGGGGCCATGACAGCCGGCGCGGTATCTCTGTAACAAGCGCCGTGGTTATCCTCGTAGTATTCCTCGCCTATTTAATATCCGACCCGACGTCTCTCATGGCACCTATTATGCTCATGGTAGTCGCGGTATTCGGCAGGGGATTCCTAGTCACAGCAATTGTAGCATTAACGACGTGGTTCACTGTTAACCTGATCCTATACATATCGGGTAGCATGGCATCCCTTATAATGCAGTTGATGGCTATGTTAGAGTCGCCAGTAAACCCCGTACCCTCATTAGTAGTGCCAGCCGTAAACCCCGTAATGAAGATTTACAACTACGTAAGGGAGTTAACCGTGTTTTTAGGCTTTTTATTGGGCCTTGCGTCGTCTCTAGTATATTTGACACACCTTGCTAGGGCTAGGCAAAGAAGCTTCAATGCTGATGCACGTCCATGGGTGCTACTCTACTTCTTGCTTGCGGCTTTGCAGGCTATGGCATTGGTTATGAGTAGGTGGGGCATGGTACCATATACACTCTATGTACTATCTGCACTACCCGTGTTAGTGATAATGGGGATGCAAGGTAAGTGGTTTAGGATGTTTGCGACAGTCATTGGTATTTTACTGATTGCATTGTCACCAGCGGTTAAGTGGGGCTTTTCACCAATAGCCTTCCCCACTGTTCACGACATTGCCGAGGCGTCATTCATAGCGACGCACGTGAGCTCTAACACAGCAATATGCGCCTCCGGCGTTCACGAGCTCCTCTGGTTCTATTACTGGCTGTACGGCGTTAATGCACCGATTACGTACTTAAGCCCCGTGATAACGCCGAGCGAGGTATCGGCCTGCAGTTACGTAGCTATATTCTATAGGGCGATGAACACGTACAGGCTGGACATGTCGATTAACCAGTTAATGGACGAAATCGATCACTTAAACACGCATTTCAGTATTGTGTATAAGGATGGTATTTGGGGATTATGGCTAAGATAACCTATGTGACACTAGGTCCACAGCCACACTTAGGTCACTTGGATTGGCTCAGGGCAATGAGGAGGTTGGGGCACGATGTGAGGGTAATGACGCTAAGGAGGCCTTTTGGAAAAATCACCGGCGATGTCCTGATAACCGAGGGGGTCAGGCCAACGGCAATTGGGAGACTCCTCGCTGTGACCCATAGGTGCTGGTCGGCGATAGCGGCGTCGCCATCAATACTCAGCCCACCCGTGAACACGCTGTACTCAGCGCCGGATCTGGTGATTGCAGTGTCAAGCCTGGTCAAGGACTTAATCACGAACAAGTCCCTAATCCTTCACCCGAGACCCCCAGAGCTCGACACTTTGCTTAAATTCCCTATTGACAGCAAAATGCCCTGGGTATGCTACAGCGGTGTTTTCATACCCATAAAGGGTGTTCACAAGATACCGGAAATAGCCAGGGACGTCGTAGGGGAACTGCGCAGAGAAGTGAAGTTCATACTCGCTGGGGGCTCTCAGAGAGACACACTAGGCAGCTACATTATTAAGAAGGCCCATGGGTACGGTATCAGCGATAACATAAAGATCGTTGGTCGATTGCCCAGGAGCGACCTCCTTAGATTGTTGAGCAAGTGTAGCGTCTACATACAGCCCTCGCTCTTTGACGCGTTCTCGATCGCCGCAGTTGAAGCCGCGGCTCTCGGCTCCGTACCCGTGGTGACCAAGTACGTGGGTAGTAAAGACGTAATAACAAAGGTCGATGCCAACCTAGTGACGGACCTCAACCCTAAATCTATGGCTAAGATAATAATAGAACTTCTCAACAACGACTTATTACTAAGGGACTTAGGTAGGGTTGTTAGGAAGGTCATAGGCGAATACTTATCCAGGTCTAACATAGTAAGGCAGGTCTCGTCTTTAATTATACAATGCCTAGAATAGCCTTCCTGGTTAAGCCGGGGCCCATCAGCCACTTGAAAATAGCCAGGGCATTAGCAAACACGTTGGGCGTAGATATAGTTAGGAGGATAAGCGGCAACTCGCATTACGACATTATTGTAGCACTTGACTCGACACCGAAGTACTTACTTGATTTCGTTAGGTCTAAGTTACGGTGTGTCCGAGTTGTCGCTTATATGCATGACGTTAGATCGATAAGCCATAGCGAACTGACAGCCTGGGACGCTGGGAGGAGACCGCTTGAGCAGAGATTGAGGAGGTTAGTATCGCTGAGTGCGGTTAAGCCCTTTGTGGATCTTTTCCTATCACCAACTAATGCGGTGGCACAGACAGTTAGCGAGTACACGGGTGTAAAGCCGTGTGTTGTACATCACTGCGTAGACACCGGAGTTTATCACCCACGTGACTGTGAACGTAAAGGGCTCACAATCTTAACGGTGGCATCTAAGAGGCATATTGTCCTCAATTCGCTGGCCGTGTTTTCGAGAGTTAGTAAGGAACTGAACGTAAAACTCGTCATTAGAGGTCCCTGCCCACCACATGCATCGCTTGTAAAGGATGTGTTGTGCTTACCCCACCTCACCGAATCGGAACTGGCCAGGTTATATTCGTGCGCCGACTTATTTCTATACCCATCTCTACATGAGGGTTTCGCACTCCCAGTCCTGGAGGCGATGGCTAGTGGATTGCCTGTAGTGGCGTTCGCCGAGCCGTCAATAATGGAGGTTGTGGGCGATGCCGCTGTGTTAGTGGCCCCAACGACGATCGATACTATGGTTGACGCTGTTAAAGCGGTACTGACTACCGAGGAGCTACGGGCTAGGCTTAGCAGGGCTGGTATTGAGAGGGCGAGGGAGTTTACATGCGTGAAGAGCGCCTTAGAACTGCTTAACTGCCTAAAACTCCTGCAATGATCTGTGCAGTAATTAGGCACCCAAGCCTTAAGGAAGGGCAGACCGCCTTAGCTAGGGGCTTTCTCGAGGTCCTTAGGCTCATCTATAACAATGTTCACGTGATAGACACAGCTCGGGTAAAGGCGCCAAAACAACTCTTCTACCTACTAGAAAGTGCTAAGGTCCTCGTGAATTCCTGCGACACGGTGCATTTACTCAATGTTAACAAGCCGCTGATAACGTTCATGAACACGTTCACCAATAAGGAATCGATCACTTACCAATTCTCACACTTGCTAACAATACATAGCTTCTGGAGGTTGAAGAAGACGGCGATAGAGCGCGGTTCCAGAGTTGTGGTTGGTACGTCGCGGCGTATAGCAGGGCTGTTCAATAACGGGGTTTTTACGTACCCGCCCGTTGATACCGAGCTCTTCAGGCCCAGGGATAGGGATTGGGCTAGGGGCTTGTTCGATTTGCCCCGGGATAGACCTATCGTTGGTTACGTAGGCGATGTGGATGTTAAGCGGGGCTTCGATATCGTGGTTAGGACCGCCCTTAAACTGGCTAAGTATGGCGTAAAGACCGTGGTAACATCACTAAGGGTCGATAACGCTACACCCGAGCTAGTTAGGGACTTAAGGAGGGCTGTTAAGGATGGGGCACTAATAGTCCTAGGACGCGAGGTGCCTGTTTGGTACCTCTACAATGCCGTGGACGCGCTCCTACTGCCAATACGTGGCGACTACCCAACTGAACCACCAATGACGCTTATTGAGGCTTTAGCCTCCGGGACCCCAGTAATAGGCGGTGATAGTCCGAGCATGGCGGACTACAGAGATTTATACGTGGTGGTTAGAGATAAGCAGGACTACGCAGATTTTGTTCTAGAAACACTCAATAATAAAGACGTACACGAGAACCTCGCGATGAAAAGTAGGGAATTCGCCATCAATAACCTTAGCTATAATGCCGTGGCTTATAAATTGAGCAAGTACTTACTTTGATTAATAACCATCATAAATAATCATGAGGCTAACCTATACGTAGTTAAGCAACACAGATTACGGATGTTTGCGATATGTAATAAGATATGATGCCACAAATAAAGCCCGGTGTTGAATTTAATAATTGATTGAGGAATTTGACGTCTGTGTATGGTGCTTGTTGGTTTAACGTTTGATGACGGTTTTGTGGAGCAGTTACAAATTGCCAGATACCTGGCCAAGCGCGGCATTAGAGCCACGTTCTTCGTAATAACTGGGCTTAGGGAGTACATGGGGCATGAGTTAATGGGTCCAGCCCGGTGGAGAGAGTTGGCGTGGTTGGGGCATGAGGTTGGTAGCCACACTGTGACCCACATAGACATGGTTAAGTCTAGCGAGGATTTGATCGCGAGAGAATTAGTGGAGTCAAAGAAGAAGATCGAGGATGCAATAGGCAACGAGGTCGTGAGCTTTGCCTACCCATACGGACCGCACAGCGAAAAAGCAGCCAAACTTGCCAGGTCTATCTATAGGGTTGTTAGGACCACGTACATAGGCCCAGCCAGTAGGTACCAACTATTTGATGAGCACGGTTGTGTAATAGCCTTTAACCTAAGGCTTTTAAATATGCATGAGTTGCCAAGGCTAGTGCGCAACTTTGATAGGTTTATTCTCTACACGCATTCGCCGTCAGTCTTTAAATTAAGCATTATTGTAAATGCCTTACGAGTGCTAAACGCTCGATTCATGACACTGAGTGAAATGATACAGTGAATATACGGTTTCTTATTATGAGGGTAAACGTATTATAATAAGTCTTTAGGAAGAAGGCAGTGATAGAGGGCCCTTGAGAGCCTTAGCTGTGGTACCCCCATAGTAATGAGTGACCTGCCGCCGACAGAGTGGTTCCTAAGAGACATGAGCAACTCCGGTGTGGGTACTGGGCTTAGGTTTAGGCCCGGCAATCCTCGGGATTTAGCCGATAAGATACAGTTATTATACAGTATTTGGAGGTACGAGGAACGTGCCTATTTAAGCTCTGTGCAATTAAGTAGGCATATAGCGGAAATTTATGATACGAGGAAGGTAGTACCATTATATGTTGACATGGTTAAGACGATCGCGTACGAATAGTACGAGAATTAGGAATTTAACTAAGGCAATGCGAATAAGCGTAGTTTCGCCCTATACCTGCCCACAAGGCGAGTAGTCAAAGATTTAATTAGTTATGTCTCAAAACTTCAAATCATGTTAAAGTCTAGAATACCAGGATTTAAGAGGTTCTTGGCTGTCGTTAAGTCAAGGAACATCATTAAGAATTGGCTTACGGCGTCGATATTGTACTTACTTGGAAGGGACCGTATAAGAGTTAGGTGTTTAAGTGGTGAGGCGTATCTTCCGCGGGATATCTATGGAAGGGTTGTGAGGGGATATTTTCAGGGGTTTATTTACCAATTTGATTGCAACGGTAACGAATTTTTAATAAACGGGCAGAAAATCAGGATTAATCGGTTGGGCAACTGCTTTGATTTGTTCATTGCTAAGTTTAAAAGGGAATTACCGTCAATCAAAGAGATCTTCATAACTAGGGTTTATGAAAAGCTCAACGTCGCTGGCAGGGTTGTCGTTGACGTTGGCGCTTTTGTTGGCGATTCAGCCATATACTTCGCCGTGAGGGGTGCTGAGAAAGTTATTGCCATCGAGCCTCATCCGGGAGCTTACCAAGAGATGCTCGAGAACATTAGGCTAAATAACATGGAAGACAAAATAATACCAATAAACGCGGGACTGGCGAGCAGAACGGGTTGGATTAAAATAAGTCGTGTTGACGTAGATAGTACTGCGACGACATTATATAAAATCGACAATTTTGGCAATGTTATGACCGTAACATTAGGCGAGATCATCAATAAATACAGTATCCCTAACAACGCTGTTCTAAAGATGGATTGTGAGGGTTGCGAGTATGACGTTATACTCAATGATTATGAGCATGTCAAGTTATTTGGTGAAGTCATCCTTGAGTATCATGGCAATTTAATGCCATTATTAAATACTATGAAGAGAGACTATGATTGCTCAGTATTTGATAAGATACTGTATTGTAGGCGTAGGTTATGAGCGGGCAAAAGAAATCCGTAGTTACTATTGTGCTTGATGCCATATCTTGGGTTATGGTTAAGAAGGACCCTGTATGTATTCCCTACGAGTTCTCTAGGCTCGGTTTTAGGAGTGTTTTGATTACTGGTAGGGCTTTGGTTAGGGTTCCCGGTGTTGAGGTTTACGAGCTCGGTCTCATCAGCCATAGGTGTGGTTTAATACCACTCTATGTCTGTAATATACTGAATAGTTTGGCGTCCTCCCTTTACCATGGCCTTAAGTTAGTAAGGCTGTTGGTGAGGATTAGGCCTTACCTTGTGCTTACCTATTACTACCCGTCGCTTTTACCGCTACTCTCACTCCTCAGTAGGCTCCTTAAGTTTCGTGTCGTTGTCAAGATGGATTGGGATGGGATTATTCGTGGCAGCTACGTTAAGAGACTCGCGAGGGGCTTGTCATCGGCGTTGTTTTCTAAGTTTGCCGATTTAGTGATTATTGAGAGTTATGAGGCCTTACTGAATGCGGCCAGGTCCGTGCCCAGCCTTTACTCTAAACTTAGGGTTGTGTATAATGGTTACTGCGATGAGCTTTTGAAGCCGGCTAATGTTCCGCGCGAGCCTATTGTGCTTACTGTGGCTAGGGTTGAGCCGGTCAAGGGCGTTCACGACCTCATAACCGCCTTCGCCAAAGTGGCAAATAAGCATCCTCAGTGGAAGTTGAGGATTGTTGGTCCAGTAACCAACAGAGAGTACTTCAGCAAGCTTGTGAATTTAGTTAACGGGTTAGGGCTCAATGGTAGGGTTGATTTTGTCGGTCCTATCAGCGACTCTCAATTGGTTGAGGAGTATTCGAGGGCCTCTATATTCGTACTTCCATCATACATGGAAAGCTCTGGTATAGCTAGGGTTGAGGACATGTCCTTTGGCCTGCCGGTAATCACCTCGGAGACCGGCGGTTCCGAGGTTGTTAGGGGCGTTGGGATAATTATAAAACCTGGCGATGTAGACGGCTTGACACGGGCACTGGAGATTATCGTCTAGGTATAGGAATGTTTCATCTATAAATGGCTTACCGTTGGGCATGGATTTCTTCACGGCTTCGGCTCTAATCACCATATATGCTCCATCGGCATATGTTACGTACTGCTCTTTACTATTGCAGGACAATCACCTACTGTTAAACCATTGCAAATACTTCCTAAGACTAATACTTCATCTATCCAGCCACCGGTTGAGTATAAGTTTTTGTCTAGGTAGTATAATAGTCCGCTTGCTGCTACCTTCTCGTCTTCATCCATGTGCTCTATTACTTTTCTTAGTGATCCTGGTTCTGCCACTAGGTCGTTGTTTAGGAGCGTGAAGTACCTGGCATCCAGGTTCCTCACATCCCAACCAACATTCATACCACCAGCATAGCCAAGATTCTCATCATTACGGACGAACTTAACCCTAACGTTACTTGACCTACGCTCCTTGACGAATTTCCCAATACGCTCAAAACCGCCATCCGTAGAGATACTATCAACAACGATAACCTCAAAACAATCAAAGTCCAGACTAAGCACGGAGCCGATCGACTTCGGGCGACGTCTATGAACCTCATGCTATTGTAATTAGGCTATACCGCAGATGCCTTAACCATAAGTGTCTTGTTGGCAAGAAGCCTTAAAAAGTATTGTGGTTCGGTGAATTCAATGGGTGTTACGGCCATTATTGTCGCCCATAACCCTAATGAGGGTAGGTTTAGGGTTGTCCTTGGTTCCGCGGCTTCCCAAGTTAATAATGTGGTGGTTGTTGATAATGCCTCCATTAATAGGGAATTCATTGAGGGCTCATGTAATGGGTTCAGGAATTGCTGGTTCATCGAGGTTGGTTTTAACTCTGGCGTTGCCCATGCGATAAACATCGGCGTCGACTATGCGATGAGGTGGTTAAGCCAGGAGTGGTTTCTACTGCTTGACGATGACACAGTACTCCTAAAGGGAGCCGTCGAGAAGGCCCTCAATGCTTACCAAAGCCTACCCAGTGCTCTTAGGGGTAGGGTTGGCATCATATCCCTTGGTGCAGTTAATGGTGATTGTAAAGTAAAGGCGGTGCGGTTTGAACCTACATCGGGCTCCTTGGTTAGGGCTGGCATCTTTAGGCTTGCTAGGTTTAGAGATGACTTCTTCCTCGACCAGTCGGACTTCGACTTCTACGCTAGGGTTAGGAGGCTTGGCTACCTAACGCTTAGGCTCGATTGTAAGTTGATCGATCACGAACTCGGCAGGGAAAGGTGGATCCCAATAATCTCGAGTATCCTAGGTAGGGCTATTGATTACGAGCCTCCGTGGAGGTATTACTACATTGTCAGGAACTCAACAATACTACTGAGGGAGGGATTAATAGACCCAGCAACATACATACATCAACTAGCGAATTGGGGCGCCAGGATACTCCTCGCCGACGGACTAACAAAACTCCTCAAGCCCCTAGTGCTCGGGCTCACGCATGGGTTAATGCATGAGATAGGATTCCTCGATAAAAGGTATATTGGCTGACCTCCTCCCCGCCCTAAAGGGCGAGGCTTTCGGTTGTAAAAACAGGCTTAAATAGACACGGGGCAGTAACATGTTGGTGTAGAGACCTGCTTGTCAACCGACTGCTCGGAGGTCTGGTCTTGAAGGGCCTTGTCCTGGCCGCTGGGGAGGGGTCTAGGCTTAGGCCTTTCACCTACTCTAGGCCGAAGCACTTGATCCCGCTCCTCGGGAAGCCGATGGTGCAGTACCCTATCGAAGACCTGGTCTCGGCTGGCGTCGTGGACATAGGGGTGGTGGTGGGCTACTACGGCGACCTCTTGAGGGAGGCCCTGGGGGACGGCTCCCGCCTCGGGGCGAGGCTCACCTACATAGCACAGGAGAGGAGGCTTGGGATAGCCCACGCTGTCTACAGGGCTGTCGAAGAGGGCTTCCTAGACGGGCCCTTCGTCGTCTACTTGGGGGACAACATCGTCGAGGAGGGTGTCGCAGGCTTCGCGAGGGAGTTCGCGGAGAACGGGTCGGACGTACACATCTTGCTGTCCGAGGTCGAGGACCCGGGGAGGTTCGGGGTGGCCGTGCTCGACTCGGGGAGGGTGGTGAGGCTCGTTGAGAAGCCGAAGGAGCCGGTATCCAACCTCGCGGTGGTGGGCGTATACTTCTTCAGGGACCCGGAGCTCGTCGAGAGGGCCTTCAAGGACCTGAAGCCCTCTTGGAGGGGCGAGTACGAGGTGACGGAGCTGGTCCAGTGGTTCGTGGACAGGGGGTACAGGGTGACGTACTCAAAGATAAAGGGGTGGTGGAAGGACGTGGGCACCTACGAGGGGTTGCTGGACGCCGTCTACATGCTCCTGGACAGGGTGGAAAGCGGCGTTAGGGGCTCCGTGAACGGGGAGGTGAGGGGGAGGGTGGTAGTCGAGGAGGGTGCGGTGGTGGAGGGGAGGGTCTACGGCCCGGCGTACATAGGCAGGGGCGCACTGGTCTCCCGGGGCTCGGTGGTGGAGCCCTACACCTCCATAGAGGAGGGGGCCAGGGTCTACTCGGGCAGGGTGGCGAGGAGCCTGGTAATGGAGTACTCGGAGCTAGACCTGGGCAGGGCGAGGCTCGTGGACAGCGTGCTCGGCTCAAGGGCCAGGGTGAGGAACACGAGGGAGCTACACGGCGACATAAGGCTGGTGGTCTCCGACAACAGCTTGGTGGAGATATAGGGTGGTTAGATGAGGCTGCTCGTCACGGGAGGGGCAGGCTTCATAGGTAGCAACTTCGTCAGGTACGTGGCTAAAGCAACGGGCTACGAGCTGCTCGTCTACGACAAGCTCACCTACGCTGGGAGGCTTGAGAACATAGCCGACCTTGTGAGGGAGGGTAGGGTGGGCTTCGTCAGGGGCGACATCGCGGACGAGGAGTCCTTCAAGAGAGTGGTCTCGGAGTACCAGCCGGACGCCGTCGTCAACTTCGCGGCGGAGACCCACGTGGACAGGTCGATAAACGAGCCGGCCCCCTTCATAAGGACGAACGTACTCGGCGTCTTCACCGTGCTGGAGACCCTGAGGAGACAGGGAGGCGACACCCTCCTCTTCCACGTCTCTACAGACGAGGTCTACGGGGACCTCTACGGGTCTAGCGCCGAGGCGGGGGAGGACTACCCCTTGAACCCCTCCAGCCCCTACTCCGCTAGCAAGGCCTCAGGCGACCTCTTGATAAAGGCGTACGCGAGGACCTACGGGCTCGAGTACATTATAGTGAGGCCCTGCAACAACTACGGGCCCTACCAGCACCCCGAGAAGCTCGTTCCCAGGACTATAATAAGGCTACTACACGGGAAGCCAGCGGTCATCTACGGGGACGGCGGGCAGGTGAGGGACTGGATTCACGTCGAGGACACTTCTAGGGCTCTACTCCTACTCCTCGAGAAGGCCCCCAAAGGCCAGGTCTACAACGTGTGCCGGGGCAACTACGCTACTGTGAGAGAGGTGGTTGAGAGGCTCGTTAGGTACATGGGGTTCGACCCCTCCGAGAAAGTCGTGTACGCAAAGAGGAGGCCGGGCGAGGACATGAGGTACGCTATGAGGTGCGACAAGCTGAGGGAGCTCGGTTGGAGGCCCGTCTACGACCTCGAGACAGGGCTGAGGGAGACGGTCAAGTGGTACCTTGGTAACGAGTGGTGGTGGAGGCCCCTGGTCGAGGAGGCGTACGTACTAGCGGACACGCCGTGGTGAGCGGATTGGCGAGGGTGCTTGTCACGGGAGGCACGGGGCTACTGGGCTGGAGCCTGGTTAATAGGCTTGTCGAGAGGGGGTTCGAGGTCTACGCCACCTACCACGCTACTCGGCCGCCCGTGGCGGAGGGGGTGAAGTGGGTGTGGGTGGACTTCGACGACCCCCACGAGGCCAGGCCTCTCGTGGAGTCCCTGAGACCCGAGGTCGTAGTGCACGCGGCGGCCTACACGGACGTGGACGGTTGCGAGGCGAACAAGCTCCTAGCCTTAAACGTGAACTACGTCTCCACCAGGGAGCTCGCGACCGCCTGCCGGGGGGTCTGTAAGTACTTCGTCTACATTTCGACAGACTACGTCTTCGACGGGGAGAAGGGGCTGTACAGGGAGGGAGACCCACCTAACCCCCTGAACTACTACGGGCTGACGAAGCTGATGGGGGAGATAGCCGTGGCGGCCAATCTAGAGTACTACCTCGTCCTGAGGACGAGCGGTCTCTACGGGTGTAGCCCGGGCGGGAAGAGGGGGTTCGCCCTAGACGCGCTGGGCAAGCTGAGCCGGGGCCAGGTCGTGGAGGCTTTCGTAGACCAGTTCCTCTCCCCCACCTACGCACCAGACCTGGCCGACGCCATAACCAGGCTCCTGGAGGGTAGGCCGAGGGGCTTCCTGCACGTGGCCGGTGAGAGGGTCTCGAGGTACGAGTTCGCGGTTGAGCTCGCGAGGGTGTTGGGCGTGAGCGAGGACCTCGTGAAGCCGACTAGTATAGCCAGCGCGGTGCTCAGGGCTAGGAGGCCGAGGGACTCGAGCCTGGACTCCTCCCTCGCGAGGAGTATGGGCGTGGGTGTCAGGCCTCTACGGGAGGCGTTGAGGGCCTTCGCGGGGGAGTGCGTAGATTATGCCCGTTAAGTCTGTCGAGAGGCTTGGTATACCCGACGTAGTGCTAGTAAGGCTAGAGGTCTTCCCTGACAACAGGGGCTTCTTCGCAGAGCTCTTCAAGGGGAGCGACTTCGCCTCAAGCGGCCTCCCCGCGGGCTTCGCCCAGGTTAACCTGAGCTACTCCAGGAGGGGCGTGGTGAGGGGGTTGCACTACCAGGTCGAGCCAATGGAGCAGGGGAAGCTGGTTTACGTTGTCAAGGGGAGGGTCTACGACGTGGCGGTGGACATAAGAATCGGGTCGCCCTGGCTCGGCAGGCACGTAGGGGTCGTCCTGGAGCCGGGCCTAGCCCTCTGGGTGCCACCGGGCTTCGCCCACGGCTTTCAGGCCCTGGAGGACACGCTCCTCCTCTACCTGGTCACCAAGGAGTACAGCCCCCGGCACGAGAGGTGTATAAAGTGGGACGACCCCGAGCTCGCCATAGACTGGCCGATAAGAGAGGGCGTCATACTAAGCGAGAAGGACAAGAAGTGCCCCGGGTTCAGGGAGGCCGAGAAGTTCGGGTTCCCCGGGAAAAGCTAGCTTGTGGCCGGCTCCTCTCTCGCGTCTAGTACACCGTCGTAGTTCCTGGCCACCCACTCGTCAATGTACTTTCTGAGTAGCGAGGCGCGGGCGAACGGGGCGAACGAGCCGAGCACCGCCTTGGCTGTGAGCGGGATGACGGGCGCCCTGTGGACGTCTATGACCATTCCCCTGGCCTCTAACAGGCGGGCGAGCCTTAGGCCGTCCGCGACAGTCCTCAGGACTAGCCTGTCCTTGTACCTGAGGAAGAGGAGACCTGCCTTGACCAGCCTGTACACGGGTGCCACGCCCCTGAGCCTGCTGTTACTCACCCGGGCGAGTGCGACCCCGTTTCTCGCGTCGTAGTACTCGGCCAGGAGCCTGCGGGTTCTCTTACTTCCTAGGGTGGCCGACCTGTAGTGCTCTGCCACGGCCTTCTCCAGGGCCACGGAGGGATGTCCGCAGCCCCATAGCTCTAGGCCCAAGACGTTGTCGTCGCCGTAAGCGAAGAACTCGCCTACGAATAGCCGCTCCCCGACGCACTTGAGCACGTGCTCCACCCTGTAGAGGGAGCAGGAGCCGTCAGCGTATGAGACGTAGACGGGGTGCCTCAGGATCCACGGGTAGGCTTTTTCGACGCCGAAAGGGTGGGAGACCAGCATCTCGTCCACGTAGTCGCCGGCCGTGTCTATAAGCCTCGTCCCCAGCTTGAGGACCACGCCCTGGACGGCGGCCACCCGGGGATGCTCCTCGAGGTAGTCCACGAGCGCTCTCAGGCCGTCCGGGTAGATCACGGCGTCGTTGTTTAGGAGGAGGACGTACCTGGAATCCCTGTCCCTCGCGGCGAAGCCCAGGTTGCTCCCGCCCGTGAAGCCAAGGTTCGAGCCCGCCCTGACAACCTTGACCCTCGCGCCTCCCCTGTGCGCCTCCAGGTAGCCCCGCACACTCTCGAAGCTCCCGTCTGTCGAGGCGTTGTCAACGACGACAAGCTCCAGCATGTCAGGAGGGTAGTCCACGGACAGGACGGACTCGAGAGACCTCAAGACTACCCCGATAAACCTGGAGGAGTTGTAGTTGAGCCAGATGACCGTGACCCTGGGGGGCAAACACCGACCCCAAGAGAGAAATGGAGGTGCCCGGCTTATAAGCGGGAGAAGAACTGTCTGTTCCTAGAGGCGACCATAGACGACCCCGAAACCACGGGACGTCCTGGACCATCCGGGGGAGCAGACGCTCGCATGGAAGAGGGAGCTATTCAAGAGTAGTAGTGGTGGGACTGCTAGGCTGTAGCGTGGCTGCCTAGTGGGGGCTACCCTGTTTTAATGCCTGGCTAGACAATTTATCAACTCTGGTCACTATGGGTAGAGCAGTTGTCTTGTCGGGCTGCGACGGTAGCGGTAAGACGACTATTGTGAGGCTCTTGTCCTCATACCTGGCGAGCTCGTACAGGGCTTCGACTCACTGGTTGAGGGGGAGCCACCTCCACGTCTCGCTACTCTACAGGCTCCTCTCTAAGACGAGGGCTTTCAGCGGAGCCGACAACCCCTACTACAAGCTATCGGTGCCGCCGGGCCTCAGGGGGCTATTCGCGCTACTAGAGTTCACGGGGTTCCTACCCCAGCTGTTCGCGAGGCGGTTGAGGCTCGCCTTCAGCGATGTCGTAGTGTGCGACAGGGGCGTCTTAGACTTCCTAGTCTGGGTCTCCGCCACGCTGAAGTACAAGAGCTTCCTCGGTACAATGCTCGGCAAATTCCTGCTAGCCCTGGCTCTCAAGGAGAGACCCGTAGTCCTGACGGCGAGGCTGGACGTTTTGAGGAGGAGGGCTGACGTCCCCTCCTCGTTCCTTAAAACAGAGTACGCTTACTACAGTGTACTAGCGAGGTACCTCGCCTCGGCCACCGTGAACACCTCTAGTAGTAGGCCCGCCAGGACGGCCGCGGAGGTGTTGTCCAGGCTTGAGCTCTAGGACCCTGAGGCTGGTCAGGGCGCTGGAGGGCCTGGAGAAACCGGTAGGAGGCGAAGTGGGGGAGCTAGCCGAGGTAGCGGGCTTGAACAAGGTGCTACTGGGCTTCCTCAGGTCTGCGGGCGTGGAGGGCGAGGCGAGGCGCCGCGAGGAGGAGAGGTACAAGTGGTTCCGCAGCGTCGTGGGGGAGGTGGCCGGCGCGCTGAGGGGGCTGGACTACGCGCTACACAAGTTCAGGAAGCCCGTGGAGCACGTCTCGGTCGACGTAGACGTCCTGGTCAACACGAGGCAGCTACCCGAGGCGGTCAAGAGGCTGGCGTCGAGGGGCTTCAGGGTCGAGGTCTGGGAGAAGTACACGGTAACGATGACGAGGGGGCGGGCTATAGTAGACCTCTACACACACCCATCCTTCGCGTGGGTTGTGTACCTAGACGGGGAAGAGCTCCTCGAGTGCTGCACCGAGGAGTTCGAGTGGGAGGGCCTAGAGCTAAGGGGGCTAACAAGGGAAGCAGAGGTAGTCGTCACAGCAGCCCACGCCGTGTACAAAGAGCACGTCTACCTCCTAGCAGACTACTTCACGGTGAGGAGGTGGCTCAACAAGAGGGCTCTCGAGCTCGCAAGAGAGCTCGGGGTAGGGGACTCTCTAAAAATATCCGTGTGCTTGAACAAGCTGGTAGACGATGGGCTCGTAGAGCTCCCAGCGAAGATACCGGTCTCCTACCTGGCGGGAGCCTACGCGCACAAGCTGTTCAGAGACAACGTGTTCAGGTCGACTCTATTCAACGCGCTAGAGTACTTGCTGACGGAGAGAGCCGGTAGATCGGTCAAGTGGAGGTTGACGAGGGTCTCCTACTAGACCCCCAGCCGCGTGTTAGCGGTCGCGGGGCTTCACGTAGCCCGTGTGTTGGTTCTCGACTACCTCAACACCTGTTCCTCGTGTTACGCCAGCCTGCATAAAGGCCTCCGGTTATTAGAGGCCTACTGCTACAGCCCGCTGCCACGTAGGTCGGTTCGTAAACGGTCAAGCCTGTTCCCAGAGCTACCGTGAATGAGATAGCCCGCTAGCACGTCCCACACCAACATACTAAGTAAATTGGGCCGGTAGACCCCTGGGAGAACCAGCCTGGGCCGCGGTCTTTTCGAAGTTTTATTAACAAGCGGGCCTCTAATTCTAGCTTGCGTATTCACGGCCACGTAATCGGCGGTGTGCTCGGTTGGGTAGGCTTATCCTAGTCACAGGGGGAGCAGGGTTTATCGGTAGCCACCTCGTGGACAGACTAGTGCTCGAGGGTTTCAGAGTTAGAGTAGTCGACAACCTCAGTAGCGGTAGGCTGGAGAACCTGGAGAGACACAAGGGGGGTAGTTCCGTTGAAATAGTGGTGGGCGACCTCAAGGACCCGGGTGTAGCCCTAAAGGCCGTAGAGGGCGTCGAGACCGTCTTCCACTTCGCTGCGAACCCCGAGGTGAGGGTCAGCACTACTAACCCCGAGGTACACTTCAGCGAGAACGTGGTGGCGACCTTCAACCTCCTCGAGGCTATGAGGAGGAGGGGCGTGAGAGACCTCGTCTTCGCGTCCTCTAGCTCGGTCTACGGGGAGCCAGACCACATACCAGTGGGCGAGGAGGAGCCCGTGAGGCCCGTCTCGGTGTACGGGGCTAGCAAGGCCGCCTGCGAGAACTTGATGCACGCGTACTCCAGGCTCTACGGTATCAGGGCCGTCTCCCTCAGGTACGCTAATATCGTGGGGCCCAGGCTGAGGCACGGCGTTATATGGGACTTGATAAACAAGCTCCTAGCAAACCCCAGGGAGCTCGAGGTGCTGGGAGACGGGACTCAGACCAGGAGCTACCTCCACGTGTCTGAAGCCGTCGAGGCCACTCTCCTAGCCTGGCGGAGGGCGGGGGAGGGCTTCGCCGTCTACAACGTCGGGAACGACGACTGGATAACCGTCAACGACGTGGTGAGGATCGTACTGAGCGAGATGGGGCTGGAAGGGGTGAAGCTGGTCTACAAGCCCGTGGCCCACGGCGTGGGCTGGCCGGGGGACGTGAAGCGCATAGCCTTGAGAATAGACAAGTTGAAGAAGCTGGGCTTCAGCCCGTCGATGAGCTCTAATGCTAGCGTGTCCGCGACTGTTAGGTCCCTGCTAGAGGAGATAGATAGGGCTGCTCCCCACGGGTAGCCGTCCACCAGTTTCTGGATGAGTGGTCTGAGGCTCGCTGTTGTAGCTGTAAAGTGCGGGCTGGAGGCTGGGAAAGTGGGAGGCTGATAACAGGGGTTGAGGATGGGTGTGAAACGCCGGGGTAAAATACTCCTGAAGAAGCCTATTCACTGGTCCCTGGCTGTTAGGCAGCAAGAAGATAAGGCCTTTGAGAGCCTTCTCTTGAACGACTCGAAGTCGAAGCCCCGCACTACGCTGAGACCTTTCTCTCTCAAGTCTCTAGCTAGAGCTGGGTCTCCCTCGACTCTTTTCACAATAGACGGCACCTCGCCGACCTCGGTGTAGCCCAGAGCAGGGCTGATCCTAGACACGATGTCGAACCAGGCACCGCCGTCCCTGTACACTATTGGTATGGCCCCGGCCGAGACGGCCTCGGCCACCGATAAACCAAAGTGCTCCGCGTAAGGGGGGTGGAAGTAGAACAAGGCGGTCCGTAGAAGGTCTCTTAGTCTACTCCGGGGTAAATTAGGCACCACGTGCACGTTCCTTACCCCGCGGTCTTCAGCCAGCCTTTTCAGGTAGCCGGCGTATTTCAGGCCTTTTTTCGTGGCAGAGCCCACTATGTAGAAATCGTAGTCCGGTAGCGTGCTAGCCGTCTCTACAACCTTGCCAAGGTTTTTCTCGGGGCTGAACCTGGAGACGGTTACAACGACTTTCTCTCTCTTCTCTTCCAGGCTCTTGAAGTACTCTACGTCGACTGGCGGGTAGACCACCTCGACACTGAAATGGTCCCCGTAAACACTGTGGAAGACTGCTCGTGTCCAGCTACTGTTGACTAAGACGAGTCTCGGCTCGCCCGTGAGGGAGTCTGCCAGCTTTCTAAGAAGAGTCTCGTAGCCCCTCCACACGAACCCCTTTCTACCGCTCGGAGTTATGAGAGGGAAGTGTATGTAGGCTACGTCAACAGGTGTGGGGACATGCGAGGAGGTGTCCACGATAATGCCCCCGCCCACTTCCTCCCTGATGTGCTTCACTAGGACACCTGTGAGAAGAGCCCTTCTCAGACTCGTAAGCCGGTTGCCTGTCAGAGCCCTCGCGAGAGAGTCCACTATACTGGCTGTCGGAGGGAGAGGCCTCGCCTCGATCAAAGGCTTGAAACCAGGCGAGAGCAGCCTGATGATCTCGGCCAGCCTGTCCCCGTCCAGGTAGTAGGTCACGATCTTGCTCTCAAAGCCCAGCTCGGTTAACGCACGGTGCATCTCGATGGCCAGCTTCTCGGCACCACCCCCTACCTCGAGGAGGGGGTGTACGATCACCACTACCACTACTCTAACACCTCTACAGACCCGGCCTCTTAGAAGAGTGCTCCAGTATAGTGGAAGACTTTCGGATCTTATAAGTAGACGTGCCTGTAGTGTTCTGGTTCACGTGCCCACTTGGTACTCCTACCCGTCTTACCCTCAAAAAGTCTGACTCCTCGACGTAGCGAGCGTTGTTGAAAACGGTTCCGTACACGCAGACATCGGCCATAGACCCGGCCCCTAGTCGCCCCTTCCCTTGTACCCCGCCACGTCGGGGCATACCTTGGAGTAGAGGGCCTCGAGTAGCTCGGCATACTTCAGCCCGTGGTCGGGTAGGACTACTACCACGTCGCCCTCCAGCACCCCTCTACGCGAGAGCTCCCGGGTCGCCCTGAGTACCGCCCCGGCGCTCAACCCGACCAGCAAACCCTCGCTCCTCGCCAGGGCGACAACCTCCTGGAACGCCTCGTCTAGGCTCACCTCCAGGACCCCGTCTACACCCGCTAGCTGCACCCACTTCATCCCCGTCTCCACCCTCCTCATGCCCGGTATGAAGTCGCCTCTCGCGGGCTGGACGCCGAACACCTTCACGCCTCCGAGCCTAGACTTGAAGTACACCGAGAGCGCGGACAAGTGGCCGGAGGTCCCAAGGGCCCCCACCACCCCCCTTATCCTCAGGCCCGACTGCGAGGCCTGGTAGTCGACCTCCTTCGCCGTGTACTGGAGGTGAGCTATGACGTTCAGGTCGTTCTCGAACTGGTCTGGGTGTAGCAGCCCCTCCCGCCTAGCCGCCTCTCTCACGTCGCCGAGGATCTCCGTGGTCAAGGCCCCCTTCAGCCTCGCGACCTCGGCCCCCATGAGCTCGAATATGTAGTCGACGCACCTCTGGGCTGTCTGGGGCAGGTAGACCTTGGCCTTCAGCCCGAGGTTGTTCGCGACCCCGACGAGCCCCAGCCCCGTGTTAGTCGACGTGGCCTCGACAACCTTGAGCCCGGGCCTCACACCGGGGTTGTTCAACAGCATGAACCAGGCTATCCTGTCCTTGATACTCAGGCTGAAGGGGTGGTACCACTCGAGCTTCGCCCAGACCCTCGCCCTCTCGCCGCTTAGGCTCCTGAGCTTCACGAGCGGCGTCGGGGCGTCCCGCGCGGCCAGGTCTAGCACGGAGTCGTAGACCCTCGCGGCGTCCCCCCTCACGTTGTAGTAGAAGTCGAGGGCGTCCAAAGAGACAGGCTCGTCCACGGGGACGAAGCGGGGGCCGAGAGACCAGAGCGCGGTGTACAGGGCGTCGTCTAGAGCCCTCAGCTCCCCGTCGACTGGTAGCGGGGGAGCCCTCCAGGAGGCTAGTATCTCCTTGATGTAGGGCAGGGCCTCCCCGAACCCGGCAAGCCTCCCCTTGACCGCCCTCAGCTCTACTAGCCTCACTCCACACACCTTCTCTAGCCAGTCTTACAGAGCACTTTTGGAGTATATAATGCAATGAGCCCTTTGAGGTTTACCGGTTGAGGGTTTTCGAGGAGAAGGGAAGATAGGTCACCATATCGTGGCCACTCCTTTCTTTTTAGCGACATGTATTAGATCCTTGTCTCCTGTTACAATTGGTGCGTGCAGCTTTTGTGCTAGCCATATTAATGTTGAGTCTACAATGCTCAGTGATCTACCCGCTAGCCCCGGGGCTTCTTTGAGAAATTTATCGCCTTCAACCTTTATTTTAGCGGACTCGACGTAGTCGTCCAGTCTCAGCTCTACTACTTTGAAGTACCTCGTCACAAAGGTCTTGAGCTCTTCTTCACTTTTAATAACTGGGATTCTACCTCTCAACCAGTGAACATATAGTTCATAAACAGCTGTGGTGGGTAGATACCCTGTAACCTCTCCTTTTCTAACTCTCAGCATAGTCTCCTCAGCTCTCTCCCCGAGTTCCCCGTATGCCATGGCAAGTATCGCGTACGTGTCAACAACAACTGCTTTTACATTTCTCTCTTCTCCCAATACTCTCTCTCCTCATAATCTAACTCACGCTCTGCCTTCTCAGCGCTACCCAGGCAACACCTCCA
Organism: Thermogladius calderae 1633; assembly: GCF_000264495.1. Taxonomy (NCBI): domain Archaea; kingdom Thermoproteati; phylum Thermoproteota; class Thermoprotei; order Desulfurococcales; family Desulfurococcaceae; genus Thermogladius; species Thermogladius calderae. Next base: position 157,122 of record NC_017954.1, on the reverse strand, counting down.
GACTCTCTCCCAGAGGTCGAGCGGTTTTAGCACGATCCTATCACCCTCAACCTCGAGAAGCAAAAGCGTCCCCTCCTCAATCCCCAGAACTTCGCGAACACTTTTAGGCAAAACAATAATGCCCTTCTTATGAACCCTGACAACATCTCGATACATGGTCTATACCCAACCGATATTAAGACATACACAGTTAACTTATATGTTTAACTTTTAAACTAACTGATGAATGCTACAACGAGAAAGCATGTATAGTAAAATTCAACATTCTTCAACATACAAGAATGAGGTTTACCTGTAAACAAGCGAAGCAAAGGATTTTGTTTTGGAACATCTAATGGTCTTTGCTAAGGCGGGTGTTGTTAGAGCAGATCTGTGTATCGCGGAGACTTCGAGGTTTTGGACCCAGCTCTTCGCAGGGGCTTTACGATCTCAGGGGCCATTTTCTGAGCCCTCACAATAATTTCTGGGTCACCGTAAAATACTGTGGCAAGCACTATCACCTCAGCTCTGGTAGCTGGGCCCCCACTTTTTCACGGTACGAACTAGGATTAGTCTGTTGGAGGGGTTGTTTCTGTCGCTGGCGGTTCTCGCCTACTACAGTAGGAGGAGCGTGCAGGAGGAGGTCTTCGATTTCCTCAAGGGGCGCTGGGCTGGGTTGGAGGGGGTCGGCAAGAAGTGGGTTAGGTGGGAGGGCGACAGGCCCCTGGCTTTGTCGAGGCCCTCGGACGTCTACGCCCTGTTCTCCAAGTACGTCAAGTTGAACCCTAGGAGCGTCTACGGTAGTATAGAGGTGTTCAAGAGGCTGGAGTCTAGGCGCGACGTCGAGGACGACTACGAGCTCAACGTCGAGAGGGCGACCCCCTTCATAGACGTTGACCTGGAGGGCGAGGACTTCGGGGTGGCGTGGAGGAGGGGGGTCGAGGTCGTAAAGACCATAGTGGGCTTCCTCGAGGACAGGGGCGTCAAGGACAGCGTGTACGTCTTGTGGAGCGGTAACGGCTTCCACGTCAGGGTCAACGAGAACGCTATCGAAGACTCGCTGAGGAAGGCCAGCCCCGTGGAGGCGGCTTGGGCGCTCGTCGAGTACACCCTCGTGAGCCTGGAGGAGAAGTTGCTCGAGGTTATAAAGGGCTGCGGCGGCTGCGTCAAGGTCGAGAACATCGTGAACCCGAAGAGGGTCTTCACAGCCCCTCTAAGCCTCCACAGGGAGAAGAACAGGGTAGCAGTCGCCTTCAAGCCAGGGGCAATAGACGGCTTCGACCCCGAGTGGTCCAACCCCTCAAACCCCCGCCACGACCCTCAGGCGTGGAGGAGCTTCAGGAGAGGGGAGGCGGACCCCCTAGTCGAGGAGGCCCTTAAAGCCCTCGGTAAGAGGGGTAGGGGCGAGCACACGAGGATCTCCGTCGAGAAGCCCGTGGAGAGGAGAGCTGAGGTGGTGCCCCCGGCCCCCGAGGAGCCGGTCAACGTGCCTAAGCTGGGGAGGTTCCAGGTAATGGGGCTACTGCAGGCGGCCCGCTACTACGTGTTGAGGGGGGACTTGGAGAAGGCGAAGAGCTGGGGCCTTAACAGGGCCATATTCTACGCGTGGGCGAAGTACTACGGTCCCTCGTCGAGGAGGCTCATGAGCAAGGTCAGGGAGGCCTTTAGCGCCTCGGCTCGGAGCACGTACAGGGACGAGGAACTCCGCTGGGACTCGCTGGGCGGTGAGAAGGCGCAGGTCTCGCCCCGCGGCTACTACACAATGGGGGGAGTGGAGCAGACGCCCGAGGACTACGACAGGAACATAGCCTACAAGATCGAAATGGCGGGGATCCCCTACGAGAAGGCCTGGGAGGCCGCCGTGGAGTACGTGAGGGGGTTCCCCGAGAGGGTCCTGCTAGACCCACAGGAGTTCTACAGGAAGGTCTACGAGCCCGTGAGAGATAGGTTCGCCGAGCTCGTGCTCTCCGAGAAGAAGAGCGGGGGGAAGTAGGCGGTCAGCGCTCACGTTTATTAAACCCGTGAACAACCATGAAAATAATTAGGGCCCGTCGTCTAGCCTGGTATGGACGCCGCCCTCACACGGCGGAGGTCCGGGGTTCGAATCCCCGCGGGCCCACTCCCCGGGCCCTCTACTAGCAGGAGGCTATTCTAACGAGGCCCCCCACGACGTACCTCTCCCTGACGCTAGTCACCCTCACGACGGCCCTACACCCGCTGAACTTGCTCGACTGTACGCCCTCCACGAAGACCACGGGCCCGTGCTTCACCGGGTACCCGTAGAACCTCCCGTTGCTGTAGAGCAGGTAGACCTCCAGCTCGCTACCGAGCAGGCTCTTCTTCATTGCCAGGTTGTACTCGTTGACCGCCCTCCTCAGCTCCTCCACCGCTCTTCTCTCGCTACCGGACAAGACCGGCCTACCCAGCTTCTCGAAGGCTGTGCCGGGGAGGGGTGTGTACTTGTAGAGGGTGATCTTCTCCACTCCGGTCTCGGACAGCGCCTTCAGCCCCTCCAGCGTCCTACGGTACACTCTCGCGTCCTCGAATGGGAGCCCGTACATCAAGTATACGTAGGGCCTCAGGCCCGCCTCCCGCAGGAGCTTGGAGGCCCTCACCACGTGCTCCAGCCCTATCGGCTTACCTAGTACGTCCCTGTTGTACTCGAAGTCGCCTGTCTCCAGCCCTATGTGGACAGTGGTGCCCCTCAGGTACTTGCCGAGGACTTTCGCCACTCCCTCGTCGACCAGGCAGGCCTTTATGTTCTCTATCATCAGGGCGCCCTCGCCGGTTTTGAAGACCCCGACGTCGCTGAGGGCGGAGAGGAGCCCCTCTATAGCGTCCACGTTGGCTGGGGGTTTGCAGGGGTCTGCCAGGACGCCCTTCACTAGCCAGTCCCTACCGTAGTCGAGGAAGTCGGGCGCGCTCAGCACGACCCTCCTAGCGCCGCTCTCGACCAGCCCCTCCACCTCTCTCCTCACGTACTCCACCGGGATCGAGCGGGCGGCGCCGAACATGTAGGGGACGCTACAGAAGCCGCAGCCGGGGGGTATGTCGACGGGGCAGCTCACCCTTCTCGCACTGTCCGGGTGGCGGCAGAGCATGCACTTGATGCAACCGAGCTCCCTTAGCAGGGGCCTGTAGAAGTTGCTGCAGCCTCTAACCACCTCGACGTAGTACCTGTAGACCTTGACAGGCCTGTAGACGCGGTCGACTCTAGTCCAGTGCTCGAACCTCGTGATCTCCTCGACAGCCGCGTACAAGTGCGGCGTGGTCAGCTTGGCCCCGTTGCTCGACCTGTAGGCGAGGGCTGGGACCCCCCTGGGGTCGAAGCCCTCGGCGCCGCTCTCCCGCATCTTGTCTAGGAGGACGGGTAGGACGGGCTCGGCCTCCCCCAGCACGACGAAGTCGACGCTACCCACCGTCTCCAGTAGCCTCCTCCAAGAGAAGCTTATGGGCCCGCCAACCACTACCACGGCTCTACTGTTCCTCCTCTTGACGTAGTCCGAGAGGGCCCTCACAGCGCCGGCGTCTGTAGACATGGCGCTTATCATGACGACGTCTACTCTATCGAGCCTAGCTCCCCCGAGTAACACGTCCTCGTAGGTGTGTAGCCCCACGCTGTAGCCCAGGGTAGCTACGATGCCTGCTACGACGCGGGGCCCCGCCCCCACGACGTCGAAGGTGGAGTACCTAGACCCCTTACCTCTCGCTAGCGCGTCTACTACGGCGACTCTCATAGACTCACTTGGAGTTCTTTATATACCCTTTGACATGTAAACTTACACGGGGTAAATAATGCCAGCAGAGACATCGATAGCGGAGATGAACAGCATAGACTACCTGACCATGATGGTGAGGGACGTCGAGGACGTGCTGGCAGTACTAGAGGAGGCCGTGAAAGCCTATGCGGGGGGCAACAGTGTCTCGAGGGTCTACCCCAAGATAAGAGACTTGAAGAACAAGGTGGAGGACGGCAAGGTCTTGATAATGGAGTACCTCATGAGGCTGGGTGAAGCCCTAATGAACGCCAGGTCTTACATAGCCGTGGCCCAGGGGCTTGACAAGATAGCCCAGTTGTCCGACGGCGCGGGCTACAGGCTCATGTTGCTGGAGGAGAACAACATAAGACTGGACAGCAAGATAGTCGAGAGCGTAATCGAGTTGGTGAAGACCGCGAGGAAGCAAATGCTTCTGATAAGAGACTCCCTGGAGAAACTGAGGCTCAACCCCAGGAAGAGCTTGAGCAACTGCAGCGAAGTGAGCAAGCTAGAGGCTCTAGCGGACGAGACGTACAGGAACACCACCTTCAGCCTGTACACCCTCCACTCGGGGAACATAGTAGCCCTCATGGTCGGTAAGGAGATAGTCGACTTCGTCGAGGACATATGCGACTTCGCCAAGCTCATCGGTGAGGAGATACGGTTCCTAGCACTCCTGAAGACAGCGTCGACGTGACCAAGTGCTTCTCTATCCTGCTACACAACCGGGTAATAGTACCCGACCCTGCATGCGGCTCTGCGATATACTGGAGCTCGTACTACGGCTCCCTCCTAGGGATCGAGAAGCCGAGGAGTAGGAGCGACCAGGCACCCCTAGAGCTCTCTCTCATAGAGGCGCTCTACCTACTCGAGAAAAACCTCCTGAGGGTCTACGCCGATAGAGGCGACGGGCCCACACCTCTCACCCCGGAGGAGCTGTACTCGATCGGCCTAGAGAGGGTCAACAGGTTCAGGGAGCTATACGTCGTCTACAAAGACTTGAGGGAGAGAGGGTTCGTCGTGAGGAGGGGCCTCAAATTCGGTTGCGACTACTTAGTCTACAGGCGCGGGCCGGGGATAGACCACGCCCCTTACGGCGTCCAGGTGTACAGTAAAGACGAATCGACAGACCCTATCGAGATAGTGAGGATGGGGAGGCTCCTCCACTCGGTGAGGAAGAGGCTCATAGTAGCAATCGTAGACGAGAAGAACACTATCAACTACCTGTTGTTTAGTTGGTGGAAGCCTTAATAATAAGGATAAACATGTTTCAAAACGTAGGGTGGGTAGCAGGGCTAGCTGTCGAGGTGCTTTTTATTGGCTTGGAGAAGACCCGGGAGAGAAGGGGGCTTCAACCCCAGGCAACAAGCTGAGCGGCAGGTACCGATGCCGATAGACGACAAGTGCAATCCGTTGTGCCCGCTCTTCAAGTGCACGAGAAACGCGCTCTTCGTGACTACGAAGTCCTACAGGGGGAAGACGTTCAGGGTTGCGATGTGCAGGCTGACGGGCGGCGAGTGCATCGGGGGCGAGTGCCAGTACGCGTCCTGTAGGCTGAACGCGCTACTGCCGGATGGGAAGTGCGCTAAGGCGCTAGAGAAGAAGGTCAAGCCCGTGTCGGACGAGGAGCTCTTCAAGGAGATCCAGGCGATAGAGGACGTCGACGACAGGTGGCTGAGGTAGCCTAGCCTCCTGGAGACCATCTTCGGTAGAGGGAGTGTTCGATCCCTAGGGCGTCGAGGATTTTCCCGACCACGAACAAGACCATGTCGTCGACACTCTTTGGCTTGATGTAGAAGGCAGGCATGGCCGGGACCACGACGGCACCCATCAGCGAGAGCTCGTAGAGGTTCCTCAAGTCCACGGGGGACAGGGGGGTCTCCCTCGGTACCAGGACTAGCTTGTTCCTCAGCCTCAGGACCCCCAAGGCGGCACGCGTGAGGAGGTTGTCCTGGATGCCGTGGGCTATCTTGGCGACAGTGCTCATAGAGGCGGGGACTATTACCATGTCGGTGGACACCAGGTTACTACTGCTGGCTATGTCCGAGGAGAGGTCGCTACTGGGGTAGACCCCGTCTAGGCCGCTGAGCCTGTCCAGGTACTCGGGTAGGTCGACGCCCTCCTCGAGGCGGGCCACCTCGGCGGCGTTACCCGTGTAGACGACATAGACCTTGTCGTAGACCCTCCTAGCCAGGGAGATGTTTCCTAGGAGGCTCAGACCGTACCTCACACCACTAGCTCCGGTCAAGCCCACTACGAGGGTCCTGGTGTCAGGCCTGCGCGGGGTCATCACGGTTCAGGCCTTTCGAGCCACATCACTCAGTCAAACTTATCCCCTCCTCGAGTAATATACCTTGACTACGAGGCGCCCGCTCTTGAGCTACGTCCCACAGGGCATACACCCGAGGGTATTCAACAAGATGATAGGAGACCTACGCGAGAGGGGCTTGTGGGCTGAGAGGCACTCGTACAGTATGAGGGTCATGTACCAGGGCAGGTTCGTGGCGAGCCTCCACTTCTACCCCGGCTACAACCTGGTAGAGGTCAGGGTCTACGCGGAGTCCCGTGAGCTGAACGAGGCGATCGCACGGGAGATAGAGGGTGTAGTAGCCAGGTACCTGCCCGGCTACAACCTGGAGGTGAAGTTTCTCAGGTGAAGAAACGCCTCGACGAGGCCTTCCTCAACCTGTTCATTATAGTGAGGCCGAGCCCCTGCTCGGGGAACCCCTCCGCTATGGCCACTCTACAACCCAGCTCGTCGATCTTCCTCAGGGCGCTGAAGAGGTTGTGCGCTACCTCGTAGAGGTTGCTCCTACTACCCAGGTTGAGGACCTCGACGCCCAGCCCGCTGTAACGGGCCAGAGTCTCCTGTGAGGCTAGGACGCAGACCCTCCCCTCTCCGAACTCTCTCGCCAGCTCGACCACCTTACGGGTTAGCCTCGTTAGACCTTCCTCGTCGTATCGACCTGTCTCGACGAGGAGTAGCGGGGTCTCCGGGGCGTAGTGCCTATACCTCATCCCCGGGGCCAGGGCTATCTCAGCCTCCGAGAGCCCGCGCGCAAAGCCCGGTACGTGTACTCTGACCCCCAGCACTTTCTCGATCTCCTCGACCGGGTAAGCGCCCGGCCTGAGCAGGACCGGGGGCTTCACGAGGAGGTTTACAATAGTCGACTCGACACCGTAGAGGGTCTCACCGGCGTCTATGATCATCTCCACCTTGGAGTATAGGTCTTCGACGACGTGCTCACCCCTCGTCGGGCTCGGCCTACCGGACAAGTTCGCGCTTGGTGCGGCTATGGGGACCCCAGACCTGGATATCAGCCTCAGCGCGACGGGGTGCGCGGGCATCCTGACGGCCACCGTGTCGAGCCCGCCCGTCGCTTCGTAGGGGACCCTCTCCGTCTTCGGCAGTATAAGGGTCAGTGGGCCGGGCCAGAACTTCGACATCAGCTTGTAGGCCTCCTCGGGTATGTCCCTTGCGACCTCGTGTAGCATGTCGAGGCTGTCGACGTGTATAATAAGGGGGTTGTCAGCCGGCCTCTGCTTCACCTCGAAGATCCTGAGCACCGAGGACTTGTTGTAGGCGTTGGCGCCGAGCCCGTAGACCGTCTCGGTGGGGAAGGCGACGAGGCCCCCTCTCCGGATGACGTCGGCGGCCCTCTCGATCACCGCCTCGTCCGGGTTCAAGGGGTCTACTCTAGCCACGATAGTCATTTGGTACACCGCATGCGCGTCAAAGTAAATACTCTTCTAGAACAAGAATACAGACAAGGGGGGTATAATCGGTGTCTACACCTGTTGAGAGGTTGTCGACTGGTGTCAGCGGGATAGACGAGATCCTGAGAGGCGGGATACCCAAGGGCTTCACAGTGGCCGTGGTCGGCGAGCCTGGTACAGGGAAGACCGTCTTCGCGCTACACTTCGTCAACGCCGGCCTAGTGAACGGCGAGAAGGCGATCTACGTCACTACAGAGGAGAGCAGGGCCAGCATTATAAGGCAGGCCGCCGCGTTCAACATGGACTTCCTCCAGGCCATAAACAGGGGCGACCTAGTAGTGATCGACGCGCTCATGGGGGATAGAGGGGACGCCTGGAGCCTGAGAGACCTCGACGTCGAGGAGCTGGTGAACATGGTGATAGAGGCCAAGAAGTACCTTGGACACGGCCACACGAGGCTAGTCATAGACTCGATGAGCGCGTTCTGGCTCGACAAGCCCGCCATGGCGAGGAAGTACAGCTACCACGTGAAGAGGGTTTTAAGTAAGTGGGACTTCACGACGGTCCTCACGAGCCAGTACGCAGTGACGACGAGCCTCGGCTTCGGGTTCGGAGTAGAGCACGTGGCCGACGGGATAATAAGGTTTAGGAAGAGGCTTGTCGGCGGCTACCTGAAGAGGTTCGTAGTCATTGAGAAGATGAGGCAGACAGACCACGACAAGAGGGTCTTCGAGATCGACATCGTGGACGGGAAGGGGATGGTCGTGGTGGGGCCCCACGCTCTCTCGCGTGGAGACTTCGCGCTACCCGCGCCGGTCATGAGGAAGATGTTAGAGGCCGAGCTGAGAAAGAACCTCGAGCTCTACGGAGACGAGGAGCTAGAGGAAGAGTAGCCTACCGCCACCGTAGTCCCCGAGCCTGATACCCGGTTTGTAGTCCTCTGGTTTAACTCCTGTCAAGAACTCGAACATCTTGCAGGCTATGTCGTGTGCCACTTTGTGGAGGTCCTTAGCCGGCTTCTTGAGGATCTCCTCGAGGTCCTCCCAGCTCCTCCCCTGGAGGGCCTTAGTCAAGAGGACAAACTCCTCGAGGTGTGAGAGCTGCGGTCTCGACCCGGCCGGGAGCGAGAAGTAGAGGTTAGCTAGTTTAAACATGAGGTCCGCCGCCGCCTCGAAAGTCATAGGGCCCAAGCAGTAGACCCATAGCCTGTCCATCTGTATAGGAGTGAGGTAGCTCTTGTCCAGCTTTTCGAGTATAGGGGGCGTCGAGTCGACGAGTAGCTTCGCGACGTCCGGCTCCATGTCCCTGTAGTTTATCGGTAGGCTGAGTAGTAGCTTGGCTTTGAACTCTCTCTCAGACACCTCGACGAACCCCCTCGTCCTCTCGTTCAACGGGTACACGACGAGTATCGTGTACTCGCCGCTGACGGGGTTCCTGTCGGGGCTTATGTGAACAGTCTTAAACCCGTTCTTGACCCAGAACTTCAGTAGCTCCTCGTTTACTCCGAAGCCCGAGGCGACCCAGTCCAGGCCCCTGAGGGTGGCCTCCTCGATCAGCTTCTTGAGCCCCCAGCTGCCAATCCCCCTGCCCTGGACGCTGGGGTGTGTCGCTATCCTGACGATCCTCCATCCCTTTAACTCGCCGAACTCCCGGAGCCTGGTGTGCTTCAGGAACCTGTCCGGTATTATGTTACCGGGTATCCTACCCCCCTTCAAGAGCTCGTCGACCATGCTCTCCGGTATCGGGCCCTCCTCGGCTATCTGGATAGCGCAGACGATCTTCCCCGACCTTGTCTTGACAGCCCTGATCAAGTGGTGTGGGGCGTCAGCCAGCATCCCGAGGTCGTCTGGCTCGTTCCTGTAGTGGGCTAGGACGTATATGCCGAAGAGCTGCCTGAGCTCCTCCTCACCACTCTTACTGAATAGATACGATGGGTCGTAGGAGATGTAGACGAGGTTCTTCTCGTCGATGTCTCTCAGGTCGTCCTCGTCGAGCTCGGCTGGCTCGGCGTCTAGGAGGAGGGTCTTGAAGGACCACACCTCTACAGGGTCGTTCCTACCGTAGCGTATGGGCTCCGTCATCTCGTACTCCAGCACCTCGGTGGACTTGTCGCTCTTCACCCTCCTCAAGAACCTGACAGAGAAGCCCCTACCCGCACCCTCGTAGCCGTGGATCGTAGTCGCGTAGACCGTCCTTCTGTGGGCCTCCCATATCTTGTACAGCATGGGCACGTGTATACCGGAGGCCTCGTCCACCACGACGAGGTCTGCCTTGATTTTCGGCACGGAGAGAGGCTCCCAGTACTCGATACTGAACCTGCTACTCCTCAGTTCTATCACGTCCCCGCCCTTCTTGACGACGTCGTACTTGTAGCCCAGTGCGTCTAAGGCGGTGGCGGCCATGGTGAAGAAAGACTGTACGCTACCGGGCGAGGGGGCGGTCACTAGCACCCTCGGCTTGGGCTTGACTTTGGATAGCAGGTGTATTAGACCCACGGAGCCTATCGCGACGGCACAGCTCTTCCCCCTACCCCTGTCAGCGGTGACTACGAGGACCTTCTTGCCCTTAGGCTTCTCGTAGAACCACTCCATCAGCTCGACGACTCTCACCTGGTCGTTCGTCAACGCGAGCTCGTAGAGCTCTCTAGGGAAGAGCGTCTCCTCGGGCATGACTACGTCCCGGCTCGCCGCCTCGCTGTACTTCTCCTTGTCTAGAGCGAACTTCTTCAGCACCCTGTTTTCGTCGGAGTCGTATACGGCCACGCCCTCGTGTTCCAGTAGCTTGCTCTTGAACCAGGTTATGAACACGTGACGCGGCTCCGGGAACTGCGGCACGGTCAGGTTCTGCTTGAATATCGTCAAGTGGCTGTCCCAGTCCTCCCAGCTCGGCGTAAGGAATACTACGAGCCCTCCTCCCTCGACTATGCCGGTCAACTTGCCTATGTCGTTAGGCTTCAAGTCCCTGGTCAGGTCTAGGACTAGGTAGGAGTAGGTCTTGCCCAGGTACTTCTCCGACTTCTCGTAGACGTCGAACTCGAACTTGGTGTACTTGAAGTTCTTGGCGTGCCCCTCGAAGACCTCCTTCATGGACTCTGCTTCGGGGAACTCGTCGTGGTAGACGTACAGGCCAGTGTACTTCCTCTTGTCGTACCTGTGCCTAACCCGCTCGTGGTAGGAGATAGCCCTCGCGGCCAGGTGCCCCAGCTTCTCGCCGTCGGAGCCCGATATGACGAGTAGGCTCCTAAGCCTCCTCTTGACTAGGAACTCCTCGCTCTTCCCAATAGTAGACAAAAGCTTATTGAACGACGAGGGTATTTCTCCTGCCAACTGGTCTAGCCTCGTCTAACCGTATGGAGAGGGGGCGGCGCGTCTAGTGACACCGCTCATTCTCTTGATCTCCGAAGCGAGCCTCTCGTACTCCTCGATCTGCTCCTTTGTCAGGCTCGGCTTCACGACCTCGAGCGCCTTAAGGAAGTACTTCATCTCCACAGGCCTGGCCTCGAGCCTCTCCCTCAAGGCGAGCATCACCGCTTCTCTCACGACAGCGGCTATGTCGGCGCCAGTGTAACCCTCCGTGAGCCTCGCTAGCTCCTCCAGGTTAACGTCGCTCGCCAACGGGACTCTCCTCGTGTGCACCTTGAAGATCTCGAGCCTAGCCTTGTAGTCCGGCGGGGGCACGTAGACGAGCCTGTCAAACCTGCCTGGCCTCAGTAGTGCGGGGTCTAGTATGTCCGGTCTATTGGTGGCCGCTATCACGACAACCTTCCTGAGGGGCTGTATACCGTCGAGCTCGGTGAGTAGCTGGTTCACGATCCTGTCGGTGACGCCGCTGTCGTACCTCGCTCCTCTAGCTGGCGCTATCGAGTCTATCTCGTCGAAGAAGACCACGCACGGGGCGACCTGCCTGGCCCTCCTGAACACTTCTCTTACTGCTTTCTCGGACTCGCCCACCCACTTGCTGAGTACCTCGGGCCCTCTGATAGCGATGAAGTTAGCACCACTCTCAGTCGCAACAGCCTTGGCCAGCAGGGTCTTACCAGTACCAGGGGGACCATAGAGTAGTATCCCCTTCGGGGGCTCTATACCCATTTTGCTAATGATCTCAGGGTACTTGAGCGGCCATTCGACAGCCTCCCTGAGCTGTTGCTTGACGTCCTCTAGACCGCCTATATCGCTCCACCTGACCTCAGGTACCTCGACGAAGACCTCTCTGATCAGCGAGGGCTGTACGAGTTTGAGTGCGTTCAGGAAGTCACCCATCGTCACCTTGAGCTTCTCAAGCTTGCTGGCAGGTATAGACTGGTTGAGGTCGACGTTCTCCTCCTTCACGAACCTCCTCAAAGCCGCGAGAGCCGCCTCTTTGACTAGCGCTGCTAGGTCTGCCCCCGTGTAACCGTGCGTGATCTCGGCCAGCTTAGTCAAGTCCACGTCCTCGGCGAGGGGCATGTTCCTGGTGTGGACGGCGAGGATCTCCCTCCTAGCTCTCTTGTCGGGTGGCGGTATCTCGATCTCCCTGTCGAACCTGCCCGGCCTCCTTAGAGCCGGGTCCAGCGCGTCGGGCCTGTTAGTGGCGCCTATCACTATGACCCTGCCTCTCTCCTTCAAACCGTCCATCAACGTGAGCAACTGTGCTACAACTCTCTTCTCGACCTCTCCTACGACCTCCTCCCTCTTCGGAGCTATGCTGTCGATCTCGTCGATGAAGATTATGGCCGGGGCGTTCTGCTCGGCTTCCTTGAACACTTCTCTAAGCCTCTCCTCCGACTCACCGTAGAACTTGCTCATGATCTCCGGGCCGTTGATCGCTATGAAGTAGGCGCCGATCTCGTTGGCCAGTGCCTTGGCTAGGAGTGTCTTGCCGGTACCGGGGGGACCATAGAGTAGTATCCCCTTCGGGGGCTCTATACCCAGCCTGTTGAAGAGCTCTGGGTGTCTAAGGGGGAGCTCGACGATCTCCCTGATCCTCTCCTTGACCTCTTCCAGGTCGCCTATGTCCTCCCATGTGACTCTGGGTATCCCCCTGGCGACGGCCTCCCCCTTCACAGGCTCTTCTCTGACCACTATCTCAGTGTTCTCGGTTATGTACACGTTCGACGTAGGGTGCGTGCTCACTACAGCCATCTTCAACTCCATGCCGAAAAACGGTATTACGATTATCTCCCCCCTGCTCACAGGCGTGTAGGGGGGTAGGAGGCGCCTCACGTAGCTCGGATCTAGGGAGATCCCGTAGAAACCGTAACCCTCGGGCGCCACGGGTGCTAAGACGACCCTTGTAGCCGGCTCGATCTTAGCGGGCCTCACAGTGACGTACTCGTTTATCCCGACACCGATCTTATTCCTTATGTAGCCGTCTAGCCTTATCACCTCCCTCCCAGCGTCCTCGGGCCTAGCGGGGAGTACCCTCACTATGACAGAGCCCTTAGGCCCTATGACCTCGATGTAGTCGCCTGACTCTACACCGAGGCTCCTCATTACTCTCTCGTCCATCCTCGCGATCTTCCTGCCGACGTCGCTGGTTCTCGCCTCTAGAACCCTTAACTTGACCTCGCCAGTCTTACTCACGGAGAAGCACCTCTAGTCCAGATTTGTAATTAGGGCGATAATCAGTTATTATAATTTAACACCCTGTAGACGAGCCCCACGTGGTCACGGTGTGTGAGTAGCGAGCCGTCTAGAGACCAAACCTGTCTACTCACACAAATGTGGTTTGGGACGGCTAGACAATCTCCACGGTACAAGGTTTTTAATACTGTTTTTCCAGAGTGATTAATGCGGCTGTTCTGGCGGTGGTCAGAGATGGTAGAGAGAGTAAAGACGGGTATCCCGGGGTTCGACGAGATACTGAACGGCGGTATTCCGAAGAGGAACGTGGTGTTGCTGAGCGGCGGGCCGGGCACGGGTAAGACTATAATGGCGAGCCAGTTCCTGTGGAACGGTCTCCAGATGGGTGAGCCGGGCGTGTACGTGGCTCTAGAGGAGCACCCCGTCCAGGTAAGGGTCAACATGAAGCAGTTCGGCTGGGATGTAAAGCAATACGAGCAGCAGGGGGTTTTCGCGGTCGTAGACGCGTTCACCGGGGGGATCGGGGAGGCCGCGAAGAGGGAGAAGTACGTCGTCAAAGACCCGACAGACGTAGGCGAGCTCGTGGACGTCCTGAGGACGGCTCTCAAAGACGTGAACGCTATGAGGGTGGTGATAGACAGCGTCTCAACTCTATACCTGACTAAACCGTCAGTGGCGAGGAGCGTGATAATGTCGTTGAAGAAGGTGCTCTCGGGTACAGGCACCACGTCAATACTGGTGTCACAGGTGTCGGTGACAGAGAGGGGTTTCGGTGGCCCGGGCGTAGAACACGCGGCGGACGGTATCGTCAGGCTCGACCTCGACGAGGTCGACGGGGAGCTGATCAGGAGCGTTATAGTCTGGAAGATGAGGGGCACCAGCCACAGCCTGAAGAGGCACCCATTCGAGATAACAGACAAGGGTATCGTGATATACCCGGACAAAGTCGTGAAGACACGTGGTGTTGTCGGTTAAGAATTTTTTGCTTGCCCATTGTAGAAGGAAAGTTATATAAGCTGTCCTTCAACGGTTTAATCACATAGAAAACAATGGCTGGTTCCATGGAGGTTGGTTTAAAGAGGCTGGACGAGCCCATAGCCGTTTACAGGCACGCGTGTCCTAACTGTGGTAGGGACATCGACGACCTACGCCTCTTTTACAGGGCCCCCTGCAAGTCGTGTTTGAGAGACGAGGACTTCTTTGAGCTCAAGAAGAAGATCGACGAGTCGGGGGCGGGACTAGAAGACCTAGACCTCTTCAAGACGTACTACGAGAGGCTGGCCAACAAAGAGGGCGGGCTGAAGAAGCTCCTCGAGGAGGAGGAAGCCCTTAGAGAGTTCGAGGAGTTCTTTACTAGGGCTACAAAGGGCTCGAGGCCCTCGAGCGCCCAGAAGACGTGGGCTAGGCGGGTACTGAGGGGGGTCTCGTTCACCATTGTCGCGCCGACGGGTATGGGTAAGACCCTATTCTCCCTCGTTATGTCGCTCTACCTGGTCTCTAAGAACAGGGGGTACAAGGTAGTAGTCGCCTTCCCCACAGTAGTACTACTAACCCAGTCCATTAGCAGGGTCAAAGAGCTCGCTGAGAACGCGGGTCTCCGCCTATGCGCCGAGGACGAGAACGCCGAGAGCGATTGCGTGAGAGTAGTCTACTTCTACGGTAGGATGGGGAAGGAGGAGAGAGCTAAGGCGATGAAGGCTATAGAAGAAGGCAGCTTCAACGTGCTACTTGTAACTAACAGGTTCCTTCAGGAAAACGTCGAAGTACTGAGTAGGCACAAGTACAAGCTGGTAGTAATGGACGACGTCGACGCGGTCTTGAGGAGTAAGCGGTCTGTGTCCACCGTAATGAGACTGATAGGTATTACTGAAGAGGAGATAGAGGAGGGTATTAAGCTCGTCAGGGCAACGCAGAGGCTAGCTAGGAGGCTGAGCGACGAAGAAAGGTCGGAGCTCGAGAAGGAGGTCGAGGAGCTGGAGAGGAAGCTGGGCGAAGTCAGGAGGAGAGTAGACACCGTATTAGTGGTGAACACCGCGACCGGTAGGCCCCGGGGAGTCTACCCGAAGCTGTTCAAGGTTTTCCTGGGCTTCGTGGCGGGCTCGAGACCCGAGGCTTTGAGGAATATAGTGGACACGTACACTGTACCCGAGGAGAGCGTCGAGGAGACGGTCGTAGACCTGGTCTCGAAACTGGGTAGCGGCGGGCTTGTTTTCGTCCCCGTCGACAAAGGCGTTGAGTACGCCGATAAACTAGCCGGGTTGTTGAGGGAGCGCGGTGTTAAAGCGGAGTCCTTCCACAGCAAGAAGCCGCCTCGGATACTCTCTGAGTTCGAGAGAGGCGATGTAGACGTCTTAGTCGGCGTCGCGGTCTACTACGGGACGCTGGTGAGAGGGCTTGACATGCCTGCTAGAGTAAGGTACGCAGTATTCGCTGGAGTACCCCGCCACAAGTTCAGTAGCAAACTCGAGGACGTCTCCCCAATAGACCTGTTGAGGCTAATAGCGGCTCTTCTAGAGGTCGTTGAGGGAGACGAGAAACGCGACCTGGAGAAAATCTTTGGTAGGCTGTCCTCTAGGTTCAGGAGACTCAGCGGCGCCGCGCTTTTCAGGGTCAGGGAGGACTTCAAGAAGAAGCTCAGTGGCGAGCAGGTCGAGGAGACCCCCCTACTAAGGGACTTGGTTACAGCTCTCGAGTACGCCAGGAGGCTTCTGTCTAGGGAGGACGTGAGGAGTAAGCTGAGCAGCGTGGGGGAGGTCGCGCTGGTGACGGAGGACGGCCAGCAGTACATCATGATACCGGACTACACGACTTACATCCAAGCTAGTGGTAGAACCAGTAGGCTGTACCCTGGCGGGCTGACGAAGGGGCTTTCCGTGCTGGTGGTAGACGACGTCAGGCTTCTTAGGGGGCTCGCTAGGAGGCTGAGGTGGGTTCTAGAAGACTTCCAGTTCAAGGACTTGAAGGACGTGGACCTAGACGCGGTGATGTCGGAGATAGATAGGGACAGGGAGGAAGTACTGAGGGTCATGAAGGGCGAGGTGAAGGAGAGCAAGGTGCACCAGCTGGTAAAGTCCACGCTCTTGATAGTCGAGTCCCCGAACAAGGCTAGGACGATAGCCAGGTTCTTCGGAAGGCCCTCTATCAGGATTCTCGGCAAGGGCTTGCTCGCCTACGAAGTTGCCACTGGCAACTACATCCTCACGATCGTCGCGAGCGGGGGACACGTATACGACCTAGTAGCGAGCAAGAACAGGGACCTCATATTCGAGAAACTGGCCGGGAGGGACGTGGATGACGAGAGCGTCTACGGTATCTTGAGAGACGGGTCTAAGTTCATCCCGATTTACACGGACATTAAGAAGTGCGAGGACGGGCGCCAGTTCACAGAAGAGCCACAAGAACAGGCTCTCTGCGACAAGATAGCGTTGCGGAAGCTCGAGGTGATAAACGTGCTGAGAGAGCTGGCTAGGGAGGTAGACCTCGTCCTAGTGGGCACAGACCCGGATACCGAGGGTGAGAAGATAGCCTGGGATCTAACGGTACTACTAAGGCCCTACAACAGGAACATTAAGAGGATAAGGTTCCACGAGGTCACGAAGAGGGCGATCCTGAACGCCATTACGAACCCAGAGGACATAGACCTCAACATGGTTAAGGCGCAGATCGTGAGGAGGCTTGACGATAGGTGGGTCGGCTTCACGCTATCCGCTATCCTCCAGAAGTACCTGTGGGTCAAATACTGTTACGAAGAAATGCATAACCCCAAGAAGGGGATTAAGAGCGTCCGCGACTGTTGCAGGCCTAACTACAACTGGAGCGCCGGAAGGGTGCAGAGCCCCGTCCTCAAGTACGTACTCGAGGGCGTGACGAAAAAAAGTAAGCTCAGCGGGTACAGGCTCTCAGTGACACTCTCTCACGACGGCGTCGAGAAGAGAGTGGAGATACCATTAAAGATGAGGAGGTTCTCGAGCATTCTCAGCGAACTCGCTGAGAGGGAGTTTCGTGGCAGAAAGTTCAAGGTGACCTCTAAGAGGATGAGGGACAAGCTGTCGAAGTCTTTCAAGGAGAACGTGGAGGTGAGACTCGTAAAACTGAGGCACGAGGAGAGAGAGGTGGAACCCTCGCCCCCGTTCACGACAGACACCCTGCTGGCGGAAGCGTCGAGAACCCTAGGCTTCACGGCCTCTCTAGCCATGAATATAGCCCAGGAACTCTTCGAGGTGGGCTTGATAACGTATCACAGGACCGACAGCACTAGGGTAAGCGATGCGGGCTTGGCCGTGGCGAGGCAGTACATTGAGGAGAAGTATGGTGACACAGCCCTGTTCAAGCCCAGGCAGTGGGGTACGGGCGGGGCGCACGAGTGTATAAGACCCACCAGGCCTATCGACGCCGAGCGCCTGAGGGAACTTGTAAGGGAGGGAGTGCTGGACTTCCCCATCCAGTTGAGGAGAGAGCACTACCAGTTGTACGACCTTATATTCAGGAGGTTCATTGCCAGCCAGATGAAGGCGGCGAAAGTTCTTGCCGAGAAGTATGGGCTGGAGTTTTGTTTAAAGGGCGGAGCGGAGGGCGAGTGTGCGAAAAAAGTCTCGCTGGAGCAAACCGACTACGTAGACGTGGTCGAGCCGGGCTTCTTGGAAATGTATAAGCCGTTTACTGTAGACCCCAAGAAAAAACTGCCGGAAGTCGAGACACCGGTGAAACTGGTCGTCAAAGACGTGATATTCATTCAACCCCCACTCCCGAAAACCCACGAGGTCATCTCGTGGATGAAGGAGAAGGGGATCGGTAGACCGAGTACTTACGCGAAAATCATATCTACTCTCGTGGAGAGGGGCTACGTGATTATCAGGGAGAACAGGCTAATAGTAGCTAAAAAGGGCAAGATGGTAGCGGAGTTCCTGTTCAAAGACGTGTTCCCGCACAACGCGTCAGGGAGGAGAAGCTGGGCGAAAACGCCTATGATCGGTGTTGAGGCTACGAGGCTACTGGAGAGTAAAATGGACGACGTAGCAACCGGTAAAGAGGACTACTTGAGCGTGCTCAACGCGATATATAGTGAGCTTCACAGCATGGTCTTGAACAACGAAGAACTCCTGAGCAAGCTCAGGGACAGTTACTCGTTCTACTGCGGGAGGGAGAGCTAGCAGGCCGTTGCGAGGACCCGGTGAATGAAAGTAGAGTTTGCGGGGGGCAAGGAGGCGCCTTCTGGGGGGCTACTGGCCGTAGCTCACCTGAGTGTTCACGAGGCCGGGCTGAGGCTAAACCTGGAAGCCACGAGGAAAATAGTGTTCTACGCAAGCGAGAACAACGTCTCCACGATTGTCCTGCCTTACATGCAGCCGTACGGTCCCATTATCCAGTTGTACGATGTGATCCAGAGGGACGACCTCCGCAAGTTCTTCGCTTTAACTAGGGAGTCGTCCTACGTCAAGACCTTGATCACGCTCTCAGACCACTACGGTGTTAACATCGTCCTCCCAGGCTACTTCGAGAGGGTCTCATCGAAGATATACGTCTCCACGGCCTTCACCTCGTGGGAGCTCGAAGACGGCCTGGCTACCCGCAGGAAGCTCGTGCTCAACGAGAAGGAGAGGAGGCTCGGGCTCTCGAGGGGGGTTGACCTGCCGATGTTCGTAGACAAGGGGTTCGTCTTCAACACACTAATGGAAGACGAGCTCTTCTACCCTGAGATAGCGAGGTTCATTACGGAGAACAACGCGAACCTGCTCATAGTGGCGCTCCCGCAAGTAGAACCGCCTAAGAACTACATCGAGTTGTCGAAGAGCCTCGCGTTGATCTACAGGGTGTGGGTTCTGGTTCCGGGTAGCAGGTTCGTGAGGAGGGACGGCACGGTCTACGCTCTCCCCACGATACTGATCAACCCCGAGGGCGAGATAATCTACAAGCACTACGGTCTAGAGGAGGCGTTTATCGTGATACCGAGAGGCCTTCTCAGGTCTACGCCTAGGACTATCGGTTTAAATTCCAGGACGTTCTATAGACTCTACAGACACCTGTACAAGAGGTACAGCATATATGGGGGAGTCCCTAGAGAAGGTGGTACCGGTCAAGCTGGGCAGCCTATCTGACCTCGTCAGGCTCGCCGCCACCATCTCCATGCCCCAGGGGACCTCCTATATCCTGAGGTTCGAGACGGGCGATAAGGTGGTCTTGGGGATACTTGGGGTCTTCAGGGACTACTACAAGTACTACGGGATCCCCGTGTTCTACTACTACATAGCCGAGGGTAAAGAGGCGGAGGACTTGAAGAACACCAACTATATAGTGGCGTCTCTAAGCGAGGACAGGTTCGAGTTCTCGAAACACCCGAAGCCAGGGCTTACGATACCGCTGATCAGGCTGGCGGCAAAACCGGACTTTATACCAGACCTACAGTGAGCTACCTCAACCTGACGATGAGCCTTCTACCCATTATCGAGAAGTACTCTACTTCGACACCTGTCTGGACTTTGTCCCGGATCTTCTCGTCGATGAGCTCCTTCTCCACCTCGAAGGTCTCGTAGCTCTCCAAGTCCATCACTTGGACCTTGTCCCCCATGTCGGCTATGACCTGCCCAACCCTCTTCTCGATGATCGGTACCTCCACTTGCGTGTCCACTGGTGCCACCAGCGTCTTTTTGGCCTTGCTGAAGAGGCCTATCGCCACAACGTGGGCTTTGGCGCTGCCGTGCTTCCCTGTCTTCGCCCTCGACATCTCCACTATTCTACAGGGCTCGTTGTCTATGACTATGAAACTACCCACTTTCAAGTTTCCAAGCGTCTCGTAGGTCTTGCTCATGTAGTAACCACCATCAAGCAATAGTTATATTCCGTGAACAACTCTTTTAAGCTTCACTCAACTTTCCACGCCTATGTCGCCGATCCTGCGGAGGCCGCCTAAGCCGAGCTCGTACAAGCCTTCGTCGAGCGGTTGGAAGCCACCCCCTCCGTAGTACTTCGCCACAGTCGAGCTAGCCACGGTCTTAAGCCCCCCCTCTTCAAGTAGGTATAGCTGGAAGTACTCCTTCAAAGCCCCGTCCCTCGCTCTGTCACCGGTCTTCTTGAAGAAGTAGGTGACGAACAGCCTGGGGTTCTCGCCGCTCAGGAGCAAGAGAAGCGTGTTCAACCCGCTCGTGGTATACTTGACCAGTCCCCGGTAAGCGTCCAGGAGACAGTCCTCGAGCCTGCTCTTGCACTCCGACAAGCGCCTCGCTAGGTACATCCCCGCCAGCTCGGAGTCTACGTGTACCCATGGGTTTATCCCCATCAGTTTAGCCAGGGACTTCTTGTCGACACCCCCGTTGTGAGCAAACCAGAACACGCCGCCCCCTACCTCGAACTTGAAGGGGTGCGTGTACTCCAGACCGTAGGGCTCGCTTCTACTGGACTTCCTAGCGTGAGCTATAAGGTAGACGCTGTCGTAGCGCTTCAGCCTGTCTAATAAGAGTTGTAGCTCCGCGAGACTCGAGGCGCTGAACAACGGTAGCAGGCTCCTGTGGTACACTACTGCGAAGCCCGACTTTACAGCACCGACTCCCGCCAACCCCCAGCCGTCGTCGTGCGAGTAGGTCCTACCGTTAGTCAACCTAGACAAGTACTCGTCGAACCTGCTGGACTCGACAAAGGCCCACACAAGTCTACTGATAGTATAGTAGTTCGGGTGCTGGTCTACGAGCGCAATAAGCCTACACATCCTCTCACGTTTTCGTTTATAGGGTCGTGTTGTCTTTAAACCTAGGCTAGTGGGAGACTTGAGAAGGCTAGTGTACCTGCTACTGCTAATAATAGTGGTCGGTATCCTAGCCTGGGCGATAAGGCAGCCCGGTATCCTCCCCGACGAGATCCGCGTTGTTGTAGTCAACTACTACCCCATCATCCAGGTAACACTGGCCCTGATACTCGGGGTGTCCTCTATCGAGCTAGTCTCTTCGATGATACTCACGAGGGTCAAGCACATAGGTAGAGAAGCCTACTTGATCAGGAACGTAGTCCTGATAATTGGTTACGTGGTGCTTGGTGTCGTAATACTGGCCTTACTGGGTGTCAGC
Organism: Thermogladius calderae 1633; assembly: GCF_000264495.1. NCBI lineage: Archaea > Thermoproteati > Thermoproteota > Thermoprotei > Desulfurococcales > Desulfurococcaceae > Thermogladius > Thermogladius calderae. Next base: position 136,053 of record NC_017954.1, on the reverse strand, counting down.
GGCGAGAGCATACTGGCCGGTGCCACTTTCTCGGGCCTCGTGATCGGTCTAGGCCTCCAGCCTGTACTAGCCAACCTGTTCGCCGGGCTGATAATTCTCGGTAGCGGCTTCATAAAGCCAGGCTCGAGGGTCAGGATCGGCAGCCCTGGCCTACCCGTATCAGCCGTGACTTTTCCTGCTTACAAGGCCTTCAGCCTAGACTACATAGTCCCGTCCCTGAAGGGCGTCGTAGTGGAAGTAGGGTTGATGTACACCAAGGTAGTCCTCGACTCTGGCGAGCTAGTCAAGATACCTAACTCGACTCTGTTCTCGGGGAGCATAGTCTTAGAGGAGGTCGAGGAGGAGAAGCGGTTCCAAGTCAGGTTCGAGTTCCCTGTCGACTGCGACCCCTACCAAGTCCTAGAGTCTGTCAGGAGGGTTCTAAGTGAGCTCGGCGAGTTCAAAGTACTTGTCGAGGAACAGAGCGATAAGAACTACTACATAGTGCTGGTGACAGGCAACACGCCGCCTAAGGCGAAGCTACGAGAGTTCCGTAGCGAGGTCTTAGCGAAGCTCATCCAAGTATACAGAGAAATGAGGAAGAAGGGCCTCTGCGGACAACAGTAATAACAGGTCTTTAATTAGAAGCGTTTATTAGTTGTTTTGCCTATTGTGGATGAGTTAGAGGTGTAGTAATAAATGTCACTCCAAGAAGAGGAGAAGATCTGGGGTCTCATCGCGTGGTTGATACCCATAGTCGGGCCGGTGCTAGCGCTGGTCCTCAAGCCTAACCTGAAGTACGTTAAGCACTGGTCGTTCCTCTCCATAGGATTGTTCATCCTGGTGATAGCCGGGTATGTGGTATTGTGGATAGTAGACCTGTTCCTTATTCTTGTACACCTGGGTATTCTCGCTAACGTGTTATCGGCGCTGTTCTGGCTACTCGTAGTAGTACTATGGATCATAGGCATTGTTAAAGCGGCCCAAGGCGAGTACTGGAGGCCTGTTCTAGTCTACGATATAGCCCAGAGGATCGGCTTAACCGAGTAGAACACGGACTAAGACTCGTGGGTGAACGGCGGCCCTCTCTAGGGTAGCCGCATAGCACTTATCTTTTCGAGGAGCCTCCTTATACTAGCCGACTCTTCTACAAGCCCCTTCTTCTCCAGCTCGAGCACGGCATCGGAGAGGAGGTCTTTCAGGTATGGTATCGAGACTGCGGTTAAGTAGGTGTAATAGGTCTGGACATACCTGGATAGAGTTGGGTCGCGGACGTCGGCTATCCTGTACTCAGCTCCGAGCCGCCCTGTTCTCTCGACCGCGTCTGCGAGCCTTTGTATAAAGCTGGTGATAAGCTTCCTGTCGCTTGTATACGGTATAGCCTTGGCGAAGTCCAAGATCTCCTCGTAGTCGTCTACGAGCTTTTTCAAAGCTGTTAGAACGTCCACGCTTTCAGATCCCATCCAGGAAACACCTTGACTTTAGAGTACTGTAGTCCGTCCCTTACGAAGCTAGTGAACCCTCCTAACCGTGGCTATACTGTTGTTTGCGACCCCCTGCCTCGCCAACTCGTCCGGGTGAGCATACACGACGTTGGTATCGCTCGACTCGAACAGGGTGGCTGTGTAGGTGAACTTCTTCTTCCCTGCCACAACGAGCTCTACCGTGTCCCCCTCCTTAATGCCGAGCATTTTGGCGAGCTCTGTGGGGATCTTCATCTTAGAGGGGTCTAGGCTAGAGTCGAACTGGACTCTAATCCTCTTCTCTTTAATACTGGTCTCCTTCTTCTTCAACTCGCTGGCGGGCGGGACTATTGCGAGTAGCTTGTTTATGTCGGGCTTGCTTCCCCCAGTCTCCTTACTCTCTTGGCTCATGACGCGCCATCTCTCAAAGTCATATCATAGTATTATCTCTGAGATATTTAAGTATGGTATCGTGCAACTCGCCGACGCCCACTCTCACTTGTCTACGCGTGTCCCTGAACCTGATCGTGACGGTGTTGTCTTGGAGTGATTGGTGGTCTACCGTAACGGCGTAGGGGATCCCGATCTCGTCCGCCCTAGCGTACCTCCTACCTATACTACCCTCCTCGTCGTACACTACGCGTAGCCCCCGCTCCCTGAGGCTCTGGGCGATGCCCCTCGCCAACGAGACCATAGCCTTGTGCTCTTCCCTGCTCCCGGCCATAAGCGGGAAGACGGCTACGTGGAAAGGCGCTAACCTGGGTGGTAGCTTCAGCACCACTCTGTCCTCGACTACGTTGTAGGAGTACTCCAGGAGCACGTAAAGTAGCCTCTCAACCCCGTAGGAGGGCTCCACTACATGGGGTACGATCTTCTCCCCGTGGACGAGGGACTTCTCTTCCCTCAGCGTGAAGAACTCCCTCCCTATCTTCAGGTCCCCCACCTCTATGTAGCCCTTGCTCGATAGCTCCTCGTACAGCTCCTCCTGGCTCCTCCCCTGGAGGGCCTTCAACGCCTCTTGGAACCGCTCACCTAGGCGTTCAGCTAGGACCTTGTAGTCTACGATCACCCTCTTCTTGACAACTTCAACGGGCTTTTCGTACTTCTTGAAGTAGAACATGTCTACACCGCTGTAGTCCATGTGCCTCTTCAAGTCGTAGTCCGTCCTATAGGCGTACCCCGCCACCTCGATCCACCCGAACTTAGTCGAGTAGACCTCCTGGTCGAACGTCTGAGCCGAGTAGTGTGCTCTCTCGTGTGGCAGCTTCTCGAAGAACCTGGTCTTGTCGGGCGGGATGCCAAGCGACCTGACGAACTTGTTTCCGACCCCCATCCAGAAGGCCAGCCACGGGTTCTTGACTATACCCTTGTCAATAGACTCCCTGACAGTAACCGTGACAGGCTCCTCGACACCCCTCTCACGGCTATCCGCTGTCACAATGTTCAACGTCTCGCCCTCAACGTAGGGCAGGTACTCTTCCACTTCTCTAACGCTCTCGGAGGGGTCGTGGAAGAACTCCAGCTCCATGATAGTGAACTCCCTCAGCCTCAAGAGCCCCTGTCTAGGCGATATCTCGTTCCTGGCAACCCTCCCTATCTGCGCTATACCGAGCGGTAGCCTGTTCCTAGCTACATTTAGCAAGGTCTTGAAGTTGACGAACATCCCTTGGGCGAGCTCGGGCCTCAGGTACCCCAACTGCCCCTTGTAGGGGCCGATCTCGGTCTTAAAGAGGAGGAGGGCGTTCTCGGGCTTAGACAGTTCGCCACCACACTCGGGGCACCTCACGTTCTTCTCCACGATCACCCTATAGATCTCTTCGAGGCTGGCCCCTTCCACGTTCAGGCCTGTCGCCTCCTTGACCAAGTGGTCTGCCCTGTACACTCTACCACACTTCGTGCACACGACTATGGGGTCTGTGAAGTGGTCCTCGTGCCCGCTGGCCTTGAACACCACCTGGGGGTTTATGACCGGCGTCTCGACCTCCACCATGAAGTCGAAGGCGTAGACGAAGGTCCTAAGCCACTCTTCGACGATGTTCCTCTTCAGGAGCACGCCGACGGGGCCGAAGTCGTAGAAGCCCGCGAGCCCACCGTATATCTCGTAAGAGACCCAGTAGAACCCCCTCTTTTTTGCCAGGTCGGCTAGTCTATCGTACACGTCGCTCAATTACCGCCCACCTTAGGGGATTCATATTAAATCACCGGATAATATAAAGACAAATCACACGAGGTGTCTAGATGAGCTGGAGGCACTTGCTGACGAGGACCAAGCCGTTCGGCTGCATCGAGAAGGAAGAGCCGGGCACCGTCATAGTTGGCGTCCCCCTCGACTCGACCTCGACGTACAGGCCTGGTTCGAGGCTTGCCCCCGACAGTGTAAGGGAGGCGGCGTGCAACTTGGAGCTTTACTCTCTGCTTGGCAAGAGGAGCCTCGAGCACATCGGTTTGACCGACCTGGGGAACATCGTCATACCTCAGGGGGACGTAGAGCTGTCGCTGAGGAACATTAAGACGGTCGCTAAAGGCGTGAAAGAGGACTACCCCGACTCGCTGAAGATATTCGTGGGCGGGGAACATCTCGTGACGTTACCCATTGTCGAGTCGCTGGGCGACCTCGTGGACACAGTCGTTATATTCGACGCCCACCTCGACATGAGAAGCGAGTACCTGGGCTCGACACTCAACCACGCCACGTTCGCCAGGAGGCTGGTAGAGAAGGGTTTCAGGGTTGTACACATCGGCTCGAGGGCGTTGAGCGCCGAGGAGGCCGAGTACGTCAAAGACGTCGATAACGTGAGGGTAGTGGACGTACTAGAGGCCAGGAGAGGGGTGAACACAGGTAAACTGGGCTCTGTCTACATCAGTGTGGACATGGACGTCGTAGACCCCTCTTACGCTCCCGGGGTCGGGAACCCCGAGCCCTTAGGCTTGACGCCCTGGGAGTTGCTGGAACTAGTAAAGGAGCTAGTGGCAAGCTCTAGTAGAGTCGTCGGCGTAGATGTAGTGGAGGTAAACCCACTAGTAGACCCGGGAGGCGTTACCTCTGTGTTGGCGTCAAAAATAATATTAGAGGTTATAGGGCTGTACCTACGCTGAAGTGGACCTTATGAAGGACTCGGCCTCTTCCTTCGTGGCGAAGAAGCCTTGCTGCCTCTCCACGTTCTTGACGTAGTCTGACGAAAGGAACTCGACGAACTTCTTAGCCAGTTCCACGTTCTTGCTGGTCTTCGAAACGTAGACCGGTGAGAAGTACACGCTCGTGTTGTAGCCGCACCTCCACGGGTAGATCATGGTCTTAGTCAAGTTAGCCAGCGTCGAGTTGAACGTGTTCCATACGAAAATGACATCGACACTACCCAACTTGTACCACGTGATTAGCTCGGCGATGTCCTTGGCTACAACGATCTTACTCATCGCCTGGTCACCGTTGGGGCTCTGGTTGATTATCTTCAGAGCCTCAGCCCCGGCCGGCGCGGCCTGCGGGTTCGGGATCCCGATCCTAACGTCGTACTTGGCTAGGTCGTCCACACACGTTATATTGTACGGGACTGTGTTTCTGACGTAGATTAGGACGAGCTGGTAGCCGAGTCCCGTGGTGGGGGTTGAGTAGACTAACCCGTTGTTCAGCGCTTTAACGCCCCAGTCCTCTGACGCGAAAATTACCACGTCTATCGGAACCCCCTCCTTGATCTTCGTGTAGATATTCCCGGAGGCCTCGTACGAGACCAGTACTTTTACGCCAGTCTGGTTCTCGAACACGCTTGCGACCTTTTCTAGGATCGGCTTGGCTATAGGTGCGGCGTCAACAATTATCTCCCCACCTACCCTCTCAGTGGTGGTGGTAGTAGAGGGTGTTGTTGTAGGGAGAGCTGTGGTGGTCGTTAAGGGAGTTGTGGAGGACGTGCTGCCTGCCGGGGACGAGGTTAGCGGGGTCGTCTGGATGGGCGTCGAGGTCTTACCCTGAGTACTGGACTGGTAGACGTAGTATAGGGTTCCAGCGACCACTACTATTATGATTAACGTTAATAAGATAATTGACCTCATACGACCCAACACCCCAAAAGTGTATAACATTGTTATACTTATAAGCCTTGGGGGGACTAGTCTAATCGAGAGCGGTGGTAAAAATGGATCTCGGCATGTTAATAATATTATTGGCAACGCTGTTCGTAGTCGCGTACGTTCTGGGGAGTGTAGTAGCCAGCTCTGGTGTAGAGTCGTTGGTTGCCGCCTTCACTTCGTGGGAGTTCAAGAGCGCGCTATCGCTCAGCCTAGTCGCAGCTTCGCTCGCCACGCTACTAGCGACGCCGTTAGCTGTTGTCGTCGCCTACCTGCTCTCGAGGAGAGCGGGATTCACGCCTCTACTGGTCGAGTCTATCCTATCCCTCCCCTTCATGCTAACTCCTGTCGCGACAGGCAGCATTGTTCTACTATTCATTGTCCAGACGAGCGTGGGCAGAGCCTTAAACAACGCGCTTAACCTGCTCTTCACGTTGAACGGGGCTGTCCTCGTGCAGTTCGTACTGGCGTTTTCCACCATGATCACCCCCATGACTGACGCCTTCAAGAACGTGAGCGTGGAGTACGAGCACGTCTCGAGGACGCTGGGACACGGCGTTCTCAGCACCTTCTTCAACGTGGTGATCCCCCTGGCTAAGAGGGGGCTCGTGTCCTCCATACTCATGGGCTTCATGAAGGCGTTCTCCGACTTCGGCGCCACCGTCATGGTGGCCGGCATGATCCTGGGAAAGACGGCGACCCTTCCAGGCGCCATATACGTCGAGATGAGCACTGGTAACATCAACGTGGCTCTAGCGATGATACTGCTCTCGGTTGTAGTATCGCTATCCATAAGCATCGTCGCCAGGGTGATGAGGAGTGGTGGTTGGGGAAGGTCTCGAGGTTAAGGACCTCCTCGTAATAGTCGGAGGCTTCAGCGTGAGGGTTGGGCACCTTGGTGTGGGGCGGGGCGAGATCGCCGTGATACAGGGGCCTAACGGGGCAGGCAAGACCACACTCCTGAAAGCGATAGCGGGCATCATCAGGCCAGTGAGAGGCACTATAGTGATAGGCGGGGAGGTCGTCTTCAAGGCGGATGAGAGGGTCGAGGTCAACAAGCCCCCAGAGAAAAGGAGGGTTGGCTTCCTGCCTCAAAACCTGTTGTTGTTTCCGCACATGAGCGTCTACGAGAACATAGCCTACGCTATGAGGGGTAGGAAGATCAGGCCTACCAAGGAGAAGGTGAGCGAAATCCTAGAGCTCGTAGGCCTCCGGGGCTTCGAGAACAGGAAGCCCTGGGAGCTCTCCTACGGGCAGCAGCAGAGAGTAGCCTTAGCCAGAGCGCTCGCTTCAAACCCCCGCGTCCTCCTGCTAGACGAGCCCTTCGCCAACATAGACGTGGAGTCTAGGAGGGAGTTGAGAAAGGAGATCGCGAGGCTCGTGAAGGCCCTTGGAGTCCCCACGGTCGTAGTCTCGCACGACCTCGAAGACCTAGCAGTAGCAGACAAGCCCTACTCGATGAATAGAGGTGTTCTCTCAGAGAAGAACTAGACGGCCTTGACCAGCCTGTAAGGCCTAGCGATCTTGTAGATAATTTCGTACGTACAGCGCGGGCACTTAATCCTACCTCTGTAAACCCTCATTTCCTCCTCGTCGAAGACGTAGCCGCACCTGCCACACACGTACTTGACCAACCGACACATCCCCGGGATAGACTCTTATTGTTTAAATAAGTTTTTAAGGCTACTAGGATAAAAGTAGATACGGAATACCTCGGATCAAAGGTTGGATAAAGTAATGGTGGCAAAAGAGCTGGATTGTGGTGGGCTACCCCCGGAGATATGCGAACAACTAGGCCGCGAAGAGCAGATCATAAAGATAAGGGTTGACATGAGGAAGTTCGGCAAGGCCGTGACGGTGATCGAAGGCCTACCACAGGAAAAAGACGTCTTGAAGAGTATTGCCAAGACACTGAAGACGAAGCTCGCAGCCGGAGGAACTTATAGAGACGACGGTGTTATAGAGCTACAGGGAGACCACAGGCATAGGGTCAAGGAGATCCTCGTTAACGAGTTCGGGTTCCCACCCGAGAACGTGATTATAATAGACTGAGCAAAAAAGGTTTTTCTCTCACTCTTCCATTTTCTCCTGGATCCCCAGAGCGTCGATTATCTCCTTGTACCTGTTCCTCACGGTGACCTCGGTTACTCCAGCGACGTGGGCCACCTCTTTCTGTGTACGCTTCTCGCCCGCCGTTATAGCGGCTATATAGACGGCCGCGGCGGCCAGCCCGGCTGGGTCTTTACCAGCGGTCACCCCCTTGTTCCTCACCTTGTTCAGGATCTCCGTAGCGTTCTTTATTATCTCGCCACTCAACCCTAGGGCGTGGGCTATCCTGGGGATGAAGTCTATCGGGTCTACTGCGGTGACCTTGATGCCCAGCTCTCTCAGTAGTAGCCTGTAGCACCTCGCGATCTCCTTCCTGGGTATCCTCGTGTACTTCGTTATCTCGTCGAGCGAGCGCGGGACCCTCGCCTCTCTGCAGGCTACGTAGACGGCGGCTGCTATAACGCTCTCTATACTACGGCCCCTTACCAGGCCCTTCTCGACAGCCATGCGGTAGATCCTGGCAGCCTCCTCCCTGACGTGAGTGGGGAGGTTTAGGAGCTCTGCGATCCTCTCCAGCTCGTTCAAGGCCTGGGCGAGGTTCCTGTCCACACTGCTCTGAATCCTGGTCCTCGCCTGCCACTTCCTCAGCTTCTGTAGCTGAGCCTTCTTCTCTATGATCCTCCTCCCGGAGGCGTCTTTGTCAGCGTAGTCTATCGAAGTCGCAAAGCCCATGTCGTGCACAGTACCCGTAATAGGCCCACCCGTGCGGGCCCTCCTCTCCCTCTCCTCTGGCGTGAAAGCTCTCCACTCGGCTCTCTCGTCTATGACCCTCTCCTCGATCACCTCGCCGGTCTCGAGACAGACGTACTCGCCTTTACCATGGTCGAAAATGATCTTGTTAGGAGGGCACTTCGAAACGTTGGGGCTTTGACTAGGAGTAGAGGAGGTTTTTTCACCGCTCAAAACGGTCACCCCCTAGAAGAGTAAAGTTTAAATACGATCACCTAGGCACACTCTATTAAACCCTTATCCTGGGGGTTAATAAACTTTTCGGTCCCAAGTTTAATAAGCTACGCAAGTAATATCTCCTACCAGTAGCCGGGTCGTCTAGCGGCCAAGGATGCGGGGCTTTGGTCCTCACACAGGGAGGAGACCCCGTGACCGGGGTTCGAATCCCCGCCCGGCTACTGTTACACGAGTGGTAGGTGGACTGTTTGACAGAGCTGGTGTATCAACACGACTCGTACATCAAAGAGCTGGACGCCAAAGTCGTTTACGTCGTCGGGAACAAGGTCTTTTTAGACAGGACGATCTTCCACCCGCGGAGCGGTGGCGTAGACAACGACAAGGGCTTTATTGTGAAGGACGGGTCCTCGGCTCGAGTGGAGTCGGTATACTACGACCGAGACACAGGCGACGTGGCCCACGAGATCGCGGGCGACCTCCAGTTGAAGCCAGGCGACGTCGTTAGGCTGGTCCTGGACTGGGAGAGGAGGTACAGGCTGATGAGGTTGCACACGGCGGCGCACATAATATCGGCGATCATGTACAGCGAGTACAACGCGCTGATCACGGGCGGCAACGTCAGCCCCGAGTACGCTTACGACGACTACAGTCTCGAGTCGGCGGACAAGGCGCTCTTCCAGAGGGCTGTCGAGATGGCAAACAACGTCGTGAAGAGGGGCATCGAGGTGAAGGTGTACTGGCTACCCTACGACGAGGCCATGAAGATACCCGGGATCGTGAAATTGGCCTCCAGGGCGCCGCCGAGAGTCGAGAAGCTGAGGATAGTGGAGATACCAGGGGTAGACGTACAGGCCGACGGCGGGCCCCACGTCAAGAACACCCTCGAGATAGGCGAGATAGCCCTGCTCAGGGTAGAGAATAAAGGTAAGGGTAAGAAGAGGCTGTACTTCAGCGTCAAGCCGTGAGTCGCTTTAACTTTTATTAGCTACAGCCGCCCCACTAGTACACGGGTCCTCCTAAATGTTGAGGGGGCTCGCTAGGGACTACGCCTTCTCGCTGATGCTGGTAGCAGGCCTAATGATACGGCTGGTCTTCGTACCGTACACCTCGGGAAGCGATATAGCACAGTTCGCCTCTTTCTCCGACACCTTCCTGAGACACGGACTCGAATTCTACAAGTACGCGGACGCGAAGCTCTACGCGGAGGAGGGGTGGCCTTACAACTGGCCCTATGTTTACGGCCCCCAGCTAGTACTTCTACTAGCACCTCTCAGGGCTCTACTTAGACAACCTGTCTTGGCGTACTGGAATAGCGGGAACTACTACGTCTACGTCCCCGTCGAGTGGGTGGTCGCGTGTAAGAGCTTGTTTGTAGCGTTCGACGTCGTGTCGGGCGTCCTGATCTATCTCATTCTGTCCAGGTACAGTGGCGGCCGGGCCGCGCTAGTGGGTTTTGCCCTCTACTACCTAAACCCCGCGGTCATATACACCTCCTCGGTCTACGGCATGTTCGACCAAATACCCCTGAGCCTCATACTCGCGTCCCTCTACCTGTACAGGTCGGGTAGGCGCCTGCCGAGCCTGGCCTTGGCGGGGCTAGCCGCGACTTTCAAACCCAACGTAGCCCCCGCCTCACTAGGCGTACTGGTCTCCAGTCTGGTGGAGGACAAGTGCTTAAAGAGCAGGCTATCCGGTCTCGCGGCATTCGTACTGGGCGCATTATCGCCCTTCGCGCCCTTCGCAGCCTACTACAGCCAGACCCTGTCCAAGGCCTTCGAGGTGCTCGCCTCGCTGAAACCAGGGTACACTTACCCGATTGTGTACAGCTTCAACGGGCTGTCGAGCCTAGCCACATACATGCACCAGTACAGTGGGGGTGACTACGAGTGGGTCGTCTCGTACTGGTGGGTTTTCTACCTGGTCTTAAACGTACTGGTGGCAATCTGGCTCACTAGTACCAGAGAGCGCGACGCGGGCCTCTTGGCACTCCTCCTCTACCTGGCTTTCACGACCTCGTACTGGAGAGTGAACTACCAGTACTTCGTGCCGGGGATAGGGCTGGCGGCCCTGCAGGTGGGCGGGTCCAGGCGTAGAATGGTGGCATCGATGGTCTACATAGCCTACATCGCGTTCTGGGTCTTCATGTTCCCGACCAGCTGGTGGGCTCACGTGCACATCAAGGAGCCCAACACGGAGCTGTGGAGGGTAATGGACATGTTCAGCCTCATGGTCTTCGACGAGGGCGTCTACGTGGTTTACTCGGTACTACTGACCGTCTTGTCGGTGGCCGTGATAACGGCCCTCGTGCTGTAGCACTGCTAGTAGCAGTGCTCTACAACACCCACCTCTGGTGGCAGGTTGCCGCCGCCGACCTCGCGAGCCGTCTCACATATCTCCCACGGGAAGACGATCCACTTGTCCGAGACCTCCCAGTAGTAGTCGGGCAGGACCGGGCTCCACTTCTTGACGTATATGGCGAGGCTACGGATCTCCTTCGCGCCGAAGTTCGATAAGAGGTTTGTCGCCGTCTGCAGGGTCCTACCCGAGTCGACGACGTCGTCTACTAGTAGGGCGTTGACACCCTCGATGTTCCTGAGCGAGAACTGGTAGACAACAGGCCTCTCCCTCGTCTTACCGATCTCCTTGTAGAACTTTATCTCCACGAACCCTATCTCGCCGACGTTAAGGAAGTCCGAGAGTATACGGGCCGGGATGTACCCCCCCTTAGCGATCGCCACTAGTATGTCTGGCTTGAAGGTCTCCTTCACTCTCCTGGATAGCACTGCTAGAGCTTTGTGTATTTCATCCCATGTAACGTACTTTAGAGAAGTCTTGTCGACCATGTATCAACATATCTGGCTTCAAGTTTATAAAGTAACGTAAGGCTAATTAAGGCAAGGGCACTTGGTCAAGTACATTTTTGTAACAGGAGGAGTCCTCTCGAGCCTGGGCAAGGGCGTTATAGTGGGATCTATAGGCTTGCTCCTCAGTAGAGCTGGGTACAACGTCGACGCTGTCAAGATAGACCCTTACCTGAACGTAGACGCTGGTACTATGAACCCCTACATGCACGGAGAGGTCTTCGTGACCGGGGACGGTGGCGAGACAGACCTCGACCTAGGCCACTACGAGAGGTTCCTAGGTAAGGACATGTCGAGGCTGAACAACATCACTGCGGGGCAGATATACCTTTCAGTCCTGGAGAAGGAGAGGGAAGGGGAGTACCTGGGGCAGTGCGTCCAGGTCGTCCCCCACGTGACAGACGAGATCAAGAGCAGGATCAGAGAGGTGGCGAGGAGTCGCGGCTCAGACGTACTCATAGTCGAAGTAGGAGGTACGGTAGGGGACATAGAGGGCCTCCCCTTCCTAGAGGCAATTAGGCAGATGAGGCTCGAGGAGGGGCCTTCGAACACGGTGTTCATTCACGTGGCCCTGGCCCCGATCATATCCACTGGCGAGCTGAAGACCAAGCCCGTCCAGCACAGCGTCCAGGAGCTCAGGAGGATCGGTATACAGCCAGACGCGATAGTGGTGAGGTCTGGTAGGATGCTAAACGAGGAGGAGAAGGCGAAGATAGCCCTCTACGGCAACGTGCCTCAGAGGGCGGTGTTCAGCGACCCCGACGTCTCATCTGTCTACGAGGTGCCACTAATCCTCCACAGAGAGGGGCTACTCAAGTACGTGGCAGAAGTGCTAAGGCTAGACTACAGGGAGCCATACCTAGGCGACTGGTCCTCGCTAGCCGAGAAGGCGAGGAGTGCCAGTAAGGAAGTTAAAGTAGCCATGGTGGGGAAGTACACCAAGGTCAGAGACAGCTACATAAGTATCGTGGAGGCGTTGAGGCACTCTGCCGCCCAGGTGGGAGCGAGGGTCAACCTGGGCTGGATCGAGTCGACCGACATAGAGAGCGGCCTTGTGAACCTGGACGTCCTCGACGAGTACGACGGCGCCGTCATACTACCAGGCTTCGGGAAGAGGGGGGCCGAGGGCAAGATTAGGGCTTTGAAGAAGCTCAGGGAGGAGGGTAAGCCCGTCCTGGGGATATGCTTCGGCATGCAGCTCATGGTGGTAGAGGCGGCGAGGAACGTGCTCGGCTTGGAGGGGGCTAACAGCACGGAACTAGACCCGGGGACAGAGCACCCGGTTGTAGACTTGATACCCTGGCAGAGGGGCGTGAGCAGGCTGGGCGGGACTATGAGGCTAGGCGCCCACAAGGTGAACCTCGAGAAGGACAGCCTGGTATGGAGGCTCTACGGCACTACACCTGTTTACGAGAGGTTCAGGCACAGGTACACCGTGAACCCCAAGTACGTCGACAAGCTCAGCGAGGCGGGCCTCAAACCCACGGGTTGGAGCGATGAGGGCTTTGTCGAGGTGGTCGAGTTGAAGGGGCACAGGTTCTACCTAGGAGTCCAGTTCCACCCGGAGTTCAAGAGCAGGCCGCTGAGCCCGAGCCCCGTTTTCACGGGCTTCGTGAAGTCCCTAGTAGAACGAGCGATTTAAACCGCTCTAACAATATAGAATATGTTGAGCCGGGGTGCCCGAGCGGCCTAAGGGGGTAGGCTCGAGTTCCGGCTAGAGCGAGAGACCTACTGCCCCATACGGGGCACGCGGGTTCGAATCCCGCCCCCGGCGCTTTAGGCAAACCCTCCTTGCTTAAAACGGGTCTCCAAATAAATATATTAACTGAGCGGGGGTGCCCGAGCTAGGTCAAAGGGGTCGGGCTCAGGACCCGATGGCGTAGGCCTGCGTGGGTTCGAATCCCACCCCCCGCACTTCGGGTTAAACCAATTGTTAAAAAAGGCCTCTGCCGGAGGCTTCACGCGCTTGGGGCTGTGACCGACCTACACTTACCTCTCACGACCTCTATAGCTATCACGCTGTAGACTATAGTGCTGGGGATGCCCAGGACAACGCTGAGGTAGTTCAGGATGTACTTGTCAAGTAAGCCCCTTATCCACCAGTCGTACGCAGTGTAGCTTACGACCTTCTCGAGGAAGAAGCTGGGAAAGAGGGGTGCCAGAGTTAAGAAGAGGGCTCGGCCTACAATAGCCGATGCGAATAGGGCTAGCAGGGAGCCTGCCAGCGATCTAACCCACAGGGACTTGACGATGCTCCAGAGGTACCTGTAGGCACCCCACCTTACTTCTCCGTCGTAGTGTACTATGAAGCACGAGAGAGCCGGCATGAGAAAGAAGATCGCCAAAACAAGGAACCCTAGAATCGGCGAGAGGATAACCCCCACGATAAAGAACGAGACAACGGGGTCGATCAACCTCCTAATACCGAAGGCTGACAACAGGATTCCCACTAGAGAATACATGGTATACGGCGCGAACACGAAGGCAGTGTTCCTCACTATACGTATCACTACGGGTGGCACGAGCGCCCCCTCCCTAGCGGCCACGTATAGTGGGAGGAGCAGGAGAAAGATTGGGAGGAAGAGTGCCAGGGTGAACTCAAGACCCGTCACGTAGGGTAGCACTCTGTCGTCTTGGAACGCTAGTAAGTAGCTCTTAATCACAAACGAGTATGCGAAGGATGCGGGCAGAACAAGCAGAGTGACGACCCCGATGTACTCGAGAATGTTTAGTAGTAGCCTGAGACTACCACCAGGCATTGAATACACCATATACACCACTAGGCTCGTCGTACTCTGGGATGGGAGGGGGCAACAAGTACACACTCACAGGAAACTCGCCGAGCTCCTTCCCGTTCACGCTACCCGACACGTAAATGACGTACGATCTGTTGGACGGGATAGCGACCCCTCCAGAGTTCAAATAAATCCTAGCCGAGGCCCATTCAACAGTTTGGAAGGCTGGGGACCACTCGTAGAGAACGTAGTAGAACTGCCCGTCGCTCCACGTACGGAGGTTCTCCCCGCTAACACCCCCCGATCTGACGTCCAATAGTATACCAAGAATGGTGAAAACGGTATCAATCACCAACGCGACGTCCGAACTGATTTTTCCAGCGTACTCCAGGACGTTAAAGATGAAAGATATCAGAGAGTGTGTAATACCAGCTAGCTGTACGACAGTCTCTTCCCCTCCTATTGAAGCACCCGACTTAAAGATGGCAGAGGGGCCGACGTATCGGGCCATCTCGAGGGGCATCCTGATTCGTAGGTTTATCGAGTGTACGCCGGTGACGAGATTACTTGTTCTCACGCCTGAGGCCTTTATCTCAAAGGCCAGCCACGTGCTTGCTCTTGTGACAACACCTAGATTAACCCCCGCCAAGCTAACGCCAAGTATGGTTGTGGGATGATCAACAACTCTCAGGTCGCTCTCTATCGCCTGCGCGAACACCTGGATTGAAGAGGGTTGGTAGATTATCCAGGGGCACGGGTTGTAGGGGTTCCACACCTCTGGAGCGTACCACTCTTCGACCCAGGCGTCGACGTACGCCCTTATATAAGACCGGGAGCCGTAAATGTCTGTCGCGTTAACTGTAATAGTCAGGAGAGGTCCCGCCGCCATCTCGAAATACGCGAGGGCCAGCTCGATTGGTACCTCGGTGTAGGTGTCTGCCATGTATACGCTCCCTACGAGGCGGCTGGACACAGTCTTGTTAGTGTAAAGCCAGTTGTTGACATATATGGCCACCCAGCCGCTGAAGGGTGTTGAAGTACCAAAGGGGCTGACGTTGTCTATTACGACCCTGACCTTTATACTACCGTTGCCTGTAATGTAGTTCAAGTACTGCCCGTTGATAAGCGTAGCCGACAGCGAGATAGTGTAGGGCACGTAGAAGTAGGCCCCCGCGTCCCTGAAGTAGCTGCTGGTGTTGGAAGGCAGTATGCTGGACTGGACTCCTGTAGACAAGACCTGCACGGCTCTCCTCGTCTGTGGTATCGGCATTTCGGGGTAGAGCTTCTCCACGTAGACGGACAGTGTCCTAAGCGAGATGTTCCCCCCGCTCTGTAACGTGCCCGACGATTTCACCCACGTGTTCAACGAGATGTCCATGCTCAAATTACCGTAGTAATCGACGTTGGACGGGTACAACGTAATAAGAGTCGGCGTTGTAGGGGCCTCGAAGAACAAGTCTTTCGACTCGAGTATGCTCAAAACCCGGCCTGTCGTGGGGTCGATGTTCTTGAGCACATACTTTACCTCTAAGACGCTACCGGGGCTAACCGCCGAGAACTTGATATTCAACTTCACATTGTAGACGTAGGGACCTAGATAGATGGAGTTGTAGGAGATGCCCCCCGCCAAATACTTCGCGAACTCGGGCGGTACGAGCGGGTAGACAAACTGATAGAGCTGGCTTGGCCCGCCACCGCCCTCAATAACGATCAGGCCTTGACTACTCACCGACTCTGTACTGTACTGGTTGTCAGAAAGCACAGCGCTAATGGAGTTTCTCTTGAGGTCTACAACAAACCCCTTAAAGTGCTCTTCCCTGACTATCCTAACCGCCGAGAACACCCCCTTCTCAACAGCGTACTTCAGAATTTGGAGGACGTCCTTATCGAAGACAGCGTTAGAGCCCCTCGGGTCTCTATCACAGTAGAGCCCTAGAGTCATCGGTGCTTGAGCGTACTCTAATCCCCTAGCGGGGTCGATTACGAGGCTGCCCGGCTCTACCTGTACAATCGCCCTGCTTCTAACCCTGTCTTTCGCGTACTCAACCGGCCATGGGAAGGTCTCTCCTACTCCAGGCTGGTACGCCGCGTGCTGGTCTTTCCCTGCTTGAGGTACGAGTAGTTGGACCATGAGCACGGTGTCCGCGTCGACCAGGCCGTTTCCGAGTACTGGGATCTCGATCAGCCCCTTTAGCGTACTATTGGACGCGACGAACTCTCTGGGGGCGATGAAGAGGCGTCCGTGTACTATGCCCCCGCCCGGTAGATAGGTGACCGCCCTTAGACTGTCCTGTCTGCAGCCGATCAACGCCGGTACCTGGGAGACCTTGACCACTATGTACTTAACCGAGTAGACGCCGTCGCCTGGTTGCGCGTAAGACGAGACTACTGTAGCTGGTAGAAGGCTGAGAAGTATGAGAGCTAATGCGACTAGAACACCCTTATAGTGCAAACACCACCTCCCTAAATTACTGGTACGTACTTTAGTCTTAAAAAAATTTGTGTAGCGAGCGCAGCGCCGACTCTAACGGCCCGCAACGAAGAACAGTCGAGCAGGGAGGGTTCGGGACAAGAGCGGGTTATGTCTCAGCCTAGCTCGGCTACTATCTCGGCTTTGTCCTTGAGTACGATAGCCCGGCCCCCTGTCGGCTTGACTAGGACTGTGCCGCAGACCTTGCACCTCGCCGGGTACGTCGAGTGGCTGAAGACTACGTTCTCCGCTCCACATGTCTTGCAGATAACCCTATAGAACCTGCTCCTGGGCTGGGGTACCGGGATTAGCCGCTTCTTCACTACTTGGCCACCTCTACGAGCTCGGCTTTCTTCAGCCTAATACCCTCCCTGTGGAGGGTGTAGCCGCACTCTTTACACTTCAGCTTCAGCACAACTTTCTTGGTAGTCTTAGCGAACCTCTTCTGCTCGGCCTTCCTCTTGGAACCATACCCCTGCTTCTTCCTGGCGTACCTCCTCTCGCCCTCGGCCAGGCTCCTCCTCTTACCGTGCTTGTAGATCGTCACGGTGTGCTCGGTGTGCCTCCTGCACCTCGGACAGTAGGTCACAATCACCTTGGGTATCTTCACGAGTAAGCACCCTCCTCAACTACCATTTTATTAATGGTTAAAAACGTTACCACCTTTTATTCTTCAACCCGAGCACGAAGGCGACGTTGTTTGTCAGCAAGTGGAGTACGAGTATAATAAGCAGAGACATTACCACGAGGTCTAGGCGCGACGCGAAACCCGCGTCTAGGAGGAGGTATAGTAGCGTCGCAGCGAGGGCGAAGTCGAGCTGGTCTACGACTGGCAGGGGCTCTCCCGGCTCGATACCCAGCCTCCTCTTCACGAACGCCCCTACCAGGTCCCCTAGTAATGCCGCTACTACGCCGCCCATGTTGAGGAACGTGAGGGGCAGACTCTCGAAAACCAGGCCTACAGTACACGAGGAGGTGAAACCCATTACTACCCCTGCGAGGAAGCCTTCCCAGGTCTTGTGGGATCCGAAGACCGGTCTACCGTCCAGGAACAGCCTCCCCCCGTCGATGAGAGTCCTCCCTCTGACTAGGACGGGGGCGCTGTTTGCCACCATCGGGGAGAGGTAGTACACAAGCACGAACTCGACTAGGACCACCAGGGTGCTGTCAGTAGAATACAGCACCCTCGTCACCTACCCTAAAGTACACTTTAAGCTTCTGGTTAGGGGGCTTCTCGAGTCTAATAAACCTCTTGGAGCCCTCGAAGTTGACCTGGAAGATAGTGTCGAAGTAGTAGTCTAGTAGCTTGAAGCCCGAGGCCTCCAACTCGCCGTCCTCCCCCACCCTCACCTGCGCAGAGGCGACCACCCTACCACCCCTGAGGCTATAGTTGTAGAGCTTGGCGAGAGTAAATAGGTACTTGGACAGCACGTCGGCCCTAGTAGCAATCGGCCTGTAGAGGGCGTTAATACTGTCTATAAAGACGTAGTTGAATACCGTTGCCGATGATAGCTTGAGAAGCAGCTCGGCGAAGACGTCGAAGTCCACCACGTCCGCGAACTCTACGTTCCCGAAACCTACGCCGGCCTTAGCTATCTTGTCGTAGTGGAGGGTGCCCTCGGTGCTTATGAACACGCACCTCTTCCCGAAGACGCAGAACTCTCTTGCCAGGCTGATCAATATGTTCGTCTTACCAGCGGCTGCCGGGCCGTAGAAGAGGGTTGTAGGAGACCCGGAGACCAGCCTCCTCAACTCGGTCGGCACGCGCAAGCCCGCGAAACCTCTGGTGATGGCTACGGGTCTTTGTATCGCTCACAACCTATAATCTACTCTTGTATCCTTTAATAATAGAAGTGGTTGTATTGCTGTACAGGAACCTGGTAGTCGCAGTATACGACCCTAAGTGGTTTAGAGAAGTCGTCGACAAGCTCAGGAGGAGGGGTATCAAGTTCTCCTTCTACTACACGCTCGGCGAGGTACCTGAGTACAGCGTCGTCTACACGGACTCTAGCGAGATAAGAGACGAGGTCGGCGCCAGGAGGGATTTAACAGTGGTCTACGACCCGGAGAGGACTTGTAGAGGGCTGGAGAAGGCAGTGCTCGCCTCTCTCATGAAAAGCGAGTACGGTAGCCTGACAATAGGGGTCGACCCGGGTTCGAGGCACGCGTTCATAGCTCTAGGCGACTCGGTTGTAGTAGACTGGGGGTTCATGGACGACCTGGTCGGCAAAGTGAGGGAGCTGGTAGAGTGCGTCCCGGCGACATCCGTCGTCGTTAGAGTGGGGGCTCACGGTCGGGGGCTCGAAATAGCCAGAGACGTCAAGATAAGGGTCCCGGGTGTTAGAGTAGAGCTCGTGAGCGAGTACAACACCACGCCCTCACACAGTAGGGCTAGCGCCCGGCTCCTCTTGAAGGGCCTCGTCGTGAACAGGCAGTACCTTAGAGGCAATAAGGACGTCCTGGCAGCCCTGAGGATAGCCTTGAAGCAGGGGGTCGAGGTGCTATAGCACTTCCGGCTACCGACGCCAGATAAGGTTAAGTCTCCGTCTCGCCAGAGATTAATTTACGTTAGCTGATGAGTGTAGAGGGCGTCTACTTGACCACGCTCGCCTCGCTAGTGGACTCTTTAAAGGGGCGCAAAGACACGTTTTTTGCCGGCGACCTAGACCCCGAATACGAGCCCACGAGGGCGGTCTACGGGCATAGGCGGGAGAGAGTAGTGTTCAGGCTCAAGGGCAAGGAGTGGGAGTGCGTCTCAAATATACTGAGGGACCGGGGAGACGTATACGAGCTGGTGGGTGCGAGGAGCGACTCCGAGCTGTACGAGAAGCTCCTGAGAGCGTACTACAGCCCTTCACAGCTCGAGGTTGTGGACTTCGCCGGCAGCTTCAGGAGAGCCGACATGGCTCTACGAGACCTCCCCTTCATCAAGTTCTACCGCGAGGACGGGGGCCCCTACCTGACCAGCGCTGTTTTCATAGCGTGCTGGGAGGGCGTTTGCAACTCGAGTTTCCACAGGGTCATGTACATCGACGACGACAGGGCTACGCTCAGGATCGTCCCGAGGCACCTGCACTACATGGTGAAAAAGGCTTTCGAGGCGGGTAGAGACCTGCCCGTGGCTATGGTGCTAGGCCTAGACGTCTACCAGGAGATCGCGGCCGCCATGAGCCCACCCTACGGCGTCTTCGAGGTGGGGATAGGGGCAGCCCTAAGCGGGGTGAACAGGGTGGCCAAGACTCCTCTGTTCAACATACCTGTACCGGTCACCGCCTCGCTGGTTGTCGAGGGGGTCATCTCCAGGGAGGAGGATTGGGAGGGCCCCTTCGTCGACATACTGAGTCTAGTAGACGAGAGGAGGAGGCAGAACGTCTTCAAGCCCGTTGCCTACTACGTTAACGCCCAGGGCAGATTGGTGTACCACGCCATAGTGCCGGCGACAAGCGACCACTTCTACTTGATGGGCCTCCCGAGAGAGCCGCTTATCTACGAGAGTGTCAAGAAGGTGGCGCCGGGCGTCAGGGCAGTCCGGCTGGCTGTCGGCGGCGGCAGCTGGCTCATAGGGGTCATAGCCATCGAGCAGTCTACTAGGGGAGAGGCCCTCAGCGCGGCCCTGGCGGCCCTCACGGCCCACCCCAGCATGAAGGTGGTCGTAGTCGTAGACGAGGACATAGACGTCGACGACCCCTTACAGGTCGAGTGGGCTATAGCGACGCGCAGCAAGCCCGGCGAAGACGTCGTCGTGCTGAGGAACGCCAAGGCTAGTACGCTGGACCCAAGGAGCCCGGAGGGGGTCGGGGACAAACTAATAGTGATCGCGACGAAACCCTTCAATGAGCCGTGGTCCAAGTATAGGAGGGCCGGCGTGCCCTAACAGCGGGCCCGCTATTGGAATTCTCCTCCTGTAGGAAGCTTAATAGACGCCCACCAAGTTACCATCACATGTAAAAAGGCCTGGTGAAACCCACTACGAGTGGTGTGAGCGGCTGTGCCGACTCTTAAGCTGAACAAAGGTGAGGGCGTCAAGTTGTTCGGGCCGATGGCGTTCACGCTCTTGAGGGGCACGGTAGAGATCTTGGGCAAGAAGGTCGTCGTAGGGGAGAGGGTCATAATCCACAGGCTGAAGAGCTACGCTGTGGTAGCTCTCGAGGACTCGGAGCTCGACTTGAGCATGGTCAACGAGGCGCAGATTAAGAGGCTCGAGGACAACGAGGCCTACTTCGAGTGGGTTAAGCTTAGCGAGGAAATCGTGAGCAGTAACCCTACAGTAGTAGTGGTTATAGGCGAAGTAGACTCTGGCAAGTCTTCTTTCACGACGCTTCTCCTCAACAAGGCCCTCGAGAGGGGGATGAGGCCGGCTCTCGTAGACGCGGACGTAGGTCAAGCCGACGTTGCGCCCCCGGGCTACGTATCACTCGCCTACCCGAGCGAGCAGACCCTGTGGAACAGGGGGCTAAAGCCCGTGAGAATGTGTTTTGTCGGGGACAACAAGCCCCAGAGGAGCACGGACGCAATAGTCAACTACGTCAAGAGGCTGGTGGAGCAGGCTGTCAGCGAGGGTAGGACACCCGTTGTGGTCGACACTGACGGCTGGATGAAGGAGGTCGGAGCGGTCCTGTACAAGACCAAGCTCGTGGTAGAGGTGAGACCAGACTACCTGGTCCACGTGGGCGGCTCAGACCCCTCTTTTTCAGCCCTCGAGAGACTGGGGGTCAAGTACAGAACTGTCCCGTCGCCCAGCGTGAAGAAGGTGAGGGACAGGTCTGAGAGGAGAGAGTACCGGAGCGACAGGTACAGGGAGTTCTTCGCCAACGCGGCCATGGTGAAGTACGACCTCAACCAGCTGGTCTTCGTAGACATGCCCCTGCTCCAGGGGGCTCGAGTCGACTTACACGACGAGAGGGTGGTGTACAGCAGTGTACTAGGCGGCAAGTACTTCGTAGTGGCTAGAGGCGACACCAGGAGAGTCTACGAGGAGCTGTCGGCTAGCCTGGGGAGAGAAAAGCTGACAGTCTACCCGCAGGGCTTCGAGAGAGGGCTCTACGTCTCGCTCTCCGACGGGAAGGGTAGCGAGTGCCCGGGTATCGTGGAGAAGATAGACTTCGACGCGGGTAAACTACTCGCTAGAACCCCCTGCCCGGAACTCCCCGTGAGAGTTGTGAGGGCCTCCACCATAAGGCTGACAGAGGACTTCAAGGAGGAGTACATCGAGTACTAGAGACCGACGCGTACACGTAGCGGCTCGAAGAGCGCGCTCAGCGCGGGCGTGCCAGAGGCTCTAGGCCCGCCAGCCTTCTCGACTCCACCAGTATTGTAAACAAGGCAGCGACGAAGACAGGGACCCCCACAATTAGCAACGCGCTCAACCACCCCATCAATAGGAGGTCTACGGCTTTAAGAGACTTATTCATAAACGTGATGCGGATACGGGTCAGCGGGCTCCTCAACAAAACTATTATCGCAGCGACTCCAGTGTAGACCAGAGTAGCGGCCGTAGAGGAGAGTAGCAGGCCTCCCAGGTCGGCGTAGGCGGTGGCAAGTAGGGTTGCCGTCACCGAGAGTACGAGGCCTGCCCGTACAGTGCTCATCAACCTCATCTCCACGAGAGATAGCACGGCGAGAACTACACCGAGAACCCCAACACCCAGGGGTATAAACGCCTCGGGCTCTCCGAATAGGAGTTCGACATCGACCGTGGTGGGGGCGAGTAATATGGCTACTAAGATAACAAGGACACCTAGCTGCAACCTTGCCACCGGTCCCCCCAGCGCCCTTCTCGACATCTCGTAGAAGAATACGAGGTACGCCAGTAGCCCGGCGTACAAGACTAAGTCGTATAGGGGCAGCGTTAATTGAGTGCCCGAGAGGAGGAACGGGTTTACGCCCGAGACAAAGGGCTCGAAGGGGCTCATGTCCTCGTATAACGGCGCGTCTAGAACTACGTGGAGGAGCGCGCCGATAACTCCTCCGGCAATATACTTGTGGAACTCCTCGTCGCCCTGAGCCAGGTAGAATGCTCTGTACAGGGTCTTATGGACTTTCAAGTAGCGGTCGAGCACGTAGACAACGATGGCCGTGAGTACCCCTAGAAGGGCCGCGACGACGAAACCATGCGTCAACCCGTGAGGTCTAGCGTCTATTCCGCCAAGGACTAGGAGGACAGACCCGAGGTCGACTGGTATAGTCGTCGCGACCAAGAGGGTCGGTAAGTGGACCCTCCTTCTAAGCGGGAGCCCCACCAGAAACCCTGAGGCTAGGTGGTACGTGGTGAACGGCATTCGTCGCCTACCCTGTTAGGGGTATTACGGTGGGGTAGTAAAAATAGACTAAATACAGTAGAGACTACGCGAAAAACTTTGTGGGATACACCCACCCGTCTACTCCTCCAGGCGAAGCTGGCGAGAGTCCGGGGCAGGGTAACACCCCACTTTTATCCTCCGGGTTGGTATATCATGTACTTTAAGCGGTGTTGAATGTAATGTACCTGACGCGCGAACAAGAGAGGATGTTGAACGGGGAGTTTGGCTGGGTTGTCGCGAAGGCTATGTCTATAATCGTCAAGACGGGTGAGGCGCTGGGGGCCACAAAGCTAGTCGAGGTCGCCCACGCCCACGTGTCGGGGGTCTCCTACTCTAACATCCTAGACCCCGGGCTCGAGTTTATCCGTAGCCTGTTTCTCGGGGGTGGCAGGGCTCGGGTATACACCACGGTCAACCCGGGGTGCGTCGACTACTCGGGTTTATCGGAGTTGATAGACGGCTCCTACGCTAGGAAACAGGCTGTGATAGACGACTCCCTAATCAAAATGGGGTTTAAGCCGGTCTTCACCTGCATCCCGTACTACCACAGGCCCCCGGCTCAGGGGGAGTTCCTAGCCTGGGGCGAGAGTAGCGCTGTCGCAGTGGCCAACAGCGTGTTCGGAGCGAGCACGAACCGGGAGGGGGGACCGCTGGCGTTGGCCTCCGCGTTAACGGGCTTCACATACTACGCGGGTCTCCACGACCCGGGGAACAGGGTCGCGAGAGTCCTGGTCTACGTTAAGGATCCACGCGTTAGAGGGAACCCGGGAGCTCTCGGGTTATGGCTGGGCTGCAGGGTCAGGGAGATACCGCTCGTCAGGGGTGCTGGACAGGGCTTGGCGGACTTGAAGATAATGCTCGCGGCGTCCGCTGCCTCGGGTTCCCACGCCCTCGTCGTCCTGGAAGGGGTGACGCCCAGGGGGTTCTACTCGACTGATCTCGTGGACAAGGTCGAGGTGGAGTGGGGCGATGTAGAGGAGTATATAGGTACGGAGCCCGGCGGTGGTAGCATACTGGGCTACCTCGGATGCCCCCACCTTTACCCGTGGGAGTTCCTCGAGATATATAGGCAAGTCGTGAAGCGGGGTGTGCTACCCAGAGACAGGAGGCTCCTAATAACGATACCTGTAGAGGTCTACGAGAGACACTACATCGAGGTCTTGCGGTTGCGTAGGCTGGGCGTGGACGTGGCCGCTGGCACCTGCCCTGTAGTCTCCAGGCTGACGCGGGTGTTCGACCACCTCGTGACGAACTCCGGTAAAGCGGTCTTCTACTTGAGTAAGCAACTAAAAGCAAAGTACTACCTGACGAACACCCTGGGGGTGATAAGGGCTGTCTACGGTGAGGGAGCGGGTTAGAGTCCTTGTGGACGGGGACTGCCGGGCCCCCCTCCGCGTCTACAACGACTACATCAGCTTCTTCGGAGAGGTAGACCCCGCGGCCGGCACGCTTAGGTCGGTGGGCGAGCAGATAGCCGGCGTAGCGCTGGCCTTCAGGGGCGGGCGCGGGAGTACGGTGGGCTCCTACGTTATCTACGCGCTGAAGTACTACGGGAGAGAGCCGAGCTGCATGTTGGTGGAGGAGCCCGAGCCCATCATCATTACGGGGTGCATCATGGCGGATATACCCCTCTTCCAGGTCAGGAAAGGGTTTTTAGAAGAGGTGGGCTCTAAAAGAGCAGTGCTCGTGCACGAGAAGGGGAGAGACTACATTGAGCTACACTTCGAGTAGGAGAGGCCTGTTCTTAGTCCTCGAGGGGCTGGACGGCTCGGGGAAGACGAGCATCGCCAACATCCTCATAAGCAGGCTTGGCGAGCTGGGTTACAGGGCAACCTACACCTACGAGCCCTACGACTCGAGCATCGTCAGAGCCGTTAAAGGCGAGTACTCCAGCGCTAGGGACGCCTATGTCGACGCGCTGGCTTACGCCTTGGACAGGCTCATACACTGGAAGACGGTGATAGAGCCGGCTCTGAGGGAGGGCGCTGTGGTGGTGTGCGACAGGTACTTCTACAGTAGCGTCGCCTATCAGACCGCCTCGGGGGCACCCTACGAGTGGGTCTTGGAGGTGAACAGGTTCGCGCCGAGGCCCGACCTGGCAGTATACCTCGACGTAGAGCCCTCGCTCGGGCTGGCGAGGAAGAAGGGGGTCCCGTCGAGGTTTCCCGAGTACGAGAGGGTCGACTTCCTCTCCCGGGTCAGGGAGGTTTACTTGAGGATGGTCAGAGAAGGCCTGCTCGTAGTAGTCGACTCCAGCAGGGGGCTCGAGGAAGTCTTCCGGGACGTCTGGGGTCTGGTGAGGCCCCTGCTCGACCGGCTCACTTCGTAGAGGAAGGCCTAGACGCGATGACGCTCTTGATCCTCCTCACCCTCTCGACGACCTCAAGCCACCTTATCAGCTCGGTGGGGTCTATCTCCCCCCTCTCGCTCAGCATGGCGTTCATCTCCATCAAGGCCCTCTCCTCAATCCTGTCCAGCGTCATGGCCAGGCTCACAGAGGTCTTCACCGCCCTGGCCTCTTCCTCGGTCTTGACCAAGTAGACCCTACCGTGGACGGGGCAGACCACCTCACCCGTCTTCAGCCTGAACAGAGGGAGGCCGCAGCCCGGGTAAGGGCATGTCTCGGCCAGCATTACCGCCCCGGCCTTGATAAGCTCGGCCATCTTCTTGACGGGGTCTACTTCAGCCTCCACCAAGTCAGACCACACATGGATACCAAATATCTATAGAGGGTTTTAATTGCAAGCTAGCGCCAGCGAGGGCCCCTCGGCACGGGGGCTTCTATTCCAGGTACTCAACGACCCCCCTGGCATACGCCTCCCCCTCCCCCAGCCGCGTTGTCGGCCTCCCCCCGTACGACCGCGACCCTCACGACCCGCTACACCACTAGCAAAGCGTACCATTAGATTTTCCAAGAGAGCGTGGGTTAAACGTTTATAAGTAATATTGAGGAAAATTTTTACAGATGGTCGGGGCCGAGTGTTTGAGAGGCTACCGGGCCGCCCGGGCGGTGTAGGTGCTGCTCCGAGCCTAGGCGGGCTACCCCTGGACGGGGGTCCCCCGTCGTTGAACTCGACGGTCGCCCGTGAGCCCGCGGGGGTGTCAAAAACCCTGTGGACGAGGCGGAGGACCCTAGAGGGGACTATAAACAGCATTCTGGGGGCGAGCGGCGTCTCAAGGCATGTCTCGCAGGGGTAGGCGGGTATGCCCGCGGCCGGACCACCTAGCCCCGCGAGGGGCCGCCTAAGCCCGAGGACTACACAGAAGGAGGGAGAGGGGTGGACGACCTCTACAAGTTAGGCAGGGCCTTGTACGAGCAGTCGGTGGAGAGCCTGCTGACGGGGGGTTTGCCAATCCTCGCCGAATTACTAAAGAAAACCGAGGTCTTCATAGTACCAGATTACGAACCGCCGGCTCCAGCGTGGACAGACGGGAAGGCGATATCCTTAACGCCACGTGTCGCGGACTTCAAGGACACGGAGCCCTATGTCCTCTCCCACGTCCTCTTGCACATCGTCTTCGACCACGTCGGCATGACCAAGGAGCTGAAGCGGATGTTCAGCGACCTCGACCCGCAGACGGTTAGCATGGTCTCCAACATCGCCGCCGACGCCGTGGTGAACGACATCCTAGACTGCTTGTTCGCCGACAGGCTTTACCTATCTCGAGAAGCTCTTCGAGGCATATGGTGTGAGAGTAGTAGTCGTTTTCGACCAGGAGCCCAAAGACTACTACCAGGAGCTAGTCGAGGACCTAATGGCGATCGTCACCAGCTTCGCCGGCAAAATCTACGGCAAGCGTAGCCGCAAGTACAGGAAGGTGGTGGAGGCCGTTGAGCAAGCTGTTAAAGACCCTTAAGAGGACAGTAGTCTTAGAAGGCTGGGTTAATAGTGCTGGCAGGCGAGCGCTTAGGGAGGTCTTTGAAGCATACAGAGCCATGCTCCAGGAGATGGTCGAATACGCGGTCGAGCACAACGCCTCGCAGGCCACCCTACACAGGGTGTTCTACAGCAGGTTCAGGGAGGAGTACCCCTGGCTACCGACCAGGGTGATCAAGGGCTGCTACCGCGACGCGGTCAGGAGGGCTAGGAGCTTCCTGAGGTTGAAGAAGAAGGGGCTCGCGCAGGGCGACAAGCCGGTGGTGAAGAACATCACGGTGACCTACTCTGACTCGCAGGATTGGAGGCTGGTTGGTGGTGACGTGGAGCTCAGGACTCATAGGGGCTGGATTAGGCTTAACCTGAGGTATACTAGACAGTTGGTGAGGTATCTCTACGGTGGGTGGAAACTGTCTAGTGAACTCAAGCTCAAGCCCGCTGGTAAGAGGATTCTCGTATACTTGACGTTCAGGAGGGTTTTCGAGGTCTCCTACAACCCTAACAATGTCATTGCTGTCGATGTTAATGAGAACAACGTCACGCTGGCGGTATTCAGGAACGGAAGGCTCGGCGACGTCTACAGAATTGAAACTAACCTAGGTAGGATAGTTATTGCCTACTCTGAGAGGAGGAAGAGAATAACTGGGGGCAAGTCGACAAAGGATAGGAGCGTGAAGAAAGCACTTAGGAAGCTGAGGGAGGGGGAGAGGAAGACGGACATTATCTACAAGGTCGCCAGGTTCATCGAGGAGCTGGCTTATATAAACAGCGCCGTCGTGGTTGTTGGAAATGTTCACAAGGGCAAGAGAAGGCTTGTTAGCAGGGCGGGGAGCAACAACCTCAGGCACAGGATCCACCAGTGGAGCGTCTCGAAGCTGGTGGAGGTACTGGACAACAAGCCCATACACGTCGTCGAGGTGCCGGAGGCGTACTCCTCCTCGAGGGATCCCTTCAGCGGGGAGCCCATCAAGGGCTACGCCCCCTCTGTGATCCGCGTTGCGGTGAGAGGGAGGAGGGTGAGGGTAGCCAAGGTCGTCCTAAGGCTGGCCAGGCTGAGCAACGGGCTGACCCTAGACAGGGACGTCGTCGGGGCCGTAAACATAGGGTTGAAGCACCTGACCGCAGATGGGAGCCCCGTGGCGTTGGGCTCGACGGGGCCCCATGAGGTGCGGGTGAAGCTAGTGAACCCGCACCAAGGGCCAACCCCACCCACGGAATTAAAAGTAATTGAAACCAATTAAAAGCACCGTGGATGGGGAAACGCTCGTAGCGGTCTCGGTTAACGGCGTGTCTCCTCCGGGCTACCTCAAACACAAGCTCAAAATAGTAATGAGCGAGGGCGGGGAGTCCTACGTAATAAGCGTGGGATTCTCCTCCACCGCCTGACTCAAACAGTTTTTCCCCGTTCACATCTGTTTCTCCCGGCTATAAGCCGGGCGCTCCATTTCTATCTCGGCGCCGACCCGTGCCGCGCGGGCCAGGAGCATACGGCAGTCTTCGGGGCGGTGCCCCTACACTGTTTTAATCGCCATTTACACATTAGAGAAGTGGGGGTGGTCGGCGTGTCCTCCGGGGTGAGGGTGCCCGATAATACTGCCAAGATCAACAACGCGATATACCTGCTGCTCTCCATCATCAACGACACGGCTGTCCCCAGGAACATAAGGAGGGCTGCCACCGAGGCGCTGAACTACCTGAGGAGCGAGAACCTTACGCCTGGCGTGAGGGCGGCCAACGCCGTGAGCGTGCTCGACCAGGTCAGCCAAGACCCCAACATGCCGCTGTCGGCTAGGACGAAGATCTGGCAGGTCATCGCGATCCTAGAGACAATACACGACTAGCTGGTCCTGAACGGGGTTCACCTTTTTGACGAGCGTCAGAGTCAGAGGTATCTCGTCAACTGCGCTCTCCTACCTGTTCCTGTTGAGGGGCTTCAGGGTCGTACAAGCGTCGGGTGTGATCAGAGAGAGGCTGGGGATACCCTTCGACACCTCCCCTGCCGAGGTCACTGTGAAGGACTCCGAGGAGCCGAGCACGCTCGTAGTCCTCGGCAAGCCTGAAGGGGTCAGAGAAGTGTTGGACTCGATCACCACGGAGCTACGGGACGTAGTGGTCTGGTGGGGGAGGCCTGGTCTCCATGCCGTGGTGAGGGCGCGGGTCAGCAGGCTCGAGGAGGGCGGGTGTGTACTAGAGCTACCGGGCGGGGTTGAGGGGGTCCTGCGCGCGTGCCACGGAAGAGAGGGCGACCTCGTGGTCGTGTCCGTTGCAAGGCCCTCGTTTAGGAGGGGGGAGAGGGCCGTAGTCTCCAGGGAGCTGAGGTTCGACGGGCTCTACGTCTCCCTCATTAAAGGAGGAAAGATAGAGTTCTCGGAGTTCATCAGAGACCCGGCGAAGAAAGCAGAGCTCTCGGCGCTGGCGGTCTCCAAGCTCGTGGGGTCTGGTCTAGGCGTGAGGTTCAGGAGTAACAGCCAGTACGCAGACCCGCACGAGGTGTCTAGGGAGATCGACTTTTTACTCGGGGTTTTGAGGGATTTCGAGGCGAAGCTGAAGAGCGGGGGCGACGTGGGAGTGCTGTACGAGGGCGAGTCCATAGCCCTAGTATACCTGACGTCGCCTGCGAAGGCTAGGCTGGACGAGTTGAGGGGTAGGGTCGCCCCGACAGCGATGGGGCACCACCAGCTGAAGTACATGGGGTTAGACGAGGTAGTGGACTACACCGAGTACCTGCTGTCCAATAAGGCGATAACGAGGGAGAGCACAGCCCTACTCTCCAGCTACCTGGTGTACAAGCAGGTCGGGCGGGAGTTCTCGTTCAGGCAGGTTAAGCCGGACGGAGGGGTCGTAAAGCTCTCACCCGGTGTGCTAGAGAAAGTGGAGGCGGGGCGGGGAGGGCTGACCCTCGTCTTCAAGAGGGTAATGAGGTCAGGTGGTGTATATGACGGGCTGGGGGTGGAGAAGATGCCCGGGGACGTGGACTACATGGTGGTGGACACGTCGTCTTGGACCATATCCCACAACTACTACAGGGGCTCGGACTACCTGGGCACGTACGTGAACATCAACACGCCCCCGGACGTCGGGGAGGGTGTAGTCGAGTACCTGGACCTGGAGGTAGATGTCGTGGTCAGGAGAGACGGGGTACCCGAGGTCGTAGACCTCGATAAACTGGAAGATGCGTGGAGGAGCAAGGCGCTCAGCGAAAGTCTCTACAGGAGAGCGCTCGAGGAAGTCGAGAAGGTTAGAAGCAACCCTACCGCTCACGTTTATAACCCGTGGAAGAATCAACAGAAATAATTAGAGCGGGGGTGCCCGAGCTAGGTCAAAGGGGTCGGGCTTAGGACCCGATGGCGTAGGCCTGCGTGGGTTCGAATCCCACCCCCCGCACTGCTCGTAGCAGTCCTCAAAAGTTAATTACAGTTCATAAGACACTACTAGATTAGGGCCCGTCGCCTAGCTTGGATAGGGCGCCGGCCTTCGGAGCCGGAGGTCCCGGGTTCAAGTCCCGGCGGGCCCGTCGAGGCTAAACTCGCTATTAGCAGAGCGAGAGTAGAGTTCGCCGCTTGCTTCAACGGAGTAGACGCTGGGGTTTCTTCTCGGTTGTTCGTTGGAATACTGTTTTATGGTGAATGTCTATTGTTGTCTGCGTCCTGTAGGCGCTTCCAGTAGAGACCGGGACGGCCTTAGGCAGCTGGAGCTCTCGAGGGGTCTAGAAAATCGCTGAGGGGGTGAGTACGAGCTCGTAAAGAGAGGTGGTAGGTCTCGGCGAGGCCGACGAGTAGAGTACAACTGCCATTGATGCCGTCCAAGAGAAAGGCCTGTTCGAGGACACGTTCTCGACCAACGAATTTAAGGCACTAAGACCATGTTGCGTATAGGTAGGGATGCGATTTTGCCAAGGGCTATAGTCGGCTCGGACGACTTGTACGCTTGTGCTAGGGAGGCGGTTGAGCACCTCAGGAGGAAGGGCTTCGAGGTAGTAGTGGTAGGCGCCCTGAAGACTGGTAAGCCGGAGCCGTGGCCGCTGGTAGCGAGAGAAGTGGGCTTAGCCGTCGCCCGGGGTGAGGCCGACTTCGGGGTGGTGGTGTGCTACACGGGGACGGGCGTCTCGATCGCGGCGAACAAGATCCCAGGTGTCAGGGCTGCTCTCTGCAACGACCCCGAGACCGCGCGCGGTGCTAGGTTGTGGAACGACGCAAATGTGCTGGCGATGAGTGGCAGGCTCGTAACAGACATTCTCGCCAGGGAGATCATAGACGCCTGGCTATCCGTAAAGGCCCCCGACGCCTCCGAACTAGAGAACATCGAGAGACTTAAGTCCATAGACGGGGAGTTCAGGGGCTCCAAAGGGCGGGCGTAAGGATCGAGAGTAGTTTTTTACCCGCAACTAGGAGACTATCCAGAGGCTCAGCTTAGACCCGCGGCGTGGTGGATGTGCCAGGGCTGGAGAGCGCACCCCCGGACACGACCTCTCGTAGAGCGTTCTTCATCGGTTTAACTGGACTAGCTGGCATAGTTGCTCTCCTTATTTCCACGCTATACAGGGACTACGTGAGGGATGTAGCCATAGTAATACTCGGCGACGTACACTCCTACTTGTTAATCGCTCTAGGCAACGCGGTGTTAGTGCTCTACCTTGCCTTGAGAGACGAGGTCTTCAGGTTCGAGGTCAGTGTTAGTAAGGTCCTCGCGACACTACTGCTGGTCTTGTTCTCGGTGTTCTTCTACCTGGTAGCCCCCCTAGTAGGTGAGTACACGACTTTCTACCGGGGTCTGAGCTTCAGCCTACTTGTATTCTCCACACTACTGTTCATATTCACACCAACTAGCACGAGAGCCCTTGTACCCTACCTCTTAGTACTGCTGTTAACGCCGATCCCGGCGAGCTCCCTCGACAACGCGGCGCAAGTCTTTTCGAGAGCAGCGGGAGAGATCGCGGCGGGGATAACCGGTTCGACGTTTAATTACGGAGACGGCTTCGGGCAGATAACTGTCCACACTAGTTACGGTCCCGTGGAGGTGCCACTGGTATCAATACGTCTCGGGTACACCCCTCTCACGTCGACGATTGCACTGCTGCCAGTGGTACTCTGGGTAGTTTCTAGGAATACTTTGAGCCTTAGACGGAAGAGCGTGCTCGCCCTACTATCTGTCGCAGTAGGGCTCCTGATCGGTTTTGTCGGCGAAATGTTGAGAGCGGTCGTCCTGGTCGAGGCGGTAAGGTATGAAGGTATCCCCCTCGCCTGGGGTGCTCTCAGCTACACCCCCACTATAATATATGTAGCGGCCTCGTCTATTTTCGCCGTATACCTGGTATCCGGGTCGTTTATCTCCGATACTCCCGGTAGTAAAGAGGCCTCTCGCGGTAAAGCCGACGCGGGCGTGAGGGCTGTAACCGGTCTAGTACTACTGCTACTGCTCGCTTTCACGACGCTGGTAGCGGTTTTAAGCCCCATAAACACTTCGTGGGGGTACACGATAACTTCCCCGGGAGTCAGCGCCTGGGACTTTGTGTCAAGGCCCGAGAACTACATTTTCGCGGGCTTCAAGATCGAGAGTGCCTGGAGCGACCCTGCTACGGCGGGCCTACTAGGCGTACTGAACGTGAGGCACGTGACCTTCAGCAGTAATAAGGCATCCTATCACGCGGTCGTTGAGGTCGCCGAGACACCCACACTCCTACACGCGTGGAACTATGACCTCAGCTTGGAAGGATACAGTGTTGTAAGATCATGGGTTCAAGATGTGAACGGTGTACACGTGTATCTCGTGCAGGCTAGCAAGTGGAATACGAGCTGTACGATAGCAGCCGCCCTATTACCCGTCTTGATAAGAGACAGGTCCACCACTTCTCAACTATATGTCAGGGTATATTTAGTACCTGGCGAGACAAGCCTCGAGTCCACGGTTGCCGCGCTAGAGGCCATAAAAAGAGTTCTAGACAGCCAACAGTTTACCCCTCCGTCCGTTGCGGGTCTGCTAGACACACTAGGAGTACTGCTTAAACTCGGAGTGTTCGCCACAGTAGCCTATTACCTGTTCTTGGCGGGACTCAAGACAATACCATCCAGACCACTTAAGATCTTCCGCACTCGCGACTAGCCCGCCGAGAAGCGTCGGCTTAGACATCCCGTGCCAGGACGTCGTCTAGGATTATCCGCATCGGTCGAACAGTAGTCTGGAGGTTCTCGTATACAACCTGTTATATAGTTGCCTTGACTTGAATAGGGCGGGTGCGAGTCCACGGGCGACGTGGTCAAGGAGACGGCTTAATAGGGTTATCTGAGGCTGGGTAAAGAGCCTACTCGTTCTCGAGGTACAGTATCGTCTCCACGGTCGACTCTACTAGCGCTTTCCATGCTAGTATCGAAACAGGTGGAGGCCATTTTACACATACAAGAGTACTCAGCTTCACTATTTCGGGGAGCCCCTGCGTTGTTTTTGTTTATTCTGAATAAAGAGGGCAGCCTGGTAGGCATCAAAGGTTGAGTAACATAACTAAGAATGGGCATAAAACCTTAATAGCCGATAATGAGGTATCCGAGGGGATGTTTAGCGAAGAGTAGGTGGTGGTAGTGTCCTTTAGTAGAAAGGCCCTGGCAAGGGTTGTCGAGAAAATCAGTAAGAGGGGCGTCGAGTTCGTTGTGATAGGTAGTACAGCTGTAGAGCTCGCACTAAACAAGGACGTTTTCGAGGGCGACTTGGACCTCTTTGTCATAGAGCCCAGTCCTGTCGCAAACGAGGACTTCTACCGGAGCCTAGCCGCGGAGGAGGGGTGGGAGGTCGGTTTAACAGAGCTGGGCACACTAAAGCTGATCGCTAACGTTGAAGGTGAGACAGTAGAGGTCGAGCTCTACGAGAACATCATGGACTTCAATATACCGGATGAAGTAGTTGCCAACACGCGGCAGGCCTCTATAAATGGGGTTAAAGTGAGGGTTCTACACCCCGAGCAGTACTTTGTACTGAAGGCTAGGCAGGGAGTAGACTTGGACAAGCTTAGAAACTACTACAGGCAGCTCGGTAAGCTGAATACGAGCCTACTCGAAACTACACTAAGCTACTTCCCCGAGGAGTCGGAGGACATAGCCGAGAGGCTGAGGAGCGTAGGCTTTAAGTTTTAAACCCCCTCGAACAATTAGACGCTAGAGGTGGTGCTTACGCCGATCAACGACCCAGTCAAGCTGAAGATCGTCTACGACAGAGTGCTCAACAAGACTGTATGCCGTAGGTGCGGCGCGTTAAACCCGCCTGGTGCGACCAAGTGCCGGAGATGCCACTCGGTGGGTACACTGAGGCCCAAGAAAGCTGTCAGGACAGCTGCTAAGACGAGCTAAACTCCTACGTAGGTCCTGTAAGGCTAGCAAGTTTTAAATCTCGCTACATTATTAACAATTAAAGAGCCGCGGTAGCTCAGCCTGGTGGAGCGCTGCCCTGGTAAGGCAGAGGTCCCGGGTTCGAATCCCGGCCGCGGCTTGGAAACCCAACCTTCTATTCTAACATAGCATGGAGCATGGCGTAGCCGGTAGCCTCGTAGTTCACGAGGGCTTGGGAATCGCGTCCTCCCACTTCTTATCCTGTAGCAGTTTCTTGAAGCTCAGCCAGAACTCCAGCGCGTTCTTGAACCTGTCCTCTCTCTTAAGGGTGATGGTTTTGGATAGGAGTGCGAAGAGGTCTTTATCGACCTCTCTCGACAGCACGTCCATGGATATCTTGTCGCGGTCTAAGACCAGCGGGATCACCCTCTCGACAAGCTCTCCAACCCTGACCCTGCCCTCGGCCAGGCTCTTGAACAAAGGCTCTACCTCCTTATGGAAAGTAGCCAACGCGGGGTAGTCGAGGAGGAAGGGTTCTACGCTGATGTCCATCCCATACACGTACTTTAGTGCTAGGAGGTTGACCAGTGTCCTGTGGGGGAGTTTCTTGGATGTCAGCGTTGTCAGAAGAGTCAACCCCAGCGAGTACACGTCGTAGTCAAACCCGGCCCTCATCTCTAGGAGGGATAGCGGGTCCGCGAACTCCGGTGTGAGCCTCGTGGGCTTATACCACCCCTCAACAGCCCTACCCGTACTAGCGAAGTCGCTGATGTAAGGCCGGACACCGTAGGGCTCCTTAGGGTCGCTCCTCAGTAGGATGTTGTGCGGCTTCACGTCGAGGTGTAGTATGCTGAGCGCGTGTGCTAGTGCTAGAGCCCCCGCTACTCTCAGCCCCACGCTGGCGATAAACTTCGCGTCCACCCCTCTCCTACTGACGTAGTCTTGCAAGTCGCCCAGGTCGGCGAAGGGTTCTATGATCACAGGCGGGTTATCGATGTACGAGTCGGCGTCGTAGGTCTCCTGTGTGAGTACGAATCCGTGAGGGCATAAAACGTACTTCTTATACAGGCTGAGCTCGTTGTACAAAGCCTCCCCAAGCCCCGCCCTCGCCAAAAACCTCGCGATCTCTTCCTTGTCAGGGTGACACACCTGGAGCACGTTAATGTAGCTCCTCATGAAATCGCTGATCTTCTCGGGGCCTGAGAGAGCGAGTAGTGTCCCGTTGGGTAGCTTGTCCCTGGGTATCTTGAAGACGTATGTCAGCCCGTCTTTCCCCACGGTTTTCAAAACGTAGGTGAAACCGCCCTTGTCCGACACCGCCTCGACTACCTTGTAGTCGTAGAGTAGCCTTCCCACCCATATGTTAGGTGGCTTCTCCTCGGACACCCTGCTTATGATCTCCCTCAGGTAGTTTTCGATGGGTGTATCCTTTACAACGTCGGGTGTTATCCTAGCGTAGCTAACCTTGATCACCGGGTTCGAGGCTTTGTAGGAGGTCGCCACCTCGCTGAAGGCTGCTTTACCCTTCAGCCTGATAACCCCGCCTTCTTCGACCGTCAAAGCTATCACGTAGTCCCCGACGAGAACACCCCTGATGACCCTACTCCTCTCCTCGTGTCTCAGCAGGAAGTAGACCGCCTGGTGGTCCTTGATACTAGACTTAGCCGTCCTCTCGAGTTCGCCGAGGGCTTCGTTAAACGGCGCCCTCTTGTTAGCTACCTCGAACTTTATCCTCAGTAGAAGTCTAGATATCTGAAGAGGGTCGCCTAGGATATCGCTCAACTCCTCGATATTAGCGTACTCTTTGAGCACCATACCTCATCTGTCCCTACTTGAACTTAACAACTAGTACGGACTTCCCGACAACAACCCTACTGCCGTCTTTTAGTCTGACCGGCCCTTTACCCTTGATCTCCACCCCGTCAACAACAGTCCCGTTAGTGCTACCCAAATCCTCGATAAACCACTCTCCGTCACTGAAGTATATCCTCGCGTGTAGCCTCGACACAGTAGGGTCTAGTAACACGACGTCACACGTGGGGTTACGGCCTAAAACGTACTCCCCTGGGGGAAACTCCCAGCTCACCGCGGGAAGGGGGTGCGGCGACTCGGTTAAAGTCAGCTCGATGACCTTCCCTGTTTTCTTTACCTTCCTTCTGAACAATTTAAACGCCTCTCAATAAAATATTCCACCTACTTAATTTTTATGCAATATGATTGATTAAAGAAAATTGGTAAATTAATCTTTCTAGCTGTACACGCCGCGCGCGACTGCGCTTGCTAGGCTGGCAGCCTCCTGACAGTCCTGGTCAACGTATACGAGTCCCGCCCCCTAGTCATCTCCAGTGTCTCCGTCTCCACTCTGAAGCCGCAGACAGGACACTTGTAGGCTATAGAGACCCTAAGCTTGTTGTCCATGGTCTTCTCCGACTCGTAGACGACATACATCAGGCTACCGTCTCTCCTGCAAAGGTAGCCGTTCTCGGTCCTCGTCACCTGGGCCATGTTCTCACTTGTAAAACCTAGTCGATTTAGCGCTTATTAAGATCGGCGAGAAAAGCATTATTAAAATAACGCAGGAATACTGTACGCTGAGGGGTTGTTTTTGAGAAGCATGCTCTGGAAAGTGGAGGAGATAGCGGAGAGACGCGGGCTGGACGCCGTCATTATAGTGTCGCCGGAGAACGTCGAGTACTTTACCGGTGTTAAGTCCCTAGCCGACGGGATCGTCTTACTGTTTTACGACCGCCGGAGGAGGTCTACGCAGGTGTACACCCCGCTCCTAGACTACTACAGGTACAGGGACTCTCTCGAGGCCTCTGGTGTAGAGGTCTACGGGCTCTCGAAGACCCTGAAGCCGTCTGATGCGCGTGTCGTCAACAAGGACTGGGCCGAGCTGGTTAAGACCCTTGCGGGGGGTGGTAAGGTCGGGCTCGACGCGCGGTTCACATCACCTTTAATGGGGGTCGTCATGAGGAGCCTGGGAGAGTATGTCGACGTGTCGGACGACGTATCTAAGTACAGGATGGTCAAGGAGGACTGGGAGATAGAGCTGATAAAGAGAGCCGTCGACGTCACGATCCAGGGCATTAGGGCTGTGGTCGACTCGGTCGACGTGGGAGTATCCGAGGCGGAGCTCGCGGGCGTCTTCGAGGGGGCTGTCAGGAAGATGGGGGTCGAGGACTACGCCTTCCCTCTCATAGTATCCACCTCTCCCAACAACAGCTACCCCCACAACACACCTACAACTGCGAAGGTGAAGCAGGGCGACCTAATAGTGATAGACGTCGGGGTGAGAATCGGCGGGAGGTGCAGCGACCTCACGAGGGTCGTAAAGGTTGGGAGTATACCGGGCGAGTTCAAGCGGCTGGTCGATGTGGTAGTCGAGGCGGTCTCCGAGTCGCTCGACTACGTACACCCGGGCGTTAAAGCCGGCGAGGTGGCGGAGAGGGCTATAGCTGTCGTGGAGAGGCACGGGCTGAAGGAGAGGTTTATACACGGACTTGGACACGGAATCGGCGTTGTAGTCCACGAGCCGCCCTACCTTAGAGTCGGCCACGAGACTGTGCTAGAGAAGAACATGGTGTTCACGATCGAGCCAGGTGTCTACATACCCGGCGTTGTCGGGGTTAGGATAGAAGAGGACGTGCTTGTAGACGAGAGGGGTGCCAGGGTGTTGTCCTCGAGTCTTAGCCAGGTCTTAGAGGCCTGATTTAGCGGGCGAACAAAGTTGAGAGAACCAACCTTCTTTACGGCCCGTATTCACCCGGCGTGATCCAGACCTCGTCGAGGACGGTTATGCTCGTGGGGCTGATCCTATTAAGCGGAGGCCTCAGTATGACCCTCAACCCCCTATTCACTGCTACAGCCAGCCCTACTGCGATGTCGTTTATTCTCAGTTTACCGATGTCGTTTATGTAGTACTCCATCTTCCCTATAGCCGTGTAGAGGACTTCAAGCGAGGCAGCGCCCAGCGTTCTCAACTTAGGTCTCCCGCCTTTGTCTAAGACGAACTTCCTTATCTTCTCTACCAGCCTTGGGTTGATCGTGTGGATGCAGATAAGCCCCTTGCCCCTCGCAGAGAATTTGTACTCCTCATTGTTCAAGTAGACAACTCCGTTGAAGTACTCGTATTTCTCGTCCCTGAACACGTTGGAGACGAAACCGTAGACGACCCTCCCGTAACTTAGCTCGCTCATGGGGTACACGGCTATAGAGACGGCTGAAAAGGGTATCTCAAGCACGTAGTTCAAACTGCCATCCAGAGGGTCGGCCAGGACCAGGTAGTCTGGGTTTCTAGCGATCTCGTAGAGCCCCCTCTCCTCGCTCAAGACCCACGCGTTGATCCCCTTGGACTTGAAGAGATCTACAAGATACTCCTCTGCCATCAAGTCTATTTTCCTAGTCGTGTCCCCTGTAATCCCTCTTCCAATCTCCCTGCCCAGCTCAGCTCTACCTATGTTCTCCCGCAGGAAGCGGACTAGCTCTGTCCCTATCCAGCCTACCTCACTCCTCAGCCCCAGAACGTCCATTGAAACGCCTCGTCTCCGACAAAACCTAGGCCTGCCTGTATTAATTTATCTAAGATGTAGGATCGGGCGTATTTAAACCAACCCGTGGAGGAGCCCTACTCCACAATCTTCAGCTCTCTCGCTATTTGTGCGACTCTTCTAACATCCTCGCTCTTGCCCCGCACGCGCAGGTGCTCTGTATCCACTTGCTCGACTACTACAACTCCCTCCCCCGCGTTGACGACCTTTGACAATAGTCTCGAGAAGCCCGACGCAGGGATTACCAGTTCCTCCCCACCCTCGACCTCGGGAGGGTCGGTCTCTTCGCCTAGTAAGGCATAGCCTTGAGTCCTCTTCCCAGACCTCGTGGAGACCTGCTTAAGCCAGCCCTTGACGAGTATCCACTTGCCTGCCCTTGTCTTCAAGTAGACCTTCATATGTTACCATCCTACTACACGATATATAATCCGGTTTTGAAAATCTTACCACACGGGATGACCTGGCAGAGACGGACTGAGTGTGTGATGTAGGTGGAGCGACTGGGACCGCAGCATCCCTGTTCTACTTCTACAGACTACTGTCCGCACTCTACGTGGGGGTAGTAAAGGAAATATACCTTGCACTCGATATCACGTAATCGGTGGGGGATCCCATGTACCTGGACGTTGTAAGAGAAGTAGAGCAACTGGTGTGGCCTAGGAAAATGAGGCTGTTTACAGCAGGTCCGGTAGCCTGCTTCCCAGAAGTGCTGGAGGCAATGAAGTTCCAGATGTTCAGCCACAGGTCTAAGGAGTACCAGGAGCTCCACAAGGACGCTACGCTGAGGCTGAAGAAGTTCCTTGAGGCTGATAAGGCCACAGTCCTGCTGATACCCTCCAGTGGGACCGGCTTCATGGAGGCCAGCGTGAGGAACGCGATATCTCCCAGAGGTAAGGTTCTAGTCACGGTGATAGGCGAGTTTGGTAACAGGTACAAGGAGACCGTGGAGAGGAACGGGAGAGTACCTGTTGTTCTCGAGGAGGAGCTGGGCAAGGCTGTTAAGCCCGAGGAGCTGGACGACGCGCTTAAAAAGAACCCGGACGTGGAGGCCGTCACGATAACCTACAACGAGACGAGCACCGGCGTTCTCAACCCGCTGAGAGAGTTGGCTAAGGTCGCAAAGGAGCACGGGAAGCTGGTTTTTGTAGACGCTGTATCGGCGATGGGGGCGGCCGACATAAAGGTGGACGCTTGGGGTATAGACCTAGTCTTCGCCAGTAGCCAGAAGGCGTTTGGACTCCCGCCAGGGCTGGCCATGGCGGCTGTCAGCGAGGAGGTCTTCGAGAGGGCCAGAAAGATACCAGAGAGAGGCCTGTACTTCGACCTCCTAGAAATAAGGGAGTTCCTAGAGAAGCAGTGGTCGACCCCGACAACGCCGCCGATCTCGATAATCATAGGGCTGGACGTAATGCTAAGGATCATCGACCGGATGGGTGGTAAAGATGCCTGGCTCAAGATGTACGCTGAGAGAGCCGAGACGATAAGGAGAAGAGTCCTCGAGTTTGGCCTAGAGCTGTTCGCCGAGCCAGGCTACTACAGCCCTACCATAACAGTAGTCTACAACCCGCCGGGTATCAAGGGGCCTGTGATATACGAGGAGTTGAGGAAGCGGGGGATAGAGATAGCCAAGGGCTACGGTAAGGTCAGGGACATCACGTTCAGGATAGGGCACATGGGCTACATCACCCAGGAGGACATAGAAGAGCTGTTCAGGAACCTCAAGGAAGTACTGGCCTCCCTCGGCTTTGCCAAGAGGTGAAGCACGTGGTCTACAGGGTTCTAGTCGCGAGCAAGATCAGCAGGAGCGCAGTAGACTACCTGAAGTCTCAAGGCTTCGAGGTAGTCGAGGTACACGAGCCCAGCGAAGACGAGCTGGCCAGGCTCATCAAGGGTTTCCATGCGATAATCGTGAGGAGCAAACCTAGAGTAACAAGGAGAGTCATCGAGGCTGCCGACCAGTTGAAGGTAATAGCCAGGGCTGGCGTAGGCCTCGA
This sequence comes from Thermogladius calderae 1633, assembly GCF_000264495.1. Taxonomy (NCBI): domain Archaea; kingdom Thermoproteati; phylum Thermoproteota; class Thermoprotei; order Desulfurococcales; family Desulfurococcaceae; genus Thermogladius; species Thermogladius calderae. Next base: position 95,437 of record NC_017954.1, on the reverse strand, counting down.
CAACATCGACGTCCAGGCCGCCGAGAGCAGGGGTATAAAAGTCGTGAACGCCCCCGAGTCGGTCACGCAGGCTGTAGCCGAGTTGACCGTAGGCTTGATGTTGGCGCTTCTGAGGAAAATCGCGTTCAGTGACAGGAAGATGAGAGAGGGCGTGTGGGTGAAGCACGAGGCGGTGGGCACAGAACTGAAGGGCAAGACTTTAGGCTTAGTCGGCTTCGGCAGGATCGGCAGGGCGGTGGCTAGGATCTGCTACTACGGGTTCGGCATGAAGATCATCTACACGGATAGACAGTGTAACATAGAGGCTGGGAGGGAGTTCAACGCCGAGTGTGTAGACCTAGACACACTGCTCAGGACGGCAGACATCGTCTCCCTTCACGTCCCCTTGACGCCCGAGACGACTCACCTGATCAACGAGGAGAAGCTGAGGCTGATGAAGAAGACGGCTATTCTAGTAAACACGGCTAGAGGCGCGGTAGTCGACACCAATGCCCTGGTAAAGGCCCTCAAAGAAGGCTGGATAGCAGGTGCAGCACTAGACGTGTTCGAGGAAGAGCCATTGCCGAAAGACCACCCGTTACTCCAACTAGACAACGTGGTCTTGACCCCACACATAGGTGCCAGTAGCGTGGAGGCCCAGGATCAAGCCGGGATAGAGGTCGCCAAGAAAATAGCCGAGCTTCTGAAGTAGACTTTATTCCGTCTCTTTTTCATCTCTTATCATCTTTTTGTTCCTCTGTAATACCAGCTAACAGAGGTAATTGAGAAGATCGAGGAAAACAAAAGAGGCTTTGTGGTAATGGCGGGGCCTGCCTCGCGGCAGGGGTATAGCGGGGGGTGGATTTGAACCACCGACCTCGGGGTTATGAGCCCCGCGGGCTACCTGGCTGCCCTACCCCGCTGCTTTACCCCGCCGTTATCTATATTATTCTACACGGGTTTTTAAAGCTCAGTTGAATGAAGTGGCGTGTTGTTCTTGGTGCGGAGCCTTATCGAGTACTTCGAGGCGGCCGCCGGTAGGAGGAGGCCGACTCTTCTCCTAAAGAACGCGCGTATCGTCGACGTGTTTACCGGCAGCGTTGTCGAGGGGAACCTCGAGATCTACAAGGACAGGATCATCGGGTTGACTAAGAGAGTCAGAGACGCCGATTTGGTACTCGACGTTAAGGGTCACTACCTCTTACCCGGCTTCATAGACTCCCACATCCACATCGAGAGCACACTACTCGTCCCACAGCAACTAGCACGCCTCCTCATACCACACGGTGTCACCACTCTCATGGCAGACCCCCACGAGATAGCCAACGTCCTCGGAGTAAGAGGCGTCAGGCTACTAGTGGAGATGAGTAGGATGTCGAAGATCAGGGTGTTCGTACAAGTCCCATCCAGGGTCCCCACAGCACCCGGGCTAGAGACTACAGGTGCCGTACTAGAGGACAGAGATGTGGAGGAGCTGCTCAGAGAAGAATCCGCTGTCTCGCTTGGCGAGCTGAACTACCAGAACATACTGAGGGATCCGGGCTACCTGAGGAGGGTTGAGGCAGCTTTGAAGCTCGGGAAGAGGTCTAATGGTCACATGGCTGGAGTAGTAGAGGAAGACTTCGTTAACGCGCTAGCGTCAGCCGTGCTTACAGACGACCACGAGGTTGTCTCCGGCGACGAGGCTTTTGTTAAGCTGGTCAGGGGTGTAGCAGTCATGGTGAGAGAGGGTAGTAGCGAGAGGAACCTCACCGACGTGGTCAAGGGATTGGTGGGCAGGCTCAGGGACTACCGCCAACTGATGTTCTGCACCGACGATAAGCATCCCACGGACATCTTGAGAGAAGGGCACATCGACTACAATGTACGAAAGTCTATTGAGGAGGGTCTAGACCCTATCGTGGCGGTTCAGATGGCGACTATAAACCCCGCCACGTACTTCAGGCTAGACCACTTAATAGGCTCTCTGGCCCCAGGTCGTAAAGCAGACGTATTGGTCGTAGACAGTCTCGAGAAGCTGGGTATAAGGACCGTAGTCTTCGACGGTGAGACTGTGTACCACGAAGGTAGACTCATGTTCGAGGTCCCGCGGGTCGAGTTACCCGAGTGGGCGAGGAACACCGTGAGAGTCAACCAGGGTCTAAAGGCGGAGGACCTTGTGGTAAAAGTCGGCTCGGAGAGTAGAAAGGCCCTAGTGAGGGTGATAGGAGTGATCCCTGGGCAGATCCTCAAGAAGGAGCTAAGAGAGTGGCTAGGGGTTAGAAGCGGAGTAGTAATTGGGGACGTGGGGCGCGACATCATCCACATAGCAGTGGTGGAGAGGCACAAGGGGCTGCCCAACGTAGGCAAGGGTTTTGTGAGGGGCTTCGGCCTGAAGAAGGGGGCGATAGGTTCAAGCGTGTCACACGACCACCACAACATAGTGGTAGTTGGCGTAGACCCTCTAGACATGTACGTCGCTGTGAGAAGGCTGAGCGAGATAGGTGGGGGCTTCGTCGCCGTAATGGGCGGTGAGATATTGGCGGAGCTCCCTCTAGAGTTCGCTGGGTTGATGTCGACTAGGAGCTACGAGGAGGTCGTGGAGAGGTTAAACAGACTCGAGTACATCGCGAGGCACGTGCTGGGGTTGAGCCTCCCCAATCCGTTCATGCAGCTAGAGTTCGTTTCGTTGCCGTCTGTCCCCGAGATCGGGATCACGGACAGAGGTCTAGTTGTAGACTACAAGCTGGTCGACCCGGTCATCGAGGTTTACAGATGAATCAGCTTTAAACACGGGCGAGTACAATAAGAAGGCTAACAAGGTGCCGTCAACCAGCGTGGTGGAGCGATGTTCAAGGACAAGAAGAGCGCTTACGCGGCTGTCGCCTTCGTTAACACTCTGGGATGGGGAGTCTACTACTCGTTTACGCGGAGGTACCTGGTCGACGAGTTGTCGGCGGGCAGGGTCGTCATGTTGCTGGCAGGTCTAGAATGGGGGATGAGCATGGCCTCGCTTTTCGCGGCTCTCCTAGAGCAGCGTCTCGGCCGAAAGAGTATTCTGATCGGGGGCCTTTCCTCGCTACCGATCGTCGCGTCGAGCTTCATTAAGGAGCCTTACGCTTTCTCGGCTGTCATAAGCTTGTCGAGCCTCTTGTGGGCTTTATCGTGGCCGAGCGTCATCTCCTCCGTGTTCCAGGAGGTCACGGGCGAGTACGGTAAGGCCTACAGTAGCTTCACAATCGCGACAGGGCTAGGCTTCGGGGTCGGAGCCCTACTATCTGGCCTCGTGTACAAGTTGGGTGGGGCCTTTCTCGTGTTCCTGTTAATAGCCCTCCTATTCGCGACCACGTTCGTAGCGGGTTGGGCTTTAAGCCCTACGGGGAAGAGCACTAGCTACAGTAAAATTGAGTGGGGGCTAAGGGACAGAGGGTTGACAGCCTTCCTCACGTCTTTAACCCTAATCGTATTCGCCCGCGAGATGTTCTTCGCTGTGGGCGCTGTAAAGCTTAGCAGGAGTATAGACGAGCTGTTTTCACAAGTAGACGAGGGGACAAGGTACGTCTTGTACGGGTTGTTCTACGGCTTCATAGGCTCCCTTATAAGCCCCTTCGCGAGGCTGGTGTCGGGCCGCGTAGTCGACAAGTATGGTCCGTTAAACGTTTACATAGCGTCGAGCGCCTCCTACCTAGTCACCTACTGGCTGTTCGCCCTGACAAGCGGTATCGTGCCGGCCCTGCTCTGGCTGGTCCCCCTATACCCGTTCCTAGACACGTCAGTGTACTCGTACGTCGCGGAGAGGAGTAGGGAGAACAACAGAACTCACGGCTTTGGACAGGTCATATTCTTCACAAGCCTCGGCGGTATCCTCCTCCTACCAGCTCAACCCCTAGTGGGCTCTAACACGCTGAGAGCAGGGTGTTTCATCACAGCAGCGGCCCTCTCCTCCATAGTCATTGCTTACTCTAAGTCGAGAAGCAATGGGGATCGCCCCAGGTAAACCAGGTGCCTATCATCATCTCAGGGCTTCATGCGGTTACACAGGTCAGGGGGCACGTGAGGCTTTAGAGACGACATTCTAGAGGCCAAGACTGTAATGAGGCGTCTCTAGAGGACTCTATCTCGGGGACTAGGGGCGTCGAATTCTAAGCTTGCTATTCCGACCTTCGGGGCTCTACTAGCAGAGACACGCCTTAAACGGGTCTCAGAGAGTAGAACGACCCAATACTCATTACTTCGTGTCGTGCATTAAAGGGAAACGCTTAAGTCAAATGAAGGGCCCGGGCCGGGATTTGAACCCGGGACCTCCGGGTCTGTGCCGGCCCCTATTAGGGGCCGTCCACAGCCCGGCGCTCTACCAGGCTGAGCTACCCGGGCCATTTTCGCTGCTTAATGGCCCAAGCTCATCATCGCTTTACGCTCTATGTCCGGGCCCTTTATCGGTTGATGAATAGTGTTGGTGAACCTATTAAATCTTCACGCTATATCGTGGTTCCCAGCTTCGACCTCCGCGCACTCACGTTATTAAGTTCGGGGCGACTTAACTATACCTGAGGATGGTTTTTGTGTCGGCTAGGAGGAAGACTTTTGCGGCCCGCGAGGACTTGATCGACGCGGTAAAGGAGATCGCCAGGAGAAGGGGCTACAGCTTGTACGACTACGTGAACGAGCTTTTCGAGGTGGCTATCAAGGCAGAGAAGGAGGGGTACTCGATCACGGGTGTTGTCAACGAGTTCTTATTCTTCAAGCAAATACGTGAGTCAGGCTTCGTGTTACTGCTCGAGAACCTCTTCCAGGCCATGGTTAAGATGGCTTACAGGAACCGCCTGGAGGCGCACGCGGCCTGGAGGGACGCGGGGGTGTGGATGGCCAAGTCTTTTAAAGCGAAGTACGGCGAGAGGGCCCTATCTCAGTTCAAGAGCATGGCGACCTGGATTTTCTGGGACATACCCGAGTTCGAGGTCAGGGAGTTGGGTGACGGGGTCGAGGTGTTTGTCACCAGCCCTCGGTTCAGCCCGGAGTACGCAGACCTGTTCAAGTCCATGGTAGAGGGCTTCTTAGAGGGGCTCGGGTACAGAGTGGACTCAAGCGAGGTAGTGGGTAAGACGGTGATCGTGACAGGTAGATCGGGCAATGCCTGACGCGAGCAGGAAGAAGTTAATATACGTCTCGGAGGACGTGCTGGAGAGGCTTGCGAGGCTAGCCTACGCTAGAGGCGAGTCGCTTGCTAAGCTACTAGACCGGGTACTGAGGCAGGTAGTAGAGGCCTTCGACATGGGCTACAACATGGAGGAGCTGATAGACCTCCTCAAGGTAGTAGAGGTAGAGAAGAAGCTCGGAGCAGTGTTCGTCCCCCACGAGGTAGTAGAGACCCTACTGGAGAAGACGGGCGACAGCGACGACGTCCGGAGGGTGTTCTATGAGGCGGGGAGGGCCTACGGGCTGTACATTAGGAACAAGTACAGGGGGTCGCTCGACATCGTGAGGTCTTTTCTCGAGAAGACCAGGTGGGACTTAAACGAGGTCTCGGTAGTCGAGCAGGGAGACTCTTATAAGCTTATGTGCGTTTCCACGGTCATGGACGAGGTTGAGACGAGTATGACAGCCAGCTTTATTGAGGGCCTGCTAGCAGGGCTCGGCTATACCATACTGAGAGAGGAGGTCTCTAAAGGCATAATAGTCGTCGAGTTCAAGGCTTAGCATGAAACCTGGACTGCCCACGAGGGCACAGCTCTTCCCGCGGTCTGTGCACAGGATCTAATGATCGGTTTAGGGTTGTGTACGCACCCTTAAAAACCAACCCCCTTTATCAATTATCAGTCCGAGTGTGGTGGTGGAATGAGTAGAGTAACCTATACGCTCGTACTCGCCCTAATAATCGCCTCTATAGTAACGCCAATAGTGGCAGTAGCAGGAGTCACAGGCAACCTACAGCTACAAGTCACCCCTAGTAAGGGCTCTCCCGGCGACGTCATCGTAATTACAGGCGTAGCGCCTCTAGGCTACACGGTCAACGTGTCGTTCGTAAACTACACAGGCACAGCGCCTGCCCCAGGCAACTACCAGGTCCTAGCTAGCACACTAGCACTTGTCGGGCAGGGCGGTAAGTTCCAGGCTGTCCTAGTAGTGCCCTACGTCCCTTACGCGACTAACTACGCTGTGTATGCCTTCGTCCCAGGCTTCGAGGCCAACACCTACGACTACGTGCCGTTCACCTTAGTGCCCAAGCTGATACTCAACGTCACGACTGTCAAGTCCGGCGGTATGGGTGGCCTAATACCAGGCTCGATCGTAAACATAACTGGTGTGGGCTTCACAGCTGGCGCTGGTGTAACCATCTACATCAACGAGACAAACGTCCAGATCGGCTCCGTTCAGACCAATGCTAGAGGCGTGTTCACATACATATGGTCGGTCCAGAACATGCCTAAGGGCACTTACACGATAGTAGCCACCGACGGCGTCGTCACAGCTAGCACCACGATAAACGTTGTGCCAGCCCTATGGTTCTACGACCCCAACACAGGCGTATACGTCGACCTGCTCACAATATCCGGCACCTTTGTCAGAGATCTCGAGGAGAACATAACCCAGCTACTAGTAGTGGGCACCGGCTTCGACCCCAATGTGGGCGTAATAGACATAACGTTCAGGAACTCGTTCTACAACTACATCAAGACGATACCCGTCATAGCCGCCACTGACGCTTACGGCGTGTTCTCTACCGCCCTGTATATAGGCCACATACCTGGAGGCACCTACACGGTCATTGTCACCGAGTCGACCAACGCCAGCTACACGTTCAAGGACGTGATCACTTTCAACGCGTACATAGAGGCCTACGACTACAACGCCTACGTGGGCGCCTTCGGCTCTACAGCCTATAACGTAGTGGCGGCCTCTATGCCAGCTCTCAAGGTAACCAGCCCTGGTGCCAAGGTGATAGTGTTCGGCTGGGCGTTCGCCCCAGGCAACATCACGACTGCTGCTGGCACTGTAAGCGTCCCAGCCCACATATTCATTGACGTCGACATTCCAGACAACACCCTGACGATCTCCAGCGTCGTGGTTGGCACGCAGATCGACAGTTACAACTTCCTGCCCGACGCTGACGGCTTCAACATTGTAGTAGTCCTAATGCCCTCGGCCATAGTGAGGGGCGGCCACGAGATCGGTGAGACCCAGAACATCACCGCCCCCGTCCAGCTGAGGTTCTCGGCTAGAACCAACATAGCTGTCGGTCCAACAGCCTACTTCACGCCACCAGCCGGTACAGTAGGGCCGTACACCAGCATTGTCGGAGTTGAGCCTAACACAGGCATTGGTGTCGTCTCGGGTAGCTTCGCAGGCCCGTACTACTGCCTGGTCTCGGGCATGACAGTCTGCGGGATTAACGTCACCGCGCCTACAAATGTCGTACAGCTGTGGAAGACTGCTCTCGGCACCAACGTGACGGTGTCCGGCGTCGGCTTCGACCCCAACCAGCCAGTGCTAGTCTTCATTGAGGGAGTTCCACCAGTCGACCTGAGGCTACTGTACCCGAGCTACTTCGCCGCTTACGGGCAGAACCTATCGAGCTTCCTGCCCGACGGTATCCTAGTCGCGTACACCACAACAGACAGCAAGGGTAGCTTCTCGACGTGGTTCATATTCCCGACACTACCCGGAGCAAAGTACAAGATATGGGTGTTCGTCGGCAGGATATCTGGAGGCTACGACCAGGTACAGGCTGTCTACATAGCTAACCCGAGCATCACGTCATTCCAGGTACTACCAGGGTTCTACCTCAACCCGGCAGTAGCTGTTGGCCCCTACGTGGCTGAGGTCGTAGCTACAGGTCTGCCGTACGGTGCTACCGGCGGCGTCGCTGGCGTAGCCATTAGGACTACGGTACTAGACACTATTGCCGGCGGCGCGTACAAGCAGAACCTCAACGACGGTATCATGGGCGTTAACATGCACGTGACCAACTGGAGGATCACCCCCAACGGCACCCTCACCGACGTGCTGTCGCCGAGCGTGTTCCCAGGCCTCTACATACCTGTACTAGAGCCCGGCATTTACGAGCTGAGGATGATAATGCCCGACGGCAGCCTGTCCGCGCCGACATACATAGGTATATTCAACGACATAGCTGACATACAGCTCATTAGAGACAATGTGATCGCTATAAAGGCCGGCGTGTCCCAGATACTCGTGAACCTACAGCAGATCAACGCCACACTGGTCTCGGTACAGGGCGACATAGCGACCATCAAGACTGACGTGGGTACGATAAAGACGACCGTACAGGCTATACAGCCAGTTGTAGTGTCCATCAACGGCACTGTGGCAGAAATTAAGACTGCCGTGGGCACAATACAGGGCGTTGTACTGAGTCTAAACGGCACTGTAGCCACAATCAGCACAACTGTGGGCGTGATAAGGGCAACCGTAGACTCGCTGTCCAGCGTAGTGTCTGGGCTGCAGTCCACTGTGAACGCTCTGAGCAGTAGCGTGAACACACTGTCGAGCAGCCTGTCGACTCTAAGCGATAAGGTGGACAAAGGCTTCGCCAACATGTCGAGCGCCATAAGCGCCGTGTCGGACAAGATCGACAGTAGCACAAGCAGCCTGAGCAACGCTATCAGCAGTGCCCAGTCCGCTATCACGAACGCCGTGAGCTCCGCTCAGTCGAGCCTGTCGAGCAAGATCGACTCCGCCCAGTCAGCGCTGAGCTCTCAGGTGTCCACCGTCTCCAACTACGTGCTGGTAACACTCATACTAGCGCTGATTGCTGCGGCTGCTGCAATATACGAGGTCATAGTACTACACAGGAAGCTAGCTGGATAAAACCCCGACCACAACTCTTTTTTCTAAACATCGGGCCCCTAAGGGGCCTTACTCCCAAGTTTAAAACCCTCCTCTCCATCATCATAATCATAGTCTGGGGCCCGTCGTCTAGCCTGGTTAGGACGCCGCCCTTACAAGCAAGGCTAGGAGAGGCGGAGGCCCGGGGTTCAAGTCCCCGCGGGCCCACTAAACCCTCGCAGGCATTGCTTATAAAAGGGCAGTCTCTATATAATGAGATTGGTCTGGCGCGTAAACCCGCCGTAGCTCAGCGGCAGAGCGCCCGGCTGTAGGGGTTACCCGCCCACCAAACTACCCGCCCTGGGGTTGGATGAGGGTGGGTCGGCAGTTACCGGGTGGTCGGGGGTTCAAGTCCCCCCGGCGGGATTTTTAACCCTCCCGTCCTACCCTCAACGAGGTGGTCAACTATAGGGCTCGAACAAGAGGTTAACGAGGCCATCGAATACCTCTCGGTCAAGGACAAGGTTAGAGAACAAGTCTTGAAGGCTTCTAGGGAGATACTGAGGTACTCGACCGAGGCCACCCGCCTAATACACGCAGGCGACCTGCCGCGGGCTCTCGAGAACATCAGGAGAGCCGGGGACGTCTACATCAGCTTGGGTAGCGTGCTGGCGGAGCACCCCGACATACTATACAGCGGAATATTGCAGGGGGCGTTAGTCGAGTACGTAGAGGCGTATATGACCTACTACGCGATAACCGAGGGCAGAGTGCCGAGCAGAGCCGAGATCGGCGTAGACCACGTCTCGTACCTGCTAGGGCTGGCGGACTTCATCGGCGAGCTCAAGAGGCACGCCCTCGACCTGCTACTCATAGGCAAACTCGAAGAGGCGGAGAGGGTCCTCCGCTTGATGAAGTACGTTTACGACAACCTGAGGAAGGTCAGTTTCCCGGACGCCCTTCTCCCCGGCTTCAGGCATAAGATAGACACTGCTAGGAGACTCATCGAGACGACGCAAGAGCTCCTCATATACTCCAAGAACGCTAGGTTAGCAGCAGGGGCTCTCTCCAAGTAGTACTTTGCCCCCGCCTAACCGTCCTCGGGCCGTTGTCCAGCAGTGTTCTTGTAGGCTGTCAGCCCTACCCTCTACTCTCCCGTCGTATATACCTTGTGGTTTATGTGTGTGTTTAGCAAGTAAGTATAGAAGGTAGCCGTACGCAGCAGGTAATGGTCAATACTTATAACCTTGACTGTGAGATAATTCCACTTTGGTGGTGTAATGCGGAGAATTCTAATAGTAATAGCGCTGGGTCTCCTCCTGGTAGCCGTCCTGCAAGCCCTCCCCGTCTCTAGCAGTGTACAACCGGACACTAGGTTAAGGAGCCTTGCGGTGTCCCCTCTCTCAGAGAGGGTTGTTCAGCAGGCCTACGCGGTGCCGATCATACCCCCAGGCTACTCGCTGTACGCCGGGTTCGACAGTAGACCTGGCGTCAACACGCAGGGCTTCTGGAGCTGGCAGGACTACCCCGGCTACGTCCCCTCAGTCCAGCCCGTCGAAGTCCCGATACTGGTAAACGCTGCCTCAAACAACCTCTCAGACCCCAACTACCCGCCAGTCCCCTCAACAGCTGTAGTGAGCCTCCCGTCGGGTAGCTTCTCAAAGATCCTGTTGAGAGTCAACGTCACGCTACAGAGCGCTGTCCCCGGTAGGCCCGGGGTCAACTACGACAGAGCTCTCTGGATATTCGTGGACGGCATACCTCTATTAATAGGGACTACGGCCCAGAGATTCAACTACACGCTAGTCGCGGATGTGACGTACCTGTACCCAGTCTTGGTGGGCGGGTCTCACAACTTCACAATGATACTCAACAACTGGGTCATACCCAGTCTAGGGCTGACAGGGTACTTTGTGGTCAACGCTAGCCTACTCTACTACCCCGGGACACCGCCGCCAGACGTCCCCGACGCGGTCCTACCTCTCTGGAACACCTCCGGGATAGCGTGGGTCACGCTGAACACCAGGCAACCGGTCGCGTGGCAGGTCGTCAACATACCGTCCAACGCTGTTCAGGCCTTCCTCTACTTGTACGCCGAGGGCGCGTCGTACGACGAGTTCTGGTGGACGAACATACCCACGGACAGGTTCATAATGGTCTACTCCGATGGTAGGCTGGTCGCGGTGACACAGGCGTTCCCATACATCTACACGGGAGGGGTACTGCCATTCCTCTGGAGACCTGTGCCCGCTATCGACACTTACGCCTTCCACCCGTTTGTGGTCGACGTTACGCCTTACCTACCGTTCCTGGTGGGGACGCACAACCTGTCAATAACCGTGAGCAACAACATGAACTACTGGCTTGTAGGCGGGTCCATAGCCCTCAAACTCTCTAGCCAGAGCGTCTCCTACACGTTCCTAGGCGACAACCCCGTGTTCTCTCGCGTTGAGAACCAGCTCAGCGTAGCTGGAGGCGTAGTCTACACTGTAACGTCGAGCTACGTCAACACGGCTAGACTCAGTATAACAGTGGGCGGATCGACGTACACTTACATAACAGACTACTACGTCTACGCCTCGGGGAGCCAGGCCTACAGCGACGTCTGGTGGAACACGACGCTAAACCAGGTCTGGGGGTTCAAGAGCAGGTGGGGGACGAACTTCGCGGCGAGGACCGAGAGCTCCTCTATAAGAATGAACTACTACGAAATAGTGGTCCCGCAAGGTGACATAAGCAAGGCGACAGTAAGTAGCCCTGTGCCCGCGCAGGACGTGATGAGGGTGTTCGTCTCCCACTCGTACGAGTCGACATACGCAACCAACTTGTACGGCTACCCCGTTACAGCGTACATGAAGCAGTCCGTGTCCGCCTACGGGGGCATGGTCGCTAACCTGCTGTACGTATCGCCTACAGGCGCAATTATAACGTCTATTTCGAGCGTGTCAGCGAAGAACACCAAGAGCGAGTACTACGATCTCAAGCTCGGGGCAAGCCTGCTGTACAGGTTTAACAGGCTAACAGTAGGCTCCACCACGTACCCGCCACTAGTCTACGCGCTCGAGAGGGACGTTGTAGGGGTAGTTAATAATTGGTGGTAAGAGGTAAAGTTTATAAGCTCTGCCTCCGTTCACCTTCGATCGTCAAGGCGCTCCAGCGGGGCGGTGGGAGCACTGCTCCAAGCCCCGCGGGCCTCAACCTAGATGGGAGCCCCGTGCCGTTGGGCTCGACCGCCGCCCGTGAACCCATAGTGATCGCGCGTGACCTGTGGGCGAGGCGGAAGTCCCTCGACGCGACCGAGCGACGCGACCGAGTGAAAATTAATTGGAATGAACGTCAAGGGACAAACGGTCTACTCAGCCAGGTGAACACCTTTTTTCCTGGTAAACCTCAACTCCTCGACCCTGTCACTGTACCCTACTATTAGCAGGTCGGTAAACCCCTTGAAGAACCCGGTCGACACAACTCCTGGTATCGACTCTATTGTCTCAGACAGCTCGTTCAAGTCCGCTTTCTCGGGCACTCTCACATCGACGATGACGCCCCCCAAGTCCGAGACCACGGGGCCGTACTTGCCTCTCCCAGATACGCGGACATCCGCCTCGAGGCCCATCGACTTAAGCTTGCGTAACACGATGTTGAGCGCCTGCGGGACGACCTCGACTGGTAGTGGGTGTCTCTCGCCGAGCCTCTTGACCTTCTTAGTGTAGTCCACTATGAAGACGTTGAACAGCGAGCTGTATGCCAGTATTTTCTCGAGAGTCATGGCCGCGCCACCGCCCTTGATCATCGAGCCGTCCTCCGAGACCTCGTCGGCCCCGTCGACGTATACCTCTACAAAGTCCACGGTCGAGGCGTCTAGGACTCTGAACCCTTCTCGCCTCAATAAGAGTGCTGTACTAATAGAGGACGGCACGAAGAGGACGCCTTCCCTAGCTCCGAGCCTCTTCGAGAGCTCCTCGATAAACTTTTCCACCGTGCTCCCCGTACCGACGCCGATAAGCTTGTACCCTCTCTCTAGGACGATATCGACAGCCCTATACGCGGCGTTCCTCTTCGCCACCTCGGTCTCCACACCGATCACCCGCTCACCTGGCTTTGTATTCCAGTAGGCTTGCGACGTATTTCTGCACGCACTCCCTTAACCCTCCGGGAAGCCTCGGTACCAGGCTCATCACGTTAGACCGCGTGTTCTCGACGATGTCCCTTACCCCCTCGAACCCGTTGTTGAGGTAGGACACGGCTCTCAGGTAGGTGGCCAGGTCGTCTGCTATCTTGACGAGTATGGCTTCGACACTAGTAGCCGACTCCATCTCCGCGTACAGGTCTTTGAGGTACTCGAAGCCAAGCTTACCCAGGGCCTCCTCCTCTAGTCTCCCCACCACGTCTCCCAGCCTCTCTTTCACGGGCCTCGGTATATCGCCGGTGAGCGCCTCGGGCAAGTCATGTATTAAGGCCATGGTCAAGGCCTTACCCTCGTCGATCCCCCCACCGCAGCCTCTAGCCTCGTGCGCGATTCTCAGAGCTAGGACAGCTACGAGGTACGAGTGAGAAGCCACATCCTCGGCGAAGGCGGCTGGCACACCTCTGATCAGCCACCCAGCCCTGGGGATGTTGTACAAGGCCAGTAGCTTGTCCAACTCGTCTCTACTAGACAACCGACCACCCGACGGACTACTTACCTCCTCCGAACTCTAGTAACACTTCTCGCTATTAAAACAACGACTAGTAAGGCTAGGCCCAAGGCCAGGTAGGCAGCTACTTGGCTAGGTTGGAGGGTCGTAGCACCCGGGTTCTCAGGGCTCGTTGCAGGGGCAGTAGTCTGCGGAGTACTCTGCTGGGTCCACGGCGAACTCTGAAGAGTGGTAGAAGTGCTGTACGCCGTGTATCTTGGTTGCGTTGTCGTAGAGGTGGTCGTGCTCTGTAGACTGCTCGTGCTTGTTCTCTCACCCCCGCTGGTGGTTGACGACCAAGGAGGTGTTGGCAGTGCAGTTGTTACCGTTGTATGAACCGGGGTAGACGAGAACGGCGGTGCGGTAGTGGTTGTGGAGAATATAGTTGTAGTGGTACCCGTGGTCGTTGTAGCCGTCGTAGTGTGAGCGCTCTCGGTGGGGACCGTTGTGCTCGTCGTGGTAGGCGCCGTTGTCGTGGTCGCCGTTGTTGTTGTCTCGGTAACAGGTGGTGTAGTGGTGGTTGTGGTCGTGCTCGTGTTGACCTGCCCTCCGATTAACGGCGGGTATCGCACGAGAGGCTTCCAGTCCACGTTATACTCGTCGATGGTGTAGGGTTGGTCGCCTACACCGTCTCCATCGGCGTCTACCCCCTTGTAGTCCGACCAGTAGTTCCCGTAGTAGGTGCTATTCCACTGGAGAACGCTGTTCTCTAACGCCACTTGCTGTACGTTGTTGATAAAGGCGTTCCCGTAAACCAACCCGCCCGAGGTGTTGTAGGCCCTCAACCCCACGGTGTTATAAGCTACTATGGTGCCGTGCATGGTGAAATTAGGGGAGGCTAAGACGACAACCCCGTCCATGTTCGACTCGACCGTAGAATTGTAGATTGTGACGCTAGAGTTAACGATCTCGACCCCGGTTAGACTCCTCACCGCAACTGTGTCCACGATGGAGATGTCCTGGGAGTTCACTACGACAACTGCTACAACGTTGTCTGAGACGAAGAGGTCCCGGACGGTAACGTGGCTCGAGTTAGCAATGTACACGCCGTAGAGGCAATTTGTCATATTGTGTCCACTTATCACTACTCCAACAGCGTTAACGACGGCGAGACCAACCCCGTTATCGCAAGAGCTGGGCGGGGTATTGCTAAGAGTTGCGTGGACTGAAAGGGGGCCCGAGAGAGCAGCGGGTAGTACGCAGGTCACGAGGATTAATATAGGAATGACATCCCCCACGTTCAACCCCAGACCCTCCGCACATCGGCCACCCTACAAGCACACTCTCTCTTCTCCCACTAGTTCCTTTATCCTCCTTAATAGAAAGGTTACTCTCTCACTGAGACCCGTCTTCAGCCTGGAGACCTCTCGTAAGACCTCTACTATATCTTCACAGCGCTTAGCGCAACACCCCCTCGCCAGTATACACGGGGGTGGGTCGCAGTCTATTAAGGCGCAGGGAGTCGCGAGCTTCGCGAAGTCTAAGAGGCCGTGGAGACCCTCACAATCCGTACCCGCTAGTTCCTCCCTAACATAGCTGTAGTAGTCCGCTAGCACGTCGTAGAGACCCCTCTCTTTCAGAAACGCGCTTACTTCAAGGTCTTTTACAACGGTCGAGGCCAGGTAGAGGCCCTCTATGAAGCCCTCTCCTAGCTCCTCTTCTGTCCAACCCTCTACACGTATCAAGTAACTCGATAGCGAGCCGTGTAGTATAGCGTGGGCGCACTCGTGCGCGAGTAGGGCCCTTACAGTGCGTGGTTGCAGGTTCTTCAGTTTCTCGTAGTCCAAGTGGATCCTAGGCCACCCACGCCACGCGTCGTGGGAGACGGGGTAGTCCCCTACGACTAGGACGCCGAGTTCCCGGGCTTCGTCCTCCAGGAACCGCCTCTTAAGCCACGTAGACTCGAACACATAGACCTCCAGTATCTCTGGCGCTGTCTCCACCGCGTTGTAAAAATCCGAGACCACCTCTTCTACAAAGGACAGGAAGTCACCGGGCACCCGCCCCCTAGCCTCGAAGAACACGTGGGGCAAACTCCTATACACCGTAGCCTATGTGTAGTGATTAAGTGTAGACACATAAATCTTCCAACATAGAGTCGACCGGCGCGTGTAGAAGGAACATTGCTGTGTACCTCTCTCACCAACTGTAGAAAGGAGACGAACTAGCCGTTTACGTGCTCTTACAAGGTGACACCTTCAAGTAAGCGCTGTGGAGGATCTTGTATATAATGGGCCTGTGCTGGAATACCATGTGGGTATGAGCCTTGGAATCCGTGGTGGCCTCCTTCTGGTATAGTAGATTTAATAAAGTCGGCGAGATTCTCAAGAGCTTCTATGAGCACGTTTCGAGATCCAGCGGTCATATTGCCGATTACTTAGTTTTCCTGTCCTTGGCCGAGCAAGCACAATCATACCCTTGGGCTTATATAGACTATGGTTTTAGAGTGCCCGTTTACAGGACACTACAATGGCTTTACTTCACTATTAAGCCTGATTTGGATGGATTCATTAAGTGGATTAAGCGGTCTAGAAAACGTGGATGGGCTCTTGGGAGGTACTTAGTCTCTGAAATCTATAGGCAATTATCAAAAGAGTATGTCTTCCTGTGGAGCGAAGTAATGGGCGTGGCTCATGGGGATGAAGATACCTTAAGCAAGCTAAGCAAGATCATCAAGGAAGTTCTTGGCATGGAGAAAGAGCCTATTGAACTAGAGCGTATGGCCTTTGAGGATCTAGCAGGACTGAAGAACGAGCTTAAGGCCTGCTACGTCCTCATAGATCGCAGGAAGCCGTTTCTACCCTTCTCGATAATGCAAGCTCCCATAGTACCCTCACACGTGAGACCAGGCCTATCATCAGGGGACATCTACTTATTCGAAGAAAATTTGGTAGTCGATATTAAGGGTGGGTGGATTGATTCCAAGACTAAGCAACCAACATACTACTATAATAGTAAATACAACCTGTCTATGGAGTTAAAGAGAATAGCAGACCTCCACTACCTTTATGGAATTAGAAAAGCTATAGGTGTCGTCGCTGACGAGGAAAAACACATACACTTAGCCATATATGTTCCATGGAGATTATCTAGAGAAGAGGGGTCCCTCCTACACTTAAAGAGCATTAAGCCTCCCCTACTAGTCTACATGAATAAGTCTACAGACAAGGGCATAGAACCTCACAAAGCAGAGATTAAGGGTGGCGAGCTTACAGTTTCAATAGATGCATATTTACTAGACAATGAGTTGAAGATTGACGAGAAAACAGTTTCACTGAAGATCATAGGGGAAGAGGAGCTAGAAGCGGAGTACTCGGAAGCTAGAGTAAGTGGAAGAAAACTCCAGATGATATTTGGAAGAAGAGGCGGGGTAGACAAGGTCTTCGAGGTCAACAATGTAATGTTAGCTGTATTGAACGTGAAATTGGAGGACTTGAATGAGACATTGAGCTACCCAATTTTACTGTACAAGACTTGAAGGCGTGACTGTACTCTCAACAACTAAGAATACTGTGGTCATCGGCCGCCTAGTAGTCACAGCCTGTTTCACAGGGCTCTGTACGGTGTTAACTGCTGTCAACTCGCTTGTGCAAAAACGCGCAACTAACAAGCACGTGGTGCTGGGTGCACAGCGGTTAACGTATCAAAGTGTCACTTAATTTCTTCAAGACTGTGCGGCTGATACTCTCACGACTTTTACCGCGTGGAGCGTCGGAGCCACGTTTCCAGTGACTCTTGGAGGAGGGCGCGCATTAAAGTACCTAGTTTCGATGGCAAGCCCATCTGTATCATGGATGTTAGTGTCGGAGCCTTCGTTGGCGAGTAGGTTGCTGTAACCGTGATAAACAAGGTCTCGGGCACGGTTTGAGAAGCCGTGGTTGTTTTTAGTGCGGCGGCCGGGATTTGAACCCGGGATTTCCGGCGTGGCAGGCCGGCGTCCTAGTCCAGGCTAGACGACCGCCGCTCAACCATAGTTAATTAAATGGTTTTGCTTTTAAAACTTACCTCGGAGAGAGCTGACGCCCTAGCGAGTGGAGTGAGGAGGGGGGCTTGCCTCTGAAGTGCCCTAATGACGGGTGGAGACCCGCCCTGCTTGTAACCTGCCGGACTGGTACCAGAGCCTGGTGCGAGGAAGAAATAGGCGACGTCTTGTTCGAAGTGAGCCCCGATATCGTTGTCGTCGAGACGGGGTTCCCAGATGTGCTGGTCGTGTGTTCTAGTGCCGAGCCAAGACTACTATACAACAGAGCCAAGGGAGGAGAGTACGGGTTTGTAGAGAACATTGTTCCCGTGGACAGAGTTCTCTCTAGGCTAGAGGAACTGGAAGCGGCGATCAGGTTGATCGTCCGCGCGGGTGAGAGGGTCAGGTTGAGAGTAAAGTCGTTTGGTGTAAGGGGGGTCTCAAGCGAGGTGTGGCGTATGGCCGTAGAGTACATTGAGAGAGCAGGGGGTCTCGTAGACAAGTCTTCCCCGACTTGTCTCTACATAATGGTGTTCAAGGAGTCTATACTGCTTGGGAAAGGGCTGTGCAAGGCGGTTTTTAAGGAGACGTAGTGTTATTAGAAGGCTGAAAGTTTCAGGTGTCCTTTTCATTGGGCGAGGACGTTTGGAAGATAATAGAAGAGGAAGTTGAGAGGCCGTCGATTTTCAAGAGCAAGGAGAGCCTCACACCAGAGTACATACCCGACACCCTACCCCACAGGGAGAAGGAGTTAAAGGAGCTAGCGTCCTACTTTAAGCACCTCGTATCCTCGCCTGGTAGTTTCTCCCAGAGAGTCCTCTTAATAGGCGGTGTCGGGACGGGTAAGACGGCTACCGCTAGGGTTTTCGGCCGGGACTTCACTAGGTACGCGCTAACCAAGGGCTACAAGGTGAAGTACGCCCACGTGAACTGCCACAGCAACAGGACGCTCTACAACGTTGTAGCCGATATGTCCAGGCAGCTAAACGCCCCCCTGCCCTCGAGGGGGCTGTCCGCGAGGGAGATGTTCGAGGCTCTTTTAACGTACCTGGACGAGACAGACCAGTACGCAATAATATCCTTGGACGAGTTCCACTACTTCGCAAGCCTCGCCGGGAGGGACGCTGTCTACTTCATAGTCCGGGCCTACGACGTGTTCGAGACACCTGTCAAGAGGCTAAACTTCATCTTCATCTCCCAGGACACCGCCAAGCTCTCTCTTCTAGACCCCTCGCTCGAGAGCTACCTGCTACGGCACATGATTAAGCTGGAGCCCTATACCTCGGCACAGTTACTCGACATACTGAGGTACAGGGCCAGCAAGGCGTTCTACGAGGGTACCTACGACGACACAGTACTGAAGTTCATCGCCGACTACGAGGGGCACGATAAGGGTGGGGGAGGGAACGCTAGGCACGCCATAGAAGTCCTGATGATAGCCGGCGTAATGGCCGAGAACGAAGGGGCTAAGAGGATCACGTTGGAGCACGCGAGAAAGGCGATCATGAAAATCAGCAGGGACATCGTCAACGTGTCTGAGGCGATAAACTACAGCTCCCTACACGAACTGCTCATCCTCCTCGCGGCGGTGAGACTCTTGAGGAGAACCGGCAACCCGTACGTCAAGATAGGCGATGTCGAGAAAGAGTACGAGCTGGTCTGCGAGACTCTAGGCCAGCAGCCCAGAAGACACACCCAGGTATACGAGTACGTGATGAACCTTAAGAAGGCGGGTGTAATAGAAGCAAAGTCTAGCGGGAAAGGTATGAAAGGTAGGACGACACTTATAGGGATAAACTACGGCCCCCTAGACATGCTCGAGCAGTACCTCTTGGACTTGATCAAGAGGAAGATCGCGATTGGTGCGACTTAGAATGATCGACAGGAGAAAACTGGTCATAGAAACCCTTAGGAAACACGGCGAGCTGAACATAACGAAGCTGTCTAGGTTGACCGGGATACACTTCTCTGTCCTAGAGAAGATCGTTGTGGAGCTGGTCGAGCAGGGGGTAGTCGAGGAGAAGAGGTACGGTAGGCTAAGGATCGTCAAGCTCAGGTCTTCCTAGTTCTAGCATGCTTCTTCAGGTAAGACATTACCTCGCTGGCCTTACTCCCCGCGAGGAACTTGACCATGTCCTCGCTCAAGCCGTAGGCCTTAGCAATGCCGGCGGCCATTTTCGGGTTTGACGTGAAGATGACCTTCAGGTATGGTATGACGTCAGACTTCACAGTAGCCTTGCTTGTTAGTAGCCTCCTAGCTAGGGCCTCGGCAATGCTATCCCTTACTTCTCTGACCTTCTTGGTCTCGGATAGCAGCCTAAACCTCTCAGGGTACTTGAACGCCTTGAACTTCCCACTGTAAGTCTTTCTAGCGTAGGCGACTCCGGGCCCCATCATCTCCATGGCGTAGCTCAGTAGGTCCCACGACCCGGATTTGATGATCCTGCCCATGTACACGTCCGCCCTACTCAGGGCTTCAAAGGCCCTCGAGACCTCCTCGGGGTCTTCGTAGTAGGTGGGTATGTGCTCGTTGATCCAAACCTTCAGCGTGTCGTAGTCTATGTTGGCGGAGCTCACGGCATCTTTCGCCTGGAAGATGTACTTGGCGTTGAACACTCTTCTCAGCACTTCAAACGGGGCGTACTCCCTGTCCCTATAAGTGCTCACGGACATGGCCAGTTCTTTCGTGACCCTACCATAGGCCTCCGCGATGGCCTCGAGGTCGTTAATAGCGCTCCTCAAGTCGCCTTCGCTCCTCTTCGCTATCACGTCTAGGGCGTCCTTGTCGCAGCGGACTCGCTCCTTCTCGCAGATCCTGCTCAGCAACTGCACAACGGCGCCTTCCCTCAGTCTCTTAAACTCGATTAGGAGAGACACGTCCCTGAGAGGCCTTATGTTGGGGTTATACGCGTCGTTGGCTGCCATGACAACGGGGTGTTTAGAGTTCTCGATTAGCTGAAGTATCGCCTCCAGCCCCCCGGCGTCGGACTTCGGGTTCAGCCCGTCTACCTCGTCGAGAAATATCAGCTTGCCCCTTCCGCTGAGGCTACCCGAAGAGGCGGTGACTCTCAGTAGCCTGTCTATGTCGCCCTTACGCCTGTAGTCGCTCGCGTTCATCTCGTAGAGTTCAAGCCCGTAGGTTGCCGCGAAGGCTTGTACGAAGCTGGACTTACCGGTCCCCGGAGGACCGTATAGCAGGGCAGCCTTCTTCTTGACTTCCCCCTTCTTCCAGTCCTCGTACCAGCTTATAAAAACCTTTTTAGCCTCCTCCTGGTCGACGAACTCGTCCAAGTTCTTGGGCCTGTACTTGATTATCCACGGTAAGCGCTCACTCAATAAACCACCCTACGATGTGGGCCTGAACTTCTTCCCCATGAACGCGAGGCGTGCGAGGAAGGCGTTTAGCTGGATCTCGTCGTCTGCACCTTCTACTAGCCTGAACTGTATCTCGCCGGCGTAGTCGGCGATCATGATCCTGGCTTCGTCGGACAACTTTATGTCGCTGGAGAAGATCTCCCTGTGTATCTGCCTTATTATGTCTAGGCCGCTGAGGCCGTAGTTCAACATGAGCTCTCTTAGCTTGCTCCTGGCCTCGGTGAAGTTGCCGCTTAGAGCCAGCTGTAGCATCTGCCTCACCTCTTTGGGGTGTGCTAGCCCGACGACTTTGTAAACCGCTTCTACTGTGACCTCGCCGAGGGCAGAGGCGGCCTGTAGAATGTTTATCGCCTTTCTCATATCCCCCTCGGAGAGCTCGTGTATAGTCTCGAGTGCCTCTGTGTTATACTTCACGTTCTCCTTCTCGGCTATGTACTTCAGCCTCTCTACAACGTCTTCCCTAGATAACGGGGTGAACCTGAACACCGCGCACCTGCTTTGTATAGGCTCTATTATCTTGCTCGGGTAGTTGGCTATCAGGATAAACCTCGTCGTCGCGGTGTAGAGCTCCATGAGCCGCCTCAAGGCCTGCTGGGCATCGGCTGTCATGTTGTCGGCCTCGTCCAGTAGTATGATCTTGAACGGTACCTCGCCGGCAACCCTCGTCCTCGCGAACTCCTTCACCTTGCTCCTTATCACGTCGATGCCTCTCTCGTCGCTCGCGTTCAACTCCAGCATGTACTGCCTGTAGTTATCACCGTAGAGGTCGTGGGCAAGGCAGTGGGCTAGGGTTGTCTTTCCTGTGCCAGGCGGTCCTGCGAACAGGAGATGGGGCATGTTCTTCTCTTCGACAAACTTCTTGAGCCTTGCCACGACCTCTTTCTGGTTTACGACCTCGTCGAGGGTTCTGGGCCTATACTTCTCAGCCCATAAAAGGAGGGGTTGCTCGCTCAAATAAGATCGACCCCTGTTCATCTCTATCTGGTACTGGGTAAATAAACCACTTTTAATGGATATGATAGTGGTGTGGGCGCGGATGCTTTTCGAGCTGGTTTTTGGGAGAGTAATGGAATTCCTTAAGAGGGATTTCGAGGAGGACTCGGTGAAGATCGAGGTTTACAAAGACGGTTTAAGGCTAACGACCTTCGAGGGGGTTCTAGAGCTTGTCAAAGGTGGGGAGTACACCGTCCCGAGATGGCTCGCGGACTTACTTGCGAAGAAAGGCTACGTCAAGATAAAAGACGCCAGGATACCCGTGGAGAGCCTCTCTGTTTTGGCCTACAACGAGGAGACCGCCTACTCGAAGCCTCTCACCAACAAGCTGAAAGGGTTCTTCTACATGACGATGTTCAAGGCGAGGCGCGACTTAACCGAGGAGGCCAAGACTACGGGTGACCTGTCGAAATTCGAGGAGTTGAAGAAAATAGAGGACGCAATGGACTCTCTCCTAAAGTCGCGGGTTAGGAAGTTGGTCAACTACTCGCTCCTCCCAGACGTGCAGCAAGACGTTGAAGAGAAGCTTAGCGAGGAGGAGAAGTACCTCTTGAAGACACTACGGGCAATAGTGGCCCTCTGGAAGAAGAAGGTTGGTGAGTAGCGTGGTCGAGGCGGTACAGGGCAGGGAGGTCAAGAGGGCCGTAGACTGGAAATTGAAGTTCTACAAGTTCCTCCAGGACTTCAGGGACTCCGCGGGCGTCTTCAAGTACAGAGAGAGAATATTTAGAATGACCCACATGATGCAAAAGAGCTTAGTGGTGGACTTCAGCGACGTGATCCTGTATGACAGGGAATTGGCCAGACACGTCGAGGAAGAACCCGACCAGGCTCTAGAGGAGTTCTCTTCGGCGCTGATGGAGTACCTGGAGAAGGAGCAGCCGGAGTACAAGGAGGTAGTCGGCAAGGTCTACGTCAGGATCAGGCAGCCGCCCAGAGTGCTGAAGATAAGGGAGCTGACGAGCGACTACATAGGTAAGTTCGTCGCTGTCGAGGGGATCGTCACCAGGGTCACGAGAGTCGAGGCGAAGCTCGTTAAAGCACACTACATCCACGTAACGCCAGACGGGGATACCCATGAATTTGACTTCCCGGAGCACGGAGAGATGGGGGAGAGGATCGAGAAGCCCGTCGTGTGCCCTGTCTGCGGCAGGACGGGCAGGTTCGAGATCGACCTAGAGAAGAGCAAGTTCGTCGACTGGCAGAAGGTCGTGGTCCAGGAGAGGCCCGAGGAGATACCGCCCGGCCAGATCCCGAGGAGTATCGAAGTAGTGTTAACAGGCGACCTGGTGGATTCTGCCAGGCCCGGCGACAGAGCGCTCATAACGGGAGTTCTGAGAGTAATGCCGACACAAGCAGTACAGAAGGCTATGGGTAGGTCGGTCTTCTCGTTCTACATAGAGGCAAACCACGTCGACGTCCAACAGAAGGTCTTGGAAGAGATCGAGATCACGCGGGAAGACGAGGAGAAGATCAGAGAGCTGGCCAGAGACCCCTGGGTTAGGGAGAAGATCGTTGCCAGCATCGCCCCGTCGATCTATGGGTACCACGACATAAAGGAGGCGATCGCCCTACTGCTCTTCGGCGGGGTACCGAAGGTGATGCCCGACGGTACCAGGATTAGGGGTGACATACACGTACTACTCGTAGGAGACCCGGGTACGGCAAAGTCCCAGCTCCTCCAGTACACTGCCAGGATAGCGCCGAGAGGTATCTACACGAGTGGCAAGGGCTCCACGGCGGCCGGCCTCACGGCCACGGTCTTAAGGGACAAGACCACGGGCGAGTACTACCTGGAGGCGGGGGCGATGGTGATCGCCGACGGTGGGGTGGCCGCCATAGACGAGATCGACAAAATGAGGGAGGAGGACAGGAGCGCAATACACGAGGCCCTCGAGCAGCAGACAGTCAGTATAGCGAAGGCGGGTATAGTTGCCAGGCTGAACGCTAGAGCCAGTGTCCTCGCGGCGGGCAACCCGAGGTTTGGGCGTTACGACCTCACCCAGCCTATAAGTAAGAACATCGACTTGCCGCCCACGATCCTATCCAGGTTCGATCTCATCTTCGTTATCCAGGACGTCCCGTTACCCGAAAAGGACAGGAGGCTCGCGAGGCACATACTAGGAGTACACAGCGATATTGAGAAGGCTAAGCCCTTCATAGACCCGCAACTATTGAAGAAGTACGTGAGCTACGCTAGGAAGTACGTTAGACCACAGTTGACCCCGGAGGCCATGAGGCTGATAGAGGAGTTCTACGTGGCTATGCGTAAAGGCGGTATCAAGGGCGAGGACTTGAAGACGCCACCACCTATAGCTATAACGCCCAGGCAGTTAGAGGGCCTGATCAGGTTGGCTGAGGCGCACGCTAAAATGGCGCTGAAAGACAAGGTCACTATAGAAGATGTCGAGGAGGCTATAAGGCTAATGTACGCTACTCTGAGGAAGGTCGGATTCGACATAGAGTCGAAAACCATCGACATTGACGTCCTTGAGACAGGTGTATCAAGGAGCAAGCGGGAGAAAATGAAGGAGTTTGTCAGGTTCCTCAACGAGACATTCGAGCAGGTGCCAGAAATCGAGGTGAGCCAGCTAGTTAAACTGGCTAGAGAGAAAGGATTCGAGAAAGACTTCGTCTACGAGATGATCCAGTACCTCAAGAATAGCGGGGAACTTTACGAGCCGATGCCTGGGAAGCTCGCAAAGACTTCGAGATACTGACTTATAGGCAGTCATGCTCGGGTAGTTCCCGCAGGAACTACTTGAAACACTCAGTGGGGCGTAAGGAGCTCTTCACAGGTCTGTGCTGGAACGCGTCATCATCGGGTAGAATTATAGGTAAAAGATTATAAAATCCGTTTAATCTCCTCAAACTATGGGTGTTTACGGTATGAGCGAAGAGGTGGTGTTCGTCGTTAAAGTCGGTGGAAAGGAAGTCGAGATTAACGAGAACACGCTCGCTGTGTTGAGAGATTACTTGAAAGCGCCCATGAGCCTGGACGAGCTGGCCCGTAAACTAGGCCTCGAGTCCTGGGAGGAGGCCTACGAACTGATTAAGGCTGTACCGGCCTGGGTGCTCTGGACTCCCCCCTCGATGTGGAATAGCAGAGTCAAGTGGTACCTCCAGAAACAAGGAGGTGTAAATGAGCATCCAAGTTAAAGTAGGCGAGGAGTGCGTAGAAGAGTTCGTCGTAGAAGAGAAACACACCGCATCGCATATAGGTTCAGGCACAGTCTCAGTCCTGTCTACCCCCAGCATGATAGCTTTCATGGAGAAGACGAGCCTAAACTGCGTCCAGAAGTACCTGCCTCCACAGTATACAACTGTTGGCACCATGGTGAACGTGAGACACCTAAAACCAGCACCTCTTGGAGGTAAGGTTGTAGTGAAATCCAAAGTTGTCGAGTTCGACGGTAAGAGAATACTTTTCGAAGTCGAAGCCCTGTACAACAATGAGACAATAGGCAAAGGGCTACACGAGAGATACATAGTCGACAAGGAGAGATTCCTGGGTAAAGTTAAAGCCCGTTGAGGTAATGGGGCCGCCGGGATTTGAACCCGGGACCACCGGCGCTCCGGGACAACCCGGCTAGGCGGGGTATCCCCCCAGGCCGGCATCCTAGCCAGGCTAGACGACGGCCCCTCGAGTACTATTATACTAGTCTACACCCTTCTATTAAACCTAATCACGGGTATATCTAATGAGAGTTAACTTAGAGGGCGAACTCCACCCGGAGACGCTGAGGGTGCTGGAGGCCCTCCCGCTGGAGGAGAGGTCTCGGAGGGGCCAGTTCTTCACGCCTAGGTGGCTGAGGGAGGAGGTGCTGAAGCACATCCCCCGCCTCGTGGGGCCGAGAGTCCTCGACCCGGCTTGCGGGACTGGTGAGTTCCTGCTGTCTGCCCGGGGGTACTTCGTGGAGCCCGAGCTCTACTGCTGGGAGGTGGACCCCAGGCTGGCTGAAATAGCTAGGAGGGTGGTGACCGAGGCTAGGGTCGAGGTCGTCGACTCGCTTACAAAGCCGTTCAGGGAGGAGTTCGACGTAGTGGTCACGAACCCCCCGTACTACGAGTTCAAGCCCAGCGAGTGGGTAAGGGAGAAGTTCAGGGAGGTGATCTGGGGGCGTGTCAACGTCTACGCCCTCTTCGTCTACCTCTCCCTCAGGCTACTAAAGCCCGGCGGCTGGCTGGGCCTAGTCGTCTCCTCCTCTATGAACAACGGGGCCTACTTCAAGAAGCTCAGGGAGTACATCGTGAGGGTAGCGGACATAGCCTACATGAGGGTCGTAGACGACCCCTACGTCTTCGAGGAGGTCAACCACACATTCCAGGTGCTAGTCCTGAGGAAGGCGCCGAACACGGGCAGGTACGTGTTCAGGCGGGGAAACACACTCATATTCTCCGAGAAGGCGGAGGAGCTGAAGAAAGTATTCGAGGGCTCAGCGACCCTAGGGGGGCTGGGCTACAGAGTCCAGACGGGCAGGGTTGTATGGAACCAGCACAAGGACAAGCTGACCGACGACCCCAGACAGGGCGTCCTCCTCATATGGTCCCACAACATCAGGAGCGGGAGGCTAGTCCTTGGCAGCGGGCGGAGACCCCAGTACATAAGGTGGGGCGGGCCGGTGGATAGGGGTCCTGCGATAGTCGTGAAGAGGGTCACAGGCCACCCCAAGAGGCTCAGACTAGAGGCCGCCCTGGTACCACCCGGCGTGGTATTCGTCGCGGAGAACCACGTCAACGTGGTCTACCCGCCGAGCCAGGCGAG
The DNA here is from genome assembly GCF_000264495.1 of Thermogladius calderae 1633. Taxonomy (NCBI): domain Archaea; kingdom Thermoproteati; phylum Thermoproteota; class Thermoprotei; order Desulfurococcales; family Desulfurococcaceae; genus Thermogladius; species Thermogladius calderae. The sequence goes on along the minus strand of NC_017954.1, from coordinate 68,925 downwards.
ACTCGAGGAGTTGGAGAGGCTGGTAGAGTACTTGAACTCGGGCCTCGTGAACAGGCTGGTCAGCGCCATAACGGGTAACACGCAGGTCTCGAAGAACGAGCTCGAGAACCTAGTACCGATACCGCTCAGACTGGTGGGTCGAGACTGACCTAGGATGCCGGCACCTCTACGAGCTGGTTAAGTAGTCAATAGACTGGTCTAGGTCGTCGCCCTCTATAGTTATCGTGATTGGGCCTAGAGGAGACTCCTTTGGCGTGTCTATTAGTGATATCCTACCAACATACGCTGCTTGTTTGTGTAGCATAAGGCTCGTTGTATTGCCCCTCCTATTCTTGACAAGGTAGCTCCTCAGAGCGGGCTCGATCCCTTCAGCCCTTGCCCTGTCCCGCAGAGCACGCAGGGACTCAATGCTGTCTGAAACCCCTCTCACTATAAACCAGCCCTCTCTTACCTCTAAAACCAGTAGATCCCCTGCGAAGAAGTTCTGGACCGCCCTCTTGACCTTCTCTACGCTTTCAGTCGGACGTACTTCGGCCTCCACTGTTACCCTTGGCATTCGAGACCACCTTGCTTAATATCTTCTTAGCCTCCTTATACGCCTCCTCGAAACTCCCCTCGTTGACTATGAGGTAGTCGGCGAGGGCTATAACCGAGCCGATCCCAAAGCTCAGCTCTAGGGAGTCCCTGGCGTTAAACTCCTCTATACTCTTGGGATCCCCTGGTCTGTTTCTCTTAAGGAGTCTCTTAAACCTGGTTTTCGGGGAGGCGTGTACGGCTACTATCACCGTATCACCTGCTCTTCTGAAGGTCTCTACCTCGACCAGGCTTCTGACACCGTCTACGACTACGATCCCGCTTTTTCTCGGGAGCCTCTCTATGGTCTTGAGCGCGATGTAGTCGTCTCCGTGCTCTCTTCTGAGTTCCGAAGAAGTTTTCAGCATCAGATCGGGGGTGATAATCCCGTACCTTTTCAAGGTCTCTTCTCTAACAACGTCGCCCATGCTGACAACCGGCAGTCCCATCTCCTCTGCTGCTTTCACTACTATGCTCTTCCCTGCTCCAGGCATTCCGGTCAAGAGTACCAGTATCATCTCAGACCACGGGGTAAAAGCCTATTAATCGAATATATCAAACCTTGTATTTATCTAGAGTTACACGACGAGGGTGTCGTTAGCGTGCCGTTACACAGGATATTCATAGCCGTCGACATAAGAGACAAGCAGGTTCTTGCGAATTTAGCGAAGTACATTAGAGAGATCGTGTCGACGGGAGCGGACGTCAAACCTGTCGAGGACGAGAACTTGCACATCACGATAAGGTTTATAGGCGAAGTGGACGACCAGGTAGTATCCCGTGTATGCGACGTCGTGAAAAGCCTAAGACACCAGGTTTTCCTTGTACACGTTAGCGGTGTAGGCGCCTTCCCTTCTGTTGAGAGACCTAGAGTCGTCTGGGCTGGAGTACTAGAGGGGTCTAGTGAGTTAACAAAAATACACGACTTCTACGAGGAGAAGCTAAGGAAGCTGGGTGTTCAGCCAGACAGGGAGGAGTACATACCCCACGTAACGCTGGCGAGAGTTAGGAGTAGTAGAGGTATAAGTGAGCTTGTTAGGCTGATAAAGGCCTCTACCGGTATAGACTTCGGGAGCTTCACAGCAGATAGAGTGGTGTTAAAGGAGAGCTTCCTCACGCCGAGGGGGCCGGTATATAAAGACGTGTGCGAGGTCGAGCTGCTGAAGTGACGGACCTCGAGGCTCTGCTGAAGAGCGTACTGGACGAGATCACCCCGACACCCCACGAGAGAGAGAAGATCACAAGAGTCTACGAGATCATTAAGACCAGGTTAGAAGAGCACCTAAGAAGGAACAACGTGTGGGCTGAGGTCACCCTACAAGGCAGCGTGGCACACGACACCTGGCTCAGGGGAGACCGGGACATCGACGTCTTCGTCTTGTACCCCGAGGACTGGTCTGTCGCGGATGTGAAGACCAAGGGCTTCGAATTAATCAAGGAGGCTGTTAGAGACGTCGGGAGGGTCGAGATAAGATACGCCGAGCACCCCTATATTAGAGTATTCGTGGAGGACGTCGAGGCAGACATAGTCCCGGCTTACAAGTTGAGTTCTCCATCTCGAATAAGGACGGCCGTGGACAGGACACCCTTCCACACAGAGTTTGTGAACTCCCATCTAAAGGGGGGTTTAAACAACGACGTGAGGCTACTCAAGAAGTTTATGAAGGGTATTGGCTCGTACGGGGCCGAGATAAAGACAAAGGGGTTTTCGGGTTACGCTGTAGAGCTACTAGTGATCGCCTACGGGGGTTTCCTGGACGTACTGCGTGCGGCATCCGAGTGGAGACCGCCGGTGTACGTGAACACCCTGGGCGAGGAGTGGCTGTTTAGGAGATCCGTGGAAGTACTCACGAAGAGGTACCCTGACAGCGTCATCTACATGCCGGATCCCGTGGACCACGCAAGGAACGTCACCGCGGCCGTGAGCTTCGAGAAGTTGGCGAGGTTCATACTAGCTTCGAAGTGCTTCCTGAGACACCCGAGTAAGACCTTCTTCGAGAACCGTGTCGAGTACGACCTCGAGACTCTCGAGAGTTCGCTAGGAGGTAGGTGTATCGTGGTAGTTGAGGTCGAGTCCGAGAAACCGCTCCCACCCGAGGTTGTATGGGGTGAAGTCGACAGGGTTAGAGACCGTTGTGTAAAACTACTGTCTGGGCACGACTTCTTGGTCTATCACTCGTCGGCCTGGACAGACGACTCCAGGAAAGGGGTCATTGTCGTAGAGCTCGACGAATGCGCTAAACCCGCGTACAAGTTGTACGAGGGGCCGCCCTTCTCCGAGCTGGACAGAGTGTCAGACTTTGTCTCGAAGCACATTGGTAAGTCCGTTAAGTTGTGGTTGGATAGGGATGGCAGGTTGATGTCTGTGTCCAGAAGACCTGTTCTACGAGCTGTCGAGTTACTAGAGAGTAAACAGCGCGAATACCTTGTATCACCACACTTCAAGGCTAGCAGCCCCACAGTCTACGAGCTCACACCTGCGAAGCTTAAAGAGATAGCCTCCAAGTACGGTGAGGAGTTCCTGCGGGCGTCACTGGGGAAGGTCGAGTCTTGGCTTCTCGAGTGCACGAGTTAGAGAAGCAGGACACCTACGTCTCCAGAGTACTGTGCTTTCCTAAACCGAGCTGCGCCGAGTTAAGTGACCGCGTCTCGAGACTGGTCAGGGCAGGATTTCTAAGCCTAGTCGAGGAGGGCAAACTGTTCCAGGGGATCAGGGTCTTGGGGAAAGGCTACACCTCAGTAGTCGTACTAGCACTACACGCGGTGCACGGACTAGGTGCTCTAAAGGTCAGGAGGCTGGATAGCCGCAGGGCAAGCCTCGCCACTGAAGGAGAGCTCCTCTCCTATGCGAGCACGCTCGGAGTCGCGCCACGAGTCTACTACTACGATGACGACTACGTTTTCATGGAGTACCTCGACTCGAGTAAATGCACCCCCTTCGAGGAGAGCCTGGCTAGGCTGGTCGTAAAAGGGGACGTCGAGGGGGTAAGGAGTGCAGTGTCGAGAGTGCTCGACGCTCTATTCCTCCTAGACAAGCACGGCTTATTTCATAGAGAACTAAACAGGCCCGGCTCACACATAATGGTGTGCGAAGGTGGCGTGAAGGTACTGGACTGGGAGTCTGCGAGCCGTAGTGGTAAGCCCTCTAATCTAACCCAGCTCGTCTCGTACCTCCTCCACAGGTTCAAATACTCCGACCAACTCAAGAGGGCACTCAATATAAAAGAGGACGCTGTGCTGGAGACGCTTAGGGCGTACAAGAACTCAGTGAACGAAGAAAACCTGAATAACGTCAAGCGGTGCCTTGGGCTGGTACAGCTATAGTACTGGCAGAGAGGCTTGTTGGTAGTCTAGCCAGCTTGAGGCTGTAAAGCCTAGGCCTGATCGTGATGTCCTTTACTGTTGGAATCCTCAGCTCGTTGTGGCAGTGGGGGCATACACCACCGTATAGGTTGTAGACCTCCTGAGGAGTGGGGATACCGTAGTAGTCCTGCCCCACATATCTGAACTCGAAAATGACCTCACCACAGTGGCTGCACACGTACTTGATTGGCATCAGAATGCACCGATGTATAATAAGCCGGTAATACCGCGGTATAAGGAGTAGGTACATATTAATTTACTCCCTTGTTTAAATCTGAACCGTGGCAAGCCTTTAAGTAGTATTCAAGTTTTAAATAGGTCGTGTAATGTAGTTAAAGCCATCTCCCTTAAATCTTGAAGCAGTAAGGCGAAACTAATTAGGGAGAGTAGGGCCGTCTAGTTGAACGTCTAGAGTATGAGGGTCATGAAGTCTCTTGCCACGACTAGCTTCTTGAAGAACCTGTACGCGTCAACAAAAATCGCGGTGTCGTCCTTGTACCTGGAGCTAAGGTGCGTTAGCACTAGCAACCCTACACCGGCCTCGCTGGCGGCTAAAGCAGCGTCCCTTGCTGTAGAGTGTCCTTGCTTCAGGGCCTCTTCCGAGTACTCGCTCGCGAATGTAGCCTCGTGTATCAGGATTTTTGCGTTCTTTGAGAACTCCACTATGCTGGGGCAAGGCCTGGTATCGCCCGTGTAGCTCACAGTCTTGTCCCCGACTCTAACCAAGTAGCCGTGGGCTTCCACGGTGTGGCACACTGGGTACGGGGTTACCTCGAGGTCGTTCTCCTTGTACACTTCTCCTGTTCTGCCAACTACAACGTTGACCTCGAACCCAACTTTCTCCAACATGCTCTCGAGAACTCCACTAATCAGTTGCACTACCTGCTCTGGTGCCACCACGTTTAGCTCGCTCTCCCTCCCCAGTAGGTTCATTGACTGTACTAAGCCGAAAAGGCCGAGGTAGTGGTCTCCGTGGCCATGCGTTATGAAGACAGTCTTGACCTTGAGCGGGCTGAGCCCTGCTTTGAACAGCCTGTGTTGGCACCCCTCACCTGCGTCTAGCAAGTAGATGGATGAGTCTACTTTGAGGGCTACGCAGGGTAAACCCCTATTGATAGGTATGGCCGCCCCCGTCCCTAGGAAAACGATCCTACTGTTCAAACCGGTACGACCACGTATATTACTCGGGCTAGACTACTGTGAACGTACATATAGTGTTTACTCTTTATTAAACCACCTACACGTGTGATAACGTCGTCTACTTCGAGCTCGACCTCCGCTGGGACCATGAACACGACCCGCCCCCACTTAACCACACTCTCGAGAGCCCTGGATAAGAAGTTCTCGAGGAGCTCCCGTAGCTCGACCCCCCTGGTGCTAGCACCTCTACCGTAGGGAGGGTCTGTGACGACAGCGTCGATGTTCGCGAAGGAGGCGCGACTCCCGTCTGACAAAACAGGTATAGAAGGGTTCTTGTTGTGCCTCAGGTTCCTCGCGAGCCCGTTTATAATACTCCAGTCTATGTCCACCCCTATTCCGATCACCCCGATCGAGCGCGCCTCCAGGATTATCGTCCCTGTTCCAACGAAGGGGTCTAGTAGGACTCCACCTTCTTTAACCGCTGATAGGTTTACCAGAGTTCTCGCGAGCGACGGAGTAATCGCGAAACTCCTGTCGAAGACCTTCGTGTAGACCGGTCTACGTTTAGCTCTGAACAGCGTCCTACCCACTACTACAATCCCGCCCGAGAAAATCAGCCTGAGTGAAGGCCCTCGACGGTACCTGGTCGTTAGCCCGGTTTTCTCCTCTAACACCCCCGCTAGCCTCTTCAGCTCCTCGCCCCCCCAGTAACTGTGGAGCTGTGTTACGTGGATCCACTCGGAGCCCTTTGCCAGGTCCCTGAGCTTACCAGCTAGTACGTTTACGTCCTCCCAGCCCGCTAGAGATCCGAGGTCATACACCTGACCAACCTCTCGCACATTACTAGCTCTCTCGGCAACCCTCTTCCAAGCACTCTCGTTAGAGTGCCTCACCACGCATATCATCGGCCAGCAGAAGACGCTGTGCCCCCTGTCGTAGAGCTCCAGGAGTGTCTTAAGCTCGCTTTCCGAGATGTCCTCATTCTCGCCCGACAAGATGTAGTAGAGAGTACTCATTGCTCTAAACAGACCTCTTTCAGGAAACCGCTAATCCTCTCCGCAACGCTTACGTAGTTGATACTCGGGCTGTTGTGAGTGACCCCCAGAGTGTCTGCGAGTATTATTTTAGAGAACCCGGCCTCATAGATTTTCTTCATGGCTCCACCAACTAGTAGACCGTGCGTGGCCGCCACGACGATCCTGCGTGCTCCCTGCGAACGCAGGAACTTAGCAGCCTCCGCCAACGTCCCGCCGGTACTTATTATGTCGTCTACGATCACCACGTCTCTCCCCGCCACGCTCACGCTCTTCGGTTTCACAGTAACTTCACCAGTCACTCTGTCTCTCTCTTTTATCAAGTAGTCGAACTCTAGGTTCAACTTGCTGGCGGCAAAACTGGCTCTCTCCAAGGCCCCCCTGTCTGGGGCCATGACAATGGGGTCGGCGACGTACTTCAAAGCCTGGGCTACCAATATGTCGGATACTAGTATATTGATCCAGGGTCTACTCCCGAGAATGCCCGGGTTGTGTACATCGACTACCAGACCCCGTTTTATTGTCCTTGTTAGCACCTCTAGGACCACCTCCGCCGATACGGGCTCTCCTTGGAGAAACACCTTATCTTGCCTCATGTACGGGAGGTATGGTGCGACGAGAACAACGTTTCTCCCACCCGCCTTGTGGACCGCGTTTAGTAGCAAGAGCGTCTCGACGAGAGCGGTGTCCTGGTTCGGGTACATGGTGTTCGCCACTGTGACACAGGTGGAGCCGAGGTCGGACGGCAAGCCCTTGAGCCTCACGTAGACCTCTCCGTCGGGGAAGACCTTCTTCTCGACTTCGACCACTTCTGCCGCGAGGAGCTTAGCCAGTTCCATCGATTGTCTAGTAAAGTTGGAGCCAGGCACGATCAGCAAAGAGGTCTCACCAAGAGAGGAATAACGCACGGGAATAATAAACCGTAACCACACGTTTATGAGACTCTCTAATCAATACACATTGGAGGGTGTTTGAGTGTATTTGCTCGAGAGACCTGGTGTAAGAGAGGCGATGTTTTACCAGCGACTCGAGGGAGGGCGTGTCAAGTGCAATCTTTGCCACAAGAGGTGCGTGATAGTACCGGGAGCGTACGGGGCTTGCGGTGTTAGATATAACAAGGACGGTGTTCTGTACACGCTAGTCTACGGTCTACTGACAGCCGCGAACCCCGACCCGATAGAGAAAAAGCCCCTTATGCATTTCAACCCTGGTGCCTGTGTTTTCTCGATATCGACCGTCGGTTGCAACTTCTATTGCAGGTTTTGTCAGAACTGGGTTTTGAGCCAGTCTAGGAGAGATAGGCTCTACGGAGAGCCGTTTGAACCCGAGGATGTTGTGGAGAGGGCTCTACAACTGGGTTGTCAGGGTATAAGCTACACGTACAACGAGCCAACGGTGTTCTACGAGTTCATGTACGATACTGCTAAACTGGCGAAGAAGCACGGGCTGTTCAACACGATGGTAACAAACGGGTATATGACTGAAGAGGCTGTTAGGGAGATCGGACCTTACATGGACGCCGCTACTGTGGACTTCAAGGCTGGGGGTAACGTTGAGTTCTACAGGAAGTTCATGGGGGTGTGGGACCCCACCCCCATATACTCCACAATCCTCGAGATGAAGAGGCAAGGCTGGTGGATCGAGATCACAAACCTGGTGGTGCCGGTCTACGGGGATCGAGAAGAGGACGTTGCGAGGTTGAGCAAGTGGATAGTGGAGAACCTTGGAGACGAGACGCCGTTCCACCTCTTGAGGTTCCACCCGGACTACCTCATGTCCGACGTGCCCCCTACGCCTGTTCAGACGCTGGAGAGACTAGCGAAACTGGCCAGAGAGCATGGCTTGAAGCACGTGTATATAGGCAACGTGTGGGGGCACCCCCTAGAGAACACTTACTGTCCTAGGTGTGGCACCCTGGTTGTCGAAAGAGAGGGGTTCTTCATCACCAAGTGGGGCTTGAGAGAAGACTTGACCTGCCCGAAGTGCGGGTACAAGCTGAACTTCAAAGGGAGGTACTGGGGTAGTACTGGTAGAAGGCTATTCTACATATAATGCAGGTGTAGCTCATGCCATACTACATCGTGGTGCTGGGTACAGCAGGCAGTGGCAAGACGACCTTGTCTGGGAGTTTACGCGAGTACCTGGAAGACCACAGCCTAGACGCGGCGATTGTGAACCTCGATCCAGCCGTAGAAAAACTACCTTATGACCCGGACGTAGACGTGAGAGACTACGTCGACGCGCGAGAGGTCATGGAGAAGTACGGGCTTGGGCCTAACGGGGCTCTCATAGCCTCGATGGATATGTTGGCTCTGAAAATAAACGACCTCAGAGAGGAGATCGAGGGGCTCCGCCCGAACTACTTCATCATAGACACCCCGGGTCAGATGGAGGTGTTCGCGTTCAGGGAGACGGGGCCGATTATACTCAACTCGATAATAGGTGAGAACAGGAGAGCCTCCCTCTTCCTGATAGACGGTCTCCAGGTCGTGAACCCAAACAACCTGTTGTCGTCGCTCCTCTTGTCGGCCTCTGTTCACGCTAGGTTGGCATACCCGCAGATCAACGTGGTGACGAAGACGGACTTGATACCCGGCGACGAGCTGGGTAAAATAGACGAGTACTTTGAAGACCCCTACAGTCTGGCCGAGGCACTAAACTCGCCGGGTTACCTCATATGGAGTAAAGACGAGATAGAGCTACTGCTCGAGAAGCTCATGCTCTTTGATGTAGTGAAAGTCTCGAACGTGTCGGGAGAGGGTCTCGACGAGCTATACGCGGCCCTACAGAGGGTACTGGCGGGCGGCGAGGACTACTACACAGAGGAGCCCAACCCCGTTCTCTGAGCGTGATTGGTAGACAAAACTTATTTTACCTCGCCTAAATTACGTGATAGTGGTGCTCTAGGTGCTCGAGTTCTTCTTTAACCCCTCGAGCGTAGCGGTCGTGGGGGCGACCCCGAAGGAGGGTAAGGTAGGCAGGGTAATACTGGAGAACTTCAAGAACAAGTTCAAGGGCGAGATATACCCGGTTAACCCGCACTACCAGGAGATCCTCGGGCTAAAGGCCTACGCGAGTGTACAGGAGATACCGGGGCGAGTGGACCTAGTAGTGATAGCCACCCCCGCTAGGACAGTCCCTGGGGTACTGGAAGACGCGGGCGTCAAAGGCGTGAAGGGCGCTATAATAATAAGCGGGGGGTTCAGGGAGACCGGTACTCAAGAGGGTGCTATGCTAGAGGACGAGGTAAAGCGGGTCGCAGCTAAACACGGTATTAGGGTGATAGGGCCCAACTGTATAGGGGTGCTAGACAACTGGAGCGGTGTTGACACCTTCTTCCTCCCAGAGGACAAAATGAAGAGACCGCCCAAGGGTTACGTGAGTGTGATAAGCCAGAGCGGCGCTTTCGCGTCGGCGTTACTCGACTGGATGGCGCACCACGGCTACGGCCTCTCGAAGGCCATAAGCTTCGGGAACAAGATCGACGTAGACGAGGTCGAGCTGCTGAACTACCTAGTGGAAGACCCCACCACGAACGTTATCTTCCTCTACTTAGAGGGCGTCAGAGAAGGGCGGGGTAGAGACTTCATCGACACCGCGAGAAAGGTTTCAAGGGTTAAGCCCGTCGTTGTCTACAAGGCGGGTAAGACCAAGAGGGGAGGTATCGCCGCAGCCAGCCACACGGCCGCCTTAGCCGGCGACTACACTCTTTACACAACGGTCTTCAAGCAGAGCAGGCTTCTAGAGGCTGTCAGCTTCGACGAGATTATGGACCTCGTCAAGGTCTTGTCCACTCAGCCATTGATGAAGGGTAGGAGGGTCTACATCGTGACCGACGCTGGGGGTGTAGGAGTGATGTTAACAGACGCCATCGAGCTCAACGGCCTCGAGGTACCAGAGACACCCGCCGATCTCAAGGAGAGACTGAGGAGTGTCCTCCCGCCTCACTGTATAGTCGAGAACCCGATAGACTTGACGGGTGACACAGACGACCAGAGGTTCATGACCGTGTTGAACGAGCTGCTGCCGAGAAACGACGTGGACGCAGTCGTCGTAGTGGCCCTACCCCAGGTTCCGGGCCTGAGAGGCGAGCTCTTCGAGTACCTTGTGACGGCCAAGAGGTACGGTAAACCTATGCTCGTAGTCCTAATAGGAGGAGGGCTCACGCTGGAGTACAAAAAGTTCCTCGAGGAGAACGGTATACCGGTGTTCGAGTCCCCCGAGAGACTTGCGAGGGCTTTGAGTGCTTTATATACTTACTCGCGAATTAGAATGCAAGGTGGCGTGTCTTGAACGCTGGCAGTATTATAGAGGCGGCGTTGAGAGAGGGGAGGTCCAAGCTACTCGAGCACGAAGCAATGAGGTTAATGGAGCTGTACGGTATCAAAGTCGCCGACTACGGCTTCGCGGAGACCGGCCGTAAGGCCAGGGAGGTCGCAGACAAAATAGGTTACCCGGTTGTTGTAAAGGTCGTCTCACCCGATATCAGCCACAAGACAGACGTCGGCGGTGTTGTACTAGGCTTGAAGAGTGGCGAGGAAGTCGAGCGTGCTTGCGAGGCTATAACGAAGAACGTCAAGGAGAGGCAACCCGGGGCTAGGCTGACGGGCTTCCTCGTACAAAAAATGATGCCGCCAGGCGTGGAGGTAATTATTGGCGCTACACGCGACCAGGTGTTCGGCCCCGTCATCATGTTCGGGCTCGGCGGTATATTCGTGGAAGTGTTAAAAGACGTCACCTTTAGAGTGGCTCCCGTGAGTTACCAGGAAGCTATCGAGATGCTAGGGGAGATCAAGGCGAGTAGAATACTCGAAGGGTACAGGTCGCAACCCCCTGTGGACAAGGAGGCTATCGCCGGCATGATCGTGTCGCTCTCTAAATTAATGGAGGATAATCCTTATATTATCTCGGTCGATTTAAATCCCATAATAGCCTATAGCCGTGGGGCGGTCGTCGTCGACGCTAGAGTCATAGTTAGCAGAGCTGGTGTGGTGAATCGTTGAGTGGCCGAGAACGGCTTTAACGAGGACCCGTCTCTTACGGCAATAGGAGACGAGATGTCCAAGACGAGGGCTTTGATTTCTCAGCTTAAAGAGCAGAGAGCCGGGTTAGTAGCAGAGCTGAAAACTCTAAGGACCCAGCGTAGAGGGCTGATCGAGAGCATCAAAAAGCTAAGAGAGGAGTACAAGGGCCTGAAGGAGAAGTACAAGAAGCTGGTGGAGGAGAGGCGAAGGCTGATCGGGGAGCTGAAGTCGAAGAAGGAGGAGTACTCTTCTCTTATAGAGCTAGCTAGGAGTAAGAAGATCGAGGTAGAGAACCTAAACAAGGAGGTCAGGATACCTATAAGCGCCATCGTCGACGAGATAAACAGGCTCGAGTGGAGTCTGCAGACGAGAGTTCTATCACTCGAGCAGGAGAACGAGATCATCAACAAGATAAAACGCTACGAGAGGCTGCTCGAGAAGGCTCGTAGGGCTGTAAACGAGAAGAACCAGTACCTGGAACTGAGAGCGTACATAACATCACTGCGTGTACAGATAAGCGACCTGAAGAACAACATAGGCGTGTTGACGGAGGAGGTTGGGAAAGCCAAAGAGAGCCTTACGAAGATGAGGCAGGAGCTGACCGAGAAGACGAAGGCTGTTAACGACCTAACGAACACGATAAACGAGAAGCAGAAGAGGCTGGACGAAATTAACGGCGAGATCGATAAGTACAGGTCTAGACTAGGGGAGTTAAGGGAGCTGTATAACAAGAAGCTAGAAGAGCTGAGGAGGACGAAGACCTCTAAGATAATCGAGGAAAAGAAGAAGCAGGTCGAAGAGAAGTTGAAGTCTGGTGTTAAGAAGCTCACGTTCGAGGATCTAAAGTTGCTCTACTCGAACCCCGACGAGTTAAGCGAGGAAGCGTGATCACCTCCCGAACCTTCTTTCGCGGGCCTGATAGCTCCTTATAGCTCTCCAGAAGTCTATTTTCCTGAATTCAGGCCAGTAAGCGTCGCAGAAGTAGAGCTCGCTGTAGGCGGACTGCCATAACAAGAAGTTACTTATCCTCACCTCCCCGCTTGTCCTTATGATCAAGTCAGGGTCTGGGATATCGCTCGTCATCAAGTATTTTGAGAAAGTCTCTTCGTTTATGTCGTCCAAGCCGACTTTTCCCTCCTCGTACTCTTTAATAATCTTCTTAACGGCCTCGACTATCTCATGTCTACCGCCATAACATACGGCGATCATCAACGTCCTGTCCTTGTACGAGCTACTCCTCTCCTCCAGCTTCTTGATCTCGTCGACGAGGTCCGGCGGGAGCATGTCTAAGTCCCCAATCACCCTGACTCGGATCCTCTTCTTATCGATCTCGCCCGACTCCAGTATTTCTCTAATTCCTCTCCTGAGCAGGGAGAGCAGGTGATAGAACTCCTCGCGGTTCCTGAACCTGCAGTTCTCGCTACTCATAGCGTAGATCGTTACGTACCTCACACCTAGCTCCCAGATCCAGTTCAAGACCTCTTTAATCCTCTCGTAGCCGGTCTCGTGCCCTGTCAAAGGGTCTAAACCGAACTTTTTGGCCCACCTACGGTTCCCGTCTGGGATTATGCCTATGTGCGTAGGAAACGGGCCGTCTTTGATCTGGAGCCACAGCCACCTCTCGTAGATGTCTTCAAGAACTCTCTTCTCGAAGAAGCTTAGTACCCTGAAAGCGAACCTCTCGAGCTTTCTCTGAGAAGAGGCGAGTAATCCGCGCATGCCTCTGCTTCCCTGGACTTTGCCAGATTTTATACATAGGTTTACAACTTAAAGAAGTTTATAAGGCGGCTTCAAACTCTAGAAAGAGGAAGGTGCTGTTAATGTCGTACTACCAAGGTAACGACTTCAAAAAGATAACGGGGGGTAAGAAAGGACGACGCAGGGACAAGAGGAAATACGAGTTAGGGGGCTCGCCCATCAATACGACCCTGGCGGGAGAGGAGGAGAGGAAAATCGTTAGGACGGTGGGCGGGAACACTAAGGTAAAGCTGAAGAGAGTAACCTATGTCAACGTCTACTTGCCAGAAGAGAAGCGTGTCAAGAGAGTCAAGATCCTAGACGTCGTGAACGTCCCGTCTAACCCCCAGTTAGCGAGGTCCAAGATAATCGTTAAAGGCGCGATCGTCAAGACGGAGGTAGGGTTGGTCAAAATCCTTTCGAGGCCAGGGCAAGACGGAGTTTTGAACGGGGTCTTAGTAAAGTAGAGTACACGGTGTCGTAGTGAGTAGGGAGTACGAGAAAAGAAAGGTCGTCATATACCCTCACTACATCGATTGTTCGAGTACTCGTAGCGAGGGTAGGAGAGTTCCAAAGTCGCTCTGCGTGCCGAACCCCACGTTAGAGGAGATCGAGAAAGCAGCCCGGCGCCTAGGGTTTGAGGTGGAGGTTGAGGCAGACAAGAAGTACCCTCGAATGTGGAGGAAGGCTGGTAGAGTCGTTGTAAACAAAGTTTTTAGCAAGACGAGGCTTCTCAAGCTCATATCCATGGAGTTGAAGAAGACTAGGGGCTAGGGGCTTTCAATACCCCAGTTCCTAGTACGCTCAATTCAGTCCACCGGAGGGAGTTCTATTTGAAACTCGGGTTGTAACCGCGTAAATCGTCTCTACCTCCCGACTAGGCTGTATTACGTGAGTATATCTCACCAATAGTGTATTACGTTCTTGTTTCAACACCTGTTTGAGAGAAGCAATAATACAAAAAACGGTAGTGTCGTAGGTATTATAGGGTCTCTGGTTAAATACTGTGTCAACAAGGTAATACCACAGGAGGTTAAGTCAGGGTTTGAGGCGCTTGGGTTTCGTAGAAGTCGTGGGTAAGAATGGGATCCTGGTGGTTAGACCATCCGTGAACGTCCGGGAGGATCTTATAGGTAGCCTCGTGTACGACTCCAATCTTCGGAGGCTTGGAAAAATAGTCGATATAATTGGGAGAGTTGACGACCCCAGGATTATCGTTAAACTGGAGTCTAGGGACTTGGCCTCTACAATACGCGACTACAACGTGTATTACGAGCCAGTTAAGAGAAAGGGGACTAGAAAGCAAGGGGGAGAGACACAGTGATGAAGATAGAGACGGCTGTCCTGAGATGCCCGGTATGCGGTAATCAAAACATAGTCTTCGACTACTCCGAGAACGCGTACGTTTGCCCTGTTTGCGGGACAGTCCTAGAGGAGAGACCAATCGACTACGGTATTGAGACTCTGATAAAGGACGAGACCACCCCTAGAGTAAGCGGCTCCTTCACTAACAGGGTTCACGACAGGGGTATCGGGGGGACAGAGATAGCCGGTAGGATTGTCAACCACGTGAAAGAGGGCAGGGGCTGGGTCGCGAGGCAGAAAGACGTCAGGGTCAGCAAGAGCGAGAGGATCGTTGAGAAGGCGCTCAAGCACCTCAACGACCTAGTCAAGCTGATAAAGCCGCCAACCGCAGTAGCCGAGACGGCGGGCGAAATTCTCAGGGAGGCGGTCGCAGGCAAGAACTTCAAGGAGAAGACGCTCAAGCGGCTGGCCGCAGCCTCGCTGTACCTGTCTTACAAGATCCACGGCTACCCAAGACCCTTCAAGCAGTTTGCTAGCGAGCTCGGGCTCGAACCGCAGGAGGTTTGGAATGCTATTAAGATGGTGAGCGAGTCTGTCAAGAACCTGAACAAGAAACTGGCGAGGAACGAGCCCCAAACGATCATCTCCTACATAGTGAAGAGCTCTGGCCTACCCCCGGAGGTCGAGTTCGTAGCCAATAAGATCGTGGCAGAAGTCACGAGCACGGGGCTAGTGAGCGGAAAGGGGCTTTCAAGCCTCGCAGCCTCAGCCGTTTACGTGGCCGCTATCCTGACGGGGAATAGGAGGACTCAACTAGACATCGCTAAAACAGTAGGGTTGACTGATGTAGCGATCAGGAATTCCTATAGCGAGATAGTCAGAAACCTGGACATAGTGATCACCATGTAGTTCTAACGGTTTCGTGTTTTTCTCATGTCAAATTATAAGCCTCTAATGATAGAATAAAATATTGGCTCAACAGCGACTTCAGCGACAGGTCGAATTTTCATGTCGAAGGACTCAGTAAGCGAGAGGATAATCGGGTTCTTGCTCTCAAACGAGGGCAAGGATGTTCTGCAAAGCGAGTTGTGGAAAGAGCTCGGGTTGACCAGTAAGGAGTTGTCAAAGGCTTTGAAGAAGCTCGAGGAGGAAGGAGTCATTAAGAGAGAGCCCGTTACATACAAGGGTAAGAGGACCTACAGAATTACACTCGTGGCGGACACTTTAGCTAGAGTACAGAAAACAGGTCTCCAGGCTGGGCGTCTTGGGAAACTAGTTGTGAGTAAATTAGTTGACGAGGTACTCGACATACCGTGTGTATCCTGCCCATTCATCAACAGGTGCTATGAAGGCGGGTTCTACGACCCGGTGAACTGCCAGTTCATAAACGAGTGGGTCTTGAGACACGGACAAACCAAAAGAACGCGTTAAGGTAGTCACGAGGAGCCGGCTCCACCAGTCTCTCGTATGGCGCTTGTCAGAACATCTAGAGGAGCATCGGTCTTCACACCCCTGTAGTCCAGGTGTGTTCTCGAGGCCCTAAAACCCATGCTTCTCAGCCTTTCAACAAGCGAATCCATGTTCGGCATGTTGGCTCCAATCTTCTTGCAGAGGAGATCCAGCCTTATGTATGGGACGTTCACATCTACCTCGCTCTTCAATAAGTTGACGTACTTCAGCACGTCCCTATTCTTGAGATAAGGCGTCTTCTCGAGGTTCTCGGCTACTCGGTCAACGAACTCCTTGCTACCCAGCGGGCACACCCATAGGGGGCCAATCACTATGGGCCTCTTCCCCCCTTTGCAAGACACATCCGGCTCGCCAGTCTTTGAGAGTCCTCTTTCGAGGGTATCCCTGCAGTACCATATGTACCCTTTACACCTAGAAATCTCCTCGTAGGGGTTCCTACGCTCGACCAGATAGAAGACGCGGAAGTAGTGGGCCTTACTGAGGTACAGTAGGGGTGTGATAGCGTAGTTGAGGGCTGACGCCCTCAGGGCTGTAACGTAAGTCAAAACTCTAATCCCAAGTTCGTTCGCGAAGTCGACACTGTGACACTCCAACCAGTACCTCTTGAGAGTCTTCTCCTTGTTCACGCAATTCAAAGGCCCCCTATCCGTGGCTGTGACGCCTAGTAGTGCCTTCTTCCCCAACGGCTTTAGAGCGCTCTCGAAGAAGGGTATTGGCGAGCCGTAAGGGTCTACATCGGCGTAGTCGACGACTACACCTGTGAAGGTCAAAAGGTTGGCCAGGGCGTTAGCCTCCATATTGAACGCTGTTAGCCTGTCGTCTAGCTTGTTGAACTTGATGTTCTCGGTTATGTAGTCGTATGCCCGAGGGTCTACGTCGTTTAATATCCCTACGCCTCCCGCCTCGAGCGACAGCCTGATCCCTCTCACACCTGTACCCGAGAGAAGGTCGAGGAAGAAGAACTCCCTACTACTAAAGTACGTCCTCGCAACGAGTACGGTTACATCCCTAGAGAACTTAGCTGACGGGTTGTAAAATACGGGCATCCAGGAAGGCTCTACTACCCCGTCCTCTCTTATGTACTCCGAGATGTCTGGCACGTATACTTTTGCTAGGCCCTCTTCTACTACAATGGTTTTGCTTAACAGCCTGCTAGTCATGACCTTACGGTCTCTTCCCCCTGATTTTCTCTAAGACGACTCCAGGTAATACTCGGTTTAGCTCGTCCCTATTCTCGAGAGTGAGCGTCACCCTCTCGGACTTGTCAATTAACCTCAGTATGTCGGGGTCGGAGAGCCTGTAATGAACCACGAGGATTGTCGGCTTTCCCAGTTTGAGAGCACTTATGAGCAGGGGTTTAAAGCTCGGGAGCTTTAGCTCCATGGGGCCTACCTCGTCCACGCATATGACGTCACTGTTTACCACAGCATCTTTGTTTAGGGCCATCTCGACGACCTTGTTTGCTTCTTCGACGAATACGCCATAGGAGCCGACCCGTACAGGAGACGGGCTATCTCTCCTGGCAAGCCAAGCCCACGACCTCGTCTTCAAGTCGAGGATCTTGAACCCCACTCTCAGACCCGTGGAATCTCTCTCTTCGAAGGTTACGAATCCCGCGACGGCTAGTCCACTACTCCTCAACGCCTCTACGATCTTGTTGAAAAGTGTGGACTTCCCTACTCCGGGTCTACCTGTTATCACGAGGGTGTATCTCATCCTCGGCTACTCACCGAATATCTCTCTCAAAGCCTCCCCGATCCTTTCAATCCTCCTCTCGTCGTGTATGAACAGCGGCGTAGACCTTGTAATGCTAGTCAGCTTCACGGCGTTATCCGCCTTGAGCTCGACTTCACTTCTGCTGAACCCGGTCAACCTCACAATCGAGACCGTCTTTTCGTCCTTGACGATAGCAGCGTCTACAGGTGTCGTTGTGAAGGAGAAGAACTTGGCATCCCTGACGTTCACGAGACTGAGTAACTCGTTTAGGAGCGGGCTCTCAGCACGGCTCTCGTACTGGTCGAACATGCTCTCGTTTAGCAGGTCTATCTCCTCGAACACCTCCTCGCCCAATAGATCGGCTATCTTGATAGCCGTCTGGACAGATGTCATCGAACGCCTGGTCTCGTACTGGTACACCGCCTCCCTAGATATGTTGAGCCTGTTAGCGACTTCGCTCCTCGAAAGGCCCAGCTCCAGCCTCCTCTTCGCAAACCCTTTACTGCTTATTCTGACCAGGTAGTTCCCCCTCACATTGAGCACTATGGGCTTACTGCTTTTCAGCAGGTAGTCCCGGAGGAGGTTTTTGTTGACGACGTAGATGTCGTTTCTAACGTAGACGACGTCGTCTTCCATCTCGGTCTTCCAGTACTTCTCCGACACTATTAGAACCGACGCTCTGTATGTTGCGGAGAGCTTCTTCAGGTCCTCTATCTCCCTCTTGCTCACTCTCGCAGAGTCGTAAACCACTTTCAGAATTACCTTCTTGTCTCCAGACCTACCAACAACGTCTACACTACGGCCCTCCTCGGGGTAGTCTATCTCCTCTACAATAAAGCCGGCGCGGCCGAGAGTTCCAACCGTTTCCTCGGTGAGCTCCTCTAGTACTCTGCTTTTCATCACCTACACCGGGCTAAAGCCCGACGGGACACTTAACTTTTACCTCTTGAACCTCGCGTAGACCATGGCGTGGTCTTTGTCGTAGGGCTCTAAGTGGACTACGTCCACTATCTCGAAACCCCTGTTCTTCAGCGTCTCGATCTCTCTCCTGTAGACCTCGCTGGGCTCTTTCGTCACGTCGATGCTCCTTGCTTTAATGGCTAGTAGCAGATACCCGTTGTGCTTCAGGAAGTAATCCGCGTTGTCCGCTACAACGGATGCTTGCTCTGGCTGGGCGATGTCAGCGTATACTCCGTCGACTAGCTCCACCACGTGCCTATACAGCTGTGGCTTCCTGGCGTCGGCGAGTATCGGGTAGAGGTTTTTCCTCACGTCTGCGAGTGCAACGAACTCTCTCATGACCCTGGGCGCGAACTCCACACCGTAGATCCTGCCTTTCAGTCCTATTATGTCAGAGATGTGGCTGGCGGTAGTGCCTGTAGCGACTCCGAGGTACAGGATCGAGTCGCTTTCCCTAATCGGCTGCTCGCTCAAACCATTTGCGAGGGCGCCAGCTAGCTTGCTCCTGTACATGTTCCACTCCCTGTACTCGACGTTCTCGTACCTGAAGAGCCTCTCGCCGTAGACCCTGTGGCCTGGGACGAGGTTCTTAGTAGCCAGCCTCATGCTCCCGTCTTCGAGCTCGACCACGTAGACTCCGTAGTACTTCTCGTGGGGTTTAATAGCGACCACTTCGCTCAACTCCCTTCACCTCCTCTTCTCTCTACCCTTCTTGCTCGGTTTAACCTCTTCCGGCTTCTTAGCAGGCGGCTTCGCGTACAGCTTTTTAACCTCCTCAATCCTTTCCTGGAGCTCTTTAACCAGCTTGTCCCCTACAAACCTGCCAGTGTAGAAGTCTATCTTGGCCGCAATAGCGAGCTTTGCTGCGAGTGCTCTGGCGATCTTGCCTCTCTGCCACCTCGGGCTCTTGTGTATGGCAGGGTATTGGAATATCACGCCGTGCTTCGGCGGTTTACCGCCGGTTCTAAGAGCCCTGAACAGGGCTTTCTCGGCCCCGAGCACCTGTATTGTGCTGGCGGGTAGCTTAGCCAAGTTCTCGAGGCTACCTGCCAGGCTGAGAAGTCTCGCGCCCAGCTTACTCCCCACGATAGCGGTGACGTTGGGTGAAACCTCTTTCATTACTGCGTCGATATATCCCTCGAGAGTCTCTCTGAGCTCGTAGAGGTCTAGTATAATTCCTGCGAGGGTCTTAATGTACTCAATGTCGAAATCGCTCAGGTCCGCGCCAATGCTCTTTCTCGAAGCTTCGGATATTTTCGTGGACAGCTCCTCGCTAAAGCCAAGCCTCTTTAGCTTCTCGTAGCTGATGTTCTCCCTGTCCCCAAGCTCGTAGACTATCCTGGCGTAGTCGTGGTGGTCTTTGACGAGCTCGTCTAGCTCGGGGAAGTGTATGCTATACCACTCCCTCAGCCTGGACACGTACAGGTTTATGGTCTTGTCGATGTCGTCTATAGCCCTTATAGCTTGGATCGCGAGCAGGTCTCTTTTCTGGGCTTCTTTCCTGAGCTTCCTACGGGACAGCTCTAGCGATATCTCGTGCAACTTCGTGTAGAACTCGTCCTTGGAACTACATAAACCCAGCTCTACGGCCAAGTCTTGTAGTCTCTCCCTAAACCTGCTTATCACACTAGCTCTCACGTCGACTCTCGGAGTTAAGCCGAGAGAGCTGGCGATCTTCCCGTCCTCTATAGTCTCGACGACTACCTCGTTGAACCCCATAGACTTCGCCTTCTCGAGCACCTCTCTCGCTTGCTGTGTAACCTTGCCCTCCTCGAGGTCTATGAGGTAGTCTATTATCTCGTTGGTCTTGAAAGGCGCCAGGCTCTCTGCTAGCCTTTTCCCCTCCTCGTCGAGCAAAAACGCCCCTAGCACGTTCTGCGTAAAGTAAACTGCGGCCATTCTTTCACCTGGCCTTCTAATTCTACTTTAAGAACACTCTTATTTAAATATCCCCAAAACAAATAGTTCTAGTAGCGTAAAACAACGGTGGTCACGTATGCCAAGCCACGGCTCACTTACAAAGGCGGGCAAGGTCAGAAGCCAAACACCCAAGATCCCACCCAAGGGTAGGAAGAACAAGCCGCCGAGAGTCAGGAACAGGGTGGAGTACGCAAGGAGAGTCTTAGCTCCAGCTTCTAAGCCTACTGTAATGTAAGGTTTTTCCTAGAGCTAGGAACCCTGGACTTGTTAGACAACAGTTATTTACTCTATGAAACTCTATTGTTTTTCTGGCTAGGGAGCTAGGAAATGGTACTTGTCTACCACGGGTACACGGGTAGACTAGCCGCGTTGTTGTCGGGCATAGGGGTCGAGCCAGGTGACAGGGTCAGAGTAGTGAAGGACGGCGAGGTATTCGAAGGAGTATTAATGCCGAGGTACACCGTTAGAGCGAGCGAGGATATACTGGTCATAAAGCTAGAAAACGGCTATAACATAGGAATTAAAGTCGACGAGAGGACACAGGTATCCCTGGCCTCCAAGAAGTCCAGGCTAGAGAGAGTAGCAGAGCCGGAGGAGGCCGTGGAGAGCAAGGCTAAGATCGTACTGTTGAGTACAGGGGGTACGATAGCCTCTAAGATAGACTACGAGACGGGCGCGGTCGTCCCGGCGCTTTCGACTAGGGAGATCACGGAGTGGGCCCCCGACCTGACTGACATAGCCGTGTTCGAGGCAAGAGAGGTCATGAGGGTGTTCAGCGAGGACATAACTCCAAGCGACTGGGAGAGGCTTGCGAACGAAGTTTACAGAGAAATGAAGCGAGGCGTGAACGGGGCTGTCATAGCTCACGGCACCGACATGATGTCCTACTCCGCCGCAGCGTTGGCCTTCGCTATAAGGGACAAGCCCGTCCCCATAGTGTTCGTTGGTTCTCAGAGGAGTAGTGACAGGCCAAGCAGCGACTCCATACTGAACCTTAAGGGAGCCTTTATAACCGCATCAAGAGCACCAATAGCGGAGTCCCTTATCGCAATGCACGCCTCTACTTCTGACGACCTGATAGCCGTCCACAGAGGGGTTAAGGTGAGGAAGATGCACACGAGCAGGAGGGACGCTTTTCAGTCTATTAACGACAAGCCTATATTCCTAGTGAACCCCTACACCTCGGAGGTCAAACAGGTCGGGAAGATTTTAAAGACTAGGGATCCTACGAGAACGCCCTCTCTGGAGGCGAGGTTCGATGACAAGGTAGCCTTGGTTAAGGCCTACCCCGGGGTACAGAACGAGATAATCGACATGCTCGTCGACAAGGGTTTCCACGGCATAGTCATCGAGGGGAGCGGGCTAGGACACATATCGAACAGGCTCTTAGACTCGATTAAGAGGGCTGTCGAGAGTGGAGTCCCCGTTGTAATGACAAGTCAGTGCCTCTTCGGCAGGGTAAACTTGAACGTCTACTCCACGGGGCGCAGGCTCCTAGAAGCCGGGGTTATACCAGCAGAGGACATGTTGCCGGAGGTAGCCTACGTAAAGCTTTCGTGGGTTCTAGCCAGCAAGACGAGGGACATCGCGGAGGTCAGGAAGTGGATGTTGACCAATCTAGAGGGGGAGATAAACTACAGGCACACGCTAGACCTGTACCCGAGGTGGTTGTATGAGTAGAGCGGTTCAAGGCCTCGACTACGAGAAGCTCGGTCTAAGGGTTGGACTGGAGATTCACGTCCAGTTGGACACGCGGGAGAAGCTGTTTTGCAGTTGTCCCACCAAGCTAGTGGAGGAGGACTCGGTAGACGTCTTCTACAGGGAGTTGAGGCCTAGCAGAAGCGAGATGGGCGAGGTCGACCAGGCAGCCGTCCTCGAGTGGAAGAAGGGCAGGAGGTTCAAGTACGATTCCCCCCGCTCAGCCTCTTGCCTTGTTGAGGCCGACGAAGAACCCCCTCACCAGATGAACAGAGAGGCCCTCGAGGTAGCTCTAGCTGTAGCATTATCGCTTAACATGAGGATCGTAGACGAAGTCTACGTCATGAGGAAAATAGTGATAGACGGTAGCAACGTCAGCGGATTCCAGAGGACCAGTTTGATCGCAATGAATGGCTGGCTCGAAGACGAAGATGGGAGGGTGCGCATCCAGACCCTTTGCCTAGAGGAGGACGCGGCTAGGAAAATGGGCGAGTCGGAGTATGAGGTTGAATACAAGCTTGACAGGCTAGGTATCCCGCTGGTCGAAATAGCAACAGCGCCAGATATTCACAGCCCAGAGCAGGCTCGGAGAGTCGCGTTCAAGATAGGTCAGCTAGTCAGGTTGACGGGTAGAGCTAAGCGTGGTTTGGGCTCGATCAGGCAGGACGTGAACATAAGTATCACCGGTGGGGGTAAGGTCGAGATCAAGGGTATTCAACACCTTTACATGATTCCCAGGGTGATAGAGTACGAGACGTTGAGGCAGTTAAGGCTCCTGGAGATAAGAGAGGAGCTACGTAGGAGGGGGGTTGTCAAAGAGAGTCTCAGAGCAGTATTCGTAGACTTGACCGACCTGTTCAGGAATACTCAGTCGAAGCTGATAAAGAGGCTCCTAACCGAGAAGAACGCCGTGGTCTACGGGCTCAAGCTCGCTGAATTCAAGGGTCTACTCGGCCTCGAGTTACAGCCCGGTAGAAGATTCGGTACAGAGCTAGCCGACTATGCGAGGGTGTGGGCGGGGGTCGGCGGCTTGATCCACAGCGACGAGCTACCGGGGTATGGAATAACAGTGGAAGAAGTCAACGAGGTCTACAGGAGATTGGGTGCTAACCCCGAGAGAGACGCATTCGTACTAGTGGTCGACGAGAGAAGCAAGGCGTTGAGGGCTCTCGAGATAGTCCTAGAAAGGGTTAAAGTAGCCCTCGACGGTGTCCCCGAGGAGACTCGGGCTGCGAACCCAGATGGCACAACTAGGTACATGAGACCTAGGCCTGGAGGGGCGAGAATGTACCCTGAAACAGACATCCCGCCTATACTGATAACGGGCGATCTGATCGAGTCGGCGAAGCGTCTTGTCCCCGAGCCGTTTGAAGCAAAGCTAGAGAGGTTTGTTCGCGATCACGGGTTGAGTAGAGAGCTCGCCACTAGCGTCATAAACGACATAAGGCTCGACCTTTACGAGAGGCTTGTAGAGAAGTGGAGGGGGAAGGTACCGCCGGTCTTGATCGCCTCGACGATAGCGAACACGTTGAGGATGCTCGAGAACGAGGGAGTCCGCGTCGAGAACATAGAGGACGAGCATATAGAGAAAGTAATAGACCTCGTAGCCGCGGGTAAGTTGGTAAAAGACGCCATACCGGACGTGCTAAGAGAGGTCTCTAAAGAACCCGAACGGGACGTCGAGGAGGTCGTGAGAGAACTAGGCTTGAGCAGGATTTCCGAGAGCGACGTACTCGACCTGGTAGACAAAATCGTGAAAGAGAACTTGGAAAAATTGAAGTCGAGGCGCGATAAAGCCTTCAATATAGTTATGAGCGAGGCGATGAAGGTTCTTAGGGGTAGAGTCGAGGGCTCCCTTGTAGCGGATATCGTTAAAAGGAGGCTCAGGGAATTAGACATAATGTGAGAACTGCTAGCGATGAGGAGTACTCCCGTCTATGATAGGTCAATGATTTGAAGGCATTTGGCCGAGCGCTCCACATGTGATGAGGTCCATCGAACGATCGGTGAAGACACACGAGCGTGCTGACAGGGCTGTGAAGAACCTTGGCCGCTGTTGACCGTGGATGATCTGAATGGTAGCCACTGAGCCCACGTACACTAGTTCCCATAACCCGCGGAGAGGCTGTGTACTAGCCGCTTCAAGACTTGCTCGAGAACAGGGCCTGCGTACACGTGTTGGTCACCAGCCTTCTAGGGTGATTCCATGGCAGGGCCAGGCGACGTAGTCGGCATCTTGAGAGAAGTGTCATTCGCGTCGCTGAGGTATCGCTCTCTGAAAGAGATGAGTGCCGAGATCAACGTTCCGTACGAGAAGCTGACGAGGATCGTTAGGCGGGGTCTTAAACTCGGTTTACTGAGAGAGTACTACCACGTAGCGTTGCATAGAATAGGGTTCCTGGATTTCGCAGTAATAAGCGTCTCGCAGAAAATCCCTCCCAAGTTTTGTTTAGGAGGCGTAAAACCCGACATCGCTTACTACTCTTTCACCTCGAGGCCTACTATCTTGGTCTATGGTAGGGGTCTAGTAGAGAGGCTGGAGAGCGGTGTGAGGTACGTTTGTAAGCCAGTGATAAACGGCAGAGTTAGAGACGTACTTGTCCCGGTAGAGGACGGTGAAAAAATAGAGCTACTGAGGCTCGACGAGGTCGCGGAAGAAGAGCCGGCGCCCGAGCTAGACAAGGTAGACGAAGTAACGCTCCTAACGCTCTTCAGACACTACAACCCGCCTTTATCACCGCTCACCATGGCCAAGCTGTACGACTTTGTCGGGATAGGAGTCACCTTCTCCAGTTTCCTCAACCACTACTACAGGCATGTGGATGGAAAGCTCGCAAAGAAAAGGCTGGTCTTCAGGCAGGGAGGAAGCTACGCTATCATGGTCTCTTCGGCACCGAATCTCTCCACCTTGCGAGAACTGCTAAACGAGTTAGCCAAGATAAACGTGGTTACAGGCGTGGATCAGGTGAACGTTATCGAGGAATCCCCGCTCATATCGGTGTCTCACGTCTGGGTCAGCCCCCAACACTTATACGCTGCCGATATCGGTCATGACGTTTTTAATTTCACCAGTTATGAGATCTACTTGATAAGAGCGTAGGGGCTGAGTTTGGTTTTAAAGTCGTACAGGGACGTTAAGCTCTCATACAGCGAGTTCGCAGAGACCCTCAGACGGGTAGCCAGTAAACTAGACTACACGGGGAGCGGTGTGAGGTACAGGATCCCCGGAGTCGTAGAAATAGACGAGAACTCCTTCAACGAGCTCTACGTGCTCGGAGACGTACATGGAGACTACTCGAGCGTCAAGCTGGTTTTCGAGACCAGCGGTATTCTGGAGAAACTCGGTACCGGGGTTAAACTGGTCTTCCTCGGGGACTACGTCGATAGAGGGTCTTACCAGATAGAAACACTCGCGTTATTGCTCGAGTTGAAAGACAAGTACCCGGACGACGTTATCCTGTTGCGAGGTAACCATGAACCTCCGAGGTGGCTGCTACCCTACCCTCACGACCTACCTTACAGGGTCTCACAGTACTTCGGGCCCGAGAAGTCGGACGAAGCCGTCCGCCTCCTGTACAAGTTCTTCGATAAGTTACCGGTAGTAGCCGTCCTGCCAGGCGAGGCTGTGCTATTACATGGCGGACCCCCGTACAGGGCGCTCTACGCGAGCACTCTCGAGGAGGCCTTCTCCGTAGGAGACCCAATGTTAGACGACCTGGACTTGGAGACAGTGCTCTGGAGTGACCCGGTAGACGAGGAGACGTATCTAGTGGAGTCTGTGAGAGGGGCTGGCTTCTTCTACGGACAGAAGTTTACCGATAAGTTCCTTAAGATAGCTGGAGTCAAGCTCATAATTCGAGGGCATGAGGCTGTAGAGGGTTACAAGGTCAACCACGAGAGGAGAGTTATAACGGTCTTCAGCGCGCCTACCCCATACCACTTGGGGACCACCGGTTTGCTGAGGATCGTCAAAACAAGTGTCGGGTTTAAGTACGAGCTGATGAGGCTTGGTGTGATATCTAGGAGGGTGATCGACAAACTAGAGTTCGAGTCCTATTAACGGAGTTTAATTTATAAGGAATGCTACCTTATATCGTGTTATGAAGCAGGGGCGCAATTGAAGTGGTCGGACAATCGGTTCTTGACACTTTGATGGACATGACCGATGAGCTCCTAGGCGACATGATCGAGGAGATCATCGAGGAGTACTACGAGGACAAGGTGGACATAGAGTCCGAGTACGAGGACATACTGAACTTCATTGTGAAGAGGCTCGCTCGTAAAGCCGGTAAAAAGAACAGGACAGAAAAATACCTGAAAATACTGGAGAAGCTTAGGAAGAGGTCTTCAGTAGCCAAGCTGATACTCAGCTACCTGATCTCCGAGTACATAGAGGAGAGAGACTCCGGGGCCCTCGAGAGCCGGTCTTCAAGTAGGGAGTACTCGTAGGGGGTACTCATTCCTCGTAGAACTCGTAAAAAGGAGTCTGCAGAGGAAGAGGAGGGAAAAAAGAAAAAGACCGAAACCAAGACCAGGCGTAAGGCTACCAGGAAGAAGACTTTCGAAGCGAGCGATCTGCTGGATAAGATGTACGGGTACGTTAACGATGCATTAGGGCTATCTCAACTAGGCCTAGACGAGGAAGTCTCCAAGAAGATCGTGTTAGAAGTGCTCGACTTCGTTACACAGGGTCTCTCCTCTAAACCAGACGTGGACACGGTTCTCAGGAGGATCAAGAGGTTTAAGCCCCAGGTCGACGAGCTCGTTTCGGCAAAGATGCTTGAGCTGATAAAGAGACCTACACGCGAGCAGCTCGAGTACATCGTCTACAGTGGGGGCAGGGCGGCCGTCGCCGAGGTCAGCAGGCTATACAAGTTGGCTAAAGAGTATGGGAGGGAGGACCTGATCGCCACCCTCCAGTACCTTTGGACTAAGTATGGGATCAGGTCACCAGTACAGTGCCCTAAGTGCGGTTTTAACTCTGTAATGCCGGACTATTCCTGTCTTGTCTGCGGGGCTGTCGTAACAGAGAAGTACGTTAGAGACGCCCTTGACTTCACTAATAAACTCAATAGCTTCGTTAAGACGGCGAGCGTAGGCGAGCTCAGGTTAGCTGTCGAGCGTGGATACGTGCTAGTCGGGGAGGACGGGGTCTACCACCCCTTGTACAGGCCCTCCAAGCCCTCTGTTCTCTTCCAGGTATACTTAAAGTCGGACGAGGTCGCGCTGATCGTGGAGGAGATCGAGGGTAGAAGCCAACCTATATAGGAGACCTCTAGATCCTGAAACGCAGGTCGATCTTCTCGAACACGGCTCTAATCCCGCGCCTCAAAACCATCAAGTCGAGCTTGAGGTCTCCGAAACACCCTTTCTGTTCGAAGATGACGCTCTTCTTGTAAAACACTCTCACTGCCGGCACGCTTCCTATGCCGTCGGCGAGCTCCTCGTGCTGTTTAACGTTCACACGGCAGAAAAGCAACCTAGGGTCGGCTACTCTCCCCAACTCCTTTATTACCTCTGAGAAGAACCTGCTCTCCTCTACGTCGGGGTCGTAGTACTCGACAATCACAGGCTCTTCAATGGATAGCGCCCGCTCGAGCTCCTCTCTGGTCGTCAGCTCGACGCTCAACGCTTAATCCCTTGGTTTCTACTCTCCTTCGCCACCTTTATTAACTCGCTGAGAAAGGTTTATATAGAAGTAATATCATCACTTCTATGCGAACTGGTTCCCAGGTGGTAGTCTAGTATGGCAATGTATGGTATTCCAGTCTTAATACTGAAGGAGGGCTCGCAGAGGACTGTTGGAAGGGAGGCATTGAGAGCAAACATCATGGCTGCTAGGGCTCTAGCCGAGGTCCTGAAGACTAGCCTGGGCCCGAGAGGACTAGACAAAATGCTCGTGGACAGCTTTGGCGACGTCACCGTCACTAACGACGGCGCGACAATAGTGAAGGAAATGGAGGTTCAGCACCCAGCGGCTAAGCTTTTGGTAGAGGTCGCGAAAGCGCAGGACGCCGAGGTTGGTGACGGGACGACATCGGCGGTCGTCTTGGCAGGCGCACTCCTTAGGAAGGCCGAGGAGTTGCTAGACCAGAACATCCACCCCACAATTATAATTGAGGGATACACCAAGGCCCTCAAGGAGGCCCTCAGAATACTAGACGAGATCGCCCTCAAGGTAGACCCCTCTGATAGAGAGACGCTCAAGAAGGTGGTCACCACCACTATAGCAAGCAAGTACATTGGTGGGCCACTAGTAAGCGAGAAGCTGACGAACATGGCGATAGACGCGGCCTTGACCGTCGCAGAGAAGAAGCCCGACGGGATATACGAGTTCAGGGTCGACGACGTCAAGATAGAGAAGAAGAAGGGCGGGAATGTCCTCGACACCCAGCTGGTGTACGGTATCGTCCTCGACAAGGAGGTCGTACACCCTGGTATGCCTAGGAGAGTGGAGAACGCGAAGATAGCCCTTCTAGACGCAGCTCTCGAGGTGGAGAAGCCCGAGATCACCGCCAAGATAAACATCACTAGCCCCGAGCTCATGAACGCTTTCATCGAGGAGGAGGCCAGGATACTGAGAGACATGGTGGAGAAGATCGCGTCTACCGGTGCTAACGTTGTTATTACTCAGAAGGGTATTGACGAGGTTGCCCAGCACTTCCTTGCTAAGAAGGGTATACTAGCAGTCAGGAGGGTGAAGAGGAGCGACCTCGAGAAGCTCGAGAGAGCTACGGGCGGTAAGATCGTCAGTAGCGTGAGGGACCTGAAGCCCGAAGACCTAGGCTACGCCGCGCTAGTAGAGGAGAGGAGAGTGGGCAACGACAAGATGGTGTTCGTAGAGGGCTGCAAGAACCCGAAGGCGGTCACTATACTGGTAAGAGGAGCCAGCGACATGGTGCTCGACGAGATAGAGAGGAGCTTGAAGGACGCCCTCAACGTCCTGAGGAACGTGTTGAGGGTGCCTAAGATAGTCCCAGGCGGCGGAGCCACAGAGATAGCTGTCGCTCTAAAGCTGAGGGACTACGCCGCCAAGATCGGGGGCAAGGAGCAACTAGCTATAGAGGCTTTTGCCTCGGCCCTCGAGGAGATACCTTTGATACTAGCAGAGACTGCCGGCCTAGACCCGCTGGAGACCCTAATGAAACTGAGACAATACCACAGCGAGGGCAAAGTTAACGCTGGGATTGACGTCATAAATGGCGTCGTGAGAGAGGACATGAGCTCCATCAGCGTCGTTGAGCCGCTACTCGTGAAGAACTCGATGATCAAGACGGCTGCCGAAGCCGCGGTGACAATCCTGAAGATAGACGACATAATTGCCGCCAGCCCGTTGAAGAAAGAAGAGAAGAAGGAGAAGAAAGAAGAGGAAGAGACCTCGCCTGGTAAGACCAGCTTTTAAGGGAAACATTTTTTAACCAAATAACCAATCCCAGTTCTCTATGCTGAGTGCTTATTGGAAATACGGTGTTTCTACATGTCTACGTCTGAGACGGAGAAGCTCTACTACAGTAAGCTCACGCGGTTTGAAGTGGCACGCGTTGTAGGGGCTAGAGCGCTCCAGCTAGCCTACGGCGCCCCTCCTCTTTTCGACATTTCATCTTTCCCCATAAAAGACCCTGTCGCGATTGCCATAGCTGAGTTAATAAGAGGACTGTTGCCAATGTCTATTAAGAGGAGGGGCATTGATGGAAGCACAGAGCTCGTACCAGTCAACAAGCTTATTACAGACGACATTAAGCGATATCTTGAATCTATTCTCGACAGCTGGAGTCAGAGTAGAAGGCTATAGCACGTACTACTCGCCCGGTCTAGGCGAAGTAGCAGACGTAATCCTTGTAGAACCCTTGAGCGAAGAGCTCTTTAACAGGGTATACCGTGAACTGGTAAAGAAAGGCTACATGGCAGTCCAGTTGAAGTCCGAGAAGCCGGTTTTCAGGATTATACCGTTCAGCAGGAAGCGGTCTAGGTGGAAAATCCCTCTCTTGCTCGCTACCGTAGTCACAGTCTTCGCTACAGGTCTCGGTCTATCGGCGTCCTTCTACACCGTCACGGCTGACGTTGTCGCTTGGAGTATTGCCTACACCATCATATTCATAGTCGCCCTGGCTGTTCACGAGTTCGGCCACATTCTAGCGAGCAGGAGGAGCGGTGTGCTGATCGAGGGGCCGTTCTTCATTCCGGCTCCCCCGATACAACTAGGCTTCATAGGCACTTTTGGGGCCGTCATAAACATGAAGACTATACCACCCGATAAGAAAAGCCTGTCCCAAATAGGGATCTCAGGCCCCCTCTTCGGGTTTTTAGCAGGCCTAGTCATAGCACCATTTGGAATCCTCTTATCGCAACCCTTAACCGTTCAACAAGCACAGTCAATGGTCGAGGCAGGCTTGGCCTCCCCGCTCGCAGGGGTCCCGCTGGTCTTCCAGGTACTCGAGTACTTCATGGTCCCCCAGGGCTACACTATACTCGTCCACCCGCTCGCGTTCATAAGCTACATCGTCTTCTTGGTGACGTTCCTGAACCTCATCCCAATAGGGCAATTAGACGGCGGATACGTTCTCAGGAGCTACTTGTCGCCCTCTCTATACGACCTTGTCGGTTGGGCTAGCATCGCGTTATTGATGACGCTTGGAATCTTCTACGGGATATACCTGTGGATAGGGATCATCGCCCTACTGTTCAAGCTCCTCTTCGGCAGGTACCAGCACCCCGGCTCGGCTAACCAGTATAGCGAGTCTCACAACTTCATCTACCTAGCGCTCTACCTGGTCTTACTCGCTTTAACAGCCCCTATCCCATAAAATAACCATGTACTGATGCGATCAGGAGCCCCCCGACGACCCGAACGGTGGACTATGTGACGTCGTTCGTAGACCTGTGGTCGCTGAGAGGCAGGGTAGTCATCATAGCCGAGAAGCCTAAAGCGGCCAGCAAGATCGCGTCGGCCGTCCTGCCTAGCTACCGTAAGATAACAGTTCAGGGGGTCCCCCTATACGTGTACAAGGGCAACGGTCTCGAGGTGACGGTCGCAAGCGCGGCGGGGCACATCTTCAACCTATCAACGAAGCTCTCCGGCTACCCTGTTTTCTCATACGAGTGGGCACCTTCATTCGAGGTAGACAGGAGGTCTCTCCACATAAAGAAGTTCTACCAGGCGCTCATAGAGGCTTGTAGGGGTAGGGACTACTACATCAATGCGTGTGACTACGACATCGAGGGCTCGGTCATAGGCTTCCTCATAATAAAGTTCCTGGGGGACCCAAAGAAGGCTCTCAGAGCGAAGTTCTCGTCCTTGACACCCGCGGAGCTAAGAGAGTCGTTTAAGAGGCTGACTAGGCTGGACTACGAGATGATAGAGGCGGGTCTAGCAAGGCACGAACTTGACTGGCTGTGGGGGGTGAACATAAGCAGGGCTCTGATGTCAGCTGTCGAGAGAGCTGTGGGCAAAAGGGTGATACTTAGTGCTGGAAGAGTACAGACACCAACACTAGCATACGTCGCCCAGCAGTTGACCGAGAGAAACCTCCATATACCGTACCCAATCTTCTCGCTCAGCCTAGTAGTCGAGAAAGACAGCGCGAGAGTCGGTGCTTCGAGGGAGAAGGGAGTATTCGAGACCCAGAGTGAAGCCCTCCGGGTAGCCTCTATAATAAAAGAAAAGAAATACGTCCAAGTCGAGGACTACGTAGAGGAAAAGGTCTCGGTACCTCCCCCGTTCCCGTTTAACTTAGGCGACCTACAGGGGGAGGCGTACAGGATATACGGTTTCAGCCCGTACAAAACACAGGAGATCGCCGAGAGGCTGTACTTAGAGGCGTTGATAAGTTATCCCCGTACAAACAGCCAGAAACTCCCGCCTACACTGAACTACGGGATGATACTAAACCAACTGGCCGAGAACCCTGCTTACAGGTACCTAGTAGCCCAGCTCTTATCCGAGACAGGCGGTCGCCTGAAACCGAGAGAGGGCCCTAAAGAAGACCCGGCACACCCTGCAATATACCCGACAGGTGTCAAGCCCCCGCACAACCTACCTCCAGACATGCTCAAAGTTTACGACCTGGTTGTCAGGAGGTTCCTGGCGGTTTTCAGCCGCCCCTACGAGATTGTGAGGCAGCGGGTCGTTTTCTCCGCCGGCGTCCCGGGCGAGACGTTCTATAGCGAGGGACAGTACCTCGTCAGGAAAGGGTGGCTATTGTACTACTACTTCCACACACCCAGGGAGACGAGGATCCCCTCATTCAGGAAAGGGGAGTTGGTGAGAGTTGTCGAAGTCGACTTGAAGAAAATGTCGAGTAAGCCCCCCAATAGGCCTACAAAGATGAGCATTCTCAAGTGGATGGAGTCTGTTGAGATAGGGACCGAGTCTACAAGGGCTAGAATTATCGAGACGCTATTTTACAGGGGTTACTTAAAGATGAGCTCCAGGGGGGTCGAGATAACAGACTTGGGCCTCGGGGTGATCGAAGTCATAGGGGAGTTCTTCCCCGAGCTGACTAAAGTAGAGCTGACAAGGGAGTTCGAGAAGTCCCTTGAGGACATAAGAGTAGGTAAGACTTCTCGCAGCCTTGTGGTCGAGAAGGCCAAACAGACGCTGTCTTCGCTGATCGAGAAATTCGAGCCGAGGAAAAGCGGTGTCGGAAAGGAGCTGGCAATAAGGCTCGGCATGATCGCCCCGGCCAGCAAGTGCGTAATATGCGGTAGGCAGGCGTTGTCCGGCAACATGTGTAGATACCACTTCGAGGCGTATAGGAGGTTAAAGGAAGGCTACCAAGAGTGGTCGAGGAGAGAGGGCGTCTCCTTCCGCGACTACTTGAAGCGGGTGGCGGAGTCTAGGTCTACCGGTAAGTGGGTTAAGGAGGTAGCCGAGGCCGTCCTTAAAGGGAGTGTCCTAGTACTTGACTAGCTCGTGGTACCATATCGCGAGGTAACCCAAGTACGGGATCTTAAACGTGTGCCCTTCCACTGAGAGGACCACCCCGACGATCCTGCTGTAGGACACTCCTACAGGGACCCCGTCGACGACGTCGAAGTATATGTAGTCTGGTATAGGATTGTTATCGCCCTGTGTAACGTAGTAGTACTCCCCGTTCTTTACTCTGACATCTATCACCCTGTGTATAATCAGCTTGTTGTAAACCCTGTAGATGACGACGTCGCCGACCCTGATGTCTTTGGGCGGTGGGCGGTAGGCGAATACGAGGTCACCTTCTCTCATAAGAGGGTACATGCTCGAGCCTTCTACAACGGCTACCGTAGTCTGCGAGTTGTTCATCAAGTACAGGAGTAGTTGTGTGAAGACGGCGACTACCAGTACAAGTGTCAGGGCTTTAAGAACAGCTCGGGCTAGACCTCTCAAGGCCCTTCCTCGCGGAGGATTTCGTCTATGTCGAGCACTATCTCTTTGGGTTTCCTCTCCTCTTTCTCCTCGAACCTCTTACCGCCCTCGATCTCGACACTACTCCCACCGACCTTCAGCTTGCTGATCGTTGCCCTCCACCTGTGCCCACACCTATTACACTTGACCATGCCCATGACGGTTATCGTTATCCTACCAGCGCTGTCCGGTAACGGTGATACCAGTTGCCACGTCTTCTCGACCACGACGTCAGTGCTCCCGCACCTGGGGCATGTCAACTGCTTACTCATAACTAACCCCTTAATGCTAGGATTAATGCTAAGTATAGGAGTAATGGAGTTAATAACAGTGATGCCAACCCTCGGGTCAGCTTAACCGATAACAAGTAGACCATGACTACAGCGAGGCCCACTAGGACGGGGAAGGCAACTTCCCCTCTCCTGGCCGACACCACGACAAGTGCTAGGTACAGGAGAGTAGACGGGTATGCCACGTAGATAGCCCTGTTCTTTATCTTCTCGTAGGAGTAAATGGTGAACAGGACGTAAGCTACCATTACTAGAGTTAAAGTTATTACTTCTAAGACCATAGCTGGAAACATAGCGTACTCCTCTGGGGTGAGTGTAGTGCACTTAGTTTACCACTCAGAGTATGACGAGGCGTTCCTAATAAAGAGTGTCAGGGGTAGGTGGGTCCTCGACAGCAGGGGGAACCCAACAGTCCAGGTGAAGGTTGTAACAGAGGGCCTTGGCGTAGGCGTGGGTTACGCGCCCAGCGGCGCGTCCACCGGGACACACGAGGCTCTCGAGCTAAGAGACGGCGGTAAGGAGTTCCACGGTAAAGGCGTTAAGAGAGCGGTCGAGAACGTCAACAAGATGATAGCCCCCGTGATCATAGGGATGGACTCTAGAAAACAGTACGAGATCGACATGAAGATGGTCGAGATCGACGGTACGAAGAACAAAGCGAGAATTGGCGGCAACGCTATAGTCGCTACCAGTATAGCGGTCGCGAAGGCGGCAGCTCACACCATGGAAGTACCCCTCTACCAGTACATTGGTGGTAAGCAGGCGAACGTACTCCCGGTCCCCATGCTCAACATAATAAACGGAGGAGTTCACGCCGGTAACAAACTCGACTTCCAGGAGTTCATGATCGTCCCCGCCGGGTTCACCAGCTTCAGTGACGCTCTTAGAGCGAGCGTTGAGGTATACCACGAGCTTAAGAACATACTGAAGAACAAGTTCGGGCCGTTGGCTATAAACGTGGGAGACGAGGGCGGTTTCGCGCCACCACTAGAGAGGACTAGAGACGCGCTAGACCTCTTAATAGAGGCCATAAAAGCAGCAGGCTACAGCCCAGGCGACCAGATCGCCCTGGCCCTCGACGTGGCGAGCTCTAGGCTGTTCAAGCAGGGCAAGGGCGTTTATGTTGTTGAGGGAGTCGAGCTCACGAGCGATAAGCTGCTAGAGTACTATGCTGGGCTGGTAAGCGACTACCCGATAGTCAGCATCGAGGACCCGTTCCACGAGGAGGATTTCGAGACGTTCGCGAGGTTTACGAGCGAGTTTGGCTCTAAGATCCTAATCGTCGGCGACGACCTGTTCGTGACAAACCCGGAAAGGCTCAGCAGGGGTATTGCTACAAGAGCCGCTAACGCCATATTAGTCAAAGTAAACCAAGTGGGTACACTGAGCGAGACATTCACGGTTGTGGACATGGCGAAGACTGCGGGCTACAGGACTATAATAAGCCACAGGAGTGGAGAGACCGAGGACACGACCATCTCCGATATCGCTGTTGGCGTAAGAGCCGGGCTTATAAAGACGGGAGCGCCAGCCAGAGGTGAAAGGACAGCCAAGTATAACAGGTTACTGGAGATAGAAGAAGAGGTCGAAAAGCCGGAATACCCGGGCTTCACTGTATTTCCGAGGAAGCCCTAGCTGTAAAAAATCATGGTAGGATTAGCCCTAGGACGATCAAGACAGCGGCTGTTACCACCATTAGTTTGAGGAACCCGCTCACGGTCATGTTTGGTAGTGCCTTGATTAGTCTCACGATTCCTACTACTAGCAGTGACAGTGCTATGACCAGTATTATTGCCAGCCCTACGAAGAACAGTACTGCCCCTACTCCTCCGGCTCCTGATAGCGCGTTAGCTACACCACTGAATACCTGGGACGCTACTCCTAGCCCCATGCCAATCCCCTCCATAGAGTCGGGTTGTTAGATTTAAAAAGAGGGAGGCTCTTACGCTATTTTGATGATGACGGTTAAAAGCGTGGGACGCCGAGCGGCGATGCCAGGCACCAGGCTTCTGAAGGGGCCTCGGGTTCTATTACCGCTCTAGCCCCCTTTCAGCCCGGTTGTTTATAACGGATCTCATAAGGATAACTGGTCGGTCGAGAGGTGTTAGTATGGAGATAACAGTGGACCAGATCGACGAGTACCTAGGTAAGCCGGTTGTAGACCCTTATGGTAGAAGGCTTGGTTACGTAATCGGTTTCTACAGTGACGCGGACGGTAAAGTGAAGTCGCTGGAGGTTAGCCTCGGCGATGTGGAGTTCAAGCAGGTAGACATAGAGAGGTTCAGGTTCGAGAACGGAAACATAGTCCTAGTACCTGAGTGGGAGTTCATGGCCGTTCAGCTCGAGAACAGGATTTTGAGGCTTAAGAAAAGGATAGCGGCACTTGAGGAGCTCAACGCTAGGAAGGACTTACCGAAACACGCCTACGACTCTTTCAAGAAGTCCCTTGACGAGAGCCTGATGAAGGTGAAGGAAGACGCCAAGAACGTGAAGGAAATGCTCAGAAAGAGGATACACGAGCTAGAGGACACGATACTCGAGCTAGAGAAGGCCATGACGAGTATCAAGGTGAGCTACCTCTCGGGTGAGATACCTGAGAAAGCCTACAAGGCCGCGAGCGAGCAGATCAGGAGACACCTAGAAAGTTGCGATATGGAGAAGGAGAGCGTCAAGCAACACTTGGACAAGATAGAGGCGTTAGAGAGCCAGCCCGTAGACCTCTCCATTAAGACGACCCCTGTTCCCCAACCCCAGCAACAGCCCTCTGGCCAGCCCATGCCAGTTGTAGTGATCGAGAGCGGCTAGTAATAACGGGATAAGACTCCGACGGTTTTTTAAAAGCCTTCCTAAAGCCATATCTTCAACGGCAGGGTGTTAAGCTTGTCCATGTCTAGTGCTGTGGCCCGGGGAGGCTTGCTGTCTAGGATAATATGGGCCTTGAAACCCAAAGACCCCACAACCAAAAATCTGTACGACGCCATAGTCATACTAGAGAGGATGATCAACAGCCTGGAGTCCTCGAAGAGGAGCCTTAAAGCTGTCGTAGACGAGCACGCGAAGAGGTCTAAGATGGCAGCCCAGGACGGGAAGACAGAGTTCCAAGCGATTTTCGACGAGGAAATAAAGCATATATCTAGTCTAATGGCCATATTCGAGAAGGTCACCTACGACCTCCTCAGGGTGAGGTATAGGCTTGAGACACTAACACTCGTCGAAGAGCCCATGAAGATGTTGCCAGAGGTCATAAGGGAGTTACAAGACTTAAGGCCCGAAGTAGAGAGGATAGCGCCCGAACTGACGACCATGCTCAACGAGGTCGAAAGGAAGGTCTCCAGTATAATAGCGGTTTCCAACCTGGGAACATCTACGCTAACCTTACCGTTACCTAAGAAGCAAGTTCAGGAGGTGCAAGCGGACGCGAAAACGGCCGCTCCCGCTCAGTTACCGCCTCTCCCACCCACGGAGACGCCTCTCCCAAGTAGGCAAGGTCGCGTAGAAAAAAGAGACGTGGCCGTGGAGGCGCCTGTCCCTACAAACGTTGTTGCTCAGTGGGTGCTCGACGAGTTGAGGGGTAGCGGCGGGATCTTAGACCTGTCCTCCTTTACGTCTAAGTTTAGGGTGAGCAAGGAAAAGGTCTTCGAAGCACTGAGGTACCTAGAGGAGAAGGGGATAATCAAGGTTAAGCGATATTAAGTTGACTCCCTTTTTCATCGGGGGTGGCCTCGATGGCCATGCACTACTTAGTCGAGAAAGGCACCGAGTACGCTAGGCTCGCGGTCGAGCTGGACAAGAAGGGGGAGTACGAGAAGGCTATAAAGTATTACAAGGCCGCTATCGAGCTCTTCTCCAAGTACTTATCGCTCTACCCGGACAACTCGCTTGCAGACTTCTACAAGGACTTGATCGCCAAGTACAAGCTTAGGATCGAGATACTGGAGAAGCACATGGAAAAGGCTAGCGCTGCTGGGGGCTCACCTGGAGACGTCTCTAAAGACGACGTAGAAATCTTGATGCCGGACAAGAGGAGTAACAAGAAGAAGTTCGACGACCTAGTCGACCTGGAAGACGTGAAGAAGGCCTTGAAGAGGGCTGTCATCTACCCTGTAAAGACGCCACACCTGTACCCGCTTGGGTGGCCTAAAGGCATACTCCTATTCGGCCCCCCTGGCTGTGGGAAGACCGAGATATCCATTGCGCTAGCCAACGAGATAAACGCGGCGCTCATAAACGTGAGCCCTGCGACAATCATGAGCAAGTGGCTCGGAGAGTCGGAGAAGAACGTAGCTAAGGTATTCAATAAGGCTAGGGAGATCGCCTCTAGCGGTACCCCGGTTATCATCTTCATCGACGAAGTAGACGGTCTGTTCCAAGAGTACAGCGACGAGGTCGGCGGCGAGAAGAGGATGCGGAACCAGTTCTTGATGGAGATGGACGGTTTAAAGGAGAAAGAAAACAGTAAGCTACCCCTGTTTGTGATTGGTGCCACGAACAAGCCGTGGAAACTCGACATAGGCTTCATCAGGAGGTTCGAGAAGAGGGTATACGTCCCGCCGCCGGATAGGGAAGTCAGGAAGGCACTCTTCAAGTACTATATCGACAAGCTCTCTAGCGTTTACAAAGCCGACGAGCTGGACTTAGACAAGCTGGCCGAAATGACCGAGGGATACAGCTCCGCTGATATTGCCTCTATCGTGAAAGAGGTTCAGAACAACATCGCGGAGGAGCTGAACGAGAGACAAGACGGGAAGGCCTCGGGCAGTGTCGAGAGGAGGCTCACTATGGAGGACTTCGTGCAGGTGATCAACAGAAGGAAGCCAAGCATATCGCCGAAGATGATCGAGGCCTACAAGATATGGTATGAGCAACACGGAGCCACGTGAGCTTAGTTCATAAACCCCCTTGCAGAGAATTATTGGTGAGGCGATGAAGCGAGTCATGCCTCTTGAGCTCGTGATCGGCTCAGGGGTAGACGAGCCGATGACCCAGGACAGCGCAACGTCTCCGATATCAGTCTTTGAGGTGGATCTCGACCACGTCCTTGTCCATTAATACGTGGTCGAGCCCGACTTTCTCGCCGGGGTACTTAGATGAGGGACCCCATATTCTGGCGTAGTGGAAGTTCTTAACAAAGTCCTCGTGGACACGCCTGGCGACGTCTAGTACTGTCGCCCCTCTCTTGAGGATGAGCGGTTTATTCGAGACCCCTCCATGAGGAGACTTTGTGTAGACGCGGATTATCTCTAGCTCCCTGAAGATCAGCTCGCCCAGCTTGTCGAGGCCCTCACCGGTCAGTGCTGACACCCCTACGACTACGCCTGGAACGCCGGCCTTGCTCACCAGCTCCTGGACGACTGCATTACCGCCGAGATCGATCTTGTTAACCACGGTGACCGAGGGCTTATATAGGACGTTTCCGAAGATCGCGTGCTCGACGTCGTCAAGGCTTACGCTACCCATGATCTTGACGTGTGCGTTGTAGATGTTGTAGGACGCCAGGAGTTTCTTTACGTCCTCGACGGTGGCGTTAACTAGTTCGCCCATCATGGTCACCCTTATACCTACTTTCCCGGTCTTGAACCTCTCGATCTCCACCCTCCCCCTAGGCCTCGAAAGGAGTATCCCAGCCGACTCCAGCTCCTTTCTCAACGTCAGGTAGTCGCCTACGACGTCCCTAGTAGCGTCTAGAACCAGTAGGATCAAGTCAGCGTTTCGGCAGAGGCCCATGACCTTGGTGTTGTACGGGCCTTTACCCGGTAATACCGGTGGGGTATCGACCAGCTGGAAGTATATGTCTTCGTACCTCAACATGCCTACCTGGGGGAACGTTGTAGAGAAGGGTACTTCGGAGACTCTTGTTCTAGCACCTGTCAGTTTGTGGACTAAAAGGCTCTTACCTGAGTTAGGCAGCCCAACGAGTACTACCTGGGCAGCCCCCTCCTTCTCTACGAGGAAGCTTACCCCCCGCCTGGTCGCCTTTCTCTTCCTCTCCTCGAGCTCGTCTCTCAGCTCGGCCAGTCTTTTAGTAGCCCACTCCCTTAGGTTCTCGGTCCCCTTGTGCTTAGGAACAGCGGACAGGAACTCTTCGAGGGCTTTGATCTTTTCCTCTAGGGTTCTAGCCTCGAGTACTTTCAGCCACTTGGCCTTGGCCTCGGCTGGGAGGTTCGTCACCATCTAGGCCTCACCCCTCTTAACGTAGTCGAGGAGGCTTCTAGCACTCTTCTTCCACCATGAGGGGGCGAGCCTCTCCAAGTTCCTCCACTTCCTTCTCACTATGAGCGGTGGCGGGCTTACCTTAGAGTACTCGGTCACCCACTTAACCGTCTTCGGGTCAGCGGAGTAACCTGAACCGTAATCGCCGAAGAGGACTCTACCGGGCTGGATACTCTCGTCTCTAAGCGTTTTGGCTATTATGCTCGCCAGGGAGACCGCCGGGTACTTTGAGTCGGCCTCCGGCTCCATGACAAATACCACTAGCTTGTCCCCGTAGAGCTCCATGGAAAAACGCCTCAGCTTGGACTCCGCGCCTTTTATCTCGTCGACATAGATCTCGACCTCCCCGCCTCTCCACGCCAACTCGCGGACCAGGAGAAGTACTCTCTTGGCGGCTTCCAACGTAGCCGTGTTTAAGTTCTTCGAATCTATTTCGGCGGCGTGGACGTAGATCGAGACGAAAGACACCGGAACTTCGCTTAAGACCGCGGCCCTCGCCTTGGACCTTGCTCCAGGAGACAAGGTCTTGCTATCCCTGACACCGAGCTGCTCGAGTCTACTTATCACACTACTAGACACGGCTACGCCGGTAACGACCATGTCCCCGATTAAGGGTCCTCTACCCGCCTCGTCTATCCCTATGACGAGTCTATGCATTGTCAAGACAGATATTGACCTCTTCTACACCACTTGATTTAACGAGCTCGGTGTAGCCTGTGAATTTAAATGAACAATCGCAGTTTAAAACGAGTTCCGGTGGGTACATTACGTAGAGCTTGAGCATGTTCTCCTCGCTAAAATCGCCAACTTTCACCAGCACGACCTCCTCGTCTATACTTCGCGTCAACCCCCTAACAAGCCTCTCGACGCCCCTAGTATACATGAGTACTTTCCTAGCGCTCTTGTACCTCTTTATCTCGGCTAGGTCGCCGCAACCCTGCGACGCTAGCACTACCACGTACATCGGGGACTCCTAGCCTAGGGTTCTATCAGAGTTTATTAAAATACTTGGTAACACCTCTTATTAGTGGTTGAACATTAGGTGTAGGTCTTGGGCAGGTACTTCGGTACAGATGGGATTAGAGGCGTAGTCAACGAGACGTTAACACCCGAGTTCGTCTTGAAGATGGCCCAGGCTATCGGCAGCTACTTTGGAGAGGGGTCTAGAGTCGTCATCGGCAGGGACTCTAGGGCTGGAGGCGACATGATCAAGAGTATTGTGATAGGGGGTCTGTTGTCTGCGGGCGTTAAAGTATACGACGCCGCTTACACTCCGACACCAGCGCTCCAGTACTGTGTTAAAAAAGAGGGTTTTGACGGCGGCGTGATGATCACAGCTAGCCACAACCCACCGGAGTACAACGGGATAAAAGTGATCGGGCCGGACGGCGTCGAGATACCCAGGGAACACGAAGACGAAATCGAAGAAATCTACCTGAGTAGCAAGTTCAGGGTCTCTAGCTGGAGGAGCGTTGTGAACGACGTTGTTGAGTTCAGGGTGTGTAACGACATATACGTGGATGGTGTCGTCAAACTCGTTGACAGAGACCTCATAGCAAAGGCGGGTTTCAAAATCGTCGTAGACCCCGTCAACAGCGTTGGCGCCTTGACTACCCCCAAGATCGCTATGAAGCTCGGCGTCAAGGCCGTGGTCGTAAACGGCACGCTAGACCCCCTCTTCCCTGCCAGGAACCCGGAGCCCACGCCTGAGACGCTCGTGGAGACTGCGAAGCTGGTAAAGG
The DNA here is from genome assembly GCF_000264495.1 of Thermogladius calderae 1633. NCBI lineage: Archaea > Thermoproteati > Thermoproteota > Thermoprotei > Desulfurococcales > Desulfurococcaceae > Thermogladius > Thermogladius calderae. The sequence goes on along the minus strand of NC_017954.1, from coordinate 27,363 downwards.
ACTACGGGGCCGTAGCAGGGTTTGCACACGACGCCGACGCGGACAGGGTCATAGTAATAGGCGAAAACGGGGTGGTGCAGTGGGGGGACAGGACGGCCACGCTCTTAGCCTACTACCTGAAGAAGGAGCGGGGCGAGAAGGGGTCTAAGGTCTTCACGGCGGTCTCTAGTAGTACCATGATCGAAGACGTGCTTAGGCCCCTGGGCGTCAGTGTGGTGTGGTTGAAGGTTGGGAGTGTCGACATAGCCCACGAGATGAAGAAGCACCAGGACGTGTTGTGCGGGTTCGAGGAGAACGGCGGGTTCATGTACCCCCCGCACCAGTACGTTAGGGACGGTGGGATGACTATGGCGTTGTTCCTCGAGATGCTCGCGAGGCTCAGGGCTAAACCTAGCGAGCTGTACGGCATGCTTCCCAAGGTCTACGTCTTGAAGAAAAAGTACAGTATGGACAGAGAGACTGCTCTGAAAGTAGTTGAAAGGGTGAAGGAGGAGTTCAAGAACGAGAGGCAGATAACCGTAGACGGCGTCAAGGTGATTAGCAGAGGCTACTGGGTTCTCGTCCGTCCAAGCGGCACAGAGCCCCTCCTCAGAGTAATGCTCGAGGCGGAAAGCGAGAGTAAAGCTAGGGAGATAGTTGAGAGGATAGAGAAGATCATCGGCGAGGTAGCGGGCGAGAGAACATGATGCGTTACTGGGGCGTAGACTTTATACGGTGCGTCGAGTGTAAACACCACCCTCTCCAGCTAGTGGTAATAGAGACGGAGGAGCAAGACGTCGACACCACGGGGCTGGAGTTCCCTATATGCCGTAATTACTGTGCCTACTTGAACAAGCCCGTAGTCAAAGGAGAGCAGTACCCGTGCGACAAGTGTTTAAGAGTAGGCATCAAGACGGGCGTTCTTTACTGTCCTAGCTGTGGCAGGTGGTACCCGATCAAGAACGGTATAGTCTACTTGTTGCCGGACAAGAAGAGGAAGGCCGAGTCAGACCTCAAATTCCTGGAGACCTATAGAGACAAGCTCCCCAGCCACGTAGTCTACGAGGGGAAGCCGTTCAATTTGTCCAAGACAAGTGGGGGCTAGAGCTTATTAGGGTAGCTACCTATTACACCTTAACAATCAACTTGGATGTGGGCTGTAATGGGGGACATCTTCGCAAACCTAGAGGCATGGGTTAAGAGGCAACAGGAGGTCAAGGAGGGGTTCAAGAAGGCTGAGGTGGACTACAGAGAGGCCGATAGACTCGCCCTTATACTGCTGTCTAGAATGGCCTTCCAGCACATGATGAGGACTATAGAGGCCTTCGACCAGTGGTTGAAAGACCCGGCTATCACAGCACACATGCCGAGGGAGATGCTGGTGGACCTGTGGGAGAAGTTGAGGGTACTACTCTACGGCCTCATAGACCTCGACATAGAGCACACGAGCAGGTACAACGAGTTCTTGAAGAAACTGTCGGCGGAGGGTAAACTAAACCCGCTGCTGTTCTACGAGAAAGGCGAGAAGGAGCCCAAGAGGGTACAGCTCCAAATATAGCGTTCTTGAAACAGAGGTCTAGAGCTCTCGGTTACGCTTTGGACGCCCTTCTCTTGACCTTAATCTCGACTTCCGTATCAATTGGGGCGATTCTGGTCTTAAGCTCGTTGACGAGTTTCTCTATGGCCTCCTTGTCGTTCTTAAGGGACGTCTCGAGGTGTTTCCCTAAGAACTCCCTGCCTAGGCTGCTCACAGACAGTTTCTTCTTCTCGTTCACCTCTAGTAAGCCGAGGTACTTGAGAACTGAGAGGTCGCTTGACACGTCCTTACTCGTTGGGGTCTGCCCTATGACGACGAAGTTGTAGCCGAGGTCGTACCCGTTTTGTCGCATGTAGTAGAGGAGGTGTATCAGTGCTTTTTCGCTTATGTCCTTGAATTGGGAGGTAATGTATAGGAGCTTTATCAGTCTAGGGTTCTTCTCGACGTCGCTCAAGGACACGACATGCCTTGTAACGATCTTTAGCTCCTTGCTCTTGGAGGTTTGTGGTTGTTGCGGTTTAGACACTCGCCACACCCGCCTTGTACCTATTACGTTATCACGCCCTATAAAATTGAGTCGCAACATTTCGTCAGCGAAGTATTTGAGCCGATTCGTCATCTCTAATAGTCTGGGCAGAGAAGTAGTTGCGTGATGGTCAGGTTTGAGAGAGCTTAGAGGAGAGCTGGAAAGACTAGACGTGACCCGGACCCTAGATATCGTAGCGGCGAAAAACCCTAGTCTCAGAAGTGAGGTCGACAGAGTCAAGGAAGTTTATGATAGGCTTAGTAGACTCCAACTATACGGTTTGAACCAGGAGGTAGTTCTCGGGGTCTACCTCCTCCTCTACAGGGTGATGCAATTAGCCTACGCTGTCGAGAGGGGTTTCGATAGCGTAGCTATAGCGTCCCTGTTGAGGGACCTTGGGAACACCCTGGAGGAGACGTATGCTCGCGCTCTCAGGAGTAGTAGGTTGCAGAGATTACAACTCGCCGCCCCCGTTATGCTGTCTTCGATAGCGTTTCTCCTATGCTACACGAGTTCCGGTCTACTCGTCACGCTACTCTCGTTTGTACTGGGGGCTATTGCAGTACCCCTCTTCGCTTTCTCCGCAACGTCTTCATACCTGTTGGACATACTAGCAGGGCTATTGGGCCTTTCTACCTCGTTTGAACAAGGGTACGACCCCCTCACGATCACGCTGTACACCTTGATCGTGGTCACCAACGCTACATACCTAGTACTATTCGAGGCAGCCAAGTCCGGAGGAAGCGCTTACGCAAGGCTTGTCTCCAGCTACGTGCTCGAAAAGGCGGATCTATTCTTCGTAGACGTCGGTATCGTGGAGGTCGACGAGGAGGTCTTAAAGCTGTTCGCAAGAAACTACGGAGAGATAGGCAAGGACCTACTGGTCTACAAGATCAACGCGTTAAAGGCCACAGGGCTCTCGAGTGACGAGATAACGAGGAGGATTAGGGCCCTACTCGATAGATACAAGGAATAAAACGACCACTCCTAATTATAGAGAGTATTGATTATAGGTTTTGAGCTACCCAGTGTGAAAGGTGGTGTAAGCAATGCCAGAGATCAAAGTGGAGACTATCAGGAGGAGGGCGAGGATCAGCACCCACAGCCACATAAGGGGGCTGGGACTAGACGAGAAGGGCAGGGCCTTACCTGTCGCGGACGGGTTAGTGGGGCAGAGAGAAGCTAGGGAGGCGGCCGGTATAATAGTACAAATAATAAAGTCAGGCAGGATGAGTGGCAGGGGCATCCTCTTCGTCGGCCCCCCTGGTACCGGCAAGACGGCGCTGGCCATCGCGATCGCGAGAGAGCTCGGTGAAGACACACCGTTCGTCATAATGAGCGGCAGCGAGATTTACAGTAGTGAGAAGAAAAAGACAGAAATACTCATGGAGGCCCTACGCAGGTCTCTGGGTGTCAGGATAAGGGAGAGAAGGCTTGTCTACGAAGGTGTTGTCAAGGACGTCAAAGTCAAGAGAGTAAGGCATCCCCTGGCACCTTACCTCACCATACCCCGTGAAGCGCGCATAGTGCTAGCTACGAAGGACGAGGAAGTACCGCTGACGGTCGGCGAGGAGATTACCGAGCAGATAATCGAGATGGGGATTAGGAGGGGTGACGTCATATGGATCGACGCTGAGACGGGCAAGGTCTTTAGGGAGGGCAAGGCGAAGGACTTCGCCGAGGTGAAGACGTACGACGTGGAGACCAAGAGGCTTGTCGAGATACCTCGCGGCCCGGTCAAGAAGGAGAAAGAGATTGTCAGAACCCTCACGCTGCACGAGCTGGACACGATCGTTGCCTCCCAGAGAGCGTTAATAAGCTTCTTCGGTTTTGCCTTCGAGAAGGAGATACCGCCGGAGGTCAGGAAAGAGGTCGACGAGACTGTCAGGAAGTGGATCGAGAGCAATAAGGGCGAGATAGTCCCCGGAGTCTTGTTCATAGACGATGCCCACATGCTTGATATCGAGGCTTTCAGCTTCTTGACGAGGGCGATGGAGAGCGAGTTTTCCCCCTTGATCATCCTAGCGACCAATAGGGGGATGGCCAAGATAAGGGGTACGGACATCGAGTCACCGCACGGTATCCCCCTAGACCTACTTGACAGGTTGCTGATAATACCAACGAGACCTTACACCTCTGAAGAGATGAGGGAGATAATCAAGATCAGAGCCGAGGAGGAGGACATCAAGCTGAGCGACGAAGCTCTAGAGGAGCTGGTCAAGCTCGCGACCGAGACGAGCTTGAGGTACGCTGTTCAGCTTCTGGAGCCCGCCTACATAATAGCCGGCGAGAACGGTAGAGAGCAGGTGGGGGTCGAAGAGGTGAGGAGGGCGAGGCAGCTATTCATAGACTTGTCGGCCAGCGTTAAGTACTTGAAAGAGTTCGAGTCCAAGTTCTTAAAGTGAGAGTTGATGACGGCTCTCGAGAAGAACAGAGTAGCCGGTCTACTGAGGGATCTCTACGTCCTAAGCAGCAAGACCCCTAGACACGAGTTGTCTATACTCGGCTCGATGACCACTCCACCAGACCCCTTAGCACTTTACGCTTTCAGTGTTTTCTCGCACACGAACCTGGCAGATATCGAGCTCTTCCCGCCACTCAAAGACATGTACAGAGACGTCCTCGAGTTCACAGCTACTTTGTATGGGTCTAGAAAGGGGTACGTCACGGCAGGCGCCACCGAGTCCAATATAGTGGCGCTCTTAGTCGCCAGGGAAGTCCACGGGAGGGAGAGTAGTGTTGTTCTAGCACCCGACACCGTCCACTTGTCCGTAGAGAAGGGTTGCTGGCTGTTAGGCTGTAAACTCGTGAAAGTCCCGACAGGTAATAAACCAGTCGACCCGGGGTTGCTCGAGGACTACGTTCGAGCTCACAGGCCTTTCGCGATTGTCGTGACAGCAGGTACCACAGAGCTCGGTCTAGTGGACCCGTTGAGAGAGGTCGCCAGAATAGCTTCAGAGTACGGTATTTACCTCCACGTGGACGCAGCTTACGGAGGCTTGATCGTCCCGTTCCTGTACGAGGAGGGGCTTCTTAGAGACAACGTCTACTTCTACCCAGGTGTCTCGAGCATCGCGGTGGACTTCCACAAGTTCGCGGCAGCCCCTCCACCAGCCGGGCTCATACTGTTCTCTAGCGACGAATACCTGGATAAGAGCTGCATCGAGTACTCCTACACGCTCTCGGGGAGAACGTGCGGTATACTGGGCACTAGACCCGGGGGTAGTCTAGCAGGCATCTGGGCTGTCGTCAAAGCGGTAGGAGCAGCACGTCTAAGGGAGAGGGCGCTATGGGCGTATAGAGTGGCCGCAGACCTCTACGAAAGGATTAGTTCACTACGCGGATTCGAGGTTGTCAAGCCTCAAACCACCATTGTGGCTTTCAGGCATAGGAGGGTGGACAGCCTGGCTCTCCTCAGGTACCTGGCCGAGAGAGGCCTGTTTGTCTACAAGGCGCCTAGTATTCGCGGGTTGAGAGTCGTAGTAATGCCCCACTTCAACGAGCATTTGATCGGTAGGTTCCTGGACGCCCTAGACGAAGTAGCGAGGAATACTCCTGATGCCTAATCTCGGCCTCATCTATAGATCGCTGAACGAGGACGACTTCAAGGTTCTCAGGGCGATGGAGAGGCTTTCAAAGAGGCGGGATTTTATCCCGCTAGAAGACATCGTCAGGGAGACCAGGATATACGAGGAGAAAGCCTCGTTGGTGCTACACAAGCTCCACAAACTCAAACTAGTAAAGTCGGCTTTGACGGGGCCCTCCAGGTCTTTTAGGCTGACGTACTTGGCCCTCGATATGCTAGCGTTGAAGAGTCTCGTTGACCAGAACATCGTATCCGCCATAGGCGATAAGGTGGGCGTCGGTAAGGAGAGCGACCTGTACAAAGCCATGTCACCCAGCGGGGAAGCACTGATTATAAAGTTCTTGAGGATCGGCCGCTCCAGCTTTAGGAGGACGAGACTTCTGAGGAGCTGGGCCCAGTCGCCGACAACTACATGGTTCGAGCAGTCCAAGGCCGCGGCCGAGAGAGAGTACAAGGCGTTGGTCGACCTCTATAGCAATAAGGCGAACGTACCTAGGCCCTACGGGTTCAACAGACACGCGACAGTAATGGAGTTCATCGACGGCGTCGAGCTGTACCGCAGGCCGACACTTAGAGACCCGTGGAAGGTCTTAGAGCAGATCTTCGAGACGCTGAGGATAGCCTACTCGAAAGTAGGCATTGTCCACGGGGATCTGAGCGAGTACAACATAATCGTGTCAAAAAATGACGAGAGGCCCTACATCATCGACTGGCCACAATTCGTGTACAAGGAGGAGCCCAACGCTCTTCCCCTACTCAGCAGGGATGTCAAGTACATCCTACGGTTCTTCGGTAAAGTATACGGTGTCGGCGGGGACCCAGGCGAAGTCGTTAAGTATATCACGTCCTAATTACGAGGGGGAGGGGCACGAGGCTTCGAGAATTATTAAATAAGGTGTGAAATACTTGCATGTTTGTTGGCTGACAGTGCGCCAAGGGCTGGCATTTTGTCCCAGTTCGAGGGTCCAATTAACAAAGGCTCGGAGGACGTTTGTGTAATAGGCGTGGACATCCAGCCAGGTCACTCACCCTCGTCCACTCAGGTGGCTAAGTACTCTGTTGTCGTTCTGAGAAATAACGAGGTTAAACAGGAACTGAGAGACGCGACTCTAGGTAAGATAATTAGGCTTGCTTGGGAGTGCGATAAGGCGATCGTCGCCGTCGACAACATCTACGAGCTTGCGCCCGATAAAAAGAGTCTGCTGAAGCTCTTCGAGATGTTTCCGGAGTCCACAGAGATAGTTCAGGTCACGGCAGGGGTAGAAGGATTCAGGAGCCTCGAGGAGATCAAGAGGAGTATAGGCTTAGATAGTCTGAACACGTCAGACCCGCTGTCCTCGGCTCGCATAATAGCGTGTGCCGCGAGTAGAGGCGTGGGTCTTAGGATCGGGAGGCGAGTCACTAAGACGAAAATTGTTGTTACGCGAGGTAGAAGTGTAAGTCACGGAGGTATGAGCCTGAACAGGTATCTGAGGAGTATTAGGGCCGGGATACTCTCGGTCACAAAAGACATAAAGAAGGTGCTAGACGAGAAAGGGTTAGACTACGACCTCTATATCAGGAGGAGTAAAGGGGGTCTAGAGAGGAGCGTCTTCATAGTCTACGCCCCGCGCGATGAGTTGTACGGGCTGGTGAGACCTATTAAGAGCAAGGGGGTGAAAGTAGTAGTAAAACCCCTAGCAGACATCTTCGTCGGGGAAGAGGACAAAGAAACCCCGCTCAGGCCCGTAATCGTTGGAATAGACCCAGGCATGACCACGGGCTTAGCCATTATAGACCTCGACGGTAGGGTTCTACACGCCTCGTCCTACAGGGGTATAGACAGGTCTGCTATAGTAAACATCATATCTGAGTATGGTATACCTGTTGTGATCACCAGCGACGTCAATAGCCCGCCAGACCTCGTCGAGAAGATCGCGGCCCAGACAGGCTCAGTCCTCATATCGCCCCCGAGGGATCTGGAGGCGAGCGAAAAACAAAGGCTACTCGAGAAAGCCGTCAGCCTGAACAAGAACCTGGAGCTAAAAGACTCTCATGTCAAAGACGCGGTGGCAGCGGCCTACAAGGCGTTGAACATGATCTCGGAAAAGCTTCTGGTTGTCAGGAGGTACGCGAGACACTACAGACTTAAAAACAGCCTGCCCTTCATACTGAGGGAAATCCTGAAGGGAAGACCTGTAAACGAGGTGGTGGAAAAGTATATCGAGATAGAGCTCAAGAAATCCACGACACCCACTAAGCCAGTAGCTCTCACCGAGCGACCAGGAACACAGGAGTCAAGCGACACTCTAGCGTTAAAACAGAGGCTCGTGGAGCTGGAGGCTCTAGTCAAGCACCTGGAGAACAAGCTAGCAGAGAAAGAGGAGGCTCTAAGAAACCTCGAGCTCGAAATAAAGCTCTTAAGCGGTAAAAAGCTGGACGAGGAGTGCGAGAGAAGAATCTACATGCTAACAAACGAAATCGGCGAGCTCAGGAAGAGCGTGGAGGACAAGGAGAGGAGGATCAACGAACTGGTCGAAACTTTGAACAGGTTGTCTAAAGCCCTCAAGGAAGTATCCGAGGGTAATTTGTTGGTTGTCCCAAGGTTTAAGAAACTCCCCGACGCGCTAAAGGTTACTCCACCACAGCCCGTCGTCTTCGTGGACGAGGTTGGGGTATTGGATGATGAGACTCTCAAGTACTTGAAGTCGAATAAGATCGTTGTATTGACCCGTAAGAAGGGCATTGGCTACACGCCGGCAGCAGTCATAGAGTACAGTCCTGTCGTGGAATTTAACGAGGTCGTTATAGTCGAGAAGAGAGTTATCAGCGAAGGCCAGAAGATTTGGAGTGACATCGAGAAACAGGAGAGAGAGGACGAGCTTAATCGCGTGCTCAAACTAATTGAGGAGTATCAAACCGAGCGCATGAAAAAACTCGGTGTCAAGCGCTTCGACAGGTCAATATAGTGAAACTTTACCCTCGAGTATCAACCTGGTGACGTCCCTGATGTTGTCTAGCTCGTTGTTAACTACACCCTCGATCTCGCTGACTACATGGGAGGGCAGGTCGGTCTTAGAGAAGTCTAGCGGGATCATCTTAACGCTGACTACTTGGGGTCTGTCTATGGGCTTACCTATCTGACTCAAGATCTCGACGTAGACGTCTTTCACGTACTCACTAGACACCTCGTAGATCTTCTTTGCTAGGAGCTCCGCCAACACGTTGTATATCTTGCCGACGTGGTTAACCGGGTTCTTACCAGCCGTAGCCTCCAAGCTGATAGGCCTCATAGGCGTTATCAGCCCGTTAGCCCTATTGCCCCGTCCCGTTGCCCCGTCGTCACCGTGCTCAGCGCTAGTCCCCGTGACTGTTAGGTACACTACGCCTTTTTCGGGCATGTCTGCTGTGTTGACGTGTACCTCCACATTGTAATCTGGCATGACTTTCGAGGCGAGGTTCAAGACGTCCTCGACTACCTGCTGTTTGTAGTTCAAGTACTCGCCCACGTCCTTGACCTGGCTGTCGATGAACGCGACGGCTATAGTCAGCCTCACCTTCTTGTCCACCCTTAGACCCATTACCTTGATGTCCTCTCCCACCGCTGGGAGCTTCTTCTTGTAATCGCGTGAGTTGAGAAGCCTCTCGGTCTCGCGGACTAACTGCTCTAGTGGTGTAAGCGGGTAGAAGCCGACCCCGATACTGGTGTCGTTGGCCAGGGGTATACTCCGTGTACCCGCCTCGAACACTGCGACAAGGTCGGCGCTCCCCTTCCTGACCATGTAGTCTACTACTACGTGTGAGTCCGGGTCTAGATACCTCATGTTCTCTCTGATCCAGTCCCTCACCGCCTTGACGATGATACTGCCAAACGGCACTCTCTCGACGCCGCTCTCAGTTCTAACCTCTGTAGTAGCTCTACCAGCCACGATAATGTAAATAGGTTCGATCACCTCGCCTCCACCGAAACGGGGGTTGGCCTGACCGCCCACAAGCAGTGTTTTGTCGAGGTTGTGGTGTAGTATCGTCCCGAACTCCTTTAAGTAGTACTGGCAGAGAGCCCTCGAGGCAACTTCGCTAGCCGAGTCTGCTATATAGTCGGGGTGCCCCAACCCCTTCCTTTCAACAAGTTCTACACGCATGTCTCTAACGCTTTGAAATTTTATCGGTTCAACGACTATGTTTCTCGCCACTTTGATCACCAATAGCCCAGGTTGTTTCCTTAATTTAATAAACCAAAGATTTTATAATTAACCCCCGATCTTGACCGTTTTTACTACCACGGAGGGACCCGGTAGGCGCTCAATTATGTCGTTGACCGAGATAAACTCGCTGGCTAGCCCCCTCACGATCGAGCCGTAGACCTCCCTCGCAACAGTCTCGACGGGCTGGTTGGACGGTCTCAGAACCACGTATGACACTGTTCTGCGCTTGACAAGATCCTCGGGGCCCGCGAACAACCTGTAGTAGACCCCGTAGACGCTACTCTCTACCTTCTCGACCCCCAGTGCCAATTCGAGGGGTATACTCAGGTAGTTTCTCTTACCGTAGACCATGAACGAGCCTTTTGACAGGTACTCCCCGCTCGGGGGCGACTTGGAGACCTGGCCCCCCCTCACCCAGAACACCTCTATAGACGCTAGACCGGCCTTCCAAGCCCTCGAGTAGCAGGCGGTCAGATACGCTGCTTCGCGGATATCAGTCTCGGGCACGTCCTCGCCACGGGTCTTCACTACAACCACCGGTGCCCCGTGTACATCGGCGTGGAGGAATATGTCGCTCTCCTCCATGTACTTCCTGTATATAGTCTCGTTCTGGTCGGCGTCGCGCCCACCTATAGCCAGGAACCCGTTACTCGTAATCGTCCAGTGAAACCTCTCATACCACTCTCTAGGCCTTATCACCAGTCTGGGCTCCTCCAGTGAGGCCTCTCCAATTTGTTTCAGCTCCTCCTCCATTTCACGCTTTTTGTTCAGGGCGGTTTCGAGCTTTCTCTCCAACTCGCCGATCTTCTTTTTAATCTCGATGACGTTCCTTTTGAGGTCTAGCCTTATGTCGAGCCATACAGTAGAGTCCCCGACTTTTACGAGGACTAACCCCTTGTCGGCCTGGTAGGACTCCACGCCACTACACCTCTCCGGTACCGACTCCCAGCCTGCAGCCCTTCTGACTTCTTGGGCGCAAAGGAGTACTTGCTCAACCTGCGCGTAGTTTTCGTAAATAGTGTTCAGGATGCTCCTGTACCCATCTAAGTCTTTTTGGAAAGCCGAGATGCGTTGCTGGATCTCGTCTATGGCCTTCTTTAGTTCAGCCGCTTTCTCGCCGGCTCTCCTCAACGTAGTCTCTCTAGCAACCCTCCTCTCGTAGTGTCCGAAGAACGTGTCAACAGCAGTGTTGAAGTCTACGCCTTTGACGCTCAGCTTGTACTCCTCGATGAGGACGCTTGGCTTGAAAGAAGTGTACAGGAGAGGCTCATTGGACGTGGCATAAACCAGGAAGCCGTTGCCGTTCTCGGCCTCTTTTACTACCTCGTTGTACGATTCGGTTAAGTTCTCGAGGTCCTTGTGCGCGATGTTGGCAGGCTTCGTGTTTTTTGACTCGAATAGCCCGGACCTGAAAGCAAGTTCTTCGGCGACGTAGCCTGGTAGACCCCAACCACGGGTCAGCCCTTTGACTAGGGTGTCGTGCTCTAGGAGAACCTCCACGAGCCTCTCGGAGTAGGGGGGCAGCCCTCGTGCGGGAGGAGGTTGGTACTTTACACCCCGCTTTACAACTCTGTCCCTAAGCTCCATTTGTTTAGATGCGAACAAGATCCTCTCCTCGTAGTTCGCTATTACGACAACGCCTCGTGGTAGAAGCTCAATAAACATGCTGTACTTTTCAGACCCCCTGGCGAGCTCTACTCTTAGTACCCTCTCCCAACCAACCTGTCTGACACCGAGGACCTTAACGTTGTCGAGATGCTTCCTCACGAATATTGCTAGAGGGTCTACCTTCTTTTCAGAGGGCACTATATTCGACAGGTGGAACCTAACGCCTGGTTCCAGCTTAATGTTCACCACACCCTCCCTGCACCTGACCTTCGCCAACCAGTAGAACTGAACCCTGTAGAAGTTGTCGAGGTAGCAGTCCTTGAGCCTGTCGTTGTAGAGCCTGGCCGCAACATACACGTCTATGACATCCATGCTATTTTTCTCTAGACCCCTCACCGTATACCTCCTCCACGATCTCTGGGGGTAAACGTCTGTACCTAATGTAGTACTCCAGCCCGGGCGCCAGGAGAGGCCTGCCTTCAACTAGCGGGTAGCGGTATGGGAGGTACACATAGCCGTGGTCGGTTTCCACGGTGACGCCGTCGACGAACCCCAGCCCCGTAAGCCCCCTGTTCCTGAACAAATACATGATGTAGTAAACAGTGCCGTCTATGCTGAACTGTTGCTCACCAATGTTTCTAGCCTCGCATTCGGGGAGCTTCGACGTAATATAGGTATAAGTTCTCCTCCGGGGCGGGTGATCGCCGAGGATACCGCCCACTACGAAGTACCGAGCGCGTAGGAAGTCCTCGTATTCGATTCTTCGAGACGCTCTGGGGTCCAGTATGATCACCTCGCTCGCTTTTAGGACGCCGCTCTTTACCAGTCTCACCACGCTCTCGTTGACGACCCTTCCATACCTGCTGAGCAGTCTTGTGTAGTTTGGGGGCACGTTCGTGAAGACCAAGTTCTCCCTTCCAGCGATAGCACTGGCGTGCCTGTACTCTAAGATCAGCCATGGGCTCAGGGCTTCCTCGAGGTGTTCAATCACTATTACCGGCGACCCCACAGCTCCCTCCTCCTCGCTTCAAGCTGGTTTACAGGTTGGTTCATGTACTCTGCGGCCGTTGTTAGCCTGACACGCACGCCTCTCAACGATAATGCTCTCTCTACCGTCTCAAAAACCCACCTGTAGTCAAGGTCTCTGAGGAGGTGGTGGTCAACTATGATCGTGGACTCATCCGGCAATGAGGAGGCCACTTCGAGCAGTCCCCGGACGCCTTTCTCTATTTCGGGCTCGGGCGTTTTCAGGTCTCTCAAATAGGTGGGGGGCCCGCTAATAATTAGAACGTCGGGCCTCGCCTTTTTTAGGAACTCGACACCCGCGTTGGACATCGGGCCCTGCGCGTCGCTCGCGTGTACAAGGACTTTCCCGCCCGCTCTTACAACTGTGTAGACCAAGTAACCTAGTCTCGTGTTCTCCGACCCGTGTGGAAGTGGAGGCGAGAACTCTATGGTTAGGTCTCGATCGATCCTGAAAGACCTGCCGTCGGCGATCTCGAGGCTTCTGACCTTGCCTGATACCCCTCTCGTCACGAACAAACCGTACGCCCTCGCTCTTTGGCTGAAGTTGACATTCCTCGTGAAGTCTTTTGCTAGGACGACTTTACCGTTGTAGAGGTCTTCCTCGCCCTTCCTGTACAAGAAGTGGTCTCTGTGGTAATGGCTCACGACGACGTACTCCGCTTCTATCATTAGACTCCTTATTTCGTGTAGAGCCCTGTCTAAGGCTTCCAGCTCGACCCCGTGTGGCGGTAGACCAAATCTGCGGGGTGCCAGGTTCGCGCCGGGGTCAACAAATATCGTAACGCCGTTCACGTCGATAAATGTCGCCATACCCCTTGTTCCCATACTATCGAAGCCTATGAGCCGCACCTTCATCTAGACCACTTAAATAAGCACACTCACGATACTCTATTCTGGTCGCCTGGATTGATAAAGGCGATTAAAGAGCCAGACTTGGAGTCCGCGTTGAAAGAAGTAGTCGACGCTCTTAGGTCTAAGGAGGTGCTCCTCCTTATCGGCGAGTGCGAGGTCGAGTACGAGGGCAGGGGTTATACGAGGCTCTCTGCGGGGGAGAGAGTGGTCGTAGTCAAGAGTGACGGGTCTCTAATAGTCCACCGGCCAACTGGTTTCCAACCGGTCAATTACCAGCCTAGAACCGACCTCGTAGAGGCTTGGATCGAGCCGGATGGGAGGCTCTCGTTGGTCGCAGTGAGAGATAAGCCCAGAGAAGTATTGAAAGTAACTTTCACCAAAGTCGACGTACTGGTAAGAGGTAGGCTGGCGGATAGAGGGGAGTTCTTAGCGTACTTCGACGAGGCGGAGGTCAGGGACTACCTGTTCGAGAACCCGAGTGTTCTCGGGGAGACCATAGAGGTGTTGGCGAGGGAGGTCAGGACTGGCATGGGGGTGGTCGACATATTGGCCAGAGACGCAGAGGGTAGGTACGTGGTTGTCGAGGTCAAGCGCGGCACGGCCACTAAGGACGCTGTTTACCAACTATACAAGTATGTTGCGGCCCTCGAGAACGAGAGAGGCAGCAGGCCTCGCGGAATACTGGTGGCCCAGTCCTTTACCCCCGCAGCGATCGAGCTGCTCAGTAGGCTGGGGCTCGAGTGGAGGTACATCGACGCGAAGAAGGTCTTAGAGTACCTCAAGAGGCGGGGTAGGCTTGGAGGGCTGTCGAAGTACCTCAGTGGCTGAGCTGTACGATTTGACCGCGCAATCTTACGACACTCTATATAGAGAAGAGCAGTACTCGAAGTACGGGTTCATCGAAGAGAAGGGGCTACTCGGCGGCTACAAGAGAGTGTTGGACGCAGGGTGCGGCACTGGCCTACTGTACAGCTACATGGTGGAGAGGGGCCTAGACGACTTCAGAATCTATGTATGCCTAGACGCAAGCGAGGGCATGATTAGAATAGCGGCTTCCCGGTCAAGCGACCCGAGGTTTATACCTGTCGTGGCCTACATAGAAAACACCCCCGCGGTAGACAAGTACTTTGACGTCGCCTACTCGGTCACCGTGTGGGACAACTTGGAGGACAGGAGTAGGGCGTTGAGCGAGCTGAGAAGGGTGGCGAAAGTCGTGGTCGTGACCCGGCACCACAAGTCTCGCTCGGAGCCGCCCCCGGCTTTGGATGGGGCTATCCGCGAAATAGGTTTCAGGGTCGACTACTTCTACGTTGCCTCAGGCGACAGATAGTTTAAAACGCCGCAATAGTGAATAATGTCTTTGATGGCCTTGTCAACGAGGTGGTCGATTGAGTAACCAACCAAGAGGCGTAAGAAACCCATCTCCACTCAAGGTGTTGAGGAGCGCAATAAACCAGATAGTCCTCGTCCGGGTTAAGGACGGTAACGAGTACATAGGGAACCTGGAGATGGTGGATCCAACCATGAACGTGGTGTTAAGCGACTGCGAGGAGACATCAGCAGACGGCAAGCCCATCGCGCGCTACGGTAAAGCACTGATCAGAGGTAGCCACATCGTATTCGTAAGCGTGAACTACGGGCAGGTGGCACCAGAGAGAGTAGCAATTTAAGGTTATTTGTTTGAAAAGCGGACTATATTCTAGGTGAAGAGCATAGGCGTACGGGCCGTAAAGCCGAGGAGGAGACAGGACCACTACCGGTGGCTCAGGAGCGACGGATCCCCGAACTTCTCGGACAAGATATACAAGGTCGAGGGAGAACTCGAGATCATCGCTAGTAAACCAGTGGCCAAAATCCCTCCTACAGCCCCAGTTATTAAAGCAGTCGAGGAGATGTCAAAGGGTTTCAGGGGTCTGGTAGTCTCCCAGAGAGACACCGTAGATGGGTTATTGTTGGCTACTCATGTCGTGAACTACCTGGGCGGCGGGAGCCTACACAAGATCGTGGAGCACAAGCATGGCTTCAACATCTACTCAGCTCTCAATAGGGAGCCTGTGGAGTCGATCCACGAGAGGAACGTCGTCACGGCGAGATCAGACGAGAGGATATACGACGCCCTATACAAGATGGTGGTCTACAACGTCGGCTTTCTACCCGTTGTGAACAGAGAAGGGCGCGTAGTGGGTGTTCTGACCGAACACGACTTGGTTAAGAGGCTATCGGTGATCTACGAGTCCGGTATAAGAGCTTCTCAGGTAATGTCCTCACCCGTCCTCACTATAGGTGCCCGCGAGACTCTCAAGAAGGCCATGGAGAAAATGATCTCTGCTGGGTTTAGGCGTCTACCCGTGCTCGAGGGCAATAGTGTAGTCGGCATAGTCACAGTAATGGACATAATCAAGTACTACGGAGGACACGAGGCTCTCAAGAGAAGTACAACCGGGGACATCAGAGAGGCCAACTCGGTCGAGGTAAGAGAGGTGATGAGGGAGAAGATTGTCGCGGCAGAGCCTTACACGGACCTCAGCGAAGTAGTGAGGTTGATGGAGGCAAACAACGTCAGCAGCGTTCTTATAGTCGATAAGAACGGTGTTTTACAGGGGATTGTCACGGAGCGAGACATACTCTACGCCATAACTGCGGCAAGGTGAGGCACAAGAATAATAAAGCTGGGTAGACGTAGTGGGATATAACCTATTAGAATCAGCTCAGTGATAGAGCTTGAGTGAAGACGAACCGAGGTTTATTGCTGACACAATGCTAGGCAGTATTGCCAGGTGGCTCAGGATACTTGGATACGATGTCGTGTACGACAGGAGGTACGAAGACTGGCAGATACTAAAGATCGCCAGGGACGAAGACCGAGTAGTGGTCACGAGAGATAGAGCACTCCACCACAAGGCACTAAAGAACGGTCTGAAGAGCGTCTACGTAGAGAACCCCGGAGACATCCCCAAGAGCCTGGCTGTAATAGCGTTGTTGACAAACATCAGGCTCGCGGTAGACTTCGAGAGAACAAGGTGTCCTCTTTGTAACGGAGAGTTGGTCAAGGTAAACAAAGAGAGGGTTAAGGGCAAGGTGCCGGATAGGGTTTACAGCCTGTACAACGACTTCTGGGTCTGCACGAGGTGCGGTAACGTGTACTGGGTTGGATCACATTGGAGAACGATCGAAAGTACCTTGACCAGGGCGCGAGAAATCTATAACGAGCTGTCGAAGATATATAGGATCAAGGTGTCTCCATGAGCGTTGTGTCGCCGTCCGAGCTGACTTTCGAGGAAGGAGTACTGCTGGTGAAGATCGCAAGGGAAGCAGTTGAGAACATTGTCAGGTTCAACAAGAAGATCAAACCCTCTACAGATATCCCCGGTAAATTCCGTAGACCTGGTATGACCTTCACTACCCTGGAGATCGTGGATAGCCAGGGCAGGTTCAGCCTGAGGGGTTGTATAGGCTTCTTGGCCCCCGTCTATAGCCTTGTAGACTCCTTGATCGAGAGCGCTGTCAGTGCCGCGGTAAACGATCCACGCTTCCACCCCGTCGAGCCGTGGGAGCTGGACAGCATAGTCGTGGAAGTCTCCGTCCTGTCCCCGCCGGTAGAGCTAAAGGCGGGGAACCGGGCAGACCTCGTTAAGCAAGTAAAGATAGGCAGGCACGGCCTGATAGTCGAGTACGGAAGGTTCTACCAGGGGACTCTACTGCCCGAGGTACCAATCGAGTACTGCTGGGACGAGGAGACGTTTCTCAGCGAGACGTGCCTGAAGGCTGGTTTGAGACCGACGTGCTGGCTGAACCCCGCGGTGAAGGTCTACGCCTACGAGGCCAGGGTGTTCAGGGAGAGGGCGCCGAGAGGAGAGGTAGTCGAGAGGAGCCTGGAGGAGGAGTACTCGAGGAACTGCCTTAGAGAGCGGCTCTAGTAAAGGTGGCTGCTAGTATATGGTATCTAGAGGGGTCCCTACGATCAGCGTTGAGGACCTCCTGAAATTCCCCCTGGAGAAGACGGTCGCTGAAATAACCGATGGGATAAGGGGGTTTCTAGCCGAAACGGGCAGAAGGCTGTTGGTAATAGGGGTGAGCGGGGGCCTAGACTCCTCTGTTGCGTTAACTCTACTGGCAAAGTCTGTACCTAGAGACAGGATTCTAGCGCTTGTAATGCCCGATACCAGGGTGAACAAGCCGAGTGACACAGTAGACGCCGTGGAGCTAGCAGGCTCTCTCGGTGTGAGCTATAGGGTTATCCCGATAGACTCGATTGTGGACTCGTACCTCGTACTACCCGGTATTAGCGGGAGGGAGAGGGTCCCCTTAGGAAACCTCAGGGCTAGAATCAGAATGAGCATACTCTACCTCTACGCCAACGCTCTGAACGGCGTTGTGATTGGAACAAGCGACAGAAGCGAGCTGTTAATCGGCTATTTCACGAAGTACGGCGACGGGGCGAGCGACTTCCTCCCGCAGGCCTCGCTTTACAAGACCCAACTTAGGCGACTCGCCCGCTACCTGGGTCTCCCCGAGAAAATAGTCAGTAAGCCGAGTAGCCCGGCACTTTGGGAGAACCACTACGCCGAAGAGGAGTTGGGTATGAAGTACGAGGACATTGACAGGGTGTTGTACGCATTGTTTGACATGAGAATGGGTGTTGAGGAGGCAGCTAACGCCACAGGATTGCCAGTTAGTGTCGTGGAGAGAGTACTAAGCCTTCACAGGTCGACCAGGCACAAGAGGCAGGGTTTCAGGTACGTCAGGTTAAGCTGGGTTGAAGACCCCCTTCCTGAGATATGACCTCTCTTACCTCTCTCCTCTCCTGCTTACGCAGTACGGCGATGTTGAGCCCGGCCAGTTCCTTCTCTACATAGACCACGCCCTCGTTAATGTACAACCACGCCGAGAGGAAGGGGGAGGTGATCGCGTTGAAGTATACAGAGCAACCGTCTATTCTGATCTTGATGTTCGCGGACTTGTACGAGTACTTGTAGTTCAACTTAGTGATCACGTCTTTGTTTACAGTGACCGAGATTATCATGGGCTTCGAGTAGCCGTACAGTACGTTGTCCTCTATGATGAAGTCCTCCCTCTCGATCCTCGTGTTAACGGTCATATCGCCGGACTCGACTGTTACCAAGTCGCCCTCGTCGACAACCCTCAAATCCCCGAAGACCTGCCCGCTAAGCTTGAATACGCCGGGCCCAATCTCGACGGTGAAGCTCCCAGTACCTTTCACCGACAGTTGAGTCGCATTAAATCTCCTGTCGTCTACCTCCACGAGCGTCGACACTACGTTTATCCTGTGAATGGGAGGTGTCATTACGAATTCCGTGTATGACTTATGGTCTCCTACACCTATTAAACCTCACGCGACCGCTACGTAGACGAGGTAGGAAAGTTAATATTGGGTGGATACACTTGAATTTGTTGAAAGTGAATCCTATGTCTGGCGGGACAGGACCAGACACCAGGTTATACGAGAAGCTACTGGCGATTTTCCCGGGGTACAGGGGGTACAAGGAGAAAGAGCTCCTGAGAGAGACGGATAGGGTTGTTAGGGAGAGGATATACATATTATTGAAAGAGCTCGAAGAACACCTCAAGAGGCTCTACTCGAGGGCTGCGCTCCTACAGGCTACTCCTAGCGACGCGACCCTCATGGAGTCCGTCATCTACAGAGTGGACTCGGTCGCAGAGAAGGTCAGACACGCACCTCACGGGTACAAGCCGTTGTTCAATGTAGTGAAAGTCGACGAGGAGAAACTAAGGAAGCTCCAGGAGTACGACCTGTCTCTGGGTGAGCGGGTCATAAGGCTTCTAAACGAAGTGAAGGAGAGGTCTGGTAAGGCGTCTAGCTTAGACGAAGTACGAGGGCTATTCGACTACGTCGCCGGCGAGCTAGAAGAAGTAGAAGACCTGGTTAATAGCAGAGAGAACTACATCCTGCTACTGTAGAGGTGGTCCCGGTGTCCGGTAGGCAAACCAATGTAATAGAGTGGGTTAACCCAGGTCCTGACGACATCCTCTGGGTGTACCCGAGCGAGGACATTAGGTGGGGTAGCGTAGTCGTGGTCCACGAGTACGAAGTAGCTGTCTTTATGAGGGACGGGAAGGTCTACGACGTGCTACCCCCGGGGAGACATTTTCTGACGACGCAGAACATTCCGTTGCTGACAAAGGCCTACAACCTTGTCATGGGCTACGGGGAGACACCCTTCAAGGCTAGAGTGGTGTTTGTTTCGACCAAGCAGTTTAGGGGTAGGTTCGGCTTATCAACGAGGGTTAAGCTGGGCCCCCGCACTCTCTACATGACCGAGCTTCAGATGTACGGTGACTACTGGTTTAGGGTGGTAGACCCCGCTCTATTCTTGACCCAGATAGCAGGGGCAGCCCCCTCTCTGACGACACCCGCGGTCACAGAGTTCTTGAGGTCTTACTTCGTCGAGCTATTCATGCAGGAGATATCGAGGTATACAGCCATAGACGTGTACACTAGTCTCAGGGACATCGAGGTGAAAGTGAAGTCGGGGAACGTCTACGAGGCGTTCAAGAGTAGGGGGCTGGAACTGGTCGATGTAAAGATAGCCGGGGTCTCTCTACCGCAGTTGGAGAAGATGGAGAAAGAAGACCCCACCTACGGGCTACCACTGTTGATCGCGATACAAAAAGGGGACGAGGACAAGGTCCTGGAGATTATAAGGACCGTGGAGAGCCTGCGAGCCCTGGGAAGGTCGCCGGGTGTCGGGGTACTCGGAGCACTTGTCGCTCTCCCGAGCGTTATGCAACCGGTGACTCAACAGGCACAACAACCGAAGGAGGGCAAGCCCGTTATAGAGAAGTTGAGGGAGCTGAAGAAGATGTTAGACGAGGGCTTGATAACTCAAGAAGAGTACGAGAGGCTGAAGAAAGAGCTTCTCGAGGAGTTCAAGAGAGAGTAGTGTGAGGTACCACCTTGTTAAAGTTCTGGAAGAGCGACCGAGAAAAGTTCGAGGAAGAAATGAGTAAAGCATTCGACGCTAGGAATAAGGGGAAGATCGACGACGCGATAGAGCACTTCATGAAAGCCTACGAGATCGCCGCTAAGTCTAAAGAGGAAAATCTGAGAGGCATCGTAAACGTACCTCTTTCATACGCGCTAGTCTACAAGGCGTTGTCCACGGGCAGACCGAGTGACATTGAAGAAGCCCGAAAGGCCGTCTCGTCTTTGCCGCCCGACTCTGAGCTCGACTTGGCTTTACCCAAGAAGGTGAAAGCGGGCGAGCTCGCCGAGGACTTCAAGTACCTAGCCCTACTTTACAGCACGCCCGAGATCAACCTGTCAAAACTGTCCAACTACAGTCCCGGGGACGCGTCTAAGCTCGAAGAAGTAGGTAAGGTATTCGTTTCTGCTGGTAGTAGGAAGTTCGTTATCGAGGACTTGGTAAAAATCCATGACACTTTTGAGTCTATAGGCTACAAGCTACTTGCCTTCTCAAAGATGATAACCGCTAAGCAGCTGGAAGAGGAGGACCCCGACAAGGCCGTAGAGGTCTACTCGGAGGCGCTAGGGTATCTCGGATTAGCCGCTAACGTCGACGAGTTTGTTAAAAGAGTGAATGACAGGATAAACAAGCTGAGCAAGGCCACTCGTTGCTGGATCTGCGGTAGGCCTATTCAGGGCGAGGAGGTTCATTTTCTATATCTGGACACTTTCACAACGAAGTACATCCTCAAAAAATATAGTGGCGAAGACGAGTTGATGATGCGCGAAGGTAAGGTCGCTGTTTGTGCAGTGTGCTACGGCACGATATACATGTTGAGCGACAAGATCTCGAAACGTTACTACGAAAGAGCAATGGAGGAAATGAGGAGGCTTGAAGAGAGGTTAATGGCACAGATATCGGCTTTAAGGGCAGAGATCGAAATGCTAAGGGTCTCTGTATCTTCTATTAGAGTGGGGTATAGGAGGAGTGGCCCAGACATTTAAATTGAGATGCTCTAATTGTGGAGCTCCTCTCCCTCAGCCTAAGCCCGGTGAGGAGTATGTTAGGTGCGAGTACTGTGGTTACTGGAACAAGATCGTAGACACGGAGAACTATACTTCGCGGCTACTCGAAGAAGTCAAACAGTGGATCTCCAGCCTGGTCCCTAGGCAGGTCGTTTCTTCTTCTACAGCAGACATGGTCGCGAGGCACCACTTGTTCCAAGCTTACATTAAGCCGAGGTTAACCCCGAGACTGGCAACAGCTAAAGCGGAGTTCTACAGGACTATAAGCCTTGGGCTGGTAGACGTTAAAGGTCTATTGAGAAGACAGGAGCCCGGTGACCCCAAGCGCTACTTCGAGGAGTCCTTCAAGCTCTCTGCTTTGAGCGAGCTGGCGGGGTCAGACGAGGACCTAAGCCTCGTGAACACTGCGGCCGGCTACTTCAGCGCGGTCGCCCACCTTAACAACGCCCTGGTGAACGCGGCAGGCGAGAACTACTCCGAGGCGGCGAGGAACCTTGAGGAGGCAGCGAAGGTGTTGGACTCTATAGGTGAACCCAGAATTGCCCAGAGAGTCAAGGCCGTGAGCGGGGTCTATAGAGCCCTCGCGGAGGTCAAGAGCAGAGACCCCGCCGCTTCTTCCACATTGATCAGAGGTCTCGACACAGTTGACCCCTCCGATAGGCTTGGTGTTGAAGTAGTGAAGGTTATAGTGGACTGGTCGAATACGTGGTTTCAGCACGGTAGAGACCCGTTTGAACCCTACATTAAGACCGTAGAGTTTATCAAGAGCTACAGGGGGCTGAGTGGCAAGCCCATCGGGGAGGACTTCGTCGAACTGTTAAGCGAGTACTCGAGGATACACTACGCGAAATTAGGGGCGGGGAAAGTCCGCTACATGCAGGGGGCAGGAGACGCCCTCGTTCCCTTCTACTTCTCAAAGGTAACTGTCACGGCCGTGTCGGGAGGGCTTTTAAGCAAGAGGGGGGAGGCTATAGACTTCAACACTCTAGTACCAGCCTCTACACCCCTAACCAACCCACCAGTGGTAGACGTTGACTTCATGTCCAAGGCTAAGGGCAAGGACTTAAGAGAGAAGGTAAAAGCCTTCAACACCTCCTGCGTCGAGCCAGTGGTCAAAGGGCTGAGAGACGACTACTTGAGCTCGAGTCTCCGCGTATTACCGCCGTTGACGCCTAGGAGTGTCGCCGAGAGGTACTACTACGAGTATTGGAAAATGTGGGGGCCTAAGTTTAAGGCCACCAATATAGCGGTAGAGGTCGGTGACTTGGTATACGTCCCCGGTGTATTGAAAGAGAGCTACATTGAAGTGTGCGGTGGAGTGATGAGACTCTTTATAAGGGACACGTCTATGCTGAATAAGGTGGTGGTCTAGTATACCTGTGAGGTACAAGCCCCTATACGACTTCCTGGCGCTCGTGCTCAGCCTCATTGTAGGTATCGTCTCATCGTATACAATGCCACTGACTCAGTCTGTGGAGGCTGGACTACTAGTCCTCTCCTTGTGGCTTGCACTGACCGGGCTTTTGTTGGAGAAGGAGCCCTCCGTGTACGTCTCTCGGAGAACCGTTAGGGGCTCACTCGGTGTTATACTGTTCTCTCTTTCAATAGCGGGCCTCCTGCCTATGGACATGAGAGCTAAGGCCCTTGTAGTTGTCGCAGGGCTCGGCTTTTCTGGGTTATACGCCTACGTGCTCGAGAGAGGCTAATCTGGCGGCCTTCTTCCTCAGTTTTTCCACGAAGTCGTCCAAATCGGTCGATACGATGTACAACCCTTCTGGCTGGTACTCTAGGGATGAGCAGTCCGTCGACGCGGCCTTCGAGAACAGGCTTATCTTACCGACCAATAAGTTGTCCTCTATCTCGAAACAAAGAATGTATCTAGGTTCCCCTCTCTCGTACAAGATAAACAACTTGTACTCTCCTTGATCCTCCTCGTAAACCTTGCCGAAAAACCTGCTCAACTTGCTCTTTAGGGACAAGAACTACACCTAGACTGCGTCTACAAGCCTCCTTACTTCGTCCGGCAGGTCTTGTCCCTTCACGACAACGGCTGAGGCTGGAGGTTTTCTCGTCTTGAACGGAAGGACCACGTAGTTCTGCGGGTTGTTGAAGTCGCCACTACTCTTACCCTTCTTACCAAACCTTACTTTGAGTAGTCTAACCTTAACGTAGAAGCCGTCGGCTCTTTCGACGTAGATGAACTTGCCGTGTTTCAGCCCCATGGGTAGGCACCTTTAAGTAGTTGATATATTTACGGCTTTTAAACAGGCTCCACTGGGCGAGTCCACGGTCTCGCCTACTTCCAGGCGTAGTACCTGCTGATCATGTAGTTGGCTGCAAAGCCTGTTACAATGCCTGCCAATAGACTCACCGTGTAGTTTACACCGAACACGACCGTCCCCAAGTAAACTAGAAACAATTGGGTAATCAAGCTCGCCACTGAGGATACGTGGAATTTGAGGAGCCTGCCGAAGACCCTGTGGGGTTTCTGCTTTGCTAGGTCTCCAAACGTCCAGTGTTCGTGTAGATTGAAATTCCACAGCGTACTAGCCTCGAAACCAACGAACGTCGATAAAATAGCGTTAGCGATCCCCAGGTAGTATAGTAGGCTGGCGACAAGAAGGTTTACCAGAGTACCTGTGAACCCCACAAAACCGAACTTAAACAACCTCAACGGCTCTTTCAAGAGCATTTTAAGAGGACTCGGGAGCTTACCGACGATGTAGCTGTACAGTGTCGACATGTCAACCTTGTAGTCTACGTAGACGACGCCAAGGTTTTTTGTCACAGAGCCGGGCTTCCCTATAAACCCGAAAACATCGCGCGGGTCACCGTACACCCCCACTACTCCTTTTACGCTCCCCGCACCAAGCGAGTCGCACACCGGCTTCAAGGGGGAGACAGCCCTTACAATGATAGTAGCGTCCTCTGTGATCGTGCTAAGCATTTCAGCGATCTTCACCGCGTCTCTCTCGCTGACGAACTCAGCTAGGAGGAGGACTTTTTCCGCGACACCCCCACTATGGAACAAACTAGATTGACCGTCCTCGGGGCCGTCTAATCCTCTCTTCTGCGAACAGTCGACTTTCACAACCTTAATCGGGGCCCTTATAGCGCTCACACCACAGTTTATCAACAGTCGACACCGATATTTTAACATGAACAAGGTGTTCTGCTTGGAAGACGGTTGGGAGAGGTTGATACACGAGATCGCCTCTTGTACAAAATGCCCGCTTCACTTAAGCAGGAAAAACCCCGTTCCGGGAGAGGGTGACGTGAACTCCCCTGTTCTCATAGTCGGTGAAGCTCCTGGTAAGACAGAGGACGAGACTGGCAGGCCTTTTGTGGGTGCTGCTGGACAATTTTTGACAGAGCTACTCTATTCCATAGGTGTGGACAGGAGTAAGGTATACATAACCAATGTAATCAAATGCCGACCACCAGAAAACAGGGATCCCACCGACGAGGAGATCGCAGCGTGCTCGCCGTACCTCATAAGGCAGATCAAACTACTAAAGCCCAAGGCTATCATTGCGTTGGGGAGGCACTCGGCGAGGTACTTGTACCAGTTAGCAGGCCTTAAGTGGACTAACATGACGCGTGAACACGGTAAAGTCAAGTCGGTCGAGATACTAGGTCTGAGGGTGAAGCTAGTGGCAACGTACCATCCAGCATCAGCCTTATACAACCCTGGGTTACGCGAGGAGATCGAGAAGGACTTTAAAGGGTCGATCAAACAAGTGGTCGAGGAGGCCTTCGGTAAGCAGGCTGAAGGCCTTCTTAAGTATATGAAAAAGTAGCCCTACCCGGGTATCAGAGTAACACTGACATATCATAGCATGGGCTCAATCTTGCCGGGTAGTCATCATCAAGATATCATAAGGGCGTGTTAGTCTTTATTTACGTTACAGTGTCGTCGAGGCATTTAGACGGGAGTTGTAACCAGCTTAAATCTATTAACGGCTTTTAGAGAATATTATACTGCGGAAAACAGCGGGTACGGTGATTTTGCTTGAGTAGTACGAGTGACTTACCTTTCAAAGTGCTTGCAGACACTTTTGAGTCTCTAGAGAGCATTACTGCCAGGACTCAGATGGTCAATATCCTGGTCGCCCTTTTGAAGAAGACGCCCGCTGAGATCATCGACCGGGTCGTGTACATAATCGAGGAGAGGTTGTGGCCCGACTGGAAGGGCCTGCCCGAGCTGGGGGTAGCCGAGAAGTCGATCATCAGGGCTATTGCTGTAGCGACGGGTCAGAGCGACGACGTAGTAGAGAGGACTGCGAAGACTTTAGGCGACCTAGGCAAAGCCGCTGAGTCCCTGATCTCAACTGTGAGAGAAAAGCAGAAGAGAACCACTTCGCTACTGTCTTTCGTGACTTCTAGGAGAGAGCTAACGGTGTCTAGGGTCTACGACACGTTTGTCAGGATCGCAATGGCGCAGGGCGAAGGAAGTAAAGACATTAAGATTAGGCTTTTGTCCGGCTTGTTAGCGGAGGCGTCTCCTAAGGAAGCGAGGTACATAGTCAGGTTCGCCGAGGGGAAGCTTAGGCTTGGTGTAGGCGAGGCAACTTTAATGGACGCCCTGGCGGTGGCCTTCGGGGGAGGCTCCTTTGCGAGGCCTATTATTGAAAGGGCATACAACCTCCGGGCAGACTTAGGCGAAGTCGCGAGAGTAGTAGCAACGAAGGGCATCGAGGAACTGAAGGCTCTTAAACCAGTGGTAGGAATACCGATTAGGCCCATGCTCGCCGAGAGGCACAACAACCCCAAGGAGATACTGGAGAAGGTAGGTGGTGTAGGCTTTGTCGAGTACAAGTACGACGGGGAGAGGGCACAAATACACAAGAAAGGAGACGAGGTAGTCATATTCTCGAGAAGGCTGGAGAACATCACTCACCAGTACCCCGACGTTGTGGACTACGTCAAAAGAGGTGTTAAGGCGGAAGAGGCCATAGTCGAGGGCGAGATCGTCGCAATAGACCCAGATACAGGCGAGTTCAAACCGTTCCAGGAGCTAATGCACAGGAAGAGGAAGCACGACGTAATGTCCGTGGTGAAGGAGATCCCCGTTAGGGTCTATTTGTTCGACTTACTCTACCTCAACGGCGTTGACTACACTGTTAAACCGTTGCCCGAGAGGAGAAAGGCTCTAGAAGAAGTTATCGAGAAGAATGAGGGTCTTGACATAGCAGAGTACATCACAGCGAAGAACCCAGTCGAGTTAGAGAAGTTCTTCATGGGGGCTATAAGCGACGGTGCGGAGGGGGTGATGGTCAAAGCAATCCACAAGGACTCGATCTACCAGGCTGGTACACGTGGTTGGCTTTGGATCAAGTTCAAGAGGGACTACAGGAGCGAGATGATAGACACGGTAGACCTTGTAGTAGTCGGGGCTTTCTACGGCAGGGGCCGTAGGGGCGGTAAATTCGGTGCCCTGCTCATGGCAGCGTACAACGAGGAGAAGGACGTCTTCGAGACCGTCTGCAAAGTGGGGAGTGGCTTCACAGACGAGGATCTGAACCAGCTACCCGACCTACTAAAGCCCTACATTGTGGACAAAAAGCCGGCGCGAGTGGTATCTAACATCCAGCCAGACGTCTGGGTTGTACCGAAGTTGGTCGCCGAGATAATAGGTGCAGAGCTAACCCTTTCACCACTCCACACTTGTGCGGTGGGCAAGGTTAGGGGTGATGCCGGTATCTCTATAAGGTTCCCACGCTTTATCAGGTGGAGAGACGACAAGAGCCCCGAGGACGCTACTACTTCAAACGAGCTCTTCGAGATGTACAAGAACCAGTTAAAGAAGATCGCCGAGAAGCCCGGGGAAGGAGAAGCTACTTAAAACAGTTTTTTCCTAACCCTGGGTGGAGGACGTGGTGGTGATAGCGGTTTTTACCGGTGTCGCTGGTTCCGGCAAGTCTACTCTGATAGCATCGTACTACAAGTGGTTGAAGAGGAGCCTGGTAACTAGGGTCGCCGTCGTAAACCTGGACCCTGGTGCAGAGGTGTTGCTGTACAGGCCAACTCTAGATATAAGAGGCTGTTTCCGATTAAATGATAAATTTAAATAGTTTTAATTACTTCTAATTA